>NZ_JACRTG010000016.1 GCF_014385195.1 Paratissierella segnis
AAGATTTATAATACCTATAAGGAATTGAAACATTGAGTAGCAAGCCTGATAATTGTATCTGGGTCCAGATTTATAATACCTATAAGGAATTGAAACTTTATATCTGCTACTAATTGGCTATCCATATCCTCAAGATTTATAATACCTATAAGGAATTGAAACCCATATTTGTTTAACTTGCCATATATAAAGGTGCCTGATTTATAATACCTATAAGGAATTGAAACGTTGCTATAGACGGCTAACAAGTAGCCGTTTCGACTGATTTATAATACCTATAAGGAATTGAAACACAAATATAAATCAGCAAAAACAACTACAACCTACGATTTATAATACCTATAAGGAATTGAAACACAGCTACACAGGGTCCGGACATAGAAGAAGTGAAGGATTTATAATACCTATAAGGAATTGAAACCCTTTAAAGTACATTTCTCCTAGAGCTACTACCGGGATTTATAATACCTATAAGGAATTGAAACAAGACAACTAGCATATACTATAATAAGAAGTAAATAAGATTTATAATACCTATAAGGAATTGAAACGGATATACGCCCGCAAATGTTGCAGATATTATAGGAAGATTTATAATACCTATAAGGAATTGAAACTAAAATAGAGAGCTAACAATAAGTCTTTAGCTTGTGGAGATTTATAATACCTATAAGGAATTGAAACGCACTTAAAGAAAGGCTATACCTTCAAAACAAAGCAAGATTTATAATACCTATAAGGAATTGAAACCTTTCCTTCATAAAATTACCTCTCTAAATTTTAAGGGATTTATAATACCTATAAGGAATTGAAACAAAGAATTAAAAGAAAAAAATATTGACACATGGACGATTTATAATACCTATAAGGAATTGAAACCTGCCACTACATCTGCTCTACCACCTCTACCTCCTTGATTTATAATACCTATAAGGAATTGAAACCTTTCTAGCTTTTCTATCTCATACTTTGCTAATTGGATTTATAATACCTATAAGGAATTGAAACCAAAATCTGCTATATACACAATAGACCTATAGGTTGTGGATTTATAATACCTATAAGGAATTGAAACTATTCCAGTTCGGTTCCTTGAAAAGCTCGGCTATAGTGGATTTATAATACCTATAAGGAATTGAAACTAAGATAGTGGCCATAAGACCATGGAACACTCATATAGATTTATAATACCTATAAGGAATTGAAACATAGAATAAGAGATAATGTTAATGCATTACTTGAAGATTTATAATACCTATAAGGAATTGAAACATGCACAATAGGTTTCTAATGCGCAGCAACTATAAGATTTATAATACCTATAAGGAATTGAAACTTGAAATTGATACACTTCTAACATGAGGACTGATGTCTAGATTTATAATACCTATAAGGAATTGAAACTTATCAATTATTAGTTTCAAATTTGTCCCCTCCTGGATTTATAATACCTATAAGGAATTGAAACCTTTCTTTTGCAGAAGCTTGTCCCTCTTCTTTACCGTGATTTATAATACCTATAAGGAATTGAAACATATCAACCCATTCGGTGTCTTTGCATATTTCACAGATTTATAATACCTATAAGGAATTGAAACCCTGTTATCTTTGGTGTTTTAGTAACCCTTACACTGGATTTATAATACCTATAAGGAATTGAAACATAGCTAGAAAGAATGGTAAAACAACATTTTGTGCTGATTTATAATACCTATAAGGAATTGAAACTCACCAAATGTCTGCCCAACTGCTTTATAATGATCTGGATTTATAATACCTATAAGGAATTGAAACATCCTAAGTTCAAATTCCCCAACTTTGTAAAATCTTGATTTATAATACCTATAAGGAATTGAAACTGCTCCTGTAGGTTCTTCATGTACTTGAACATACCAGATTTATAATACCTATAAGGAATTGAAACTCTGATAGGACTAGAAATAAAGAAGGTAGAAATATTGAGATTTATAATACCTATAAGGAATTGAAACAAACAACTAGCACAAGCAGGAGTTCCAGTATGGGAGATTTATAATACCTATAAGGAATTGAAACTAAGATATATCTAGATAATAGGACAGAATTCCTAGAAGATTTATAATACCTATAAGGAATTGAAACACTATTTCATCTAAATCAACATTTTCTTTTTTTTCTTGATTTATAATACCTATAAGGAATTGAAACCCAGTTAGATGTAGGCGATAATAAGCTTAGATATGATGCGATTTATAATACCTATAAGGAATTGAAACCTACCAGCATCTTTCATTCTTCCATAACTTGCGACTAGATTTATAATACCTATAAGGAATTGAAACTTAAAATCATTGACGATATTCTCTTGATAATAGGGAGATTTATAATACCTATAAGGAATTGAAACTAAATGTAAATATACCGCCCTACCCTGCTGATGGTGGCGATTTATAATACCTATAAGGAATTGAAACAAAGGAATTCAAGATTCTGGCGAAGTTGCTAGTTTTGATTTATAATACCTATAAGGAATTGAAACTTAGACAACAACAAATCCTTGAAAATGGAGAAATAGGATTTATAATACCTATAAGGAATTGAAACCAAACCTATGATATTCACGAATGGGAACATCAGTATAGATTTATAATACCTATAAGGAATTGAAACATGCTATTCTATAACCGTCTAGTGCAACTATATCCGAGATTTATAATACCTATAAGGAATTGAAACTATGTATGTCAATAGTTTTTATACATTTATTTTATATGATTTATAATACCTATAAGGAATTGAAACATTGAATACTAGGTGGTGGATATATGTATCCAGTAAGATTTATAATACCTATAAGGAATTGAAACAATCTACGTATACATAGTCACTATCTCCCTCAACTCGATTTATAATACCTATAAGGAATTGAAACTTCGCTGATATGTTTAGTCCTTTCAAAGAAGCTTGGGGATTTATAATACCTATAAGGAATTGAAACTTGAAAAGATTTCTCCTGCAATTGGGGTTGTGTTGGGGATTTATAATACCTATAAGGAATTGAAACTGAACTCCTGCTACCAACCACCCATTTTCTAATCTAAGATTTATAATACCTATAAGGAATTGAAACAGAGTATTGATAACTGCTAAAACAGATGGGTTGACAGGATTTATAATACCTATAAGGAATTGAAACTAGTACAAGAAAGACCAGAGGGCGACTACACTTTTAGATTTATAATACCTATAAGGAATTGAAACTTTGATTAGTAGGTGGGTGTGGCAGAAAAAGATAGAGATTTATAATACCTATAAGGAATTGAAACTTGTCATCATCATATTAGGTAATGCACTAGGTGAAAAGATTTATAATACCTATAAGGAATTGAAACAAGGAAAAGTTATACAGGTTTCTGATGGAATGTTTAGGATTTATAATACCTATAAGGAATTGAAACCAGGAGACGCACAAGGTGACTTTGCTAGGAATAGCCGATTTATAATACCTATAAGGAATTGAAACGAATTCACCTGGAACGGAACACAACTTGGGGTAAGAGATTTATAATACCTATAAGGAATTGAAACCGTAAAAAGACTTCGAATAACCATGACACAGAATGGGATTTATAATACCTATAAGGAATTGAAACTTTCACTCTAATGATACAGAAGTAAGTCACAATAATGGATTTATAATACCTATAAGGAATTGAAACTCGTTTCTGGTTTCTTGGCACCATACATAAGTTCCGGATTTATAATACCTATAAGGAATTGAAACTGCGGCGACTTATGGATTGTTTGACATATATATAATAGGATTTATAATACCTATAAGGAATTGAAACTTTTGAATCCTTCTCCTTCTTCGACTATTTCGCAAGATTTATAATACCTATAAGGAATTGAAACGCTTCTACCCATACTTTGTTATTAGCTTTAAAATCAAGATTTATAATACCTATAAGGAATTGAAACATATTCAATTATTTTGAATCCTTCTCCTTCTTCGAGATTTATAATACCTATAAGGAATTGAAACTCATAGACAACAAGGAGCATTGATAATATTCCTAAGGATTTATAATACCTATAAGGAATTGAAACTATTTTCTGTAACCCTTGCAATCACTACATCAATTTGATTTATAATACCTATAAGGAATTGAAACGTTACATGGGTAGCTAAGAAGGTGCCTAAAAAGAAGATTTATAATACCTATAAGGAATTGAAACCATTGTAATGTGCATCAAACTTTACTCCTGCTTCCTGAGATTTATAATACCTATAAGGAATTGAAACGACGATGGTATTATCTGCACATATGCTTTCCCTAATGATTTATAATACCTATAAGGAATTGAAACTAACTTCATACTGTTGTGTTGTCGGATTCCAATATTGGATTTATAATACCTATAAGGAATTGAAACAACTCATATCAACTGGTTGTCCACAAATTCCACATGATTTATAATACCTATAAGGAATTGAAACAGGTAGAGCCACAACCTGATTCTATAAAAGTTGAGGGATTTATAATACCTATAAGGAATTGAAACTAATCTCAAATACTGCTCTTTTGTCTGCATCATTGAGGATTTATAATACCTATAAGGAATTGAAACCTCTTTGGCTAAATCATATCTTTCTAGTGGTGTCTTTGGATTTATAATACCTATAAGGAATTGAAACTTTGCTACATATAGGAGATTATCTCTCCTATTTCGAGATTTATAATACCTATAAGGAATTGAAACGCTATTTTTCTCATTTTGTTTTTCCTCTAACAAGACGATTTATAATACCTATAAGGAATTGAAACGAAATCTTGCACTTGTTCCAATAGCCCCCACTAGGTGATTTATAATACCTATAAGGAATTGAAACTAAATATTTTCATTCATTTTTTACAACCTCCATATAAGATTTATAATACCTATAAGGAATTGAAACAACCCTAAACCTTCTAAGTTCTCTAAGTCCCCACAGGATTTATAATACCTATAAGGAATTGAAACCCTTTATAGGTATTCTCACCTATATACATAACACCGATTTATAATACCTATAAGGAATTGAAACGGCGTTTTTCAAATCTTCGGTATAAAACTCACCTAGTGATTTATAATACCTATAAGGAATTGAAACGAGAATTTACAAAATCAATTAGAACCTATTTCTAAGATTTATAATACCTATAAGGAATTGAAACGTTTCATCCTTTCATTTATTTTATAGGGGGTTTTATGATTTATAATACCTATAAGGAATTGAAACTAAAATTCATAATCATTTTTTAATGTTACCAGCAAAGATTTATAATACCTATAAGGAATTGAAACTAATAATAATACTTCTCTCAAAAAATCCCTGTTAAAGATTTATAATACCTATAAGGAATTGAAACTAACAACACTTTCTTTCTTATCTTTGGTAGCTTTGCGATTTATAATACCTATAAGGAATTGAAACTACGCAATAAATAAAGTTAAATTTAATAAAAATGATGATTTATAATACCTATAAGGAATTGAAACTTTAGCCTCCTTTAATTCTTCTATCAGTACTTCCATTGATTTATAATACCTATAAGGAATTGAAACTAGCCATCTAGGATATCTTTAAAATCATTCTTTAAGGATTTATAATACCTATAAGGAATTGAAACATCGGCATATTGTCAATGTCTAACCCATCCCATACGATTTATAATACTTATAAGGAATTGAAACCCCCACAAACGCACCAGAAGACTCACAAGAGCCTTATGGATTTATAATACCTATAAGGAATTGAAACGCAAACGGTGGAGGTACTGCATTGCCACATCTTGCTAGGATTTATAATACCTATAAGGAATTGAAACTACACTACTATGTGTTGTATAGTAGTTGTTTTGTATTTGTCAACTGAAAAGTGTACCATAAGGGATGCGGACAAAATCCTGGACCAAAATAAAGGAGGGTTTTGATGTATTCCCTAGAAGAAAAGAAAAAAGCTGTGGATTTATATATTCAGTATGATAAACAACTGTTAAAAACTATTGAAACACTTGGTTATCCATCTCGTAATTCTTTGAGAAAATGGTACTACGAGTTCAGGGATAGTGGTGCATTTAAAGACAAATATACTAGAAAACTAAAATATACTGAAGAACAAAAAGAAAAAGCTATTAAGTATTATCTTGATCATGGCTCTAATGCTACTAAGACCATTGCTGCATTAGGTTATCCGTGTAGGTCTATTCTTAAAGCGTGGATAGACGAAAAATTTCTAGGTCAGCAAAAGGATTGTTCATATCGAAAATCGTTGGTAGAATATACTGAAGAGCAAAAGGTGTCAGCAGTAAAAGAACTTCTTCTACGCGAAAAAACAGTCAAAGATATTGCAGATGATATAGGAGTTGATAGAGTAACTCTATATAACTGGAAGAACCAGCAATTAGGAAAAGAGGCGGCTGCGAAAGTGAAACCAAGAATAGATTTACCAAATGATAAAGAAAGTCTTGAAATGGAGGTTAATCGCCTTAAAGATCAAATTCACAGGCTTGAACTTGAAAAAGATATCTTAGAAAAGACAACAGATATAATAAAAAAAGATCCGGGCATCAATCCGAAAAAACTAACAAATAAAGAAAAAACTGAAGTGATTGATGCCCTTAAAAACAAATATAAATTAAAGGAACTACTCCATTTTCTTAACCTTCCAAAAAGCAGCTATTTCTATCAGAAAGCTCAGCTGGGAAAAGGAGACAAATACGCTCAACTTAGACAAGATATAACAGATATCTTTAATGATAATTATAAAATATATGGATATAGAAGAATCTATTTAGTTTAAAAAAACAAAGGAACTGTTGTATCTGAAAAGGTTATACGAAAGATTATGAAGCAGAATGAGCTTATCGTTTATCAGCCAAAACAGAAAAAATATTCATCATACATGGGTGAAATAAGCCCAGAAGTAGATAATATAATACAACGAGATTTCCATTCTACAGAGCTTAATACAAAATGGTTAACAGATATAACAGAATTTCATATTCCTACAGGAAAAGTTTATTTATCGCCAATTGTTGATTGTTTTAATGGTATAGTTGTAAGCTGGACAATTGGGACATCCCCAAACGCTGATTTGGTGAATACAATGCTTGACAATGCGATAGCAACACTAAACCCAGATGATTATCCTATTATTTATTCAGATAGAGGAGCGCATTACAGATGGCCTGGCTGGATAAAACGAATGGACGATGCCAAACTAATTAGATCAATGTCTAGAAAAGGTTGCTCTCCAGATAATTCAGCATGTGAGGGATTCTTCGGAAGATTAAAAATGAGATGTTCTATTGTAATTCATGGTTAGATGTAACAATTGATAACTTCATTAATCTACTAGATAGATACATAAAATGGTATAATGAAAAGAGAATTAAAAAATCTTTGGGTGGATTGAGCCCATATGAGTATAGACAAAAACTTGGTCTTGTTGCATAAATTTAAAGTCCAATTTTGTCCGCATCCCTTTTTTTAGAATCTCAAAATGTACAATTATTAGAATTAATTATTGCTACCTTTTTCGTTTCCATTAAATCTATTTTCCCTTTTAACCTGTAAGATGGACCTGTGATTTTGATTATGCTTGAATGATGGATGAGCCTATCCAAGATGGCATTAGCTAAGGTTATGTCAGAGAATACTTCTCCCCATTTGCTAAAAGGTTGATTTGTTGTAATTATTGTTGAATCCTTTTCATATCTTTTATTTATTAACTGAAATAATAGATTAGCTCCTTGTTTATCAATTGGTAAATAGCCTATTTCATCTATTATTAGTAACTTATACTTCGCAAAGTGCTTTAATTTAACATCTAAGCGATTTTCAGAATGTGCTTTATTAATCTAGAATACCCTAAGACCATAAGAAAAATATTTATTTCAAAAACTTCACCTTGCCTATTTATCATAGTAATACTTTCTTTCCAATCCACCTGAGCTTGGAGCCCTGGGCTGGTGTCGAATCTAATTGTTGCTTTGCTTATTTCTCTAGGTTTCTTTGTTTCAGTGCTTGCATCCTTAAGGTACTTATCAACTGTTCTTCTGTCACAGCTAAATCTTCTAGCTAGTTCACTTTTGTTCAATACATACTCTTCCTCCCTTATCATTTTAATTTGGTTAAGTACATCTTTTCGAATAATATCCCCTTAACTTGTTGTCTAGTTGTTAAATCATGGAAATATTATACAAGAAAATGTACAAATTTGAGCATTTTGAGATTCTAATTTTTGAACATTTTCATATTAATATTAACAAATGTTTCACAATCACCAACACTAGATTTATAATGCCTATGAGGAACTGAAACTAACCATACCATTGCGGTGTTCTCAACTTTACTGTATATGGATTTATAATACCTAAGAGGATTTGAATTGTACCATTTATTTAATTTTAGCACCATAATAATATAATAGTATATTTTTTCTTTTATCTTTACTTAACAAAACAGTTTCCACCAACTGTCTTTCACTGGAATCTGTATAATCAATATTAAGAGGACATTCATAACCCTATAGAGGAAAATATTAGTAAGTATATAAATTGTGATTTAGTGCAATTGTTTGAAGATACGGGTGATACAAGAAATGATTTAAACCACGCAGGTTACAGAAAAAATCCAAGAAAATATAGAACGTTTTATAATAAACTAGATGATTTCATTTTATCTTTTGAAAGGTTAGTATTCAAAGAAAAAGTATAGTCAGAAAATAAAAAATGAAAAGGTTAATTCTCATATTTCCCATACTTTAACGGATGAGAAAATATTAGATGCAAGAGAAAATTTAAAAATTGACGAATTTATATATTTGCCTTTAGAGCTACAAAAAATTTGGAGTTCAATTCTCTCAGATTTGATTGATATATCCAGTTTTATTAATGAAGTTATGGAATGGATAATAAATGTAGCAGACAAGGATGACTATATACTGGTTCAAGGTGATCATGGTGCAACTTATAGAGTGATAAATCTTTGCAAGGAAATTGGGTTAATAACTATATATTCTATAACGAGAAAGGGGGCAAAGGAAATAAAGGATAGAGATAGCAATAGCAATATATATCATACACAAGGTATCCCATGTGATATTTATGGAGTATTAGCAATTAATTAGTAAAGGAGAAAAGGTTTATGGGAGCATTGGTTTTATGGGAAGTATCAAAAAAACAGCAGTATATATTTTCAAGCAATAAGCTAAAAGAAAACAGAGGTGCTTCAATAATTATAGAGGATATTATAGAACTGATACCTAACAAAGTAAATCCTACATATGCAGATAATCTAATATATAATGGTGGTGGTAGCAGCTTATATATATTCCCAACTACAATAGAAGCAAGAGAATTTATAAAAAATATTAGTGAAAAGGTTTTGTATGAATATCCCGGTGTTGAAGTATTTATGGTAATTGAAGAATATGATGAGGATATGGAAAAAGTTAAAGAGAAAATTGATAATGCATATATAAAATTGGCTATTAAGAAGAACAGAAGGGAACATAGCGGAGGACAACTTTCTTTTGGGATAGAAAGATTGTGTGAATCAACTGGACTACCTGCAAATTTCACTGAATATGATTTAGATGGTAAAAAACGATTTGTTCGGAAATAAAG
Organism: Paratissierella segnis; assembly: GCF_014385195.1. GTDB lineage: Bacteria > Bacillota > Clostridia > Tissierellales > Tissierellaceae > Paratissierella > Paratissierella segnis. The sequence goes on from NZ_JACRTG010000016.1 coordinate 9,657, forward strand.
ATTAAGATAGAAAATTCTGAGAAAAATTCTAAGAAATTTGATAATTTACTGCCAGTTAAAAATTCCATAAATGAATTTAGAGAATTAAGCAAGGGAAATAAAAACTATGTAGCAGTTGTTCATATAGATGGCAATCAAATGGGAAAAAAACTCAATAAATTAAAAGATGAATTCAAATATGAAGATTGTGATTATAAAGAAATAAACAAAGAATATTTAAAAGCACTTAAGAAATTTAGTGACGATATAAAGCTTGCCTTTGAGAGTTCCTTTAAGCATATGGCAGAAGAAATAAAAAGGAATGAAAATGATTTAGCCCAATATACAAAAATAAAAGAAGATAAGTTTCCGCTTATTCCAATTATTATAGCAGGAGATGATATTACGTATGTAACAAACGGGATGATTGGGATTGAAAGTGCAAGAATATTTCTTGAACATCTAAATAGTTTTGGGATGGATATTAATGGCGAAACTATAAAACTTAACGCTTGTGCAGGAGTAGCTATTGTTAGAGCAGGATATCAATTTTATAAGGCATACGAATTAGCAGAAGATCTATGTAGTAATGCAAAGAAACAGTTATTAAAAGATTATGAAAATACAGATGCAGACTATTCACTTATAGATTGGCATATAGAACAGGGGGATATAATAGGTCCAATTTTAAATATACGAGAAGATTATTATAAAAGCTTAGATGGCAAGAAGTTAAATATGAGACCGCTATATATAAATAACCCAGAAAAGTGGACAAACTATAAAAACTTTTTATTAGCAAACAGTTATATTACAAAATTGCAAATAGATGAAAAACAAATTGCTCGCAGTAAATTAAAAAAATTACGGGAAATACTTAAAAAAGGAGAAAAGGAAACAGAATTCTATCTTTTATCTAATCAAATTAGTAATTATTTTCCAAGGTTTAAGGATGCATGTGGTGATTATTGTTTTTATGATGACCGTTGCATGTATTATGACTCAATTGAGGCGATGGACTTGTTTATTGAGTTGCAAAAGGAGGGATAATTATGGGAGACTATAAAATACAAATTAAGCTAATTACAGAAGCTATATTTGGCAGTGGATATTCTATACCGGGTTCAGTAGATCTTGAAGTAGTTTGTGATGATTTTGGACTACCATATATGAAAGCCAAAACATTTAAGGGTAACTTTCGTGAAGCTATGGAAGATATAGTATCTGAACTAGGTAAAAAAAAGTATGGTTCTATAATTGACAATCTCCTAGGGACAGGAGGATCAGGAGTTGAACAATGGAAAACCCTAAAGTTTTCTGATATGACATTAGCACAAGGAATAAGGAGTATTATAGAAAAAGCTGTTCAAGAACAAATATTAAGCAGTGGAGAGATAAAGGAGTCACTTACTGAAGTAAGAAGTTTTACAAGTGTTGATAAAGATGGATCTAGTATAAAAGGTAGCCTTCGGCAGATAAGAGTAATAAGAAAAGATTTGATATTTGAAGTAGAGCTAGAAATTGAGAGAGAATTGACAAGAAATGAATTGGGACTTTTATCCATGACAACAAAACACCTTAGGCATCTTGGAACCATGAAATCCAGAGGCAAAGGCGAAGTGAAATGTACACTATTGGAAAAAGAAAATGGGAAGTATACGGACAATACAAATAAATACATTGATGAGTTTATAGAGGTGGTGAAATCTAATGCCTAAATATATAACTTTTGATTTAATAGCTGATGAAAATCTTAAATTATCAAAGACAAATATGCAAGTTGATTCACAGGATTCAATGGATTATATTGGTGGTTCAACTATAAGAGGAGCATTTATATATAAATATATTCGCGCAAACAATATATCTAATATTAATCAGGGAGAGCATAGAGAAAAGTTACTTGCAGGTGGAATAAAATTTTTAAACGCATATCCCGTATATAAAGATGAGCGCAGTGTTCCACTACCTAAATGTTATTTCGCACCTAAAGAAAAGATTCGGACATTTGAAGATAAAATTGAAATATCTTTGGGATTGGATAGGCCCTTACCTCAAGGGTTCGAGAAAGTTCGACTAGGTGAATACGTAAATATGGATAAAAATAATTTCACTATAGTAAATGTAGAAAAGACGTCTAATCTTCATATAAATAAACTAGAAAAAGAAAATAAGTTATTTAGGTATGAAGCTATAAAAAAAGGGCAGATATTTAAAGGTATAATAAAAGTAGAAAAGGATGAGTACGCAGATGAAGTAATTAAATTATTAGAAAATAAAATTGTATATATAGGTGGATCTAAAGGAAGTGGTTATGGAAAATGTATAATTAAAGAAATAAACATTCAGGATGGAAATCCAGAAAAAGAGGTTTTCAAAACAAATAAAGACTCTGGATATATTTATATAATTGCACTGTCGGATATTATATATAAAGATGAGTGTGGGGTATATAAAACGAAAATTGATGAGAAATTAGTAGAGGATCAACTTGGAATAAGCGATGTAGAATTTATTGATAGTTCAATAGAGACAAAGAATATCACAAGTTTTAACAACAAATGGAATGCAAGAACACCAAATATAGTTGCCATAAAAGCTGGGAGCGTATTTAAATATAAATTCAATGGTAATATCGATGAAATGAGACTTAAATCATTTATGGACAATGCAATTGGGGAAAGAAAATCAGAGGGATTTGGTAGAATAGGGGTTACTACTGAAATGTATGACAATACAGTTATTGAAATGGGACATGACATAGTAAAAAATACAAATAAAACCCATATATTATCAAATGATGAGTTAAACCTACTAAAAAATATGTGTAATAGAATTTTCAAGTTGAGAATTGAAAATAAAATCAATGAAAGAGTATTAGAATTAAGTAGAAGTTTAAAGAATGACAAAAAATTAAGCTCAAATCAATGGGGGAATTTAAAGAATTTATTTGAGTATATATCTATTTTGGATATAAATAGTGGACTAAGTTTATATAAAGAATATATAAATCACATTGTTGAGAAAAAAGGGAAATCATTTAAAGACATGGAAAAAGTACAATACTTAACAAAAGATAAAGATAAAAATATTATCGGCAGACAGAGCTTAATAGAATTTTTTAATGAATATATGGAGAATATTATAGACAGATTTTATTTTGAGAATATGTATAGGGACTATAGGGTCAACATAGAAAATGCTGAAAATAATATAGAAGATGAATTTATTTATAAGACTAACCTCAAAATATTGTCAGAGCTATGTAGATATCAAATAAGAAAGGAGAAGGTAAAATGCTAATTACTTATATAGAATCTAGTATTATAAGTACCTCTCCTCTTTTTATAGGAGATGACGAAGGTAATTTGCTTATAGATAATGAAAGAAATATGGTATATTTACCTGCAACTAGTATTGCTGGTGCTTTTAGATCTTATTTACAATCTATAGGGGAAGATGAAAGTGTACTTTTTGGAGATTCTGATAAACCACAAAGGATCAATATATATATTCAAGATTCATATGCTGATATAAAAAAGTTTACGAGAAGAGTTGGCTTACGTATAGATTATGAGACTGGAGCAAATGTACCAGGACAAAAGATAGAAAGGCTATATTTTGATAAAGGACTTGAGTTTAAGTTAAGGTTCAAAGTTGAGAGTGATAATGAGAATAATGTCGAATTTAAAAAAATGATTTATAAGGGACTAAAGGGCTTAGACGATAGTATTATCAGATTTGGAGGCTATAAAAGCTCAGGGCTGGGAATATTTAAAGTTAAAAATGCAACTGAAATGACTTATAACCTCAGTGATTTAGATGAATTAACTAGCTATTTAAAAGAAGAAGATAAAGAGAAGATAGATATTATTAATGAAATCGATAAAATGCAAAATAATGTTGGATATGTTAAGTTTAGAATGTCAGGGAATTTAAGTACTCCATTAATCATAAAGGCTCCAAAATCATTTTATCCAAGTGAAGCAGATGATAGTAGCTTAAAAAATGGTGGTAATGAATACTTAATTCCTGGAAGTAGCTTTAAAGGTATATTAAGGTCAAGGGTAGAGACAATAGCAAATTATTTTGGAAGTGAAGATGAGGCAAAGATGTTGTTTGGTGGAATAGAGAGAGATGGGGAAGATAACGTATTAAGTAGGATATTTGTAGAGGAATCAATTGTTGACAATAGTAAATTTTTAGAAGAAGTACGATATAATAGAATTAGATTAGATAAATTTACGTCAGGTGTAAGGTATGGCTCATTAATGCAAGATATTCCTGTTAAAGGGGGTACTGAATTTAATATAATATATAGGAAAAGTGGAGATAAGGGAATTGACAATTATGCTATTGGTATCATAATCTTAGCTTTAAGAGATTTGGGAACAGAAAATCTTAGCATTGGTGGCAGCAGTAGTATAGGAAGAGGAAGATTTAGGGCGGATATACTTGAAATAGAGGAAGGAGAAGATAGGATAGAAATAGATTTTAATAATAAAATAACAACTAATGACAGTATTCTATTGGGGTATATTAGATCAGTGAAAAATTTAAGTAACAGGGGTGATAAATAATGACTAATTATATAGTAAGAGAAATTAATAAAGAAAGTCTTAAAGAAGTATTTGCATACGAAATGGAAGGTAAGGTAGATTTTATTAAACTCTTAAATAAAGAGATATTGAAAATGTTTGGCTTTGAATCAGCCATTATTTATTGTTATGATAAAATTTTAACTGAAAAGATAGAAAATTTGGTATTTGATCTTGATAATATTATAGAAGCAAGAATATTCAATGAAACCTGCGAAATAAAAATATGGAGATATGACAATATAATGAGGGGATCTATATTCAAGGAGATAAAACCCAACAATATTATGGAGGATGAATATATTCTCTATCCAAGAGAAACAGGTGGATATAGTCCAAGTAAATTATTTGTAAAGAAGTATATTGACTATGATTCAGATGGACAAGCTTATATTAGTTATATTAAGCCATCAAAAATTATTTAAGGAGGTGGGTAGAAGATGAAACCTATAACAATAGACAAGCAGGATTTAAAAGGATATTCTGTAGCACCATATAACTTTGTTAGTTTACCACCAAAAGCTGTAGTCAGATATAATCACCCTAATGATTTACCAGCACATAATAATTTTAAGAGTAGGGATGGAAGGAAACTATTATCAGGAACTATTTGTTATACATTAGAGGCAAAAACACCAATTATAGTTTCTGCAGGAGAAAAAGATAAAAATGCATACTTTTTTATAAATTCTAGTGGAGAATATGCAATACCTGGGAATACAATAAGGGGGTTTATAAGAGCAAATACCCAGATATTAAGTTTTAGTAACATAATTAGAGGGAATAATTATGAGATGAGTGAAATTGAAGATTCAAAATTCCTTTTTAGGGATATAGCCGGTAGTAATTCTTTATCAAAGAGATATTCTCAAATTCTGAGTATTGATCCAAATAAAAGAATATCCAGAAACTTAAGAACTGGATATATATTCAATGAAAATAATAAGTATTTTATAAAAGAAAGCGAAAAATTAGATGAAATTAGAAATTATTTTAGGGTAGATGAGATATATCTTAGAAAGATATTAGATGAGAAAATTATAAAAGATATTAAATTTATGTATTTACCAAAAATAATAAAATTTGAGGATAGAATAAAGAATTTAAATAAGATAATTTATGGAAGAGGATCAAAAAATAAACAAGAAATATATAAAGCACATGATGAGAAAAAATGTATACTTAAAGATTGCAAAAATGGGAGTTATAAACCTTATAATATTGAAGTGTCTTATTCTTTAGATTCAAAGAGTGCAAGAATTATTAAAATTGGCAGTATAGGACAATATAATGAAGAGGGGTATTTATTATCTGGAGGATTTATAGATGGAAAGATGAGTCATTATATAGTTCCAGCACCTTCGATTTATTCAAATATAATAGAAATATCACAAGATAATATTAGACAATATAAAGATGACCTAATTCTCACCAAAAAGATGAGTAAATCAGATGAAAAAATAAAATCAGGAGATGAATTTTTTAATTTGCCTAGTATAGGGAATAAAAAGCCAATATTTTTTATAAATACAGATAGACTTCATTTTGGATTTACACCATATATAAGAATGTTTTACTCAAAATCAGTATTAGATGAAGTCAACCCATCATATAAAGATGTTGCAGGTATTAGCTATTGTGATTCCATATTTGGATTTTCAAGCACGGTATTAAAAAAAGACAATAAAGAAGAAATTTATAGTTACAAGTCTAGAGTTAGCTTTGAGGATGTCCTAGTTCATGAAGGAGCAATTGTTGATAAAGATACTAGTATGAAAATAATATTGGCTGAACCAAAATCAACAAGCTATAATCTATACTTAAAACAAGAAATAGGGGCAGGGAAAAAGGAACTTAATATATATGAAGGCGATTTTAAAATCAGAGGAACTAAACAGTATTGGCTGAAGGATTATATAGAAAGACCAAATATAGATAAACAGAATGATAATATGATTTTTACTATTCATCCTTTAAAAGAAGGTACTAAATTTAGTGGGAAAATATATTTTAATAACTTGGAAGAAGATGAGCTTGGCCTTTTAATATGGGCGCTAAAACTAGAAGATAATTGCTATCAGAGCATTGGATTAGCTAAGCCATATGGATTTGGTAGAGTTAAGGTTTCTGACATTTTGTTAAAATTAGAAAATTTGGAAAAGAAATATTTAGAATTTAGTTTTGATTTTATGGAAGATGCAGAGATAGATAAATATATTAATATATATAAAGAAACATTTTCTAATAAATATCTTAATGGAAAGAGCATTGATGAACAAAAATTTATAAAAGAATTTATTTATATTAAGAGTAAGGTAGTTAACAAGAAAGATGCTAACTGGTATAGATATATGAATTTAAATGAATTTAAAGATAAAAAGGTCCTACCATCAATATTAGAATATGCAGACATAATTAATAAAGATAGAATGGGTTTAGATAAAAGTAGAAAGACTCAATATGATAAACAAAATAATAAACAAAATAATAAACAAAATAATAAACAAAAAAGGAATAAGAGTAAAGATAATTATAAGAACAATAAATCTTTTGGAAATTCGATAGACCTTTCCAACTGGTATAAAGGACAATAATTATAATAATGATTTAATATGGTTTTATATTGTAAATAAAAAGACCGTAATTAATCAAATCTGATTAATTACGGTTGCTTTTATCGAATGAATCGTAATATATTTGAGATCATTCCACTCTACCCTTCACCCAATCCTAAGAAGCATATATTGTTTTCCATTTATCTGTACGATATTGTAAAAATGATATTATCCAATTTGCTAGCCAACCTATTGGTACAGCATACCAAACCATTGCAATTCCATATTTAGGAGCAAGTGTTATAGATAGGACTACCCTAATAAATAGATTAACTAAATTTGCAACAGTAAACATCTTCATGTCACCGGCACCTCGCAATAGCCCATCTACAGTCATTTTAAAACCAATTAGACAGAAGAACCATCCAATAAATTTTAAATAATTTCGACCTGTGGCAATTGCAGTAGCAGTACCATTATCTCCAAGGAAGAGAGAAATAATTGAAGCGTGAAATAATTCCAATATTAAACAAATAACTACTGCACAAACAATTACCATTTTGTTTGCTACTTTATATCCTTCTACAACTCGTTCATGTTTTTGGGCACCAAGGTTTTGAGCTGTGTAAGAAGACATAGCATTTCCAATTCCGGTCATTGGCACGATGCAAATGGATTCAATTCTCATAGCAGCGGAAAATCCTGCTAACGCCTGAGAACCAAAGCTATTTACAACTGATTGTACCAGCATCATACCAATTGAAACTGTGGATTGCTGTAAAATAGATGGTAAAGCTATTTTCGCCATGATGGCTAATTCTGATTTATCAAATACTTTTGTGTGTTCACAATTTAGACTTTTAAGTCCCTTCATAAAAACCAAGAAGGATAAAACAGCAGAAATACCTTGCGCGATCAAAGTCGCCCATGCAACTCCGGCAACACCCATTTGAAACGTTGTTACCATGATAATATCCAATATAACGTTAAAAACAGAAGAAAAAATCAAAAAGTATAGCGGTATTCTTGATCTTCCCAGCGCATTAAACATAGATGATAGAATATTGTACATAAAAAGAAACGGAAGCCCTAGAAAATAAATATCAAGATACAGTACTGCCATATCCAAAATATCATCAGGAGTATTCAAAAGGACCAAAATGTTTTTGCTGATCAATAAACCAAGTCCTCCTAGCAAAATGCTAATTACCAGAAAAGATACAAAAGAGGTAAAAATAGCTTGCTTCATTTTAGCATACTCTTTTGCACCAAAATATCTGCTTACAACAACTGAAGCTCCGATTCCACCTCCAATTGCAATACAAATGAATATATTGGTCAAAGAGTAAGAAGCTCCTACAGCGGCTAAGGCCTGTTCACTTACAAATCGACCTACGATAGCTGAGTCTGCCATCGTGTAAGTTTGTTGAAATAAATTACCTATGATGATAGGTAAGGAAAAAATAATCAAAGCATTTAAAGGTTTTTTTTGTATTAAATAATCATTTTCCATATTTCTTGTCCCTCCAAAATATTTCGCTGATTTTCATACCCCTGTGAATCATTTAATTCATAAATAAAGTCACAAGAACAATCTCTTGTGATTTTGGTTTCATGTGATACTATGAAATTAATTATATTAACTAATTTAGAATAACAAGATTCGTATATTTTGTCAATAAATCTGTTAAAATGCAAAAATTTCATTGTTCGTCTCATCCTTAAATTTAATGTGAATTAAAATGTATAATTTGATTTTTGATTTTTTTGCTAAAATCAAGTATTATTGGGGATAAATATATTAGGGAAAATAGAAATAATTTTTTAAAGACTATAGGAGGTATAATATGTCAAACATTCAAAAGCTAGAACCAAAAAAGGTATTTAATTATTTTTATGAATTAAATCAAATTCCAAGATGTTCAGGGAATGAAAAAGGAGTAAGTGATTTTCTTTTAAATTTTGCAAAAGAAAGAAACCTAGAGGCTTATCAAGATGAAGCATTAAATATCATAATCAAAAAGCCAGGAACTGCAGGGTATGAAAATGCTGATTCTGTAATCATTCAGGGACATATGGATATGGTATGTGTAAAAGCAAAAGGGTCAAATCATGATTTTTCAAAGGATCCCATAGAAATGATGGTAGAAGGAGATATTTTAAGGGCAAATAATACCACATTAGGCGGAGACGATGGTATTGCAGTAGCTTATGCACTTGCAATATTGGATTCTGACGATGTAAAACACCCGCCACTTGAAATTGTAGTCACAACAAGTGAAGAAACCGGAATGGATGGAGCTATGGCTTTGACAAATGAACACCTGCAAGGTAAGACTCTTCTAAATTTGGATTCGGAGGAGGAAGGAATATTTCTTGTAAGCTGTGCCGGTGGGGCAAATATGAGTATTACATTCAAGCTTGAAAAGGAGAAAAAGACTGGAAAGGGATTGGAAATTAGGATCTCAGGTCTAAAAGGCGGACACTCCGGTATGGAGATCATCAAACAAAGAGCAAATGCTATAAAATTATTAGGTAGAATTTTATATGAATGTAATGGGAAAGCTAATATAAGGCTATCCAATATTCATGGCGGAACTAAACACAATGCAATACCGAATGAAGCAGAAGCTACTATTTTTATTGAAAATATGAGTGAAGTAGAGAAAATCATAGGGAGTCTTGCAAATGACTTAAAGGAAGAATACCATGTTGAGGATAGTGGATTGAATATAGATACAAAAGAGGTAAGTATAGACGAAGTATATACAAAGGGGTTAAGTGACAATCTAATTGACTTTATCATGATGATACCTGATGGAGTTCAATATATGTCAAAGGATATTGAAGGACTGGTTCAGACCAGCTTAAATAATGCGATTATTGAAGAAAAGGAAGGTAATATTGAGATAACAACATCTGTACGTTCTTCTTCCGACAGCGCTCTAAGGGAAATTTTAAATATTCTGGCAGCTGTAGCAAGGAGAACGGGTGCAAAGGCAGTTGAAAATAGTGCTTACCCTGCTTGGGAATACGATGAAAACTCAAAAATACGTGAAAAGTGTATTAAAATATATGAAGAATTATTTGGGAAAGAACCTGAGGTAAATGCTATACATGCAGGACTTGAATGCGGGTTGTTAAAGGAAATCTTACCTGATACCGACATGATAAGCTTTGGACCTAATTTATATGATGTTCATACGGAAAAAGAGCATCTAAGTATTTCATCTGTACAAAGAGTATGGGAATTCCTATTGAAATTGTTCGAAGAATTAAAATAGACTAACATAGGAGGATTTTTCATGACTAATAATCCAAAGAGATTATCTAAAGATGCATATGGCGGAATAAAAGGAGAGGATTATGTTCCTTTTATATCCGCAGATGAAAAAGCACCTGAAGCAACAGGATATTCAATTACTATGGGCATTATCTTTGCAATTGTATTTGCTGCTGCAAATACCTATTTAGGGCTTAGAGTAGGTCTTACTATTTCAGCAGGTATTCCAGGTGCAATTCTTGCAACAGGATTATTAAAGACGATGTTTAAAAGAAATAGCATATTGGAGGCAAATTATGTTGCCTCATTAGCAGCAGTAGGAGAATCCATTGCAGGTGGTATTATATTTGTACTGCCTGCTATTATTCTCATAGGCATTAATCTCTCAATCACTCAAGTAGCTTTAGTTACTATTATTGGGGGATTTATGGGGGTATACTTTGTAACCCCTGTGCGTAGATATCTGATAGTTCAAGAACATGGAGAATTAATTTATCCGGAGTCCATGGCACAAGCTGAAGTATTGGTAAATGCAAATCAGGGAGGAAAAGGATTTCAATCCGTACTAAATGGACTAGGTGTAGGTTTTGTATACAAGTTATTGTCCGGAGGATTAGGTCTTTGGAATGAGACAGCTTCATATATCATAGCTTCATATCAGGGAACAATGATAGGTATAGATACTTTATCATCACTTTTAGGGGTAGGTTTTATCGTTGGAACATCTACATCAGCGTTGATGTTTGCCGGGTCCGTATTAGCATGGCTTTCGCTAATTCCATTGATAAAATTCTTTGGGGTATTTGCATCTGAGGCTATATTTCCATCCACAGTACTAATCGCTGAAATGTCAGCTTCTGAAATTTGGTCTAGCTATATTAGATATATTGGGGCAGGTACTGTGGCAGCCGGAGGTTTCATTTCCCTAGCAAAATCTTTACCTACCATTATAAAATCCTTCAGAGAGGCAATGAGCGGGTTTGGAAAAGGCGAAAAGTCTCAAAAAAGAATAGATGAAGATCCATCGTTTATATGGGTATTAGCAGCAGCTATATTAGGGTGTTTATTGACTTGGTTTGTTCCTGTCATAGGAGTGGGACCAATAGGTGCAATACTTGCTGTATTCTTTTCCTTCTTCTTTTCGGTTGTATCTGCAAGAATGGTTGGAGTAATTGGGGCAAGCAACAATCCGGTATCCGGAATGACTATTGCGACACTTTTAGTTATCGCTTCGATTTACAGAGCAATGGGTGCCACAGGTACTTCGGGAATGCAAATCGTTTTAATGGCAGCAGGTGTCGTATGTGTTGCTATAGCCGTAGCAGGAGGAGTAGCTCAGTCGCTGAAAGCAACATATATAGTAGGAGGCAGTCCCAGAAAGATACAACACGGTATGTTTATATCATTAGCAATAGCATCAGTAGCTGCAGGAGCTACAGTATTGCTTCTACACAACGCATATACAATAGGAGGTGAACAAGTTGCAGCGCCACAGGCAACCCTAATGAGACTAATTGTTGAGGGAATAATGACAGGGAGACTGCCATGGACACTTGTAATTATAGGGGCGGTAATTGCTGTATTCTGTGCCTTAGCCAAACTTCCAATATTGCCGGTTGCATTAGGGATTTATCTACCTATATCTCTAAACGCAGCAATTTTTTTCGGCGGTATAATACGAAAATTAGTTGAGATGAAATTTAAAAAGGATGAATCAAATTTAGAAACATCCCTGGAAAGAGGCACCTTGATAGCATCCGGCCTTGTAGCCGGAGATGCCCTTACCGGTATATTGATTGGAATATTTGCAGCTTTAAATATACGAATAGATTTCCTTGCTGGTATCATTACCAATGAAGCTGTGAGAAATCTAGTGACCTTAGGAATATTTGTAATTCTTGCAGGTTGGCTATATAGATATTCGATTAATATAAAAGGTAGTAGGGATAATGCTTAGAATCATTGTGGAAGTTTGAATTGTGAATTGTTTTTACATTAAATGTAGAATTATTGCTTAACAATAATCACTTAAGGTATAAAATAGTTAAAAGTAGAATAAAAAGGGGGAAATTTGATGAATCGTATTATAGCAGTTAATTCAAATACATATCATGGGTATAGCATTGAAGATGCTATAGATGGCATAAAAAAAGCTGGGTTTAGATACGTGGAACTAACAGCAACCAAAGGATGGACAGAGCATGTATTTCCAAATATGACATTTGAAAGACTTTGCAAAATAAAAGATGAGCTTAAGAACAATAATCTTATTCCATTCTCTATGAGTGGGCATTGTAATTTAATGGATAGGGAAAGATTAGAGGATTTTATCCTCAATATCAAACTAGCTGCTTTTTTCGGCTGCGATTATATTATCTCTTCAATAGGAGAAGCTCACTTAAAGGATAGGACCGAGATTTCAGACGAAGAAGTTGCAGAACATATCAGAGAGATAGTACCTTTCCTTCAAGAATACGATTTGCAACTTGGGATTGAAAATCATGGCAAACATGGTACAGGCAAACAGCTAAAGAAAATAGTCGAACTAGTTGATTCACCCAATGTTATGATAAACTATGATACGGCTAATGCAATATTCTATGGCAATGTAAATTTGGAAGAGGATATAGTCTCTTCAATAGATAAAATCGGTTATATCCATTTAAAGGACAAAGCCGGAGCATATAATGAGTGGAATTTCCCGGCATTAGGTCAGGGCTATATTGATTTTAAGATGATAATGGAAAAATTAGAGCAGACAAACAACAACTGTCCATTAAGCATAGAAATTGAATTTACATCCGAAGGGGCAAGAAGCCTTGATGAGATAAACGAGGCTGTAAAGGATTCTTTTGATTATCTAAAAAGTATAGGATTAGAAATTTAGGGAGGGGCTTTCATGATAAAAATCGGAATTGTTGGTTTAGGCGGTATGGGGACTGTTCATTATCACAACTATCAATATATTGATAATTGTAAAGTAGCTGCAGCAGTATGTAATTCTGAAAATAGCAAAAACAAGTCTAAGGAATTTGGGATAATACCTTATGAGAATATTGAATCTATGGTGAAAAACGAAAATATAGATGTTATAGATATCTGCCTCCCCACATATTTGCATAAAGACTATGTAATGGAGGCATTAAATTTTCATAAGCATGTAATTGTAGAAAAACCCATTGCATTACATGCAAAAGATGCAGAAGAAATATTTGATTTAGCAGAGAAAAATGACTTATTGCTATTTGTAGGACAAGTAGTGCAGTTTACAAAAGAATCTGAAATATTGAAGGACATAGTAAAAAATCAAACTTATGGGAAACCGTTAGATGGGTATTTTAAAAGGCTTTCAGCCAGCCCTAAATGGACTAAAGAAGGATGGCTTTTCGATAAGGAAAAAAGCGGGCTATTGCCCTTTGATCTTCATGTACACGATTTAGATTTGATAATAAGTCTTTTTGGTATACCTAAGAGCTTTAATTATACAAGTTGCGGCAGAGATGAAGCTGGTTATAAAGAAGCATATAGGATAAATTATACGTTTGAAAATTTAAACGTGTCAGCGGAAGCTGCATGGTATAATGCGGACTATCCCTTTAGTGCAGCTTGGAGGGTGTATTTTGAAAGAGCAGTATTGGAATATGACGGTAAAAGCCTTATATTATATCAAAATGAAAAAGAACCTTTTGAATTTGATTTAAAAGAGGAAGTAGTAGTGCCTACAGGTATAAACTTACCGCCTACCGGAATGTTTTACAATGAACTTTCACATTTCATATCATGTATAGAAAATGGGATTTCATCCGATAGGGTAAGTCGTAATCAAATAATAAAGGGAATAGAGATCATGGAGCAAATAGTGAATTAAGTAAATTGCAAAACTAAATTACACACTTTCATAAATAAGATAATTAATAAAAGCCCCGATTTAGGGCTTTTATTATTATCTTATTTAATTGGCACATCTACTCCATCTATGGTAATGGATTTTATAAGATTTAAATCAATAGGTTTTTCTGTATCATATATCAATATGAAATCGCTGCATTTTTCCTTGGTATCATATGGGAGATCTTTCCACGTGCTGCTGAAGATTGAAGCTTGGATTGTATCTGTTTGTGTATTGATTTTTATATCGAATTCATAAGCATCTGCATCAATATTTCTATTTCCTAAAATAGTCACTCCAAAAGGATTAACTCTTATTTTATCTATATTTATACCCTTTGGTTCATCTATTTCAATATTACTTAATTGGATTATTTAACTATCCTCTGCTTTAAAACTTACTTCCCAGTTTCCTTTCAATTGCTTAGAAGTGTGAAAATCGCCAAATAACTTATAGTCGTCTAAATTATCGGTATTTATATCGAATATATATTCACTGTAGTAACTATATTCGGGATTTTTAATCTTTTTGAGTTCATCTAGCATAAAGGTTATAGTAGTATCTGCATCAATTCTCTCACCTTTAGAATCCTTAAGATAGATACTCACACCTTGACCATCAAAAGCTGTATCCCGCCATACCTGTACATGGAGTATCCCATCTATAACTCCAATATTGGAAATCATAGATGTTTTTATATTAGAGAATTTAAAATCTATGGTATGTGGGGATAAAATAGGAACTATTTGTTCTTCAGAAAGGAGGCCACCGTATAATTTGCCATGAGACCAGGACATAAATTGCTCTGTAGTTGCATTTATATAGGAAGGGTCGTGACTTATTTCGTTTAAATCTATTCCTATTTCGTAGTCCTCATATTTTTTATGATCGTAGAAGATATTTTCCACTTTGAATATCAAATTTTCTCCTTCAAATTTTTTATCATTTTCAGCTTCTACAAACAAAGTTGCTTTTTTATTTTCCTTATCAAGATCTATAAGAGACCACCTGCCGGACCATGCACCTTTTATACTATAATAATCAAGAAAGCTAAGATCCTCACGTATACGGTCTCCCTCCAAATCCTGAAGGGTTATATATGCCTTAACCATATTATCATATCGAGCAACTGCGACAACTTCCATCTTAATTCCTTGGTCTATGCATACCCCCTCTACAGGTTTTATAAATTTTACCATATCAGGGTTTATTTTTTCCAAGAGACTTTGAAAAGCAGGAATATTCGTGGCTATTACAGTGGTGCTTATCAGACAAAAAATAGCTATTACAGCTATTACCAATTTTTTAGGTTTTGTTTTTACATAATTCATCTTTGGATTTAATATTTCCTTCAACATCCTAGATTTTTGGACTTCATTCGGAACTACAGAGTCGATACTATTATATAAATCTTCTTTTTTCATTCAATATCCTCCTCCAGTATAATTTTTAGTTTTTTACGAGCCGTAGAAAGCTGTGAACGTATTGTAGGGCTTTTAATATTGAGTATTTCAGATATCTCTTCTGTTGAATAACCTTCATAATAATACAGATAAATCACTATTTTATACTTATTGGGCAACAGAAGTATCTGCTTCCAAATATCATCAAAGGTATTATTTTCTTCATATGAAATCTCCGAAATATTGTCAATATCAACTCTCTGCTTTTTCCACCAATGCTTAAGTATATTTTTGCAATGATTTTGAGATGTAAGTATCAACCATGCCTTTTCATGTTCTAAGTTTTTAAACCTATGGTTTCCTTGTATAAGCTTTAGGAATATATTTTGAACTGCATCCTCGGCGTCAGGGATATTTTTCAAATACATTAGACAAATTTTGTAGACTGTGTTTACATTGCGATTATAGATATCTATTATTTCATCATTGGTATAAAGTGAAGATTGCTCCAATTTTGCACCTCCTTGTAATACCTTCTATTAATAATACAATATAAGAGATGTAAATGTTGAATCTTATATTGTATTATTTGGTATATTTTCATTAAATACATTTTGGACGAAAATTCATATATAATTTATATATTGATAGATTTTTATTTCTGAGTACGAAGTAATAAGTGAAGGGCAAAATATCTGTATACAGAATCAACAAAAAGAAGGTGGCGCCATTGAAAATAACAGAAGATAATTTTATCGTTCAGATGAAAAAGGGAAATGAGAAAGCCTTAGAATATGTTATTGATAATTATGCTTGGATTCTTAAAACTGTAATAAAAAAGCATTTATTTTATCTTCCAAATTTTTATGATGAATGTATGAACGATTGTTTGCTATCAATTTGGGAAAACATTGATTATTATGATTCTGAGAAAAGCAGTTTTAAAAATTGGATAGGAGGCATTGCAAAATATAAGTCTATAGATTATGTACGAAAATACTTAAAGGATTTGGAAAATGAAAACATAGAAAATATCAATTTATCTGTAGATGATAATACATTAAAGGAAATATTATCAAAGGAAGTCAGTGAAGAAACTGAAAAAATGCTTAGCAGCTTGTCGGAAGAGGACAGAAGGATTTTTAAAGAACTCTATATTGAAAATAAGGATATGGAAGAAGTATCTCGGGATATGGGGCTGAATAAGTCAGTTTTATACAACAGACTTTCAAGAGGTAAGAAGAAAATTCGCAAAGAAGTCAAAGATGTCAAAGGAGGCTATTAGTAATGAAGGATTCTAAAAGCATTTATGAACTTTTAAATAATATGAAAATTGATTTAAATGATTATGAAAAAGAGGAGTTAAACGACGTGGAAAAGCAAAGCTTAAAAAGAACATTTAGAAGTGATACTGTGAGAACATTTAATTTTAAAAAGATTGCCTCTATTACCGCAGCATTGGTATTGACGGTGGGAGTATTAAGTCAAACAGATTTCGGAAAAGGGGTATATGCTGCAGCTGAATCAAAGATTTCGGAAATAACTTATTCTATTGGTAAGTCCCTCGGTATAGAGAGGGATATTGAGCCTTATGCAAATGTGGTAAATCAGGTAGTGGAAGATAAAGGGGTTGCAGTGAAAATAACTGATGCCATAATAGATAAGGACGAATTGATATTGACTACAATTTTTGATACCGGAAGAGAAGTAAATTCATTTTGCTTGGATTATGACGTGTTTATAAACGGGAAGAAGATTAACAATGGCAGAAGCGGAACCATGGGACCAATAGATGAATCGAAAAATTTATATTTTGCAGCTGACTACATTGATGTTAAGGACATAGATACAAGCTCAGATATAGATATAAGAATCAAGATAGATGAAATAAACTACCACTTAAAAGATAAGGAAGAGAGGATTAAAGGAAATTGGGAATTTGAATTTACTGCAAACGGCGAAGAATTAAATGCAAATACCAATGTAATTCCTCTAGAATATCAATTTAATATAGATGGAATTCAATATTCTCTAAATGAATATAGATACAATCCTGTATCACAAAAAATCATAGGAAAGATAAATGGTAAAGGAAGAAATGATTATGATGTTGAGCTGAGAGGCTCCGATAATTTAGGAAACGAAGTAGTATTCTATCTCAGCAGATCAAATAAGGATGAAATGGTGTTCAAATATGAGGATATAAAAGGAGATTTATCTGATGGTATAGAATCCATATCTTTAACACCATATGCAACAAAGTTCCCTGAAAAAAGTGGGAGAATGAATAATGATTTTAAGCAAGTTGGTGAGGAATTTACAATATATTTAAATAATTAGCATAAAGATGTAAATTACAGTCAGTGAGAAATTATGAAATTAAATCAGCATAATAGAATTATAAAATTAGAGAACAAAGACCCTATAGACTAAAACTATGGGGTCTTTGTATTCGGTCAATTGCAGCACTAAACCTTTTTTATGTTGAACATTTCAGTTTAAGTAGTTGTAAATTGAATAAATTTTTTCATCGGAAAACGTTGACAAAAATAAAATTTAATAATATAATATTTATGTAATGGATTACATGAGTTATTTTAATTTAAAATATAATGGATTACATTCAGTAATATCAATGCATAAAGCGTAGAAGGATAAATTTGGAGGTTATTATGACAACTATATCAGATGTTGCAAAAGAAGCCAATGTTTCTGTTGCCACAGTGTCACGAGTATTAAACAATCATAGTTCCGTTAGACCCGAGACATACGAGCGAGTTTACAAGGCTATAGAGAAACTTTCCTTTGAGCCAAATATGTCAGCAAGAAATTTGCGTAGGAACGAGACAAGAGTAATATTGATAGTTGCACCCAATATTACGAACCCATATTATGCTCACATTTTAAGCGGAATAGGAGATGCTGCAAGTGAATATGGATATAGTGCATTGATATTCAATACTAATGGAGAAGAAACCCGTGAAAAAGAGAGTTTGGATATGTTGAAAAAGAAAAAAGCAGATGGGGCGATTCTTCTATCAATAGACATTGATTCTTTATGGTTAAAGGAATATGCTGACAAATACCCTATAGTCCACTGCTCGGAATATACAAAAGATTTAAATATACCAAAGGTTTCAATTGATAATTATAAAGCTAGCCTAGATGTTATGGAATATATTATAAGTTTGGGACATAAGAGAATTGCTACGATTACCAGTTCAAACAACTATATATCCACACATGAGAGATTAGAAGGGTATAAGGACTCTTTAGAAA
This sequence comes from Paratissierella segnis, assembly GCF_014385195.1. Classification (GTDB taxonomy): domain Bacteria; phylum Bacillota; class Clostridia; order Tissierellales; family Tissierellaceae; genus Paratissierella; species Paratissierella segnis. The sequence continues at coordinate 28,643 of NZ_JACRTG010000016.1, forward strand.
AGCATGGCATAAATTTAAAAGAAGATTATATAGCATCTGCAAATGCTGATTATTCTTTTAAAAGCGGAAAAGCTGCCGCATATAAATTGCTTCAAGGAGAAAATCGACCTACAGCGATATTTTGTATCTCGGATACTATAGCTCTTGGAGCCATTATAGCGGCTAAAGAGCTTGGAATTAAAGTACCGGAGGATTTAACCATTATAGGTTTTGACGATGTAGATGATACCACAATGTTTCATCCATACATAACGACAATATCTCAGCCTTGCTATGATATTGGGAGGGAAGCATTTAAAATATTATTTGGTATTATTAATAAAGGCAAAGATAATAAAAAGGTTGTTCTTCCCCACAAATTCATAATAAGAGAATCCTCAGCGCCTATTAGTTAGGTTAATCCTGCCCGGCTCACCCTTAGACTACAAAGGGTACACGACAGGACGACCCAAGGGTCGATTCTGCATTGTGAACTGTGAATTGCCGTGTACCCGACAGTAGAAATATTCCAAATCTTGATTTTATGATATTTCACTGAGTGGGTATGAATTAAATTAAGTTGTGCATTGTGAACTGTGCATTGTGAACTGTGAATTGTGAATTGTGCATTGTGAATTGTTTGGATATTGGCTGTGATAGAAATCTCAGTTGATTATAGTAAGTGTTAGACAAGGATGTAAAATATTAAGGGGGAAAATTTAATGAAAAAGATTATTTTGTTAGTCTTATCGCTTTCTTTAGTTTTATCTTTGGTGGCTTGTTCCAAGCCTGCTCAAGCTCCGGAACCTGAGGAGCCGGGGACAGAGGCTGAAGCTCCAAATGAATCAGAACCAGCTGAAGGCAAAAAGCACAAAATCGGAATTCTGGCGCCTGCAGTAACACACGGATGGGTAGCAGCAGTTGCATATCATGCAGAAGCTCGTGCCAAGGAATTGTCAGACCAGATTGAATACAAGATTCAAACAAGTAACAATGCGGAAGAGATGACTTCACAATTGGATGACCTGATGACTTGGGGAGCTGAAGCAATCGTTGCATTTCCTCAATGGGTAGGTATGGAAGTACCGATGCAAAAGGCATTGGATGCAGGTATCAAAATAGTAAACTTTGATATTGAAATTGACTTAGACGGAGTTTATAGAGTATCAGGAGATAACGAAGATATGGGTGTTCAAGGGGCTAATTACATAGTAGATAAAGTAGGAAAAGATGCTACTGTTGTAATTCTGGAAGTGCCTTCATCAGGTTCCGTATCAGAACTTAGAAAGAAAGGCTTTGTAGAAAAAGCCAAAGAAATAGCACCGGATCTAAATATTATTACCTATGCTACTCAATTTACCAGAGAAGATGGACTTAAAGATTTTGCAGATATCTTGACTAAAAACCCAAAGATAGATGCAGTATATTCCATGGATGATGAAACTTCCATAGGTGTATTACAGGCTATAAAAGAAGCAGGAAGAACAGATATTAAAGTAGTAACCGGCGGGGGAGGTGCTCAAGAGTACTTCAAGATGATGCCGGAAAATGAAGATATATGGATTCAATCAGCATTATACAGTCCTGTTATGGTAAAGGATGCAGTAGATGTAGCCTTGAAGGTTCTTAACGGTGAAACTGTAGAACAGGTAAAGATTATACCTACAACTATAGTAGATAGAGATAATTACAAGGATTTTCTTGATGAAAATTCACCTTATTAATGGGGCTCAAGATAATAGGATCTAACTTATATAAGGTTATGGCAATGTCAATGCCATAACCTTATATAAAATATCAGTGCACTGGATCTTTCATCGATTCCAAAGGATCTTTTCAAGAATTAATCGTGAATTGTAACTTAGATTAATACAAATGGGTGTGATTTTATGATAGAAATGAAAAATATAAATAAGTCATTCGGTTCAAACAGAGTTCTAAAGGATGTAACTATCTCTATTAATAGCGGTGAGATTTGTGCTTTAATAGGTGAAAATGGAGCAGGTAAATCAACGCTTATGAATATATTGGGCGGAGTTCATAAGATGGACTTAGGAGATATATTTCTGGATGGGAAAAAGATAGAATTTAATTCCCCTGCAGAATCGTTGAATTCCGGAATAGCATTTATCCATCAGGAATTAAATCTAATCAATGATTTGCCTATTTATGAAAATATGTTTTTAGGTAGAGAATTGAAGAATAAAAGAGGAAGACTTGATTTAGAGAAGATGATATCAGAAACAGAAAAAATATTTAGTCAAATTGGGGTGGATTTGAATCCAAGAGTTATGGTTAGAGATTTAGATGCTTCCTATAAGCAAATAGTTGAAATCTGCAGAGCAATTATGATGAAAGCTTCAATCATAATCATGGATGAACCCACAACATCCTTGACCGAACCGGAAATAGAGAGAGTCTTTAACATGATGAGAACACTAAAGGATCATGGCGTTGGCATCATATTCATATCACATAAATTAAATGAAGTTATGGAAATATGTGAGAGGTATATGGTCTTACGTGATGGGAAACTGGTAAAGGAAGGCAAGGTAGAGGATATTACACCTGGTGATTTAGCAAGGTTTATGGTAGGCTATGATGTGAAAATAGATCAGCTTTCAAGAAACAAAAATCTTGGAGAAGAAGTTTTAAGAGTAGAAAAGATATCTCATGAATCAGCTTTTAATGATATTAGCTTTTCTGTAAGAAAAGGAGAAATCCTAGGAGTAACGGGGCTTTTGGGAGATGGAAGAAGTGAGTTGTTTCAAGCAATATTTGGCTTTGAAAAGATTAACTCAGGAAAAGTATACATAGACGGTAAAGAGAAAAACATATTGAGTACAGAACAAGCTTTGGAGGAAGGGATTGGATATTTACCGCGAAACAGAAAAGAAAACGGAATTATACAGGATATGAATATTATTGAAAATGCATCAATTGCGGCTTGGGGAAAGTATGCAAAAAAGGGAGTTATTAACTTTCAAAGACATGAAGATATCTTTGAAAATCAAATTAATAATTTAAGGATTAAAATGGAAAGTCCAACAAATAGTATAAATAGCCTTTCCGGTGGGAATCAGCAAAAAGTTGTTCTTGCAAAGTGGCTGTCATTAGATCCAAAACTGCTCATTCTTGACAATCCAACACAAGGTGTGGATGTAAGAGCTAAGGAAGATATTTATGAAATCATATTAAAACTTGCGGAAAATCAAATAGCTGTTGTTGTTTTATCCAGCGAAGCACAGGAAATCATTCGATTATGTGACAGAGCCTATGTGATGTATCATGGGAAAATACAGGGAGAGGTATCAGGTTCGACTATGAATGAGCATGAAATCATGTATCTTGCAACCGGTGGAAACTTATGTCAAGACCAAGGAGGAAAAATAAGTCATGCTTAAAGATAATGTAAAGCAAAAGAAAAATTTTTTTGAATGGTTTAGGAATAAATGGACTACAGAACCGCTATTTAGTACTGCTATAGCATTGCTGATTATGATAGTTTTGCAAACCTTAATCTTGGGGTTTGATTATGATTCCTTTGGACATTGGTTTAATTCATGGATTAACAATTGGATCAATATCTTGAGAAACAATGCCGGTGTAGGGATTATTTCATTGGGTATGACTTTTGTTATAATTTCGGGAGGCATAGATCTTGCGGTTGGTTCCACATTGGTTGCGACCGGAGCTGTAATTATGATGCTTATAGACACAGGGGAAAAAGGGATTTTATTGAACCTGGGATTAACCGGGGTTCCTGCATTTATTGTTACAATATTTCTTGCAATTTTACTTGGATATTTATTGGGCAGCGGCATAGGCTTATTGATTACAAAGGGAAAGATACCACCTTTTATAGCAACTCTTGGCGCTATGAAGATATTTAGAAGTATTACTCAACATTTTATGCAGGGATATAATCCCACTGTCCCCAAGGAATTCCTTCAGATATCAAATCTCAGAGTAGGAAAGTGGATGTTTATGCCAATTGTATATTGGCTCATTATCACGCTGTTCCTTTATTATATTTCTAAACGCACTACCTTCGGACGACAGGTAATAGCTGTAGGGTCAAATGAAAAAGCTGCAAAGCTTTCAGGAGTAAATGTAGATAGGGTGAAGAGAAGGGTATATTCCTTAATGGGGATTTTAGTAGCCATAGCTTCGATAATTCAAGTTTCCCGAATCGGCTCCATGGATTTTGCCAATGCAGGCAGTGGTGCTGAAATGGATGCAATTGCAGCAGCAGTAGTTGGGGGTACCAGTATGAGTGGTGGAAGAGGAACGATTATCGGCACAGTATATGGGATGCTTATCATTGCTGTTATGAACAATTTGCTCAATCTATTTGGAGTACCACCATTTTTGAGAGAAGCATTCAAGGGAATGATTGTAGTATGTGCAGTTCTTCTTCAGAGAAAAGAAAAATCATAAACGTGAAAGGGGATAAGCATGTTAAATATAGGGATAATTGGATGTGGTAAAATCGCTCAGGTAAGACATATACCAGAATACATGGATAATAAAGACTGCAAGATTGTGGCTTATTATGATAGGACATATGAAAGGGCAAAAGAGATGTCCCAAAAATATGGGGGAATAGCTTATAAGTCATATGAGGAGTTATTAAAAGATAAAGATATAGATGCCGTAAGCATATGTGTTGCGAATCATCTCCATGCAGATATTACCATACAAGCACTTCGCGCAGGGAAAGATGTACTATGTGAAAAGCCTATGGCAACAACGATTGAGGACTGTGAAGACATGGTTAAAGCAGCTGATGAAATGGGTAAAAAACTTATGATAGGACACAATCAGCTATTAGCACCAGCTCACAAAAGAGCTAAGAAACTTATAGACGATGGACTCATCGGAAAAATACTTACATTTAAAACCACATTTGGTCATGGAGGTCCGGAAACATGGAGTATAAAACCGGGACCAAATACATGGTTTTTTGACAAAAATGCGGCAGTAATGGGTGCTATGGCAGACTTGGGAGTACACAAGACGGACTTAATCCGATTCTTAACAGGGCAAAAAATCGCAGAAACTACGGCAAGGCTTATGACATTAGACAAAAAAGATTCAGAGGGCAATCTTATAAGTGTAGATGATAATGCATTTTGTATATATAGAATGGAAGACGGAATAGTTGGAACGATGACAGCTAGCTGGACCTACTATGGACCGGAGGACAATAGTACGGTTCTTTATGGCACCAAGGGGATAATGAGGATATACGATGATCCCAAATATTCCATAAAAGTTGAGCTTAATAACGGAGAAAAAATATATTATGAAATTGAAGGCATCCAAACGAATGAAAATCAGACGAAATCGGGAGTTATCGATTTATTTATAGAAAGCATCTTGGAGGATAAGGAAACTGAATTGTCAGGTAAAAAAGCTCTAAATTCAATGAGAGCAATATTTGCAAGTATTGAATCCTCAAATACAGGAATGACGGTTTTCGTAGATTAGAACTAGGGGGGTTTTTTAATGAAACTTGGTTTTGTAAGTGCAATATTAGCTGATTACAGCTTTGAAGAGATGATAGATACTGCCAGTGAATTGGGGTTTGGATGCGCGGAAGTGGCATGTTGGCCTCAAGGAAAAGCAGAAAGAAGATATGCAGGAGTAAGTCATATTGATGTTGAAAATTTAACTGATGATAAAGTAGACTATATAAAAAATTATTGCAAAGAAAGAAATATTGAGATATCAGCACTTGCTTTTTATCCAAATACCATGGGAAATGATTTGGAAATGAGAGAAGCAAATGTGTCTCACCTATATAAAGTAATAGATGCAAGCAGTAGACTGGGAGTAAATATGGTTACTACATTTATAGGTAGAGACCAATTTAAAACAGTAGAAGAAAATATAGAAATTTTCAAGGAAGTTTGGCCTGATATCATAAATTATGCTGATAAAAAGGATGTTAAGATAGCCATAGAAAACTGCCCAATGTTATTTGATAATGGGCAATGGCCTGGCGGGCAAAATTTATTCACTTCTCCAATTATCTGGAGGAAGTTATTTGAAATCGCACCAAATAAAAACTTTGGCATAAATTTTGACCCAAGTCATTTCGTATGGCAAATGATGGACTATATAAACCCAATCTATGAATTTAAGGATAGGATTTTCCATGTACATTTTAAGGATATAAAATTGCATTCTGAAAAATTAAAAAGGGCGGGTATACTTGCTTATCCTTTAAATTATATGAGTCCAAAACTCCCGGGACTTGGAGATGTGAATTGGAGCCAATATGTATCAGCTCTGAATGATATAGGATACAATGGATACGGATGTATAGAAATAGAAGATAGAGCCTTTGAAGACAGCGAAGCAAGAGTCCTTGACAGCCTAAGACTATCAAAGAGGTATTTGGAACAGTTCGTGATATAGGGTTAGATTGTAGTTCACATTTATGCTGCAAATATACATGTTAATTTGCATTGTAATCATCTGTTATATAAGCTATAATATAACCATGAGGAGCTGTGATACAATGACAAATATAAAACCTGTTTCGGATCTAAGGAATTATACAGAAGTTCTTAATGAAGTAAGAGAAAATAGTCCAGTGTATTTAACCAGAAATGGACGAGGTGAATATGCCATTATAAAATTGGAAGAGTTAGATAAGCTAAAATCTACAACAGGATTATATAACTCATTTATTTGGAGATAGTTCAGATACAAAATGATAAGGGTCGGGGTGGGGTACCGACCCTTATCATTGCCTAAGGTATCATATTCTTTATTCTATCAAGCAGCGCAGCCATTTGTGCCCGAGTGACTTTGTCTTTAGGTCTGAAAGTCCCGTCATCAAAACCTTCAAATATATTTTCTTCTGCCATTGTTACTATATATGGATATGACCACTTTGAAGAGTCAACATCTTTAAAGTGGTTTTTATATTTATTGGAAGGGCTTATCTTTAATAATCTGGACAATAATGTTGCCATTTCCTCTCTCGTAAGGGAGGCATCAGGAGCAAATTTTTGGTTTCCTAGTCCCTCCATTATTCCATGCCCTACAGCTATTTCAATATCTTTCCTTGCCCAATGATTGACCGGAATATCTTTAAAATATGATATATTAGAACCTGTATTTTGCAATCCTAAAACACGAACCAAGAGAGTGGCAGCTTCCGCTCTAGTCAAAGCCCTGTTAGGTTCAAAATAACTGTCCCTAGTACCGAGCATCCAGCCTTTTTCATATACGGAAAGTATATGTGCCTTAGCCCAGCCTTCTCCAACATCCACGAAGAGTCTGCTTCCATTAGCCCATTGATTGTAGGCGTTCCAGATATTTTGAGTAGCCTGATGAAGGCTCCAGCTTCCTGCTCCCCTTAGATTATATTTCTCAATTAATTGCAATTTACCTAGGATTGATTCCTCGTTTTCAAACCAAATAGTATATCCGCCTATGGGGAAACCCGCTTCATATCCTGTAATATTTACTTTAGCCATTGGAGATTTAGAATTATTGTCATAGGTTACAGTCCCATTGTATTTTGCAATGAGTTCATTGATTTTTATAAGGCTTGTGCCCTTTCCTTTAATGCTGCCATCATCACTCCAGCATCTGCCAAAGAAGGGCATGCCAATTACAATCTTAGAAGGTGGAGCATATTTTAACGCATGATTGATAGAATCCTCCACAAATCCTACACTGGAAACCGGGCCTGGATCACCTGTTTCGTAGTGTTCATCATAGGACATGATTAGCAGATAGTCAGCATATTTTGCCAAATTTGCATAATCATATGAGCCATACCATCCTCCTGTATAACCATGGGGATTGGCAGCCACAGCTACAGAGACTTCTTTTCCCTTAGGTAATGCCTCTCTCAATGCTTTTACAAACAGCGTAAAGGCTTCCTTATCTTCAACAGTTACATTTTCTATATCAACGTTCACGCCATCAAGATTATACTTATTTATGACATCTGCAATTTCCTTTACCAAATTATCCCTATTATAAATAGCCGCTCTTCCTACGTCACGATCCCAGTGATTGGCAAGGAAAGGGACAACCTTAAATCCATTGTTCTGCATTTGTTTAATGGTATAAGGATCAAATTGGGAGGTTAATTGTAGGTTGCCATCGGGAGTTAAATCAAAATAACTAGGGGAGACTACATCCAGCACATCGCCTGTTTTGTTTAATGTATCAATTATTTGGCTGCCGGTTTCAAAATAAGCATAACTCATATGATAACTATTACTTGATTTTCCAAAGGAATCAGAACTTTGCAAAGTTATCGTTGCAACTACAATAGTGCCTACTACCAATTTGATGCTATTGATCCTGATATTGGGGAACTTAACTCTGATGATTTCCTCAATAAATTTTTCTATATTATTTTTTTGTTCTCTTTCGCTTCCAAATTCATCAGCAAATTCAGTTAACCCCATATCAAGATATAGGATAAGCATATATCCGTCATCATTTTTTTTAAGCCGATATTTTCTAACAAATTCCATTATATCCCTCCATTCTATTTAGTATTACCATAGAATGAGAAGAATATTTTTAAATATGAATTGGTTTATCTATAGCCCCAAAAGCTGCTTCCATAAATATTTCAGATGAAGTAGGATGGGGAAGAATCGTTTTAGCCATGTCAAATACTGTTCCTTCAAGCTGCATTATTGCTACTGCACTTGAAATCATATCACTCGCATTACCTGCCATTATATGGGTTCCGATTATTTCACCATATTCATTATCAGAAATTATTTTAATAAATCCTACAGTATCATCTTCAGAAAGTGCCTTTCCATTAGCAGATAAAGGGAATTTGCTTATGGTAATATCATGCCCCTTTTCCTTAGCTTGCTCTTCAGTAAGACCGACACTTGCAATCTCAGGGAAAGTATATGCAACTAGCGGTACATGATTGTAATTCATCTTGCTCACTTTACTCATAATATTTTCTGCAGCTACAATCCCTTCAGCAGAAGCCACATGGGCTAATGGGTATTTTCCATTCACGTCACCTATTGCATAGACGCCTTTTATATTTGTTTCCATTTTTTCGTTTGTTTCTACAAATCCTTTAGAATTTAATTTCAAATTCAAATTTTCTAATCCAGATAAATTAGGTTTTATCCCTAAAGACAATAGATATTTATCAGCCTTATATATTTTTTCTTTGCCCTTCACATCAGCGATTATACCTTCATAAGACAGAGATTTTATTTCCGCTTTTGCTATGATTTTAACTCCATCTTTTTTAAGCTGCCTTTCTAAAGTCTTGGACATTTCTTTTTCAACTGTAGATAATATTCCATCAGAATTGAAAATCATAGTAATATTTGATCCTAATGCATTGAAAAGCGTAGCAAATTCTACTGCGTATACATTACCACCGAGTATTACCAGTTCCTTTGGTATCTCTTCAATTTGAAGAGTAGCCCTGCTATTTAGGAGTAAACTTTTGTCAAAACCATCCTTAAGCCCAGGTAAATCGGGGATATTTTCACTGGCTCCGGTAGCGATAATTAGGTTTTTGCTTTCTAAAGTTTGGCCATTTACTTCAACATGGGTCTTGTCTATTATCTGTGCCATTCCTTCTATTAAATCTACCTTGTTTTTCCTAAATAGCATATATATTCCTGAAACAAGTCTATCTACTACCGAATCCTTGTGGGCTATAAACGATTTCCAATCGATATTTAGTTTTTCTTTGTCTATTCCCCTTATTCCCAAGTCCCCACTTTTCTGAATATCCTTATAGAGTTTTGCATTATGAAGCAAGGTCTTGGTAGGGATACACCCCCAGTTCAAGCATACCCCACCTAATCTTTCTTTTTCTACAACTGCTACTTTTGCCCCGAGTTGAGCCGCCTTAATAGCGGCAACATATCCTCCGGGACCTCCGCCTATTACTATTACATCATAAGTCAAATTAATCACCCCTTAAGATTTTAGCAACAATAGCTCAGGGTCAGTTAACAATTCCCTCAATATATTTAGGAATCGTGCTCCGCTTGCACCGTCTATAATTCTATGATCATAGGATAGGGATACGGGGAGTATCTTAGCTATTACAATCTCATCATCTCGCACTATAGGTTTCTTGACTACACGGCCTAGTCCCAATATAGCTGATTCCGGATAATTTATGATAGGAATTCCATAATATCCTCCTATTGAGCCATAATTTGTAATGGAAAAGGTGCTTCCCTTAAGTTCACTTAAATCAATCTTATTCTCCTTAGCTCTAGTGCCTAAATCAACTATAGCCTTGGCAAGTTCAACGATTGATTTTCTATCCACATTCCTAATTACAGGTACCATAAGCCCTCTTTCTGTATCCGTTGCTATGCCTATATGATAGAAATGTTTCAAGATAAGCTCATTATTTTCTTCATCTAATGATGCATTAAATTCCGGTAATATCTTCAAAGCTGTAATTGCTGCCTTAATTATAAATGGCAAATAGGTTAGATTTACATCCTCTTCCTTCAATATGCTTTTATATTTCTTTCTAAAATCATCTAATTTACTGACATCTATTTCATCCATTGCAGTTGTATGAGGTATAGTAAATCTTGATTGAGTCATTTTTTCTGCAATGGTCTTTCTTATTCTAGTAAGGGGAACTCTTGTTATGCTTTCACCTTTAGATACCTCTTTTTCAAGCTTGACAAAATCACTAGAAACTTCATCAACTTTGGACTTTGGTTCTTCAATTTCTGACAATGAGTCTTTGAAGTTTCGGATATCCTCCTTCATTACACGTCCGCCAGGACCTGTGCCTATTACCTCATTGATGTCAACGCCCAAGTCCTTAGCCAAGGCTCTTGCTACTGGAGTTGCCAGTATTTTTTTCTTATTTACCGCTTTTTTAGTTGAGACGATGCCTTCTGTACTAGGAGGTATCTCTTCTGATGACACTATAACTTCACCGACTACACCGGCTGTCTCTTCTTCAACTATCTCTTTATTTGCATCTACCTGAGCCTCAGTCTCATCAGCTTCACCGGATGTATCAATTGTTATAAAAACTTCACCTACATTGATTACATCTCCTGCATCGGCCATCAGCTCCAATACTTTACCGCTCTTTGGTGTTGGAATTTCCGTGGTGACCTTATCGGTTTCAACTTCGGCTATAGAATCTCCTTCATTTACATTGTCTCCTATATCAACTAACCATTTTATGATGGTACCCTCGTGGATACCCTCTCCAATATCCGGAAAACGATATTCATATTTCATAAAGTATCTCCCTCCTTACCTAAAATTTCACTACATCAAGTATTGAGCTTGCAATTCTTTCAGGAGTTGGGATATAGTGATGCTCTCCTCTTGCCAATGGGAATATAGTATCAAACCCCGTTACCCTAGTTGGCGGAGCTTCCAAGTAAAGAAATGCTTTTTCATTGACCAATGCTACGATTTCAGCCCCTACTCCGAAGGACTTGGGCGCCTCATGGACTACAATTATTCTTCCTGTTTTCTTAACTGAATCTACGATTGCATCTCGATCCATTGGAGAAATAGTACGGAGGTCTAAGACTTCCGGATGAACATCCTTTTCACTTACTATTTCTACAGCTTTCTGAACATCTCTAACCATTGCACCCCAAGTTACTATAGTTACATCTTCTCCTTCTTGGACCAGCTTTGCCTTGCCAATAGGAAGTTCATAATCCTCAATCGGTACATCTTGTTTAAATGCTCGATAAATTCTCTTTGGTTCTAAAAATAAGACAGGATCGGGGTCTCTGATAGCTGCTATTAAAAGTCCTTTTGCATCATATGGAGTAGATGGTATCACTACTTTAAGCCCAGGAATATGGGCATACATTGCCTCGGTACTTTCAGAGTGATGTTCTAATGCGCGAATACCTCCTCCATAAGGAGCACGGATTACCATAGGCAGATTAAATCGACCTCGGGATCTGTTTCTCATTCTTGCAACATGACTTATTATTTGATTGAATGCAGGGTATGAAAATCCCATGAATTGAAGTTCGACTACAGGTTTCAATCCATTGATAGCCATACCTACTGCAGAACCTACGATTGCGGATTCAGCCAAGGGACTGTCAAATACCCGAGTCTCACCATATTTTTCTCTAAGTCCGACTGTAGCTCTGAAAACTCCGCCTTCAACTCCAACGTCTTCTCCATATACTACAACTGATTTATCAAGTTCCAATTCATTGTCTAAAGCTTGGGTTACAGCTTGAATTAAGTTCAATTTATTTGACATGATTTTTACCTCCTTGCAAAAATACTTTGTACTCATTGAGTTGTTCCTCTAAATGCGGAGGCATTGTTGCATAATGATACTTAAAGATGTCATCAACTTCGTAAACTGAATTTTTCTCGATATCTTCAAAAGTTGCTGCTACTCCCGTATCTAATTCTTTTTTGATGTTTTCTTCCCATTCTTCAGTGATAATACCTTTATCTAATAGGAAGTTTTTAAATCTAACAACTGGGTCTTTATCTCTCCAAGATTCAACTTCTTCATCTTCTCTATATTTAGTTGGGTCATCGGAAGTTGTATGGGGACCAAATCTATAGGTGTAGGCTTCAATCAAGGTAGGACCTTCGCCATTTCTAGCTCTTCTGATCGCTTCTTTAGTTGCAGCGTACATGGCAAATATATCATTGCCATCTACCAAGATTCCTGGTATACCGTATGCAATAGCCTTTTGTGCCAAAGTTTCACTTGCCGTCTGATTTTTTCTTGGAACTGAGATAGCGTATTGATTGTTTTGAATAATAAATACAACAGGCGCTTTAAACACAGAAGCAAAGTTTAGTCCCTCATGGAAGTCCCCATGGGAGGTGCCTCCATCTCCAACGTAGGCAACTGCTACATTGTTTTCACCCTTGATGTTGTTTGCCATTCCGATTCCGACAGCATGTTGGAATTGGGATCCTATAGGAACTGAAACGGGTAATACATTTACGTCATCAGGCATATGACTTCCCCACTCATTGCCGTACCAATAAAGATAGATGTTTTTAAGAGGAACTCCTCTTACAAGCCAAGCGCCCAGCTCTCTAAAAGCAGGTACGAGAAAGTCTCCCTTTTCCATTGCATAAGCTGAACCTATTTGTGCAGCTTCTTGTCCGGTATTTGGAGCGTAGGTAAGCATTCTACCCTGTCTCTGGTAGGATAACGCTCTCTCATCGATGATTCTTACATATAGCATGGTTTTGTATAGATACAATAATTCTTCGTCGGTAAACGAAGGCATATCTTCACTTTTGACAATTTCTCCACTCTTATCCATGATTTGATACATTGTATTGTCAAGGGGATTATAATCTTCAAGATGCATAAATTTTACCTCCTTTATTAATATATATAAATCTCTAAATGATAATGACTATCAATATAGTTATTTTATATATATACAAAAAGCTATGCTTCTAAACATATTAGAGTATATTGGACAGGTTAAAATTTATGGAACAACTTTATTTAATTCATAATTCACAATTCACAGTTCATAATTGAAAGAGGAGATCCTTCGATAGTCAAGTTTATACTGCCTGACTCAGGATGACACGAGCATTGATTATAATGACCTTACAGAACCCAAGATCACTGCTGTTGTCATCCTGAGCCTAAAGCGAAGGATCCACATTATTTTTTAGCACATATAAAAATCAAAGTGCATATAAATTATATTTTTATGGCAAATTTCTCTAAAATAGTGTATTCTTATATAATATGTAAGTATTTTTGACATTAAATAATAAGGCAAAGTGAGGATGACCGTAAAATGTTAGGTACAATTGTAAACAGTATAGCTATTATATTAGGAGCATTATTGGGAATTATTATAAAAAAGGGCATAAAAGAAAAGTATAAGAGCACAATTATGGATGGTATTGGTCTTTCTATAATGATAATTGGAATAATGGGTGGAATAAAAACCGATAATATTGTATTGATTATAGCAAGTATTGTAGTAGGTAGTATCATTGGCGAAATAATAGATATTGATTACAAACTTGAAAAATTAGGCCACAATATGGAAATGAAATTTGGCAAAGGGGATTCAAACTTTTCTAAAGGCTTTGTCACAGCATCTCTGGTATATTGCATAGGTGCTATGGCTATAGTAGGAGCTTTGGAGTCCGGCTTAACAGGCAATCATGAAACCTTATTTGCTAAGTCAATACTGGACGGTATTACTGCCATATTATTTGCTTCAACATTTGGAATAGGGGTAGCCTTCTCTGCCATTCCTGTATTTATTTATCAAGGCATAATTACATTGTTGGCGAATTCCGCAAAGGATCTCTTAACGGTAAATGTTATTAATGAAATGTCAGCGGTTGGAGGTATATTGATCTTAGCCATAGGTATCAATCTATTGGGAATTAAAAAGATTAAGGTTGCAAATATGCTGCCTTCAATTATAATTCCGTTAATATATTTAACAATTGTGAATGTGATATAGTATTAAAAAAGAAACTAGTAATCTTACACTTAACAAGCTATCACCTCTGGTAAGAATATAAGTTAATTTGATTATACAATAAATAGTCGGATTATATCTTGAAAACCAATAAAACTGGGTTGCAGATTCTGCAGTCCGGTTTTATTTTTTTAAATATTTTAGTGAACAATTAAAATAATGAATATATTTATGCTTGTACTAATATTATATATTAAAAAGGAAGGAGGAAGTCGATGAAAAAACAACAGAAGAAATCTAAAGAGCAGAATAGATTAATTTGTATTGTAATGTTGGCAGTTATCCTACTATGTCCAGTATTTTCTTATGCCAGTTTTAGCGACATTGAAGGCTATTGGGGGGAAGAAGTGATTCTAAACTGGACAAATAAAGGACTTGCTAAAGGCTATAATGATGGAACATTTAGACCCAAAAATGAGATTACAAGAGCAGAATTTATGAGTCTTATAAACAATGCATTTGGATTTACAGAAGAGGTAGATATCGATTTTAAGGATGTATTAGAAGGGAAGTGGTATCTTAGCACTATTAAAAAGTCAAAGGCAGCAGGCTATATAAATGGATATGAAGATGGCACTATAAGGCCTGACAAATTAATCACAAGAGAAGAAGTCGCATCCATAATCGCAAAAATGACCAACCTCAATCAGTATGAAGAAGGTTCAAAAATGTTTAAAGATCAGGAACGGATGAAGTGGAGCCGAGGCTATATCGGAGCTGTTGCCAATGAGAAATATATGGCAGGGTATCCTGATGGAAACTTTAAACCATTGAACAATATAACTCGTGGGGAGGCGATATTTGCACTAGATAATATAATAAATAAGGCAGGGATTCAAATAATAGCAAAACAGGACTTCCTAGGAATCACATATATACATGTAATATGGAATAAGGAAAGCCAACCATTGAAAGTCATAGCAAATGGAAATGAATTGAAGTTTGACAAAGATGATGGAAAATGGAAGGGAACATCGCTTTACTTAAATATAGGAGATGAAGTAGAAATAACAGCGATTGGAAATGGTATGGAGTATAGGAAAACTGTATTCGTTAAGGACATTGCAGACTAGAAATAATGAGAAAAAGGGAGGAGAGCTTAAATGAAAAAACTATTTACAAAAAAGACCATATCTTTAATTATGGTAATACTTGTAATGATTTCTACTATAGGGTTTGCAAATGCTGGGGGAAATGATGTTGTAATAAAATCAATTATTTTCCAAGATGAAAATAATAATATGGTTTATGTTGATTATGCTGAAGCAATTGAACAATCCCTAGAGGGGGATAAAGCTCTTTATGATGCAATAGTACATTATGTAGGAATTGCAGAAGAAAAGGGAAGATTAGTATATCTTGAGACTGAGGCGGGCGTATATTTGGACTACGGGAAGGCATTGACAGATAATCTTTCTAGGCTTGCAGATATAATCGATGTAGAGAAATATATAGTTAGAGGAGAAATTAAATATACCCATGAGCTGTGGATTGATGATGGTAAACCAGTTATTACAGATCCGGAAGCAAAACCGGCACAACTAGTAAGTATAACAGAGGTAGATGGAATAGAAGTAGAAATAGGGACTACGGAAGAGACAGCAAAAAGTATGTTGCCAAGTAGTACAACAATATTGGATAGCAGAGATAGGACCCATACTGTGGCTTTGGATTGGGCTATAGAAAATTATGATAAGGATGTAATAGGAAACTATAATGCAATCGGCAGATTTGAATTACCAAGGGGAGTTGTAAATAAGAAGGGTATAGACCTTAAAGTAGAAGCTATAGTAAAAGTATTTGAACCCGTAGTCGAACCGGAATTTCCGGTAGAAGTGGAAAGTGTGTTTATAATAAAGAGTGAAATTACTGAAAACACTTATGCTAACATAAATATTAAAGAAGAGTATGTATCAATAGTAGAAGAAGTAAAAGTTGATGGGAAGTTAGCAAATCAAATTGAAGATAATTCTGCACAATGGAGAATTAAAGTTGAAGAGGAAACTACAGCTGAAGATCTAAAAGGAAGGATATCGGTTAGTACGATAGTTAAGGAAGGTAAAGTACAGGTAGGGCTTTACAAAAACTATAGAATAGCAGGTAATGGTATTAATTTTGGAGAACTAAAAGGGTCATTTTATATTAAAAATAAAATAACCGGTAAAGAATATAAGGAAGGTACTTCACCTTGGAATTCAAAATATCTTTATCAGATGAAAGACATACCGATCGGAGAATATACAATTCATTTTGATGTTCCTGAAGGAATGGATATCCTTAAAGTTCAAATAGGCAATTCATATGATGAAACAGATTATGATGCAGAAACAAACCCTCTTGTTGTGAAGGAAACTGGGAAAGGTATATATGATAATGTGATCATATTGCTAAAAGATAAGGCGCTTGAATAGTGAGCATTATTTGGTTACTCAAAGAATGTGCTGATGTAGTTTGAGAATATGTGTAAAGAAAAAAGATAGTGTATATCATATATCATGCACTATCTTTTTTTAAGGAGGATCCCACCTAATACCTCTTCACTCTTAGCTCTTAGTTCTTAACTATCTTTTCGATTGTGAATTGTAATGATTTTATGTTATACTGAATTACATGTTATATTCCGAGTAGGTGTAAATGTGATGGAACAAATTGATATGTTTGATATAATAAATACTAAGAATGAAATTCCGGATAAGAAAATTCCGAAAACAGCAGTACTAAAGAAAAAAGAACTTTGGTGCCCATACTGCTCAAAACCCGTAATATTTACTGCGGATAGGGTATTGGGTGTTAAAAGGTGTCCCTATTGTGGTATAAGCAATAAGGACTATAATGTGAAGATGGTAAATGATAGATGGATTAAAAGATGAGATACAGTTTAAAGGGGCGAGTATGGATGAGTGACTATATTCAAAATCTTATAAATGATATGAAACGTGTAAAATCAGATTATGGAGAAGAAAGCTTATCTGTGAAAGAAGTCCTTAACCTTCCGGCGTTTAAAGGATATAAACTGTTAGCTGGAGGAGAAGGACTTGAAAAGAGGTGTAAACATATCATTATACTTGAAACTCCTACTGGGATTGACTGGTTAGAAGGTGGGGAATTTTTATTAACAACAGGTTATGCGTTTATATATAATGAAGAGTATAAAGAAAGAATGATGATTGATGCAAATGCAAAGGGTGTTTCAGCTATCGGAATAAAGAAAAATAGATATTTTGGAAACATAAGTAACAAATTGATTGCTGAAGCAAATGAATTTAAAATACCTCTTATTGAAATCCCCTATGATGTTGTTTATACCAGCACAATCTCAAGCTTTTATGATATGCTTTTTTATAGAAAAAATGAATATATTTTAAAGTTAAATGATATTTATGAGAAGCTTATTAATCTATCATTTGAAAACAAGAACATTGATGGCATTATTTATTCCTTATCGAATCTATCTAACTCTAATGTGTTTTTATTTGATGATTCATATAATCTTATGTGTTACAATATTATCAATCCTGAGAAATATGACAGGTTATCTATAATCAGTCCTTTCAATAAGATGAATATAAACATGATAAAACAAATTGAGAATTCTGTATTTAATGCAGAAATACATAACTCGTTTATAAGTTTATATCCGATAATTGTAAAGGGTAAAAATGTAGCATATGTATATATCACTAATGAAATGAAATTGGATAAACTGGCAAAAAGGACGATTGAATACGGGATTTCAATTATATCTATGAAATTGGAAACTGAACGGACAACAAGTATTTTAAAGTCTAGAGTCAATAAGGCATCGGTTGAAATCATGTTAAATAGCAATGAGCTTCCAGATGAATTTTATAAAAATGTTGAACTCAATTTAAATTGGGATGAAGAAGGCCTTCTTTACGGAATATGTATCAAATTAAACTTAAAGGAAGATGAAGATATTGATGAGCACCAGTCAATTATTTATAATTGTTTAAATAGCATAATTGATAAAAATAATTACCTATCCACGGTTAATAATGATGAAATTTTTATTGTAATAAAGTGCAAGTCTTCAGACTTAATTGATGATTTTCTGTCAAGATTAGTTGAACAAATTAAAATCTACGAAGATATATTTAAGGAATCCATAGGTGTAGCAAGACCATATAAAGAACTGAAAGATATTAAGAAACTTTATGAAGAAGCAAGTTTGGCAGTTCTTTTTAGCGATAATGATATAATTTTTTACAATTCTTTGGATACTATAAAATTGCTTTATCCTCTCAAGAATAGCAGTGAAATTCAGAAATATTATAAAGGAACCATAAAAAGTTTGGAAAAATATGATAAGAAATGTGGAACCAATCTAATGGAAACATTGGAAACCTATTTTAAATATAATTTTAAAAAATCTTTGGTTGCAGATAAATTATATATTCATGTGGAGACTTTAAGGTATAGACTCAATAGAATTGAAGAAATTACAGGTTATTCTCCAGATGACAGTGAGGGATTATTTGCACTTCAAATGGGATTAAAACTAAAGAAATTAATCAAAATAAAATAGGAAATATTCATTTAAAACTGATTTGATTTATGAACTTACATAAATTGAATCAGTTTCTTTTATGCTTTCATATGATTGTTAAGTAAAGTGTAAATTGTTATACTATTTAATAAATAATCATATTACCTTGTAAAAGAGATTAATAACTAAAACAAAGGTGGGGAAGCTCATGAATAGATAAAATCAATAGTAGAGGAAGATTATAGTAGGGATTTGAAATTTTTTAAATTTTTTGATGATCTTAAAACTTGGAGGTGTTAATATGTCAATTGATAGGGAAAATCAATTATCAACTAGTCGAGTCCCCGATAATGAACGTGTAGGATGGAAAGCCCCTTTATTTAACATGCTTGGAAGTAACATTGCTATTTCAGAGCTGATGGTCGGAGGAACTCTTATTGCAGGTATGACATTTAAAGAAATGCTTTTGACTTCTTTTATAGGAAATATACTTTTAGTTTTTATTTTAGCAATTCAAGGATATATGGGATCTAAGGAAGGATTGAATACCTATGTATTAGCTGAAAGCGTTTTTGGTGAAAAAGGCGGCAAATTTATAATTTCAAGTATATTAGCAATTAGTAGCTTTGGATGGTTTGGAATACAAACTGGTGTTGCAGGGTTGTCGGTGCAAAAGATATTTCCAAACATAAATCTAACCCTTGCTACAATTGTTTTAGGCTTATTGATGATGGTTTTTGCAGTTTTCGGATTTAAAGCAATGGCAAAGTTTAATTATGTAGCTGTTCCTGCATTAATTATACTTATGGCATGGGGAGTTTTTAAAGCTACATCTATTAATAGCTTTGATTCAATTCTAAGTTATACTCCTAGTGAGACTATAAGTCTCGGAGAAGGTCTAAATATGGTAATCGGCTTAATAATTGTTGGAGCTGTTATTTCACCTGATCAACTTAGATTCACTAAGGGGTTGAAAGATATTATAATAATCGGGGTTGTAGGGTTTGCAATAATTTCTGTATTTCAACAAGCTGCTGCAGGGATTCTTGCAATGAATTCACCTTCTTGGGATATAACTCAAGTACTTGCAGATTTAGGATTTGGTACAATAGCGTTTTTAATATTATTATTAGCTTCATGGTCTACAAATGTTGGGAATGCTTATTCTGGGGGATTAGCACTTAAAAATATTTTTTCGAATGTAAGTAGAGATAATTTAACACTTATAGCTGGTGTTATAGGTACTATAATTGCTGCTACAGGTATAATTTTTAAGTTTGAAAACTTTCTTAGTTTGTTAAGCAATACAGTTGCGCCTATGGCAGGAGTTATGTGGATTGATTATTATATTATAAACAAGCAAAAACTAATAAAAAGAACAAATATTAATTTCAATGCACTTATTTCATGGATTATAGGTTCGATTGTATCTTTCATTTCCACTAAATATAATTTGTTTATTCCTCCTATAAATGGAATTTTTATTAGCGCTATTATTTATTATGGCTTGATGAAAATATCAGTAAAAGATTCTTAAATTAATGTATAGAAAGGATGATTTAAATGAGCAGATTAGTAAATATAGGAATTATTCAATTTGAGTCAGCTTTAGGGAAAGTAGAAGAAAATGTTTCCAAAGCGGTGAAATTAATAAAAGAGGCAGCTGATAAAGGGGCTAATATCGTGTGTTTGCCTGAATTGTTTGCAACTGGTTACAATTTAGACATTCTTAAAGAAAAGATGGTAGATTTAAGTATACAATATTATGATTATACATGTGAAAATATGTCTCAAGCTGCAAAAGATAATAATCTATATGTCTTAGCATCTTTTGGTGAAATTAGGGAGGTTCCGGGGATTGTTTACAATTCAACCATAGTTTTTGACGATATTGGAAATAAGGTAGGTAGTTTTGCAAAAAGTCATTTATGGGCGTTAGATAGATTGTATTTTCGTGAAGGATCAGATTATCCGGTATTTGATACAAAGTATGGGAAAATAGGAATAATGATATGCTACGATTCAGGCTTTCCAGAGGCAGCGAGATCATTATGTTTAGGAGGTGCAGAAATAATCTTTATTCCTGCTGCATGGAGAATCCAAGATGTTGATATGTGGGACTTAAATATGTCTCAACGTGCACTGGAAAACATACTTTTTACGGTAGGAGTCAATAGAGTTGGGATGGAAGATGATTTACATCTTTTTGGGAAAAGCAAAATATGTAATCCCAGGGGAAAGGTTGAATGTGAATTACCTATGGATAAAGAAATGGTTGAAGTATTTTCTATTGATTTAGATGATGTTAATAAATTTAGGACTGAAATATCATATCTTAGAGATCGTAAACCGCAAATTTACCATAAGTTGATTGAGAATAATTAAAAAATACAGGCTACTAGTAGCCTGTATTTAATTTTTAAATCGTTCAATAAATTGCTTATTATGAATGTGTAAAAACACAATAAAAAACGGAGGTGTAAGCATGAAACTTAATAAGGAGATGCTGAAATATGCATTGGTAGGAGGAACAATCCTAGGAGGCGGTGGAGGAGGTTCCTCAGAGCTTGGAAGTGCATCCGGCAGTATTGCTCTGGATTATGGAGATTTGAATCTTATGGATATATCCGAAATTGATGATGATGTATTGATTGTTACCGCATCTTCCGTAGGAGCACCTGCTGCTGCAGATAAATTTTTAAAGCCTAGGGATTATGTAAGAACTGTTGAAATATTGGAGGAAAATATGGGATTAAAAGTTGGCGGAATCATAACCAATGAAAATGGTGGAGCAGCTACCATCAATGGATGGATACAGTCAGCTATATTAAATATTCCATTGATAGATGCTCCGTGTAACGGAAGAGCACATCCAACCGGAACAATGGGAGGCATGGGGCTTAACAATATTCCCGGATTTATTTCCTATCAAGCATATGCAGGGGGAAATCCTGAGTTAAAAAACAGAGTGGAGGGCTTTATCAGCGGGGATATATTTAAGGCTTCGGCTGTAGTTAGACAAGGAGCTGTACATGCCGGCGGATTAGTTGCTGTTGCAAGAAATGTAGTAAAAGCTAAATATATTAAAGAAAATGGAGCAATAAATGGCGTTAGTCATGCAATAGAAACCGGCAAAAAATTCTATGAAGGATTAGCTACATCTCCTGCAGAAGCCATAAAGTCCGTAGTAGATTTTCTAAACGGAGAAGTTGTTGTAGAAGGATTGGTTTCTGAATTTGAACTTGTTACAAAGGGTGGATTTGATGTAGGCAAGGTTATAGTAGATGGTGTTGAAATGACATTTTGGAATGAGTATATGACACTTGAAAATAAAGATAAGAGATTGTATACATTCCCGGATCTTATTATGTCCTTCGACGAGGAATCCGGAAAACCTATTACAACTGCAGATATTAAAAAAGGCATGAATATTGTAATTATAGCTACTAAGAAGAACAATATAAAATTAGGTGCCGGAATGCATGATTTAAATCTTCTTAAGGAAATCGAACCCATAGTAAACAAGGAAATAGTAAAATATGTATAACGGAGGTGTAAAATGCTATTAAAACAAATTTTAGATGTATATGAACACGTAGATACAGCAACAGCAAGCGGTCAGAAGATGAAAGAATATATGGAGACCCTCGGTGCTAAGAATATAGAGGTAAAGACCATAAGAGGAGAAAAGGGAAAGACGGATTTTGTAAGAATAAAAATTCCGGGACTAAAAGGAAAATCAAAAGGTATGGATGCTCCTACACTTGGGGTGCTTGGAAGATTAGGAGGCATCGGTGCAAGACCGGAAATGATAGGAATGGTTTCAGATGGAGATGGGGCTATTGTAGCATTAGCTGTTGCAGCTAAATTACTTGATATGCAAGCTAAAGGTGATTTTTTGGACGGAGATGTTATAATATCCACACATATTTGTCCCGATGCACCAACTCAGCCTCACAAACCGGTGCCTTTTATGGGATCTCCGGTTGATATGGCTACTGTAAATAAAGAAGAAGTAAATGGAGAGTTAGATGCCATATTATCAATTGATACGACTAAGGGCAACAGAGTAATTAACCATAGAGGATTTTCTATTTCTCCAACTGTAAAAGAAGGATATATCTTAAAGGTAAGTGATGATTTATTGGATATCATGCAAACTACAACAGGGAAATTGCCTGTAGTATTTCCTATAACTACTCAAGATATAACGCCTTATGGAAATGATGTTTATCATTTAAACAGCATATTGCAGCCATCCACAGCAACAAATGCTCCTGTTGTCGGAGTTGCCATTACATCTGAGGTTGCTGTCCCCGGTTGTGCCACAGGAGCAAGCCATCCATTTGATTTGGAGCAAGCTGCTAGGTTCGTACTTGAGGTTGCAAAATCATTTGGAAGAGGAAATTGCGATTTCTTTGATAAGGATGAATTTAAGAAATTAAATGAATTGTACGGAAGTATGAATCACATTCAAACTCTAGGAAAATAGGAGGGTTAATCGTGAAAAGAAAACTTGGAGCTATTACAATCGGACAATCGCCTAGGGATGATGTCATCCCTGAAATGTTGCCGTATTTAGGTGAAAATGTTGAAGTAATACAAGCAGGTGCTTTGGATGGATTAACATATGAGGATATATTAAAATTTAAACCTGAAAAAGGCGATTATGTTTTAGTATCAAAACTTAAGGATGGCAGAAGTGTAAAATTTGCTGAAAAACATATTTTACCGAGATTGCAATCATGCATAGATAAGCTGGAATCTGAAGGTGCAGATACAATTTTATTTATCTGTACAGGAGTATTTCCTGATATATTTTCATCCACTAAGCCTATATTATATCCACAGAAGATATTGCATAGTGTTACGCCAAATCTTATAGGCAAGGGAAAACTAGCTGTAATTACTCCTGATAAAGATCAGGTAGTTCAGTGTCAAAAAAAATGGAGCGAAACGGGAGTTGATGTGGTGGTAGTCAATGCTTCCCCTTATGCTGAAGAAGATGAACTTGCTAAATCAATTGAAAGATTGAAAAATTATGAAGATATTGATATTATAGTAATGGATTGTATAGGATATAATCAAGAAATGAAAAATAGAGTAGCTATGGGAACTAAAGTACCTACAGTGGTAGCTAGAACCATGGTAGCAAGAGTTCTTGGAGAAATACTCAATCCATGATAATGAGGTGATGATTATGAGTAAAAAATCTGGCAATAGAATTGTAATTGAGGATTGCATGGGTGTTAAAGACAGTGAAAATGTACTGATATTAACAGATGATAAGAAACAGGATATTGGCATGTCTTTGTATAATGAAGCAAAAAATCTTTGTAAAGAAGCTGTTTTGATGGTTATGGAGCCTAGAAAGGTAAGCGGAGAGGAACCTCCGGAAGTAGTTGCTGAGGCTATGAAAAATTTTGATGTGATCATATGTCCAACTTCTACGTCAATTACGCATACAAATGCTAAAATCAATGCAATCAAGGCAGGCGCCAGATTGGCAAGTATGCCTGGCATAACAAAGGAAATGTTTGAAAAAGGTGCAATTACTGCTGATTATGGTGAGGTAGAAGCACTTACATTAAAATTTACCGAACTTCTAACAAAAGCAAAAACAGCTAAGATTATTAAAGATGGACATACTCTTCAGATGTCATTAGAGAATAGAAAAGGAGTTCCCAGCACGGGAATATATAGAAATCCGGGAGAGGCAGGCAATCTCCCATCCGGAGAGGCATATATAGCACCTGTCGAAGACTCTGCAAACGGAAGCATGATAATCGATGGAAGTATGGTTGGAGTAGGGCTATTAAAATCTCCCCTTTATGTAGAGCTGAAAGATGGAAAACTTGTTAAGCTTGAAGGAGAAGACTCGGATAAGCTACAAATATTATTCGATAATGACAATAATTCCACAATAGGAGAGCTGGGAATCGGAACAAACCCTGCTGCAAGGCTTACAGGAGTAATTCTGGAAGATGAAAAAATATATGGAACTGTTCACATAGCCTTTGGCACTAACGTATCATTTGGGGGAATCAATAAAGCAAATTGTCATCTTGATGGGATTATAATTGAACCAACCTTATATTTAGATGATCAACTTGTAATGGAAAATGGAAAAGTCTTAATATAAGCAGGAGTGATTCAATGAAAAAAGCACAAGTGACATTAACTGTAGAGGAAGGCAAAGAAATAATTGCATTGGGAATGTTAAATCATCCGATATTGATTGACACAATGAAAGACGGGAAAATACTCTTTAAAGGAGGAACTACGGTATCTAAAATTACAGAGAAGTTATTGAACGTTGAGCTTAGGATAAGCGGCAGAATAACTCCTCGAGGGACTGTTGCCGGGAAGACTGTGGTTGAAGGACCTCATTCAATTGTATACAATAAAGGTAAATGGTCAAATATAGATGATGAAATAGTAGACGAAGTCTTGAAATTTACACACAGAGACCTTATAATATGCGGTGCAAATGCATTTGACAATAATGGAAATGCAGCAATTATGGCAGGCAGCCCCGGAGGCGGAGCTGTAGGTCAATCTTTGAGCTCGTGGTATACTGAAGGTGCTAAAGTAATCATTCCTGTTGGGATTGAAAAAATGATTCCCGGAGACTTGAGAGAAATTATAAAAAAGAGCGGCAGAACCGGAAAATCATTGTCTTGGGGAATGTCAGTTGGTTTGATGCCCCTATATGGAGAGTTATTTACAGAAATCGAGGCCATTAAAACTTTAGCTGATGTAGACTGTTTTCCCATAGGCGCAGGAGGATTGGGAAATGCGCAAGGAAGCATAACACTGGAAATTCATTCCTCATCCGATAGCGAATATGAGAAGATAATTGTTATTCTTAAGGATGTAAAGTCAAGAGAACATAAAATTGGCGGAATAGAGGAATCCCTTGTGGAATGTGAAGCAATTTGTGACAATTGCAAGAGACATATTGGATGCGGCTATAAATCAAAAAGAGTTAAGTAAAATAAACGGTCAAGTAAGATGATTGGATCTAACTTGACCGTTTTTTTGTTTGTTTTAATCGTTTTTGTGATGATCAATTTTATCGAGTTTCTTTTTAATATTTGGGAATGCTTCTTCCAAACGCTTGTGTACGAAGCTCTTCTCTTTTTTTATACTTTCATATTTCATTTTTAATTCTTCTATTTTTTGTTTACTATCATTAAAATTGTCTTCAATTTCTAATTTCTGTTCATCAAGTTTTGTTTTTATATTTTCCTTGGTTTTGATTGCTAAGGTCATGCCTTTGTAAATATATTCACCTACATCCTCAGAGTATGATTGCAGATTTTCTGCAATTTCTTCGAGAATCTTCAATTTTTTCTTTATTTCCAAGATACCTGAGACTGTTATAATAAAGTCGGCTATAAAGCATCCTGACACCAATATCAACAACAATAAACCAATTTTATTTTGCAAGAAAGACACTAAAACTGTTATCATAGGGTGAACTATATTTAAGATTAATATAGCTCCTAGACCCCAAGCTATCGAAAAGGTCAGGCAGATATATCCCTTTATATTGAAGGGTTCCTGTGAGTAATTCCACCATTTATCATGAAATATTTTTTCCAATACAAACCCTGTAATAAATTCCAGCATAGATGTAAGTAGTACCGAGCCTATAAATAATAGTAAAAAATTATTTGATAATGGCGTTAAAAAGAAAATTAAAATGACCATACCGACACCATAAATAGGACATACGGGTCCATTTAAAAACCCTCTATTTATAAATTTTTTAGATTTGACAACATGATAAGATACCTCTAAACACCAACCAAGAAAAGCATAAATCATAAAGAACCATAAATATTCAAATAAAGAATATTCCAATAGAAAACCTCCTATACAAAAGATAATAATAGAATATATTATAACAAAAAAAGATTGAAATGCCAAAATTCTTTTTTTAATACTTTGTCATCCCGGGCATTAGTAATATATTTAACATAAAAATTATGAGTTATATTTAAATGATTGATATTTTATGTTATTATAGTAATATTAAAAAATATAATAGTAATTAATTGCTAGGAGGTAAAAAATGGATTCTGACCCTGGAGCCAATATTTTGGGGCAATTGTTTGTAATCTTTATTTTAATTTTGTTAAATGCTTTTTTCGCGGCATCAGAAATGGCAATAGTATCACTCGATAAGAAAAAACTAGCCATACAAGCTGATGAAGGCGATAAAAGAGCAGAAATGTTGTTGGATTTACTCAAGGAACCATCAAGATTTTTATCCACAATACAAGTAGGCATAACCTTTGCAGGTTTTTTCTCATCTGCACAAGCAGCTGTTGGAATTTCAGATATATTAGGAAAGAGTTTAGTGAATATTGGAATTCCGTTTGGAAATGATATAGCCTTTATAGGTGTTACTTTTATACTGTCATATATAACTCTAGTTTTTGGAGAGTTGGTACCCAAGAGAGTTGCATTGCAGAATTCTGAGAAATTTGCTAAATTTGCTATCAAACCTATTAAACGCGTTGCAAAGATTATGAATCCTTTTATTACATTTCTTTCATTTTCAACAAATCTCATAATGCGTATATTTGGATTTAGCAATGAAGGAGTGGAGGAAAAAGTTACCGTTGAGGAGATTCGTTCTCTGGTAGAAGTTGGTCAAGAGCAAGGCGTAATCAATCCTATTGAGCGTGAGATGATCGATAGTGTTATGGGATTTGATGATAAACTTGCAGAAGAGATAATGACTGCAAGAACTGAAGTCTTTATGATTGATATAGAAGATCCGATTGAAATTTATTTGAAAGAAATGTTAGGACTTAAATATTCAAGAATTCCGGTTTATGAAGAGGATCTAGATAATATAATTGGAATTTTGTATATAAAAGATTTTCTCCTTGAAGCTTACAACTCCGGATTTGATAATATTGACATTGAGAAAATACTGCGTCCGGCATATTTTGTTCCTGAGAGGAAAAATATAAATGATTTGTTTCTTGAGATGCAATCAAAAAGGTTACATATGGCAGTTTTGATTGATGAATATGGTGGATTTTCCGGAGTCGTAACGATGGAAGACCTTATTGAGGAAATCATGGGGGATATCGATGATGAATATGACCATGACGAACCCGATATTAGGACAATTGACAATATGAACTTTTATGCAAAGGGTTCTGTTTCTATTAAGGAATTAAATAGTAAAATAGGAACTGAACTTGATGAGGACTCTGAGGATTATGATACTCTTGGAGGATTTTTAATTGATATTTTAGGTTATATACCGGATGATGGCGAACAGAAAAAAGTTGAATACGAAAATGTCGTATTTTATATAGAAGAAGTATTAGATAAAAGGATACAATTAGTAAAGATCACTATTAAAAAAAATACAGATGAAACCGATGAATTACAGTAATATAAAACACTCTTTGAACTTCAAAGAGTGTTTTAATTACTAGGCCCAAATCAACCAAATCATTACATAGCCTACGGTTACAGCAGCCAATGTAAATGGAACACCTATTTTCATAAATTGTTTTGCACTTACTTCGTATCCGTCTTTACGCAATATTCCCAGAGCAGCAATATTTGCAGAAGCTCCGATAGGAGTCATATTTCCTCCCAGAGTTGCACCTGTAAGTAATCCAAAATATAGAATATATGGATCTATATTCAGTAAACTTGCGATAGAAGCGGTAACAGGCAGCATAGTAGCTACATAAGGTATATTGTCAATAAAAGCTGAGAATAATACTGATGCCCAAACGATTAGAGTATATATCACAAATAGATTATCCTTGCTTAGTTTGACAAACAGTTTACTAATGTCATTTATCACACCTGCTTCTGTTATGCCGCCGATTACAATAAACAACCCTGTTAACAAAAGAATGGTAAAATAATCTATCTCTTTAACTGCATTTAAGGCAACTGTAGTATTTTTTCTTGTAAATATGTCTTTTACGATACCAACGATAAATAAGGCTACACAGATGATTCCATTAATCGTGCTAGGCATATTTGGTAAGAAAGAAGCTACAATCAATAAGACTATCATTAGAATTAGTAAAAATGATGGAAAATAATCATGAACTTTTGTCCTTTCCGTTTTATTTATTGGTTGCTTTTCACCTCTGAATAAATACATCAATACGAAAGTTGATGCCAATGCTCCGGCTTGTACTACCCAGAACAATCCGGGTTTTCCTTTGAAAAAGAAAAAATCCAAGAAATTAAGATTGGCAAATCCGCCAAGCAATATTGACGTTGTATCTCCAACCAATGTAGCAGCCCCTTGAAGGTTCGATGCAACAGCAATGGCTATTATGCTGTTAACCGGAGATATTTTAAGTTTTTTTGCAATATCCAAGGCTACAGGTGCTACCATTAAAACAGTTGCCACATTATCCACAAATGCAGAAATAATGCCTGCAAATAATGACAATGATATAATTGCCCATTTGACATTTGGCATTTTTTCAAGAATGATATCGGCAAGCAATGCCGGCATCTTTGATTCAATGAATAACGATACAATCCCCATAGTTCCTGCAATCATTAAAATAACATTCCAGTCTACAGTAGAAAATACTTTGTTCATAGGTAATATTCCTGTAAATACAAAGATTAAAGCTGATAATAGTGCGATATAAGCCCTGTAATTCGGTAAGGCAATTAATAATATGTACGTTAGTAAAAAGATTATAACAGCTAATGTCTTCAATATATCCTCCTTATTTTTAAGATTTTGAATGCAAACATTCAATTTACTGTTATTATATCATTTTTCGACAAAAAAACAATTATTAATCTATGTCATCACTCTGTGTAGGTTAATGGTAACCAAGGTGCAAGGATTGGTAGAGAGTTTGACCTCTGTTTTTTTCTTGCATTATAGGATATAATTTTACTTATATAAAGACTCAAGGATGATAGACATGGAAAACATTATAAAAGTATCGGTTAGGAATTTAATAGAATTTGTACTTCGCTCCGGGGATATAGACAATAGCTTTATGTCCATGAACAGAGCTTTAGAAGGTACCTTTGCTCATCAAAAGGTGCAGAAATCCTATGGATATGAGTATCAATCTGAGGTTTATTTAAAATATAGTATAGATTATGATAGATATAGAATTTTATTGGAAGGAAGGGCAGACGGTATCCTAACCCAAGGCGGGGAAACAATTATAGATGAAATAAAGAGTACTACTAGAAATCTTGAGGATATTGAAGAGGACTATAACCCATTACATTGGGCGCAGGCAAAATGCTACGGATTTATTTATGCTACTCAAAACAATTTGGATGAAATAGGGATTCAACTTACATATTTTCACATAGAAACTGAAGAGATAAAGAAGTTTAATAGGATATTTTCAACAAATGAATTAAAGGACTTTTTATATGATGTAATTGATAAATATATCAAATGGGCAAATCTAACCTTTGATTGGGGAGAAATAAGGGATAAAAGCATTAAGACATTGGATTTTCCTTTTTCTAAATATAGAAAGGGACAAAGAGAACTAGCTGTTGCAGCATATAAAACAATTAGGGAAGGTAAAAATATATTTGCGCAAGCTCCGACTGGAATCGGAAAGACCATGTCCACTCTATTTCCCAGCATTAAATCCATAGGTGAAGGAATTTCTTCCAAGATATTTTATCTTACAGCAAAGACAATCACCCGTGAAGTTCCTCTCAATTCAATGGAAATAATGATGAGTAAAGGCTTACGAGCCAAGGTATTAGTGATTACCGCCAAGGAGAAAATTTGCCTAAACCATGAGGTGAAGTGCAATCCCAGAGATTGTGCATATGCAAAGGGGCATTATGATAGGGTCAATGATGCTATAATGGACATCTTAAAAAATGAGGATTTAATATCTCGGGAAGTAATCATCTCATATGCAAAGAAATATAATGTATGTCCATTTGAATTTTCATTAGATATAAGTCTTTGGTGCGATGTGGTGATTTGCGATTACAATTATGTATTTGATCCTCAAGTCTATTTAAGACGATTCTTTGAAGCGGAAGGTCAAGATTATGTATTTTTAATAGATGAAGCTCACAACCTGGTGGATAGGTCAAGGGAAATGTTCTCGGCCTCCTTAAGCAAGGCGGATATTTTGCAATTAAAGGATATTTTTAAAGAAGAATATATACAGATTTATAAGAGCATGAACAAATTAAATACGATATTTAATAAATTGAAAAAAGATAAGGATATAAAGGATAATTTTTATCAAGTAGAAGAAATAAGCGATTTGTATTATCCGGTAACAAAGCTTATAGCTCAGATGGAGCCGTTTCTGATAGAAAAGAAGGATCATCCCGATTATGATAAGATATTGGAATTTTACTTCAATCTAATTACCTTTATAAAGATTTCGGATTTTTATGATGAGCATTATGTTACGAGTATTGAAAACAATGGAAGAGATATGGTACTAAAGCTATATTGTGCAGACCCTTCATATTTATTGAATTTAGCACTAAAAAGAGGCAGGACGGCAATTTTCTTTTCAGCTACCCTAACTCCATTAGAATATCATCGTGATCTACTGGGAGGCAACAAGGAGGATTATCATATTAGACTCAGCTCTCCTTTTCCAAGAGAGAATTTGTGTTTAATGGTAAATGATCATATCTCAACAAAATACAAGGATAGAGAAAAAACATATATTAATATAGTAGAAAGTATTGAAACATTTATTAATAGCAAGGTAGGGAATTATTTTATTTTTTTTCCTTCTTATATATATATGAAAAATATTTATGAGACCCTGGTTGAAAGAAATCCGGATAAAAATATAGTTATCCAAAATCCCTCAATGACAGAGGTCGAGCGTGAAGAATTTCTGTCAAGATTTAAAGATGAAAATGATTTGATAGCTTTTGCAGTAATGGGAGGTATTTTTTCAGAAGGAATTGATCTAGCCGGAGAAAAGCTCATAGGCGCAGCAATAGTTGGCGTCGGGATGCCTCAGATTTGTTTTGAAAGAGATATAATCAAGGACTATTTTAATCATAATAACAAAAATGGTTTTGATTATGCATATGTTTTTCCCGGAATGAATAAGGTATTGCAAGCCGCAGGAAGAGTTATCAGGACGGAAGAGGATAGAGGTGTGATTCTTTTAATAGATGATAGATATGGAACTTATAGATATAAAGAACTGTTCCCAAATGAATGGTCACATCATAAAAGGGTATCTGTAAAATATAATATGATAAATACGCTAAAGGAGTTTTGGAAGTAGAGGTGGTTCTGTGTTGGGTTCGTTGCTTTTTTTAATTTTGTTTATTATAATTTATAATATAGTTTCTACTACTTTTAGAAGAGGTGGCATTATGAGAAGAAGCAAAATAGCTGTATTAGCAATAATAATTTTAATAAGTTTGACAGGATGCACTAAGAAGGGAAATGTAAATTTGTATCCTGCTTATGAGTTACAAGATAATAAGAAGATTTGGGGATATATCAATGACAAAGGAAAATTCAAAATAGAGCCTAAATATGACGAGACCTTTGATTTTTCAGAAGAGGGATTAGCAAAAGTACAGTCAGAAAATTATTATGGTGTTGTCGATACAAGTGGAAAGGAAATACTGACTCCAAAATATCAATTTGTGTCCGATTTTGAAAATGGATATTTTTATGCCTTTGACGGTAAGTATAGTCATTTATTTAATTATAAAGGAGAAGAACAGTTTTCTACAGATGAATTTATGTATATTGGTCCATACAGCGATGGAATATTTACAGTGGCTGAGATTGGAGATAATGGTCAGCCAACATTCGGGTACTTAGATAAATCTGGTAAAAATATCATTGAACCTAAATTTAGCGAAGCTTGGGATTTTGTAGATGGTAAAGCATTGGTAAAAGAAAATGAAGGATATAAACTTTTAAATAAAGAAGGCAATATCCTTAAAGAATTGTCCTATGAGATGATGTCAAAGATGGAGGGCATGGATTTATATTTTTTTAAGGAAAATGAAAAAATCGGCATCGTTGATGGAAATGGGGAAGTAAAAGTTCAGCCCACATATAGTTCCATGAACCCTGAGGTGGATAATGGAATAATCATAGTCAATGAATCAGAAGATTTTGGATTGATTGATACCAATGGAAATGAAGTTCTTGAAATGAAATATGAGGATATAAAATCATTAGGAGAAGGCTGTTTTGCGGTAAAGGGAAATGGGAAATATGCACTATTTAAAGCCAAAGGAGAGTCCAAATTCACCACGGATTTTATTTACGATAATATTGGCAGCAATAAGGTCAAGATAAATACGGATTTAGTTTGTGCATATGATGGAGAAAATTCCTATTTGATAGACTTATCAGGGGAGAAGTCATTTAAAGGACCGGAGTTCAATGGTAATGCTGATATTTATTATAACGGATCCGTTAGCAAAGTTTTAGCAAATAACAAATTATCCTATTATAATTCCAAGGGTGAGATAATTTGGGAGGAAAAGAATATATACCAATTAAGTGAAAATGCACAGGTGATTGAAGATGTATTTGATGAAAAAGACGGTCTAAATATTAGGTATCCGGTAGTAGAAGGATTGAAGGATAAATCAGTAGAGGATGGCATAAATAAAAGATTATATGAAGGATTCGTAGAGGATATTGAAAATAAGAATGAATATACCTATTATAATACAAATTATACTGTTAGAAAAATAAATGATTTATTAACAAT
Organism: Paratissierella segnis; assembly: GCF_014385195.1. Lineage (GTDB taxonomy): Bacteria > Bacillota > Clostridia > Tissierellales > Tissierellaceae > Paratissierella > Paratissierella segnis. Next base: position 62,353 of record NZ_JACRTG010000016.1, read on the forward strand.
CAGCAAAACATCGGAATATTTGTTAAAAGATGATTTGTATCCAATTGCAACAGGAAAGGTTTATAATATCAATTTGAATAAGGGAACATTCTTTGAATTCGAGGATTTGTTCAAAGAAGACAGTGATTATAAAAGAATAATAGCAGATATGATTAGAGGCCAAATGGAGCAAAAAAATTCTCAAGGAGTCGGAATGTATGATTATGTTCAATGGGATGGCAACATAGACAATGTAGATTTTATAACAAATGGAAGTGTTATTGATATTTATTTCAACCCCGATGAGATGGTAAGTTACACAGAACAATTTCCAAAGTTTACAATAACACAAGAGGAAATTGAAGATATATTAGACTACAAATCGGAGTATTGGTGGGCATTTATGGTCAAAAGAGGATTTTAGAGCATATGGAAAGTGAGTGACTAATGGATAAAAATAAGAATACAATCGAATTTATAATAGATGAAGTTAATTTCCCCAATAAGGGCACTGCTGTGGTTAATGGAGAGGCAGTAAAATTTAAAGGCGGAATCAAGGGACAAAAGGTAAGTGCAAAAATCAGTAGAAGAAGAAGGGGAAATTTAGAAGTAAAATTGAATGAAGTTTTAGAGGACTCCCCACTTGAGACGGAAATGGGGTGTCCTCATTTTGGAGCATGCGGAGGATGTTTATATCAAAAATTGCCCTACGAAAAAGAAATAGAATATAAATTGAATCAAGTTCAAAGATTATTTGATGCTGAAGACATAGGAGTTGAAATAGAAGGTATAGAGAAAAGCCCTATAGTTAATGGATATAGAAACAAGATGGAGTACACTTTTGGGGATGAGGTAAAAGACGGACCATTAGCATTGGGAATGCATAAGAGAGGTAGATTTTATGAGGTTGTCAATGTAGATGAGTGCAATATTGTAGACAAAGATTTCACAACAATTCGAGAAACTGTCAGAGGATATTTTGAAGGCAAAAATACACCTTATTTCAAAAAAAGGTCTCATAAAGGAGTCCTAAGGCACCTAGTCATAAGAAAATCCGCATCAACAGGAGAAATCTTAATAAATATTGTAACTACAAGTCAAGAAAATTGGGACATAGAAGGATTTATAAACATGCTATTGAATATAGACGGTTTGAATGGGAAAATAGCAGGTATACTCCATAGCATAAATGATGGGTTGGGAGATATAGTCAAAGCGGATAAATTGGATATTCTTTATGGAAAGGACTTTATAATAGAAGAAATATTAGGATTAAAGTTTAAGGTATCACCTTTTTCTTTCTTCCAGACCAATACCTTAGGTGCGGAGAAGTTGTATTCCATTGCCAGAGAATTTGCCGGAGATATAGATGATAAGGTGGTATTTGATCTATATTCCGGAACAGGAACTATAGCACAAATCATGGCGCCGGTTGCAAAGAAAGTAATTGGGATAGAAATAGTAGAAGAAGCTGTGGAGAAGGCTCAAGAAAATGCAAGGCTCAATAATATTAGTAATGTAGAATTTATAGCAGGAGATGTGCTGAAGGCAGTGGACAATCTCAAGGGAAGACCGGATTTGATTGTAATAGATCCTCCGAGAGACGGAATTCACCCTAAAGCTATCAATAAAATCATAGACTTCAGTCCGGAAATATTTGTGTATGTATCCTGCAATCCTGTGACATTAGTTAGGGATTTGAAAGTATTTAGAGAAAGGGAATATGAGATAAAGAAAGTTAAGTTGATGGATATGTTCCCTAGGACTGGGCACGTTGAGGTTATCGTGAAGTTAGAAAAGCAATAGAGTGTAGTGATATCAATAGTTTAAGCCGTTGAATATAGATGGCATTCGATGGTTTCTGTATTTTGGGGAGTATATCCACTTAGATTTATAATTTCTGATGCTAAAAAAGAATGGATATAACTGTAATTTCGAATTGTTAAACGAACTTTTGTCCAATATAATATAATAAAATTATAAAGTAGCATCTTGATAAAATAGATATAGAAAAGGAGGCAAATTGAAATGTTAGAAAAGATACCATCAGAAGAGGAACTACAACAAATTATGGGCAAAGAGAAATTCAAAGCATGGACTGAAATTAATAGTTTTATTGAAAAGAATTATAATGTTGAGTCTATGTGGGACAAAGGAGGCAAAACAGGTATTTACGAACTTAAATATCGTAGAGGTGGCAAAACTCTTTGCGCGCTATACCCGCGGGAACTAGGTTTGAAGATTTTAGTGATCTTTGGAAAGGTGGAACGGGAAAAATTTGAGAATTCAAGACAAGAGTTCACCCAGTATATAAGGGATTTTTATGATAACACACATCAATATCATGATGGTAAATGGCTATATTTAGATTATAATAGAGATTTACTTGTTGATGATATTAAAAAGCTCATTTTAATAAAGAAAAAACCTAATAGGAAGTAGGGATAAATGTGATTAATCTAACTAAATGTGGTTATTGTTGTGATTTATGCAAAGCGTATTCACCTAATATATTAAAAAATGACCAGCGGAAAGAACTTTCTGAAATGTGGAAGAGTTGTTATGATCTTGATATTTCTCCTAAAAATATCTACTGTGATGGTTGCCGTTGCCAGAAGACGGAAGCAAAACTTATAGATACTGACTGTCCTGTAAGGAAATGTGACATAAATGAAGAACTTTCTCATTGTGGGGAATGTTCTAATTATCCCTGTGATAAATTTAATCAAAGAAAGGGATTATCAGCAAAAGAAGTTAAAAAAATATTAGGGTCTGATTATGATGATTCCCAATACAATGAGTATTTACTTGCATATGATAACAAGACTAGAATTGATGATTATAAGAGAAAGAGTATAGATTAACTGTATTAGTAGTAATGATTGACATCATGTTCTAGACATGGTATTGATCAATATGGAACTTCTATTTAGAAATATTATCCTACCACCAAGGTGGTAATATCTACTTACAACATCTTTATTGCCACCTCAAGGCATGTTGAGTGCGTGATTCTGATGACGTATTGTGTTTCAGACACGGAAAAATAGGGTTTAGGCACAACATGTAGTAGTTGAAGGGTGATTTCGGGGTCGGAAAACAGTGAAAAAACACCGTTTTTTGATCCTGTTTTTAGGGGTGTTTTATAGATGACATCGAATGATTGGGGTGATGACAAGGTAAAATAGTGATCTTATATTTAGATTGGAGGAAAATGATTTGGAAGAGAGAATTAAAATCTTAATTATTGATGATGATATTGATTTAGGGAGATTACTTGTTAATTGCCTAAGGAAGGAGAATTATCAACCAATCTATGCTGAAAATGGAATTATAGGATTGGAAAAGATGAAAAAAAGTAAATTTCACCTGATTATTTTAGATATAATGTTGCCAGAAGTAGATGGTTTTTCTGTAATAAGAAAAATAAGAGAAGTTAGTAATATTCCAGTTATAATGCTAACTGCCAAAAGTGAAGAAGGAGATAAGGTAAGGGGTCTCAAATTATAGGGGAGCAGAATTATATGTTTTGCTCCATTTTTGATGACAATACAGTTTATAAATTTAATGTATGATATAATTTTTATAATAAAAATAGATTCAAATTGTAAAGAATAAAGCCTTCAAAACATAGAAATTATTTGAGAGTTTGATTGCTTACAATTTGATATAGAAGTATTAGAATATGGCAGGAAAATACTAAGTGATTAAATACCAAAATAATAATGGTGAAGTAGCAAGATTCAAATTGGTCAGTGGAAGATACAAAAACATTAAGAAATTTGAGATTGTATAATCCAGCATTACTAAAAATACCCTGCCACCAAGAAACCAGTGGCTTGATATGACATCATTATTGTACACTTAAGGCATTGTGAAGTGATCGTGAAGTTGGAAAGGTAATATGCGATAGTGATATCAATGATTTTAGGGGGATTAAGGCATTGAATTAATAGATGACATTCAATGCCTTTTCTGTACTTGGGAACCTGTCCATTACAAAATTGAGTTTTCTTGTATTCGAGTATGCTTATGTTAATCTGAAAGTAGGTTATTTCAATTCGAAACTATACACACTTAGAAATATGTGTAGATTGATTTGAGTATATAGCTCTTAAGTCACTATAATTGATTTACAGCTTTCAGGGTAGTAATATTAATCACTTTCAAATTATAAATTTATATTTAATGATAAAATTAGATATAAATTCTAAAACGTTTGTTCCGATGTTAATATGGTACAATTATTATAAATATAAAGCGGAATATGCAATACTTACTGATTTCTTTTCTTGCAAAAATTTACATGCTATAGTAGGATACAACGGTAACATATATTCTTTGAAATTAGTGGGAGGTTTAAAATTTTGAAAGAGCAAGGATTTATGAAAAAAGATTGGATTATATTTAAAAATAAAATTGCTAATTGGCAGGAGGCCTATATGGATAGGCTCAATAAGGAGTACATAGAATTATTAAGTGAAGACGCTAATCCATCAGAAAAGTTTTGGAGACTGGACAAGAGATTAAAGGAAGATAGAAAGAAGACTGGCGTTCAATTAGAAATGAGTCGATCAAATCTTATTTATAACATTACTTCTCTTATAAATGATGGGGCGATTAGTTTTGAAGATCTCGAAGAATTCAGTAATGAGCTGAAGGAAACTGTGCGTGCCTTTATTGAGAGAGAGTTTAGACTATATTAAATTTGAATTGTAATTCAGTAATGTTACTAAAAAAGTATACCTTAGTATAAAGGAGCTAAGATAATGTGGAAATATTTATTCCAAGATCATATATTGGGAAGAGGCTTAGATTATTTCATTAATAGTCTTGTTGAAAATGTATATTTTAAGGGAAATATAATAGGGGCTACAGTATATGGAACTGAAAAATATAAAGTTGAGATTGTAAAAGAGGATGATGAAATAATAGAATTAAGTTGTAACTGTCCGTATGCAGATGATGGAAATAATTGCAAGCATATGGCTGCAGTATTATTTTGTCTGGAGGATAAAGATAGGGCTTTAAAAATAGAAGACATAGAAACAAACATTACTAAATTAGTAAAAGAAGCAGACACTGTGCTAGTTGAAGGTTTTTTAGTTGATATTTTAAAAAATGATGAAAAATTATTAAATAGATTCAAAAGTAGCTTACACTGTGACATCTCACAGGCAGATATGAAGCGTTATAAAAACCAAATAAATAATATTTTTAGAAGATATGCAGGATATCATGACTTTGTTGACTATAAAAATGCTTGTGATTTTATATCAGAAATTGAAGAACTTCTAGATAATGATATACAAGCAATGATAGATAATAATCAATTAAAGGAGGCCTTTGAACTTACTAATTATATATTTATTAAAGTAGGGAACCAAGATATGGATGATTCAGATGGAGGAACTGGACAGGTAGCCAACAGGTGTTTAGAAATATGGCAGGAAATATTAGATAATAGTAGCATTGAACTTAAAAGAAAGATATACAATTGGTTCACTGGGCATTTGAATGGTTCAGTTATAGATTACATGGAGAATTATATAGAAGAGATCATATTTGATGACTTTAAAGAAGATGAATTTATGGAAGAGAAAATTATTTTCCTAGATAATAAGATAAGAGAATATAAAAAAGAAGAAAATTCATGGTCTAATAATTATGGTCTTGGTGAATTGCTACTACGACGTATAAATATTATGGAGGAAATGGAGGTAAGCCAAAACATAATTGAAGATTACTGTAAGGAAAATTTGAAAATTAATAAAGTGAGAGAATATTATATTGATATTTGCATAGATAGAGAAGACTATGATATGGCAATTAAATTACTTAGGGAAGGTAAAGGCAAGGAAAAAGATTGGCCAGGAATTGTACTTGATTATAGTTTGAATTTAAAGAACTTATATAAGAAAACTGGGCAAGATAAGTTGTATAAAGAAGAGCTATGGTTGTTGGTTTTAAACTATAAAGCAGGGGATTTAGAATTATATAAAGAGTTAAAATCAATTTATACAGATAAAGAATGGATGGAAAAGAGGGAAATAGTTTTTACTAAATTATCCCCTTATAGTGGAGTTGATAAACTATATGTGCTAGAGGGATTATATGATAGATTAATTAAGATAGTTATAGATTCTAATGGCTTGTATATGTTAATAGAGTATGAAGAAATTTTAAAAGATATTTATCCCAAAGAACTTCTTGATAAATATGAAAATACAGTAAAGTCTATGGCAACGAATACCTCTGGCAGGGGATATTATAGAGAGATGGTATCTATTTTAAGGAGAATGAAGAAATACCCAAAAGGTAAGGAAAAGGTATCGGAAATTGCAAGTGAATGGAAATCCAAATATAGGAACAGACCTGCAATGATGGATGAACTAAGTAAACTATAGTATACGAAGATTTTTTATTATGGATAGGTTATATTGGATAGGACAGATTTTCTTTAGATATGATATAATAAATATAAGAGGGGCACATAGATAGGTGGGGGAATATAGATGAAAGTATATTTTGATATGAATATATACAATAGAGTATTTGATGATCAAACACAGATAAGAATAAGATTTGAGTCTATGGCAATAGATATTTTATTTGAATTAATCGAAAAGGGAAAATATGAATTAGTTTGGTCGTTTATTTTGGAATATGAAAATAGTAGAAATCCTTTTATAGAGAGGAAACTTAATATTATATCTATTTCTACCTTGTGTAATGATGTAATACAGCCTAATGATAATATTAAACTAATAGCCAAAGATATAGTTATGAAATCAAATACAAAAGGTAAAGATGCTTTACACCTTGCCTCAGCTGTATATGGGGGCTGCAAATATTTTATAACATGTGATGATAAATTTATAAAGGCAGTAGAAAAAAATAGAGATAATTTGAAAGAAATAATCAAAAATATTAAACTATACAATCCTATAGATTTTCTTAGAAAGGAGATGGATATTGATGTTATTGAATGAAAAAAGTAAATTCACAGATAAAGAAATAATAGAAAAGGGTTCTAGAGCATTAATAAAAGAACTAGGATACTCTGGATTTTTACGATTCATACGCCATTCCGAAGGAATAAGTAAAGAAGATTATTTGAAGCTAGAGGATGAAATATTTGATGATATGTCTTTAGATGAAATGTTTGATAATGCAAAAGAACACTGGGAAAATAGATAATAAATTAGTGGTTTATGTAAACCTAGACTTATCACATCCTTATAAAAAAATTAAGAAAAATATAAATAATTAAGTAATGTAAATTGTAAACAACAAAGCCTTTGAATTAATAATTTGAGGGCTTTATTGTTTATAATTTTAATACAAAGATGTCATTATGCATTAGTAGACAAATAAATAGATGCGAATTAAGAAATATATCCTACCACCAAGGGGCTACTATCTACCTACGACATCATTATTGTACTCCCAAGGCACGTTGAGAGTATAATTCTGATGACGCATTGTGGTTCAGAGGGCAAAAAGTAGAACTTGACCACAACATATAGTGGTTTAAGGTCGGTTTTGGAGCAAAAAATGAGTGAAAAAACACCGTTTTTTGACCCCTATTTTTGGGGTGATTTATAGATGACATAAGGGAATTTGAATATAAGTATAGCAGAAAAAGATATAGATAATAAATGATATGCATAAATCAAAAAAATATAAGAGGTGGATCAGTATGGATAACAAACATGATGTTTTAGATAATGGACCTTTCTTTCATGGTACTAAAGCAGAACTTAAAATTGGAGATTTATTAAAACCGCAACACTTATCAAATTACCAAGATAAAAAATCCAACTATATATATTTTACTGCAACATTAAATGCTGCTAAATGGGGTGCTGAATTAGCAGCATCTGAATCAAAGGAAAGAATTTATATTGTAGAACCATTAGGTGATTTTGAAAATGATCCGAACTTAACTGATAAAAGATTTCCTGGAAACCCCACACGTTCTTATAGATCTAAATCTCCTTTGAAAATAATAGCTGAATTAGGATCATGGGAAAGACATTCTGATGAAGAAATAAATAATATGCTTACATCTTTAAAAAAGATACAGGAGGAAGGAAAATATATAATATACGATTAATCCTGGAGGATCCTTTCAACTGGGCGCGATTGCTGAATAAGTAGTTTCAAATGGCTCTTTTTCAAGAAAAAATTAAACCTGAATATTTAGGACGTGTGTTTTCTTTTACAGGAAGCATTATGTCACTGGCTATGCCGCTAGGTTTAATTCTATCAGGAATATTTGCTGATAGAAATGGTGTAAATAATTGGTTTTTAATATCTGGAACCCTAATAGTTGGTATTGCCCTAGTTTGCCCACTTATTCCAGTTATTAAATTGTTAGATGAATAATAAAAAGTAATAAAGGAGTGTTTTGATATGGTAGATAATATTATTCAATTAGTGAGAGAAAAATTATCCTCTTTGTCATATATAGAAGGCATAGTTTTAGGTGGTTCACGTGCTAGAGGTACGCATACGGAGGATTCTGATATAGATATCGGAATCTATTACAATTCAGAATTATTTGACCTGATAGCGATTAATCAAATTGCTACAGATTTGGATGATGAGAATAGAAGTAATCTCATTGTACCTCCCGGAGCGTGGGGTGATTGGATTAATGGTGGCGGATGGTTAGTTATAAATGGGTATCATGTTGACTTGATTTTACGTGATATAAAACGGGTGGAACAAATAATCAAAGATACTGAGCAGGGAATTGTTACGGCTAATTATCAGACGGGGCATCCCCATGGATATATAAGTACTATGTATCGAGGAGAATTAGCGATTAGCAAAATACTATATGCCAAGAATGAAAGCTTATGCGAATTTAAAAAACTGGCAGAAACTTACCCCGCTGCCTTGCGGAAAAGTTTAGTTGACTTTTTTATATTTGAAGCAGAGTTCTCTTTAATGTTTGCTAAGGACAATATAGACAAAGACGATTTATCCTATGTTTGTGGACATTGCTTTCGAAGTATATCTTGTTTAAATCAGGTCTTATTTGCGGTGAATAGAGAATACTGTATAAATGAGAAAAAGGCTGTTAGGATGATTGAAGATTTTAAAATCAAGCCAAGCAATTACAAGGAAAGGGTGGATAAGGTTATTTCCTTAATGTCAACTGACGCAGATTGTACAAGAAAAGGAATAGATATACTTGAAGGATTAATCAATGAGGTAGAAAGCCTAAAAGGAGTGAGTATTTTATGACTGGACCAGATAAGAAGAAACTTTATCCCAATGAAAATATAAAGACTGTTTGTTATATAAGCAATTTGCCTAAAAGATCCAATGTTGAGATTGGGGAATATACCTATTATAGCGATAATAATAAATCTCCTGAGAAATTCTATGATAATATAGAGCACCACTACGAATTCTTGGGGGATAAACTGATAATAGGCAAGTTCTGCGCAATTGCAGAGGGTGTTAAGTTTATCATGAATGGAGCAAATCACAGAATGGATGGAATTACAACCTATCCGTTTAATATATTTGGTTGTGGGTGGGAAAAGATAACACCTACAATAGAGCAACTTCCTTTCAAGGGTGATACAGTAATCGGCAACGATGTTTGGATAGGGCAATATGTTACTATCATGCCGGGTGTTAAAATTGGTGATGGTGCTATTATTGCTGCTAACTCAACTGTAGTAAAAAGTATTGAATCTTATGCAATATATGGTGGTAACCCAGCCAAATTTATCAAGAAACGGTTTAGTGATGAAAAGACTCAATTTTTGCTAAAGCTAGGGTGGTGGAACTGGGATGAAGAGAAGATATTTAATAATCTTGAAAAGCTGACATCAGAATCTGGGTTAGAAGAATTAATGGAAAATAATAAATAAGATTATAAAGTGAGATTTTATGAATAATAAAGAAATTGTAACTAAGGAAAATCTAATAGAAGTATTGGATTTATTAGATAGTATGGAAATGAAATATTGGATAGATGGTGGCTGGGGAGTAGATATTTTACTTGGGAAACAAAACAGAGAACATCGAGATATTGACGTTGATTTTGATGGAGAGTTTACGAAAGCTCTATTATATAAACTGAAAGAAATAGGTTATGAAATAGTAGTTGATTGGAGCCCTTCACGTATTGAATTATACCATCCTGAATTGGGATATATAGATATACATCCTTTAATAATAAATAAAGATGGAAGTGCCAGACAGGCTGATCCACAAGGTGGTTGGTATGAGTTTGAAGCAAAATGGTTTTCCACTGCAGTGTTTGAAGGTCGAGTTATTCCATGTATTTCTGCTGAAGCTCAAAAATTATTTCACAGTGGATATGAGCTTAGAGAAGTTGATAAAATCGACATGAAAAATTTGGAGAAACTGAAGAGGGCAATCTATTTAATCACCGGCGTTATGGGGTCCGGAAAATCTACTGTAGCTCAATTGCTTGCCTCAAAGATAAAAAAGGGAGTGCATCTACGGGGCGATATATTTCGTAAAATGATTGTTTCTGGACGGGCTGATATGTCCGTGCAGCCGTCTGAAGAAGCTGTCAGCCAACTACATCTGCGTTACCGTTTGGCTGCCGATGCGGCAAAAACCTATTATGATAACGGCTTTTCCGTCGTCTTGCAGGACAACTACTACGGCAAGGAATTAACCCGCATATTGAGTATGTTAAAGGATTATTCTGTAAATGTAATAGTATTATGCCCAGATGTGGAGACAGTAAAAAAGCGTGAGAAGATGCGAGAGAAAATCGGGTATACCGGTTTTTCAGTAGAAACTCTGCATGCAGACTTCATGAGAGAAACTCCGAAAGTTGGATTCTGGCTAGACACTTCAGAGCAGTCTCCGGAACAATCAGTCCAGGATATTCTATTGCACTTCGATGAATAGTAGTGCATATGTAGCGTAGCGATATTTAAAAAATAGATATTATTGAAGGAGACTAAAATGGATTTATTAGAATTAATCATAGAGTTTCACAAGGATAACGAACGGCAGGGACCGGGCAGTGAAGAAGCAACATTGAAAGCCCTTAAGCTTATTCCTTATTTGAATGAAAAAACTAAAATATTGGATATTGGCTGTGGATCAGGAGGTCAGACAATAACCCTTGCAAAAAACACAGCTGCACAAATCACAGCGGTCGATATGCTGCCGCAGTTTTTAGAAATGCTTATGAAAAAAGCCAAAGAGAATAACCTTATTAATCGTATTGTAGCCGAAGAAATGCTGATGGATAATTTAACATTTGAGAAAAATTCTTTTGATGTTATATGGTCGGAGGGGGCAATCTACAACATCGGCTTTGAAAATGGCCTGTACCTGTGGAGAAAATATTTGAAGGATAACGGGTTTATCGCTGTTTCAGAAATTTCATGGCTAACCGATACAAGACCAGAGGAAATCCAGCAGTACTGGGTTAATGCATATCAAGAGATTGATACAATCGAGAATAAGCTATCAGTTATTGAGAAATGCGGATATACTTCTGTCGCCCATTTTGTGCTAGATTATAAATGCTGGATAGATAATTATTATCAACCGATATTGGAAAGGTCAGAAGCATTCTTGAAAAAATATGATTATGCTGATGAAGTTAAAGAATTCGTTGAAGCAGGTAAAATTGAAGCCGACATGTATAATCGGTTTAAGGATTATTACAGCTATGTATTTTATATCGCAAAGAAAAAATAGCTGCTAAAAATTATTTGATAATATACTGATTGACTTAAGCAAATGTGGAATATGCTTTTTTCGGTGTTTAGAAAGGCAGGGTGAATACGTGATAAAATATATTACTTTACTTCGCGGTATTAATGTTGGCGGAAAAAACAAAGTATCAATGAAAGAATTAAGGGAATTGCTGGAGAAAAAAGGTTTTCAGGATGTGGTTACGTATATTAACAGTGGCAACATTATATTTTCGAGTGATAATACTGACATTGAATTTTTGAAAAGGAACTGTGAAGCTTTGATTTTTGAGAAGTTCAAGCTGGAACTTTCATTGATGGTCATATCTGCTGAAGAATTGATTGACGCACTAAGCAGTGCACCTGAATGGTGGGATGTTGATAAGGAAGCTAAACATAATGCTATATTTGTTATACCGCCAACCACTGTGGATGAAGTATTTAAGGAAGTGGGAGAAATTAAGCCTGAATATGAAAAAGTCAGCAGTATTGGCAGAGTAATATTTTGGTCTGCTCCATTAAAAACATTCTCAAGGACACGCTGGTCTAAAGCCGTGGGGAAATCTGTTTACAACTGCATTACAATCAGAAACGCCAATACTGTAAAGAAGTTGGTGGAGTTGTGTAAATCTGATAATAGCTCCATGCCTACGACAGATGAAGAGCTGCAAAAGAACATGATTGGTGAGCTTAAGCCACATAATGCACCGATTACACTTGTTGAATACGATCCAAGTTGGCCTGATTTATTTGAGCGAGAAGCGAATAAAATTCGTTCAGTACTAGGCAACAAAGTACTGCAGATTGAACATGTTGGCTCAACCTCGGTGCCGGGGCTTTGTGCCAAACCAATCATTGATATGATACTGGTTGTGGAGAACTCTGCCGAAGAGCCATCCTATGTCCCAGCTATGGAAACTACTGGTTATACATTGAGAATTCGGGAGTCTGACTGGTTCGAGCACCGTCTGTTTAAAGGACCTGATACTGATATCAACCTGCATGTGTTCAGTTCAGGCACATCTGAGATTGACAGAATGTTACGTTTTAGAGATTGGTTACGGTCCAATGAAACTGATCGGGACAAATATGCACAAGTCAAGCGAAGCTTGGCAAAAAATAAGTGGAGGTATGTTCAGCACTATGCGGATGCCAAAACATCAATAGTACAGAAAATCATGAAAAGAGCGAATGGTAATAATGCTTAAGGAGAGTGTCATGTTTTCTTGATTTGTTATAGGAGGTTATATCAATGAAAAATACAGTAGATAATTTGTCAAAAAGTAAAGTTATTTTAATGTGCGGCCCTGCGGGAGCAGGTAAATCAACATTAGCAAAAAAATTTGAAAGTACCGGGATGACAATACTATCTTATGATGAAGAATCATTCAAACGAGGTTTGAAAGAACATCCTTTACCTCAGGAGGTTTTAGAAGATATTAAAACCTATCTTGATGAAAAACTAATTTCACTTATCATGCAAAACATTGATATTGTTCTCGATTATTCATTTTGCTCTAGAGAAATGAGAAATGAATATATTTCATTATTAAAGAAATACGACATAGAACCCAAAATCTATTATATAAAGACACCTAAGGAAGTTGTTATGGAACGTATTCGAAAAAGAAACGGAAATCATCAAAATGATATCATATTGACGGAGCAAACAGCTTCCACTTATTATGATCATTTTCAACCCCCAACTGCTGAAGAAGGTGAAGTTATAGTAGTCGAGGGATATTAATATTGCGGTTTTAGGCATGGAAATTGTACTAGATGATAAGTTTTGTCAAATTTTTTGAAAGGTATACTTCCAACAAGGGGATACCAGCTTCAGGTGATATCATTATTGTCATCTCAGAGCATGTGGAGTGCGTAATAGGAATGCAAAGGAGAGATACTTAGAAATCCTGAGTTTTCAGCACTTTGCGCGATACACTACTTTCACAACAAATGGCGATGATTTTAAAAATAAGGTTTTGAAAAATAAAATCGATGTTTCCGTTGTATTGGACATGGAGTGTGTAGACAAGTTTATTCTATTCTCAAATTTAAATTAGAGTGTTCATACATGTCTATATTTAGCAGTGTGAAGCAAATTAAGACTGGGTAATGATGAGAGAATGTCGGTTTTGATGGCGTTCCCTTTTTATAATTATATAAGTAAGGTTAATGGTAATGAATTTATGAATGAGATTTTTAGTTATTATTCATATTCCGATATTTTCATAGAATCAGTTTGAATAGGGTTTATAACGTAAAGCTCAAATTCAAATTTACAAAGTCTTTTTCCGTTGTTTTTGATTTCGCATTGCTAGTTTTCCAGATCTAATTATTTCGTGCTTTTTCTTGATATTATACGGATATGCGCATATAATAAAGCTAACCTATCATGGAGGTTGGCAAAATGTTAGACTATATTTCTGTTCGGGATGCCGCAATTAAATGGGGTATTTCTGAACGTAGAATACAAAAGCTTTGTGAAGAAAAAAGGATAGATGGTGTTGTGCGTTTTGGCCGTTCATGGGCGATACCAAAGGATGCTCCAAAGCCTGCCGATGGTAGGTTGAAAGAAAATAGGAAAAATAGCACATTATCTTAAGATAATCTTAAGGATTTTATAAGATTAAACCCACAAAACCGTTTTCGATTCCTTGATATGATATTATGGGCTTTTGTGAAAGAAGGAGTTGAGCAGACTATGACAGAAAGTATTTTAGTGATGGATGATGAACATTCTATTGCAGACTTGATTGAAGTATATTTAAAAAACGAAAATTATAATGTGTTTAAGTTCTATAATGGGCGGGATGCTTTGCAGTGTGTTAAAAGCCAAAATATAGATTTAGCAATATTGGATGTTATGCTCCCCGATATAGACGGTTTTTCAATCTGTCAGCAAATCAGGGAAAAGCATAATTTTCCGATTATCATGCTTACAGCCAAAGAAGAAGAAATCGATAAGATTACTGGGCTGACATTAGGTGCTGACGACTATATCACCAAGCCGTTCCGTCCATTAGAACTAATTGCTCGTGTAAAGGCACAGCTCCGGAGATTTACCAAATATAATTTCTCAGAGCCAAAACAGGAAGAACATTTGATTGCCTTTTCCGGTTTAGTATTGGACATGGATACTCATGAATGTACGCTGAATGAGAAAAAGCTCTCTCTCACGCCTACGGAATTTTCTATTCTTTGGATCCTTTGTTCCAATCGAGGACGAGTGGTAAGCTCTGAAGAATTGTTTCACGAGGTATGGGGAGACAAGTACTTTAGCAACAGCAATAATACGGTAATGGTTCATATTCGGCATTTAAGAAAAAAAATGCACGACAACGCGGAACATCCTAAATATATCAAAACGGTATGGGGAGTTGGCTATAAAATTGAAAAGTAACAGAGATAAAAGAAGGAATGATTATACAAAATTAAAAAGGAAAGTTTTTTTTCGAATGCTCCTTATTGTTTTTGCCACGGCTGCAACTGTTATTTTCCTGCGTTTTGTAATTCAAGAAAACTTCAGTGTTGGAGATAGCATTGTACAATTTTTAAAGAATAAGTTTTATTTGAGTGACAGCGATGCTGTAATAATTTATCGGTATACATTTCTTTATAATAAGGACATTATTACACTTATTATGATTCTCATATTTTTAGTTATTTTGCTTAGATTTTCAATTTCTTGGTTTACTAAATATTTTGATGAAGTAAGTAGCGGAATGGATAAACTTGTTGAGGAATCCAATGGTGAAATTACATTATCACCGGAATTGGATTTTATGGAAAACAAGCTGAATCAGATTAAAAACAACTTGGAAAAGAAGAAGAAAGCTGCACTTGATGCCGAGCAGCGCAAAAATGATTTGGTCGTTTACTTGGCTCATGATATAAAGACACCTCTGACCTCAGTTATAGGATACTTAAGTCTTCTGGATGAGGCTCCTGATATGCCTGCTGAACAGAAGGCAAAATATGTCGGTATTACCTTGGAAAAAGCTTATCGGCTAGAGCAGCTTATCAATGAGTTTTTTGAGATCACAAGATTCAATCTTCAAACTATTGTTTTGAATAAAGAAAAAATCAATTTACTGTTCATGCTCCAGCAGATGGCAGATGAATTCTATCCAATGCTGACTCCACAGGGAAAGCAGGTATCTGTCAATGTACCTGACGGACTCACTCTGTGGGGAGATGCAGAAAAACTGGCTCGTGTGTTCAATAATATTTTGAAAAATGCCATTGCCTATAGCGATGAAAATAGCGTCATTGACATTTCTGCAGGGCAGCAGGATAAAAATATTGTTATAACTTTTACTAATCAGGGAAATCCAATCCCACAGGCAAAGCTTGATGTTATTTTTGAAAAATTTTATCGATTAGATTCTGCACGTTCTACAAACACTGGTGGAGCAGGGCTGGGTTTGGCCATCGCCAAGGAAATTGTTACAGCTCACGATGGGACAATCACTGTAGAAAGTAACACAAAAAATACTATATTTACAGTAAAACTTCCTTTGCTTTAAGAAAATCTTAAGAAATTCATAAGGTGAAATTCCAACATGGCTCCTTATTCTGTGTTTAAATAATAATATCACAGCATAAGGAGTTGATTTATTATGGCACGAAAAGTAAAAAAGAAAAAGTCTGGAATACGCGTATTTGTAGCATTTCTATTGATGCTTGTAATTGCTGCTTTTGTGTACAAAGGTATCATTACTTTAGGGAGTCACCATATCTCAAAAGAAGAATATGGCGATAGAACAACTACCGTTCCTCCGTCAGAGATAGAACCTGATCACTCTGTCTCCATATCTTCATCTTCTGACAAACTGAACAGTACTAATGCTATTCTGATCTGTTTAAAAGATCAAACCACTCTGATGCAAAAAAATAGCGAGGAAAAGATCTATCCTGCTTCATTGACTAAAATGATGACAGCTATTGTTGCTATAGAAAATTTGACAAATTTGCAGAAAGAAATACAACTTACCCACTATACCTTTAATGGTCTTTACAGTGCTAATGCTTCTATGGCCGGTTTCCAGCCAGGTGAGAAGGTAAGGGCTATTGACCTTTTATACGGGGTGATGCTTCCAAGTGGTGCGGAGGCTTGTATCGGGCTTGCGGATGAAATCGCTGGTTCGGAAAAGGACTTTGTGAAGATGATGAATCAAAAGGCAGCAGATCTTGGCATGGGTAATACCCATTTTGAAAATACGACTGGACTTCATGATGAAAACCACTACACAACAGTTAAAGATCTGTCTATTCTTCTTAGCTATGCTTTGCAAAATGATACTTTCCGAGAGGTATTTACATCGTCTCGTCATTCCACACAACCCACAAATAAGCACCCTGGAGGAATAACCTTTTACAATACAATGTTTGAAAAGCTCACCAATAAAAACATTATTGGTGGAGAAATTTTAGGAGGCAAAACTGGATATACCGATGAAGCTGGTCTATGTCTGGCGAGTCTCGCCAGCGTGGATAATCAAGAGTATATTTTTATTTCAGCGGGTGCAAAAGGAAGCTTATATTCGGAACAGTTTAATATTACCGATGCAATAGCTGTATATAGCAGCATAGGGAAAAAATAAGTACTTATAAGATTTTCTCAAGGGTTTGATAAGTTAAAAATCCGATATAGCCTGTTTAATTTCGGTAAGATAAAATTACTGAATCGGATCGCTCATATTTTTTATGATAGGAGGTTTTTAACATGAAAAGAAAACGAATTACATAAACGTTTCTTTAGCTGTCAATTCACAGAATGAGAGAAGATTTTACATGTACATTAATATAAAAAATAAAAAAATATAATATAAAAATAAAGGAGAACAATTATGAAAAGGAGAATTATAACAGTTTTAATAACAGGAGTAATTTGTATGTCAATGGTTGCGTGCAATCAACCTAAAGGTGTAAATTCAAAGCAAGCTGAAGATGAAACTAAAATAGATACTGTAAAAGAAGATATAAAAGATGTAGATGTAAAACTTGATGAAAACGGAATTCAATTTAATCTGCCCGGTAAATGGAAAGAGAACGAGGGGAAAAATATAGATATATATAGACCCTTACCGGAAGAAAATATAGCAGGACAGATAGAAATTAGCTATATACTTGATGAAACTATAGCTAGGGGATTCGCAATGAAAAAAGAAGCAGATAAAATTCCCAAAACAGATGAAGAAGCAATCCAAAAAGCTGTAGCAGAACTTCGGGAGTTATATAAAGAGTTTAAAGAATTATGCATCATAGTAACTATAGATACGAGCAAAACAGAAGGTAAGGTTCAAAAGGAATTATTCTCAAAATATGAAAATAAGGATTTAATAGAAAAAGTGGATAATTTCGAATTTTACTTATTATACAATAATAAGGCTGATGTCAATGGTTTATCAGAAAACTCTCAGAAAGCTTATGAAGAAGCCTATGGTGAAATTAAGAATTTTAAAAGTTTGATTACTACATATAAACCGGTATCAGAAACGGAAGCAGTAAGCAAAAATATAGTTAAATTTAAAACTAAAACGCTAGAAGGTAAGGAAATAGATAGTAGTATTTTTAAAGATAGTAAACTTACAATGATAAATGTATGGGGTACATTTTGCACACCCTGTATAGCAGAACTGTCTGACCTTCAAAAGCTTTCAGAGGAAGTTAAGAGCCAGAACGTTAATGTAATTGGCATTGTTTCAGATACACCCGATAAAGATAATGAAGAATTAGCAAAGGAAATCTTATCTAAAAAAGGGGTGACATATACTAATATTATCCCAGATGAAACTATTATAAATAATATATTAGAAAAGATAGCATTAGTTCCTACTACCTTATTTGTAGATAGTGAAGGAAATGTTGTTGGAGATTTAATTGTTGGTTCTAAAGGTACAGAAGAGTATAAGAAGGAAATTGTAGATAGGCTTAAAAATATAGAATAATAACATTTAAGAAGTAAAATGGGCTGTTGCAAAATAACACTAAACTATATTATATAGTACAGGTTTAGAAAACTTTACTATAAGATGTAGTGGGGGAGATGTATTTTGCAACAGCCGCATTATAAAAAAAGAGGAAGGGTGTGAAATTTGTGGATACAAGTAAGGTTAGTAAAAGTCAAGGATTCATAAAATATGGAGTTTTAATAATGAGTGTTTTTTTTATTTCTGTCGGAATATATAGAAATGAAGTAAAAATTGTATTACAGAAAGCAATAAACATATGTTTGGAGTGCATAGGGATTGGATAAAAGAAGAATAACACAAATTATTGCAGCTATAACAACAAATGCAAATATAAATGGTTTTTTAAAAGGTACTATTTATAAAGGAAATACTAAAAAAATATGTGTTCCTGGATTAAACTGTTACTCTTGCCCTGGAGCTATGGGGTCATGTCCTATAGGTTCTTTGCAGGCTGCTATAGGAACTGTAAAATATGACTTTTCATTCTATATAGTTGGACTAATGTCTTTATTTGGTGTTATTTTTGGAAGATTTATATGTGGATGGCTATGTCCATTTGGCCTTATTCAGGATCTATTACATAAAATACATTCTAAGAAGATAAAAGTAAATGAAAAAGTAAATAATGTACTTAAATATTTAAAATATGTTATATTAGCATTGTTTGTTATACTATTACCTATGTTTTTAGTAAATGAATTTGGAATAAGTCCTCCCTATTTTTGTGAATACATTTGTCCGGCGGGAACACTGGAAGGTGGCATACCATTAGTTTTAATGAATGCATCCTTAAGAGGAAGTTTGGGATATCTATTTGGATGGAAGATTATAGTACTAAGTAGTATTGTGGTAGCTTCAATATTTATATACAGGCCATTTTGCAGGTATCTTTGCCCATTAGGAGCATTTTACGCTTTATTTAATAAAATGAGCTTTTATAAATATGAAGTAGACAAAAATAAGTGTACAAATTGCGGCGCTTGTGTACATAAGTGCAAAATTAATATAGAAGTTTATAAAAACCCTAATAGTGCTGAATGTATCAGATGTGGGGAATGTGTAAAAATATGCCCTGCAAAAGCCATAAAAAAAGGATTTAATTTTAGAACTTCCTGCTCTGCACGGCATTCGAAGAAAGACGTAGGTGCATAAAAAACGGCCGCACAATTTCGAAGTTTGGCTGATTTCCACATCTTTTTCAAGTTACTAATTGTAAAAATATGCTTGGACTGTCTATGAAAAAATTATATTTCATATGGCAGTCCTATATATTACCCGAACTGCAACGCGGCTATGCCTGAATTGGAATTGCGCTTTACGGCGTTTAAGCACACTTGGTGCAAATACTAAATATTCATTGGATTTACAGCCTGTTTTGACCTTGAAGTCCAAAGCTGCTCTTGTCAGGATGATTGCCCAATGAGAGAGTGGGGGTTATAGACGGAGCTTTACCGAACAGATGGAAATGAGAATCGCCAGTATTTTCATTGTATATGCAGATTGATTCCCCTGCAACCTTCCTGCGAAAGCGAAAGTTTGAAAGAGGAGAAATTTTTACAAAATATAAGAACTTTATGGGCTACACATGTATAGATGGAGAAATGGTAATTGTTCCTGAGGAAGCAGATGTAGTTAGAAAAATATTTGAATTATATTTACAAGGATTATCATTTGGACAAATAAAAATGTACTTAGAATCAATGAATATAAAAACTGTAACTAGAAATGAACATTGGGATTCATCGACTATCCAGAAGATGCTAAAGAACGAAAAGTATAAGGGTGATAGCAGACTACAAAAGACCTATGTGGAAGATGTCATGACAGGGAAAAAGGTGAAAAATACTGGACAAGTGAGTAGTTACTATGTAAAAGATAGCCATCCAGCCATTATATCAGAAGGGATATTTGATAAAGTTCAGAAGGAAATGACTAGAAGATCAAGAGTAGTTTACAAAGAGGATGGTACAGTTGAGAAGACAGGTAAAAGATATACTAGCAAATATTTATTTGGAAACATATTAGAATGTTGGTATTGTGGGGCAGCCTATAGAAGAAGAGCTGAGAGAGGAAAGGTGGTTTGGAGATGTGGGACTAGGATGGAAAGTGGGAGAGATACGTGTGGTGATTCTCCTACATTGAATGAAGAGTGGATAAAGGAAATTTTAGCAAGAAATATTTGTGAAGATAGAATTTATGATGAAGAAATAGTTAGAAATAAAGTTGATAGAATTTCAGTTTTCAATAAACATATAGATAAGATTAGGATCTAATAATTATAAAGGTGAACATTGTAAATATGTTTTAGAATTAATATGATTAATACTGATGATGATTGATATAATAATTTAGTTTATTTAAATGATAATCGAGTTTAGCTTGAGAAAAGCAAAAGTATGATATAAAATTGAGATAACCATATAACCTTAAATATTTGTTACAAATATTTAGATAAATTTTATGTGTTTTATCACATAGATAATGTACTCTTTGCAAGGGGTAGTTTTAAAGGTTGCTATGGAAAAGAATATAATATAGCTTGTAGTTTGTAAAGTGCTTTAAAATTGAATTAGTTAAGGAAAAAATATGAAAACATTACTTATAGGAAATGGAATAAGCATATAGTTTGCTAAAAATGATATATCTAATAAAGTTTCCAATCCAGAATTTTATATCTAGGTATTTAAAATATATTGCAAACAAATTAGTGTTATTTAAAATAGCTAAGGCAACCTGCAAAAACGATGAATATACTTGCAATTAGAATTATAATGTAGCTTTCTAAAATACATTAAGATATTAGAATTTATTCATAAGTATTGGGAGTTTCTTTAAAAGTGGATGTCAATCCATTAATATATTTGTTAAAATCCTGATATTAAATTATAGAGTTTTAAGGATATTAATTTAAAAATATGGGAGCATTTTAAAACTTTAAATTAAGAAATTAAATAAGATAAAAGAGAGGGAATATTGAAAATGAATAAAGAAATGGTATCTACATTTTATGTCCAAGATAAAGTATTGGATTTTGATGATGCGAGGTTGGGGATCTAGATATGACTCAAACTCAGGAGTATATACCTATATTTGCAATGAACTTGGATTAAGCTTTTATAATTATTCCGAAAATAATAATTTTGATGATGTTTGTAGCATGGCATTAACTGAAATGGAAAGTATATTTGGCTCACTTGATAATATTCCAAAATTATTTGACTATATCTTGATAGATGAAAGCCAGGACTTTTCAGAAAGTTTCTTTAAACTTTGTGAAGTTGTAACTTACGAGTCTATTATTATGGCAGGAGACACATTTCAAACAATTGTTGGCGAAGTACCGGAGGTTATCAGTACTGATTATGTTTTAAATCGGTGCTATAGGACAGATAATAGAACCTTAATGTTTTCACATGCTGTTGGACTAGGTTTATTTGAAGATACAAAAATTAACTGGTTTAAGGATGAAGAATGGGAACTTTTTGGATATAGAATTTTAAAAAAAGAAAAGAAGGACGAAGTGAATCTACATCAATATACATTTACTAGAGAACCGATTCACCGTATAGAAACTAATTCTGTTGGTAATAAGAATAAATTTGCAGAAATTATAAATTCATTTAATGATTCATTAATGGATGATATAATTAAAGTTATAGACGAGATACGAACAAATAACTCCACTGTAGAAGCTCGAGATATCGGAATAATCTTTATCCAACCAAATAAATTCACATATAATTTTATAGATAGATTAAGTGTTGAAATTAATATAAAGTATAAATGGAACACTATAAAAGGTTATGAAACTAAAGATACAGAAGCAAATAGTCTATTTATAACTAATGATTATAATATAAAGGGGTTAGAATTTCCATTCATAATTTGCGTATTAACAAATAGGATAACTAACAATGTTAAGGCTAGAAATACACTATATATGGGAATGACTAGATCATTTATTAGTTCCATTTTAATTCTTAAAAATGAGGAATCCTTAGCTGAAACTTGGGAAAAAGGATTGGAGCAAATAAGTAGCACAAATTCATTAATAGTGGATGAGCCTGATTCTGATCATATTATTGGAGAAATAACTATTATTCAAAGTTTAGAAAGTGATAATAGAACTTTAGATAAAGTTTGTGATGAAATATTTGATAACTTATTTATTCCTATAAATAAACAAGCGAATTTAAAACAACAAGCAGTTATAGCATTGCTTGGTGATGATTGGACAGAAGAAAAAGTCTCAAATATTATTCAGATTAATTGGAAGATGATGACAGATGATTAATGAACAAGAAAGAATTTTTGCAGGATTTATTGATTATGATATGCAAAGAATATTAAAAAACAAAATTAATAATAAATTAGATGTTATAAAGTTGATTTTATATACGGTAAGGTATATTTTAATTGGACATGCAGATATGGATTATGGTCATGGAAGTTTTGAGATTTCTTCTCCTAAAAAAGATAGAAGAAGGATATACTTTTACCAACAATCTAAAGAATCGACGATTACTTACCCTTATAGAGTAAAACCAATTTCACAGCATGAATGGACAGTGAGCGATTCATTTGCAAGAGTTTCATTAGATTCAAAAACAATATCAATATTACTATCAATTTTTAATGAGATAAGTGATGATATGACTTATAATTTAGAAGATCTAAACTATAAAGTAAACGATAGTTTAATAAATTTTGACAGTCTAGAAAGTAAGCATGATATTTCAATAGTTACATATCATTTACTGGCTAGAGATTATGGGTACATTAGGTATGATTATTGTGATTCACAAGGATATTTAGAAGAAAAGCCCCATGTTCATCCACGAAAACATTTGGACTTCAACTACAATGATTTGTCTATTTTCAAGATAGGTTTACATGAAAACAAAAATATAGTGCTAAAGGAATTAATTGATCCAAACGCCGATTGCTTATATTTAAGTAACTTTGAAGATTTTAAGTAAAATATATTATCAGAAATACTAAAAAAGACCTTAAATTTAAATATGATATTAATAATAGGGTAAAGTATATCTATGCTTTGGTTTATAGTAAATATTGATGTTAGCAATAATAATATAGAAATTTTAGAGAAATGATTAATGAATCTAATTGACTAGTTCCATTTCTATATTTAAAACATTAGAAATATACACTGCCACCAAGGGGCTACTATCTCTTAGCGACATCATTATTGACCTCTCAACCCATGTGGAATGTGTTGTCTTGATTACAAGAGCGTTGTCATCTAGAATAAAGTCCTGCTCTTTTAAATAAGGTCCTGCTTCTTCTATAATAAAGTTCTGCTTACTTCAAAAATTCCTTCCAATAATAAAGGAAGAAAAGCAGGAAGTAAATACAGGAAAAAGGAATAAAGGAAAGAATAAAACCAGGAAGTAAAGGCAGGAAAAAAGATAAGAGAGAAAAGCAAGAAATAGGCATAATGACTAAGGTTCAAGGAGCATAAAAATGGATAAAAGATTGAAATAATAAGGGGAAATCCTTCATTTATTCAATGGTTTTATCCTTCTTTTTTACCCATTTCTAATCCCTATTCCCTGAATCCTTCCCCCGGTTTTATCAAATCTTTATTCTAATTTTAATATAGTTTTGCTTCTGATTTTGAAAGAGGAAATGAAAAAAGAGGGAAAATAAGCAGAACTTTATTATAAAGGGACAATAGGCTGATATCAAAGGCATTGAAGGTTTCTAAGTAAATATTGAAGTGTGTTTTATGTTCCCTTGAACTACGGTTTGAGGGAAAATTTTCTGTTAGGGGTAAGGTTTATATACTTAAAAAACAAATTAAGAGTTTCTTTAGACTTTTTTTATTGGTTCTTTAACTTTATATATCATAATGAGTACATCAATTAAATTCATGGAGGTGCTTCATAATGGAAAAATTTCATTTATATATAGTTCTTACAAGAACAAATACTGTGATGTCTAATCTCATCCGAATTTTTAAAAATGATGAGTATACTCATGCAGCTATTTCTTTAGATGAGGAACTCAATCATATGTATAGCTTTGGAAGAAGGAACACGTACAATCCCTTTATTGGAAGGTTTAGAAAAGAGGATATCAACGAAGGTGTATACAAGATTTGTAATACCTTGCCTGGTGCAATAATTGAGATTGAGGTATCCAAGGGGCAGTATGAAAAGGCAAAGGTACTATTAGAGCATTTCATTTCTAATAGCCACCTTTATAAATATAACTATAAGGGGCTTGTACATAGCTTGTTAAACAAACCAGTATGTAGCGATTATAGCTTTTTATGCTCAGAATTTGTATATCACATCTTAAAGGAAAGTGGCATTGTAGATATTAAGATATCAAGAAATCTGGTTAGACCTCAACACTTGCTGAACATTGGAGGTAGAATGATTTATAAAGGTAATCTCAAAGAAATAAAAGTATTAAAGAGCAATTCATATTCAAAAAAATTAAGAACAAGGAGGCTGAGTGCAATATATGAATGAACCTAAGGATAAAATAAAATTTAACTTTTATATAATAACGATTATGGTTGGACTCATAGGGATATTTGTTTATATGAAATCAAGTGGTATTTTAAATTATATGTCATCAGCTGAAGAATTTAAGAAATATATTGAGGGATATGGCAAGAAAGCCCATATAGTGTTTTTTATTGTTCAGTTCATATCCGTTATTATTGCTCCAATACCTAGCAATGTAAGTTCAGTGGTAGGTGGGGCAGTATTTGGCATGTGGGGTTCATTTTTTATAAGCATACTGGCAATCTTAAGCGGTTCTACTGTAGTTTTTATTCTTGGGAGAAGATTTGGAAGAACTTTTGCTGAACAGTTTATAAACCCTAAACTTTTAAATAAGTATGAACAACATTTTTCATCCAAGAAAGGGGAACTATTACTTATACTACTATTATTTCTTCCGTTTTTCCCTGATGATGCTATCGGTTTTGTAGCAGGACTTAGTAAGATAAGTTTGAGTAGATATGTTATAATAATGATGCTTACAAGACCTTGGGAAATACTTGCTGCATCAGCATTAGGTTCTACAAAAATAATAATGCCATTGTGGGTTTGGGGAGTATTAGCTTTAGTTGTTATATGTATAGCCAAAAATGGTGATATGATAGAAAAAAAGTTAGTTTCTATCATTAAGATAAGATGAATTTCATAAAATTTTTAACTATGGTAATATATAAAAAAACTAGAATTTTAGGCAGGTGTTAAGACGTAATGAATAATAAAATTTCAATATTGGTTATAGAAGATGATAGCGACATAAGTAATATGATTTGTGATTTGCTGCAGCAAAATAGCTACAATGCAAGACCAGTTTATTCAGGCACTGAAGCTCTGATGGTTTTTAATAATAAAATTGACTTAATACTGCTTGATCTTATGCTTCCTGGGCTTAAGGGAGAATTGGTACTTCATGAAATAAGAAAATATAGTAATGTTCCAGTCATAGGGCTTACAGCAAAGAGTGATAAAACTTCTACCATTAATCTATTGAAGTCTGGTGCTGATGATTATATTGTTAAGCCATTTAATAATGATGAACTTCTTGCGAGAATTGAAGCACAGCTGAGAAGGTATAACCAGTCCTCAAGTTCTCCCAATAAAAATAATAAGTTAACTTATAAAGATATATCTGTAGATGTAGAAAAATTTTTAGTAGAAGTAGGCAGTACCCAAGTTAACCTTACTAAGAGAGAATTTTTGATTTTAGAATTATTGATGAAATATCCTAAGAAGGTCTTTACAAAATCAAATCTTTACGAACATGTGTGGAATGATGAATTCTTTGGTGATGAAAATACTATAAATGTACACATTAGCAATATTCGTTCAAAGCTTTCCAAGGCAAATCCATCAGAAGAGTATATACAAACTGTTTGGGGAATAGGCTTTAAGATGAGCGAGTAAACTTTAGACTTTCTTAAGACTTATTTTATTAATTCTTAAACACCATGCCTTATTATAAGGTCATAAACTAAAAAAGGAGCGTTTAAGTTGGCTGAATATATATTACAAACTTTTGGGCTTACAAAACAGTATGGGAATTATACTGCAGTTAATAATGTAAATATGAAAATAAAAAAAGGAGATATATATGGTTTTATTGGTAGAAACGGCGCTGGTAAAACAACAATGATCAGAATGATTACGGGGCTTGTTACACCAACAAAAGGTGAAATTGAGTTGTTTTCACGAAAAGGTGAAAAAAATATGAATGCAGGGTTAAATAGAATAGGAAGTATAATTGAACACCCTGCTTTATATCCTGACTTTACTGGATATGAGAATATGGAACTTAGAGGTAAGCTACTGGGAATACCCGATAAAAAAATGATTGGTAGCATATTGGAAGTAGTAGGATTAAATGATATAGGCAAGAAAAAGGTTAAACATTTTTCACTAGGGATGAGACAACGTCTGGGTTTGGCCCTTGCCCTGCTTGGTAATCCGGATTTTCTTGTGCTTGATGAGCCCATAAACGGACTTGATCCTGAAGGTATCGTGGAGATGAGAAAGCTTTTAAAAAAACTTAATGAAGAACAGGGCATAACCATTTTGATTTCAAGTCATATATTAGGAGAGTTGTCTAAAATGGCAACACGCTACGGAGTAATAAATAATGGTACATTAGTGGAAGAATTTACAGATCAGGAATTGAAGTTAAAATGCAGAAAATACCTGAGTTTAAGAGTGAGTGACAGTGCTAGGGCTTCAATGGTTTTAGAAGATGTCTTTAAAACAGCAAACTATGAGGTAATGCCAGACAATGTTATTCTAGTTTATGATTTATTGAACATGTCGGGTGAAATCTGCCTTGAGCTTGCAAAAAATAATGTTAAAATATATTCTATTGAATCCAAGGGTGATGATTTGGAAGAGTATTTTATGAAATTGATGGGAGGTGGGCATTATGCTTAATCTATTGAGAAGCGATTTTTATAAATTAAAGCGCAGCAAGACCTTTTTAACTTGCCTGGGGATTCTTGCACTTGTTGTAGCCTATATTATCATAGACTTTAGCTCTTCAGCATATACCAAAGAACAGCTTAGTCCAAGTACCTTTCACTGGATCTATATGCTATTTCAGGTACCATATTTTATACCTGTATGTCAAGCTTTATTTATTACAATGCTTATCACAAATGAGTATAGTACAGGAACCATTAAAGATTCTGTTTCTTTAGGCTTTAGCCGCATGAAAATTTACTTGTCTAAACTGATTACAGTATCTGTGGGTTCAATTTTAATTATGATCGTCTCTATCTTTTCTATAGGAATTACATCCATTTTTGTTTTTGGCATATATGGAGCTTTTTCAATGGTTGACTTACTATTACTTGTTCGAATGTTTCTCATTCAAGCTCTATTATATACAGCCTATGGATCTATATTTTTAATGATCGCATTTTTAATTAAAAATATAGGAGGTACAATGGCCTTTAGCATATTCTTTATCCTAATACTAGGTTCAATAATTGGAAATAGCTCTTGGGGAAGAATTTTACTGCTTATGGATTTTTCCCCTACCTCTATACCCCACCCACAGGCAGTGGATATAGGGATAACAACTGCAGTCGCTTTATCCAACCTAGTTATATGTTCAGGTATAGGAGGATTTATCTTTAAAAAGCAGGATATCAAATAGATTGGAGGCAGGTTTATGCTTTGGTTAATAATTATAATGCTTATATTAGTCATAGGTGTATTATCTGCCTATATTTTACTTTATAAAAGAGAGATTAGATCTATAGTTAATAGACTACAGTTTATTAGAGAGCATGATACAAATAAGAAGATTAATCTTCAAATTAAAGTGAAGGAGATCAATGAATTAGCAATTCAATTAAATCATTTAATCAACTATTATAAAACTGAAAAGATAGCTATTTCAAAAGCTGAACACAAATTTAAAGAGGAAATAACGAATATTTCTCACGATTTGAGGACTCCACTTACTTCTATTGCTGGATATGTTCAGATGCTAGAGTCAGAGAATACTCCTGCAGAAAAAAAAGCTGAGTATTATAACATAATAAGAAGACGTATTGATACTTTAGTTAAAATGCTGGATGAGTTTTTTGAGTTTGCAAGAATTGAGTCTGATGAGTATGTGTTACAATTTGAAAAAGTTAATGTAAACAATGTACTTGCAGATGTAATTTCTATGTTTTATTATGACTTTCTATCAAAATGTGAAGAGCCCAGCATCCAAATACCTTCTAATCCAATATATATTCATGCAGACAAAGATGCCTTGAAAAGGGTTTTTCAGAATCTAATAAAAAACTATCTAAATCATGGAACTAGAAAAATATCTATTTCAGCAAAAGAGGAAGAAAATCATGTATGTATTAGTTTTAAGAACTATGCACCTGATATAGATAATACAGATGTTGAGAAACTATTTCAGCGCTTTTATACTGCCGATAAATCTAGAACAAAGAGTTCTACGGGGTTGGGTTTAGCCATTGTAAAAAACCTTATTACTAAGATGAATGGTAAAATTAAGGCGGAGGTTGAGGATTCAATTCTCGTTATTAGCATAACTTTCAACAGATTGGAGATTTTTAAATGAAAAAAAGATTATAGCGCTTGTATAATGTATATAAGTAGTTAAATGTGAAAAAAAGATATAACAAGCCAATTTTTGCTGAGGAGGTTAAATTATTGAAAGCAAAAAATATGATGCTTAAAATAGGAGTAGTATTACTATTTTCAATTTTTATCTGGAGATTAATTCTATACTTTAATAATATGTTTTCAGGAGATGAGTATAATTCTACAATTCATTTCTTTACTGGCTTAGCTATTACGATTCTAAGCTTTATTCTTGTCAATACTACACGCAGAACTAATCGAATTTCTTGGAGACAGATTGGGATGAGTGATTTACGTACAAATGTTATTACCTTTTTTGTCGGAACAATCCTTTGGTTTATACCCGCAATGATTGGTCTAGTTATTGCCTTACTAGTTGGCTGGGCTGAAATAACAGTAACAGCAAACTTGAATCAACTTTTATTGAGTACTTTAATTTTATATATAACAGTATTTTTAATAGAAGCATTTCCAGAAGAGCTTATAATGAGGGGATACATTTATAGTCATGTAAATGCAATGTTTCCACATTTGAAAACTGTTATTATACAAACGCTGATTTTTTCATTATTTGCATACTTTGTAGAAGCAATATATTCTTTGGAACAACTCCTCTTTATCCCTGGATATGGTTTTATGTTGGGTTATATTAGAGCCAAGTCGGGAAATGTATGGACTTCAATAGGATTTCATACAGTAATTATGACTGCATCACAAATAATAAACCCAATGCATGGTCATTTTGATGTTAATGGAATCTTTGCCATTCGTTTTTTTGCTTTCAATCTATTACCGTATATACTAGGGACTATTGCTTTAGAATTTATTTATCCTAAGCACAAATGGAGTGAAATAGTTCCAATTAATAATAGTTAATTAAGACACATTTTTATATTGGGACTTAAGTATTATTTATAATCAAATAGATAAATAGGAATTTGTAGTACTGATTTTATATTTTACGAAAGGATGAATAGTATGAAAAAGAAATCGAATCTAACTTGGATAGTTTCATCAATGCTATTATCAATTTTATTCTATTTTATTTGTAGTAGATTGACAAAAGGAAACGATGCTACATTCATTGTAGGTTTTGCAGGTGTACTTGCACTTATTATATCCTATATTTTTAAAATGAGAATAACAACAATTACAGCAACACTCGGATACCCAATATCCTATATTTTGGGGATAGTATTTGAGACTGACAGTATAACTTATCCAGGTGGAGCTTCAGGTAATTGGTGGCAAATTTGGATTGTTAGTTATTGGATATTTATTGGTATAGGTATTACAATTGATATTATAATGAAATATCGGAAAAAGAAAAACAAGAGCTAATGAGAATAATCTGTGTAACGACAAATTCCAATTTGGATAGGAGGGCCCATGATGGAATTCGGCAAAGAAGAATTAGAAAAAGCAATATCATTACTATTCTCTACCATTAGTAATTGTGAAAAAATGCAACTTAAATTTTCAGAAGGGACATCTCAACATTCACTCTTAAGAAATAGAATCAAAGCACTCTATATTTCTAAGTCTCTTTTGTCAAGTGATAAAACAATAAATTATACAAGTAAAGAATTGAGAGAGGCCCTACCTCCTATAGTTTCAATTATAAATAAGACTACAAAAGCTCAAAATAAATATGAAAAAGGAAGTTCGCAATTCAAGCGATTTCAATACATAATTCAAGCCATACTTATTTCAAAAACATTCATCGAGAGTCAAATAAATATCGATTCAGAGTTATGATTAATTTTTATTTGCCATAATAAAAATATGAGAATATCAACATAATGTATAACGCACTTAGACATAAAAATCTTGGTGCATTTATTTTATAAAAATAAAAAAGATAATATTGAAATTTGCTATGATGAAAATGAATATGAAGGCAATCTAACTTTAGGGAAAAAGGATAAGCCTTTTAACTATAACACCTTAGAACCTTCTATATTAAGAGCCAACAGTTTAAAAATATTAAATTCAGTATTTAACACCAACTATGAAAGTGATGATGAGCTACATAAATTTATGAAAGCTAATAAAACTGATTGTGCTTTAAAAATATTTTCTTCTGAAAGAAATATAGAATATCCAGATTATATTATGAGGGCAATCTTATGAAAAACCAACTTTTAATAGCATCTGCAGGTGCTGGAAAAACAACGCTGTTTGTAGAAGAAGCTATTAGCTGCAATGAAACTGTGTTAATTACAACTTTTACAGAAGAAAATAAAGAAGAGATAAAAAAGAAATTTTATGAATTAAATAATGGTGTTATACCTTCCCATGTAACAATTAGGACTTGGTTTTCATTTCTTATTGAACATGGTGAAAAGCCATATTAGGGAAAACTTACTGATAAAAAAATAAGAGGATTGTTGTTAGTAAATGAAAAATCAGGCATAAAGAGTAGAAGAGGAAAATTCATTTCATATTATGGAGAAAAGGATATAGATAAATATTATTTCAGTAAGGATTATAAAATTTATTCCGATAAACTTTCTAAATTTGTGGTTAGATGTAATAAAGCAAGTGATGGCTGTGTTATAGATAGGATATCAGCATTATTCAAATATATATTCATCGATGAAATTCAAGATATGGCAGGATACGATTTAGAATTCATAAAACTACTGTTTAAAACAGATTCTGTAATTAAAATGGCAGGAGATCCTAGACAAGTAACATATCATACACATTTTGCACAGAAATACAGAAAGTACGCAAATGGTAAAATTGAGGATTTTATTATAAATGAATGTAAGAGTTTAGCTTGTGACATTGATAGTGAAACTCTCAGAGGAAGTTGGCGCAATAATCAGGTTATATGTGATTTTGCTAATAGTATATTTCCAGATTATCCAAAATTCAAATCTTTGCAAACAGAAACTAATCAACATAATGGAGTTTTTCTTGTAAGAGAGAAAGATATTATGATGTATCTAGAGGAATATAAGCCAATTCAACTAAGGTATTCCAGATCTAAGAATGTAAATCCCAATTATAAAGCCAAGAACTTTGGGGAATCAAAAGGGGGGACATTTGATCATGTATTAATTTACCCGACAGCAAAGATAGAAAATTGGTTGTTTAATAATAAAGAATTAGATAATTTTGAGATAAAATGCAAGTTTTATGTTGCAGTAACTAGGGCAAGACATAGTGTAGCAATAGTATGCAAAAACAATGTAAAAACAGATATATTACCGTTTTATAAATAACTTGAGCTATTTATGAAAAAAGTGATATAACAAAGATGCTAATGTATGAGATAGAAATGTAATATATAATAATTTGTAAAACAATTAAAAATTAATGTATACAATAAAAGTTTTGCTTCTGGCAAGAATATATAACATTTTTGAAATATACCCTGACGCCAAGGGGGTACCAGGCTCGATGGTCATCAGAATTGCAGCAACAAGGCATATAGAGACCATAGCGTTACTACAAAGAGAAATTATGTAGAAATCCTTAGATTTAAGTTCTTTCACGACTATTTTGCTTTTGAAGAAGATGAGCATAATTTTAAGAAAAAGGTGCTTAAAAAGTTTTTTTATGTTTCGGTGGTGGTTGACCTAGTTAGTGGAGATACAAGAAAATAAGGACAGTTAAGAATCAGCAAGGATAAAAAACTTGCTGATTTTTGCGTTTATGCTTTCAGACTTGTCAAAAGGACAAGTCAAGAATGGTGATTTTGATAATTCTAGAATAGCAAAAAAGAAAAGTCTAGACTTGTCAAAAAGACAACCTAACTATATAGAGATTAGTTAGATTGATAGAGTTATATTTATATTAGGGGTAAAAAGGGGAAAGTACTTCTTTTAAAGTGGAATATAAGCTGAAACGGTGGTTTACCGTATTAGGTTAGAATGGAGTAAGAATGTTATGACAGGACTTTTGTTTTGAGGTAGTTATAAAGTAAATCATTATACTTGATATCATTCGTACAGTGGAATATAATTAATTAACAGACTTCTTTAATTGGAGGTGTTTAACGTGGGATATTTATCGGCGAAGGAAGTAGCTGAGAAATGGAATATATCAAGACGGAGAGTTCAGATACTTTGTGAGGAAGGCAGGATTGAAGGAGCGTTTAAGCTTAGTGATGTATGGGTTATCCCTAAGGACGCAAAGAAACCTGCAGACAGACGAAAGACTAAGAAAAAGCCAGATAATAGTGGGATAGATAAAATAGGGTCGGAGGGTTGATTATATGAAGCCACCTAAGGTTTTGGATAATAAGAAACATAGGGTTGTAGATGAGTTAAAAGAGGAACTAAATAAGGGTTCAAAGCTATCTGTTATATCAGCTTACTTTACAATCTATGCCTATGCAGAGCTCAAAAAGGAACTCAGTAAAATTGATAATATGAGGTTCATTTTTACAGAGCCTACCTTTGTACATAAGGACCAAGAGCTTATCCGGGAGTATTACATAGAGCGTAATCCTGAGAAAAAGATGTCAGGGAACGAATTTGAAATAAAGCTTAGAAATGAAATGAAGCAGGCGGCCATAGCCAAGGAATGTGCCCAGTGGCTTGAAAAGAAAGCAGAAATCAAATCCTTAAGGCAAGCAAACCCAGCTCAACCAAGGCTGGTTTACATAGAGAACCCTGAAGATAATGTCTCAATAAATGGAACAGTAGACTTTACTTCTGATGGGCTAGGTATCACTCCTTCCAATAGATTAGACAGCAATATGTGTTTGTACGGCAAAGACTATACTATAAGCTTCCTGCAAACATTTAATGAGCTTTGGGAGGATGGCACTGCTGTTCAAGATGTAAAAGACAAGGTTCTTGAGCAAATGCGTATCCTTTATAAAGAGAATACCCCTGAGTTTATCTACTTTGTTACTCTCTACAATATATTCAACAATTACCTTGACGAACTGACCGAAGACAATATTGTTAAAAGTCGTACAGGCTTTAAAGAGACCCTAGTCTGGAACAAGCTTTATAAGTTTCAGAAAGACGGTGTTATGGGGGCCATAGATAAAATTGAGAAGTACAATGGATGTATCATAGCTGACAGTGTTGGACTAGGTAAAACATTTACTGCTCTAGCAGTTATTAAATATTATGAATTAAGAAATGATAGGGTTCTAGTTATCGTACCCAAGAAGCTTCGTGAAAACTGGACTGTATACACCATGAACGATAAGCGTAATATCTTCTCTGGTGATAGATTCAATTACGATGTTCTAAATCATACTGACCTTAGTCGTACAAGTGGCTACTCTGGAGAAATTAACCTTGCCACCCTTAATTGGTCTAACTATGACCTTGTTGTAATAGATGAAAGCCATAACTTTAGAAACAATCCACCAGTCAAAGGACGTATAACTCGCTATGAACGATTTATGAATGATATTATAAAGGCTGGCGTTAAGACCAAAGTCTTAATGCTTTCTGCAACGCCTGTAAACAATAAAATGAACGATATTAAGAACCAGATAGCCTTTATAACAGAGGGTAAGAATGATGCCTTTGTCAGTGTTGGACTAGATAATTTAGAACTTATCCTCAGAAAAGCACAAACCGTATTTAATAGGTGGTCTGAACTTCCTGACCCTGAAAGAACAACAGAATCCTTTGTGAATATGATGGATTTAGACTACTTTAAGCTTTTGGATACCGTAACTATTGCCCGTTCCAGAAAGCATATAGAGAAGTATTATAACTTAGAAGAAATAGGTAAGTTCCCCACAAGACTAACCCCTGAGAACAGGTATCCTATTATAGATACTGAGAATGAGTTTCCGCCTATAGAAGAAATCAATAGACTAATTAAAAAGCTTACCCTGTGTGTCTACTCGCCTTTAGGATATGTACTCCCTGAAAAAAGAGTGGCTTACGAGAAAAAGTATGATATGACAGTGGGCACAAATAATAGTGTCTTTAGACAGACTGATAGGGAGCAAAGCTTAGTCGGTCTAATGCGTGTTGGAATATTGAAAAGAATGGAAAGCTCTATCAATTCTTTTGCTTTAACTGTTGAGAATATTCTTTATAAGATAGATAAGACACTTGAGGCCATAGAGCAAAGTCGGCTGGATTATGATGCTGAGATGGATATTAGTGATATAGATATAGATGACCCGGAATATGATAACCTTATGTTTGGCAATAATGTTAAGGTTTTACTGCAGGATATGGACCTTATTAAGTGGAAGCAAGACCTTTTATCTGACAAGGACAAGCTAGAAACTATTCTATTAGAAGCCATAAATGTAACACCTGATAGAGATGCCAAGCTTATAGAGCTTAGAACCTTAATAGAAAATAAAATTAAGAACCCTATAAACCATGACAATAGAAAGGTAGTTATATTCACAGCCTTTGCAGATACGGCCAAATACTTATATAAGCATTTATCCGAGAAATTTGCCAATAGGGGTATTTACTCTGCTATCGTAACAGGAAGTGGAGATAACCATTCAACCTTGCTTATACCAAAGGAGCTAAGAAGGACGGTTAAAATGACAGACATAAATACGGTGCTGACTCTATTTTCCCCTATTTCCAAGGAGTGTTCTAAGGTATATCCAGAGGTTAATGAATATATTGATATTCTTATTGCAACTGACTGTATTTCTGAAGGCCAGAACTTGCAAGACTGCGATTATCTTGTAAATTACGATATACACTGGAACCCAGTTAGGATTATCCAAAGGTTTGGACGTATTGACCGTATAGGCTCTCAGAACGATTACATTAAGCTAGTAAACTTCTGGCCAACTAAGGACTTAGACGAGTATATAAACCTACAACAGCGTGTTAAGGGCAGAATGGTTTTATTGGACATATCAGCCACAGGTGAAGAAAATGTTATAGAAAACAATCCAAGTAAGGAAATGAAGGACCTTGAATACCGTAAGAAGCAACTAAAAAAGCTACAGAATGAAGTTGTAGACCTAGAAGATATATCAGGAGCTATATCCATTACAGACCTGACTTTTAACGACTTTAAGATTGAACTTATGGAATATATGAAAACCAATCGAAAGCTTTTAGACGAGGCACCAAATGGAATGTATGCTGTTGCTAAAATAGACGAGAGCATTAGTGATATAGTAAAGCCGGGAGTGATTTTTACTCTAAGACAGGTTAAGGGTAAGGAGCAAAGCAAAGAGCAGAACCCCCTATTTCCTTACTATATGGTCTATATCACAGATGACGGAGAGGTACAGCTATCCTTCCTTCATGCCAAGAAGATATTAGACTACTATAAAAAGCTATGCTCAGGTAAAGACGACGTGTTAAAAGAACTGGTAGAGGAATTTAACAAAGAAACCAATGATGGTCGAAATATGAAGCATTATTCGGACTTATTGGAAGCTTCCATTGAAAACCTAATAGGTAAGAAGCAAGACATTGGAGTAGCCAGTCTTTTCTCTAAAGGTGGTACTACAATGCAGAGAAGTCTATTTGACGGAATAGAGGACTTTGAACTAATCACATTCTTAGTCTTGAAAAGTTAAGGGGTGAAGCTATGGATACTTACGATTTTCTTAATATACCTGATAGCTGCTTTATTGGTAACACTATTTACAAAAAGCTATTTTATGAAAATGCTGATTTGTCTACCAGTGATAAATCCTTATTTACAGATACTATAAGCAAGATAACTTGGATCTACTGCCTTAAACCTGAAACTATAAATATACCAGCCTATAAGGATGAAGTCCGAGATTATCCTGAGATTGAAGTGATAGAAGTCCTTGTGCATAAAGATTATAAGCTTAAAAGAATTGCAGAAATCATTATGAGGACTATCCCCTACCCCATGCTACTTGTTTTTAAGTGGGAAGATGAGAAACAACTATATGTAGCCCACCAAAGGGTAAGCCAAAGTGACAGTAGTAGAAACACTATTGAGGAGTTTATATCCACTGACTGGCTAGAGAGTGATAGTGCTTTATTCGCTAAGCTTGATATAAAGCAAATGAGGTTTACAAACTTCTATGCACTTTATAGTGATATTGTTGATACTATCAGTATTTATAACCTATCAACTATTATACCGACGGATGATAATATAACAGGTGCAGAGGCAAGAGAACTCTCAGCTAAAATAGAGGACATAGAACAAGAAATAACTAGCTTACGAGCTAGGCTGAAAAAAGAAAGCCAGTTTAACCGCAAGATGGAACTAAATATTGAAATAAAAAGATTGGAGCAGAACAAAAATAAATTGCTTGGAGGAGATAGAGTATGAAGATAACAAGTTTAGACGGTAAGACCCCTGATATAGCAGAGGAGAACATTCAGAAGTTAAGACAAATATTCCCTGACGTATTTACTGAGGACAAGGTTGACTTTGAAAAACTACAGCAGGTACTAGGTGACTATGTAGAAGATGGCAAGGAGCGTTATAACTTTACTTGGAATGGTAAAGGACGAGCCTTGCGTTTATCCCAAACCCCTTCACTAGGAACTCTTAGACCATGTAAAGAGGAAAGTAAGGACTGGGAAACGACCCAGAACCTTTACATAGAAGGAGATAACCTTGAGGTGCTTAAGCTTTTACAAAAGAGCTACCATAGCAAGGTTAAAATGATATATTGCGACCCGCCCTACAACACTGGAAAAGACTTTGTTTACAAGGATGATTTTCATGATAGTCTTGAGAACTATAAGAAAATCACTGGACAAGTCGACAGTGAAGGCAATAGAGTAAGTACAAATACAGAAGCAAGTGGTCGCTATCATACGGATTGGCTGAATATGATGTATCCAAGACTAAGGCTTGCAAGGAATTTGCTTACAGATGATGGAGTTATTTTTATTAGTATTGACGATAATGAAGTTGATAACCTAAAGAAGATTTGTAATGAGGTGTTTGGGGAAGATAATTTTATTGCACAATTTGTTTGGATAAAAAAGAAAAAAGGAAGTCATTTATCGAAAACAACAAGAAGTATGACAGAATATATTCTTTGTTATTCTAAATTTATTGAAAGTATTGAGTTATATGGAGAAGATGCTTATAGTGATAAACAACAACCATTGGCCAAAAGAACAAACTCAGTGAAACAGCTCACATTCCCTAAAAATGTTGTAAAGACAACATTGAGTGATGGAGTATATGAAGCTGATAAATATGGAGAAGGAACATCAGCATTAATATTTAAGAAAGATATCATCGTGTCAAATGGGATGGTAAACTCAGAAATAGTAGTTGATGGACCATTTGTTTGGACACAAACTAAATTGGATGAGGAATTAATGAATGGCACTATTGCTAATTTATCTAGTAAATTTGGGTTTAATGTCCTGCGTTCAGACCAAAGTGAAAAAATAAAAAGGCCGTCTACATTGATTGATAGCAAGATAAACGTTGGTACTAATGAAGACGCATATAAGGAAGCTATAGAACTTTTCGGTCAGGAAGGTATTATGAGTTATCCAAAACCCCTTTCGCTTATCAAGTTTTTAATAAATACAATAACATACTTTGATAAAGATGCTATAGTCCTTGATTTCTTCTCCGGCTCCTCCACCACAGCTCACGCCGTAATGCAACTTAACGCTGAAGACGGCGGCAACCGTAAGTTTATTATGGTCCAACTTCCAGAACCAACAGAAGAAAAAGACGAAGCTTATAAAGCTGGTTATATGAATATCTGTGAGATAGGCAAGGAGCGTATTCGTCGTGCAGGTGAAAAAATCAAAGAAGAAAACAAAGATAAAGAGAATATAGAAAACCTTGATATTGGCTTTAAGGTGTTAAAACTTGACACTTCCAATATCCGTAAATGGCAACCAGACTACGATAACTTAGAGCAATCTTTATTGGATTATGTAGATAACTATATGGAAGGTAGGACAGAGCTGGATGTAGTCTATGAGATAATGCTTAAATACGGTCTTGACCTAACCTATCCAGTTAATGAATTTACTCTTGCACAGAAGAAAGTTTATTCTATTGGCTTTGGTATGCTTATGATTTGTCTTGATGACGAGATTACAACAGAAGTTGCTAGGGGGATTTTAGCAAAAGCAAAGGAACTATCACCTGAAAGCACCAGAGTTGTATTTAAGGATAATGGGTTTAAGACAGACAGCAACAAGACCAATATCAAGGAGATACTTAAAGCTGGCGGAATTGAAGAATTTATCACAATATAGGGAGGTATGGACTAAATGAAACTACAATTTGATAAAAATTTAGAATATCAGCACCAAGCCATAGCCTCCATTGTTGATTTGTTTAGAGGTCAAACCCCTATGCAGACAAATTTTACAGTAGCACCCTATAGTGGACAAATAGGCTTGTATGATAGTACCAATGGCATTGGTAACAGGCTTGAACTTGATGAAGAAGAAATACTAAAAAACCTACAAGACATTCAGCTTAGGAATGGCCTGCCACAAACAAAGAGCCTAAAGGCTGGAAAGTATGACTTTGATATAGATATGGAGACGGGTACAGGTAAGACTTATGTCTATCTGCGTACAATACTTGAGCTACATAAAAACTATGGATTCTCCAAGTTTATTATTGTTGTTCCTAGCATTGCCATTAAAGAAGGTGTTTACAAGTCTTTGCAGATTACAAAAGACCATTTTAATGATTTATTTGATAATACAATATATAACTATTTTGTCTATGATAGTGGTAAGCTGGAGCAGGTCAGAAGCTTTGCAGTAAGCGATAATATAGAGATTATGGTTATCAATATAGACGCTTTTAGAAGGAGTTTCACTGACCCAACTAAAGAAAATAAAGCCAATATCATTCATAGACCTAATGATAGATTAAACGGTATGAAGCCCATTGAACTTATACAGGAAACAAGACCCTTTGTTATTATAGACGAACCACAATCGGTAGATACTACTCCTAAGTCTAAGGAAGCCATTAAGTCACTAAACCCTTTATGTACTTTAAGATATTCTGCTACCCATGTAGAGAAGCATAATCTTGTCTATAAGCTGGATGCAGTAGACTCTTATAATTTAGAACTTGTTAAGCAGATTGAGGTAGCAGGCTTTGAAACCAAGGACTACCACAATAAGGCATACTTGAAGCTTTTATCCGTAAACAATAAGAAGTCCCCTATAACAGCAAGAATAGAGCTAGATGTTAAAGATAATAAAGGCGTAGTTAAGCGTAAACCAGTGGTAGTAAGACAAGGCGATGATCTTTATGACAAGTCTAAAGGTCGTGATGTCTACGAAGGATATATTGTCAATGAGATTTATTGTGAAGAAGGAAATGAATATGTTGATTTTACAAGCAAATCAGATATTTTACGCATAGGAAAGCCAGTTGGTGATGTAGATGATTTAGCTATAAAGGAGCAACAGATAAGGAAAACAATAGAGGAACACTTAAATAAGGAACTGGTATTAAATAAGCAAGGGATTAAGGTATTAAGTCTTTTCTTTATAGACCGTGTTGCTAACTATCGCTATTATGATGAGGATGGCAATCCTCAAAAGGGTATCTATGCAGAACTATTTGAGAAACATTATACTGATCTTATTAAAAAGCCTAAGTATAATACCCTATTTAAGGATATTGATTTAGATACTGCTGCTGAAGAGGTCCATAATGGGTATTTTTCAGCTGATAGAAAAGGTGTTTTAAAGGATACCAGTGGGAAGACACTGGCTGACGAGGATGCCTACAACTTGATTATGAAAGACAAGGAACGCTTACTATCCTTTGATACTAAGCTTAGGTTTATCTTCTCCCACTCAGCACTTCGTGAGGGTTGGGATAACCCTAATGTGTTCCAGATATGTACTCTTAATGAAACTAAGAGTGAGGTAAAAAAGCGTCAAGAGATTGGGCGTGGGCTACGCCTTGCCGTGAATCAAGACGGTGAACGTCAACATGGCTTTTCAATAAATACCCTAACAGTGATGGCTAACGAAAGCTACGAGGACTTTGCTGAGGCCCTACAAAAAGAATACGAAACTGAAACAGGTATCAAGTTTGGTATAGTGGAAAGTCATTTATTCGCCAACATCCCAGTAAAGCAGGATGATGGAAGTGAGAAATACTTAGGACAAAAGGCTTCAGAAGCTATCTATAAACAGTTCTTAGACAATGGATATATTGATGAGGCAGGAAAGGTACAAGATGAGCTAAAGATTGCCATAAAGAATAATGACATAAAGATATCTGAAGAATTTGAACCTGTAAAAGTAGAGATTACAGCTCTTGCAAGAAAAGTTTGTAGTACTCTTAATATTAAGAATAATAGCGATAAAAAGAGCATCAAGCTGAATAAACAGGTTTACCTTGACCCTGAGTTCAAGGATTTATGGGATAGGATTAAGTACAAGACCACCTATTCTGTAGACTTTGACAGCGAAAAGCTAATAGACGAATGTTGCAAAGAAATGCAGACCAGCCTATCTGTAAGCTCTGCAAAGCTTATATATACCAAAGCTGGGCTTGATATAAGTGCTGGTGGTGTAGTAGCTGAGGAATCAGATAGATATGCAGTAGGATTGAATAACCTACAGGAAAATATACCGGATATTATTGCCTATTTGCAGAATGAAACTAATCTAACAAGGAAAACTATTGTGGAGATACTATTAAAAAGCAAGACTATTGACTTGTTCAAGAAAAATCCTCAAAGGTATATGGAGCAGGTAGTCCAGATAATATCAGCTAAAATGAGGCATATGATAGTTGATGGTATTAAATACACCAAGATAGGTGACGACGAGTATTATGCTCAAGAACTCTTTGAAACAGAGGAGCTTACAGGCTACTTATCCAAGAATATGATAGAAAGCAAGAAGTCTGTATATGAGTATGTAGTCTATGATAGTGCTAACGAAGAAAGCTTTGCTACCAGTTTTGAGAACAATAAAAACATTAAGCTCTACGCAAAGTTGCCTAACTGGTTTACTATTGCAACCCCATTAGGTACTTATAACCCTGACTGGGTAGTGCTTATTGAAATAGACGGCAAGGATAAGCTCTACTTTGTATTGGAAACCAAGGCTGATATTATGTTTGATGCTCTAAGACCATTGGAAAGTGCTAAAATTAAATGTGGAAGGAAACACTTTGAGGCTCTAGGCAATGAAGTAGCCTTTGACGATATAGATAGCTTTGAAGAATTTATAGAGGAACAAGTAGTTTTATAGTTATATGTGATAGGCAAAAAATCTTGTCTTCTACCCATTCTCTTAATGAGTTTTAATAAATTTTAAAATTTTTTCTATTTAATTTTGAAGAATAAATATATATGCTTAAGTTTTAGAATTATGTAGATTAGTGCACAAAAAATTTAAGCTATAAAGATTTTATGGTTAATATTTTGGAATATACAATCGAG
Organism: Paratissierella segnis; assembly: GCF_014385195.1. Lineage (GTDB taxonomy): Bacteria > Bacillota > Clostridia > Tissierellales > Tissierellaceae > Paratissierella > Paratissierella segnis. The sequence continues at coordinate 104,978 of NZ_JACRTG010000016.1, forward strand.
TAGTAGAAATGTAGGTCTTGTGGATAATTTGGTTTTTAATTATCAACAAGACCCATATTTATTAGTTATCTATTAAAGTTTTTTTGTAATTATTGTATATATCAGTTTCATCTATTTTTGGAGAATATTTGAAGAAGATTTTTAATTATACTCAGTTGTTTACATAAACTTATTAATATATTTTCTAGATAAAATATTTTGGATTCTTATTATCTCCTTCGATATATCATCATTCTCCTTTTTAAGATCTTCTATATCTTCTCTATATATTATGCCTGTACTATTAACTCTCTTTGCAATTTGATTGATGTTATTTGAATTCTTTCCTATAAGAGTTTGTAGCCTTCTAAAGACATTCATATCAATTACAAATATAGGGGCTTCAAGCACACATTTTCTAATAAAATGTCCCATTGATTTTGATTTACTCATTGTAAGTTTCTTCTTAAAAAGTTCTTTTTCTTCTGTTGTCAACTTAATTTCAAGACGTTCATTCCTAAATCTATTTGCCATATGAATCCTCCTTTTCTTTTATATTTATAACAGGGTATTAGGGGTGACCCCTAAATCATTCCGATAGGAACAAGTAGAAAATTGAATAAAAAGAAGCGAGCCTAAAAAGGTCCGCTTCATCAATTTTCTCGTAAGTGTCCGTACACTTACTGTGCTTGCTATTAAAGTTATTTTAAAAGCAGACATTAAGCTAAGTATTTGATTTATATATCAATATTACCGCACTATGGAGAAAATGTCAGCGTAGATTAGCCGCTTTCTCTGTGCCCATTTTTTATTTAATCTTTTCAAAAACTTTTTAAAATAGCGAATCAAGATGGTCATATTTTCACTGTTATATATAGGAGGACTTAAGTAAACCTATGAAAACAAAGAAAGTCTTGGTGGCAGTTTTAAAGGAGGAAGAATAGATGAATGGCATATTAGAATATAGCATCCAGCTTGCTATGCTCAGGCAATTATTAAGTGAAAAGCTAATAAATAAACAAGAATATTTTAAGATTAAAAAACTTCTTATGGAAAAATATAAGATCTCTTCAGATTTGACCTGCTAAATTTAACTAGTCGCGGTAAAATAGGATTGTATAGAGAAATACAAAAGTGAGGTGAGATTATGAAGAAGGTTGAAGTTATTAAAGGTGAAGGTATTTTAGGTGTCGGAAGAAATGGTGCAGAGATAAATTTAAAAAGAGTAGCAGCTTATTGTAGAGTAAGTACCGATAGTGAAGATCAGCTTCAAAGTTATCATTCCCAGGTCAAATATTATACAGAATTGATCAATGAAAATTCTGACTGGACCATGGCTGGAGTCTATGCTGATGAAGCTATTACTGGCACTCAAATAGATAAAAGACTTGATTTTCAAAGACTTATAAATGATTGTATGAATGGAGATATAGACATGGTAATTACAAAATCTATATCTAGATTTGCTAGAAATACCTTGGACACTTTAAAGTATGTAAGACATCTAAAAGAAATCAATGTAGCAGTATTCTTTGAAGAAGAAAACATCAATACCTTAACCATGGATGGTGAACTACTTCTGGTTATACTTAGCTCTGTTGCCCAGCAGGAAGTTGAAAATATTTCGGCTAATGTAAAAAAAGGTTTGAAGATGAAAATGCAAAGAGGAGAGCTGGTTGGTTTTCATGGATGTTTAGGCTATGATTATGATAAGGAAAGTAAAACCATATCCATAAATGAAGATGAGGCTGAAATAGTAAAATATATCTTCAGGAGATACTTAGAAGGGGCAGGGGGAAGTGTAATATGCAGAGAATTAGAAAACCTTGGCTACAGATCTCCTAGAGGCTCTAGTGAGTGGTCAGCGACCACTGTACTGGGAATTATAAAGAATGAAAAATATAAAGGGGATCTTCTGATGGGAAAAACTTTTACAGTAGACCCTATTACTAAAAGAAGACTAGATAATTTTGGTGAAGAAGACAAATTTTATATAAAGGAACATCATGAGCCAATTATAAGTGAAGATGATTTTGATAAAGCCCAGGTAATTAGACTTAAGAGAGCCAAGAATAGAAATACCGTCAAATCAAAAGATGGAAAGAGGGAAAAGTTTAGTAGAAAATATGCTTTTTCTTGCCTACTGGAATGTGGATTCTGCGGTTCAAATTTGTCCAGAAGAACATGGCACAGTAACTCACAATATAATAAGGTCATCTGGCAATGTGTAACCGGAACTAAAAAAGGTAAGAAATATTGTCCCAATAGCAAAGGTATAGAGGAAATAGCAATAGAGAAGGCTTTTCTAGAGAGCTATAGGCAGCTTACTTCAAACAATAAGGATATTGTAAATAAGTTCTTAGAATTAATAGAATCAACCTTAAATGATAATACACTAGAAAAAAGTATTAAGAAATTAGAAAGAGAAATAGCTAAAATTTCAAACAAACAAAATTCTTTAGTTGACTTAAGATTAGAAGAAAAAATAGATAGTGAGCTATATGAACAGAAATATGTATCTCTACAGAATAAATATTCAGAGAAAAGCAAAGAAAAAGAAGCTCTGGAATTTAACTTAAAAAATAATAATGAAATAAAGAGTAGGATGAAGAACTTTAAATCCATACTGGAAAGAAAGGAAGTCCTAAAAGACTTTGATAGGTATGTATTTGAAAGTATAGTAGAAAAAGTTATTGTGGGGGAGATAGATGAGGATGGCAAGATAGACCCATATAAGCTTACCTTTGTATATAAGACTGGCTTTAAAGATGGATTAAATGGAAAAGACTTTAAATCTCCTAGAAAAAATGTAAAGAAAAAAACTATAGGGAAAGACTCTGCTGAATTGTCTTTCTATGCTAGTAACCATGTAAACAAATCATATTCCCATAGTAGTGATGACACACGTTGAGTGCTGTGTGTCGCTCGTGAGGAAAAAAGATTAAGAAAATTTTTTTATGTTGAAATTGTTACGTTTTTAAACAATATAAGATAAAATTACTACAGTTTTTTAGTTAGGTGGACATAAATTATTTCTGATTTTTCTATTATTAATGAGGAGAGCTATATATACTAGTGAAAATTAGTAAATACATTGAATAAACATTGATAAATAAAGGATGATGGAAAGATGAAACTTGAACTTAGAGAAGGTAGTTATAGTATTATTAAGTGTGTAAATTGTAAGCGGGTTATGATGATTATCGATAGTAAGGTTATTGGTAGAGTAGAACTTAAATGCAATAGGTGTGGGGCTGTTTCGTATTCTGAAAGATTGGATATGGGTAAATACAAACTTTCTGAATCAACGCCAAACAAGAAACCTATGTATGCTAAAAATAGGCAAGGCATAGAGTTTTTAATTAATGAAGATTAACTTAATATGTGGTACAAAAAGGATATAAAGCTGAAAATTTAGCTTTGTATCCTTTTTTGTACTTTAAGTATTACAAGTTGAATCTAAAATATTGCTTTTATAATCATAATATGATATAGTATATTTGGATTAATATAACTTCAAGGAGGTGTGCCTATGGCCATTAGTTATAATGGGTTATGGAAGTTACTAATAGATAAAGGGATGTCAAAGGTGGAATTGCGTGATGCTGTGGGCATGGGGCCAGGGACCCTTGCCAAAATGGGCAAGAACCAACGGGTCAGCCTTGAAGTTTTAGAAAAGATATGCAAAGAATTAGATTGCAATTTTGGAGATGTTATAGAATATATAAAAGATTAAATGCATTTTGTGATGCACAAATCAGATAATTTATGCGGGGAGAATAGATATGCCGAAATTAACAGAAGAAGATGTTAAAAATAGAATAATCACTCCAGCTATTGAAAATGCAGGTTGGAGCAAAAACCAAATGTGGATGGAAAAGTTTTTTACTGACGGAAAAGTTATTATAAAAGGAAAAACCGCAAAGCGAGGTACTCGTAAAAAGGCAGACTATTTATTGCACCACCACAATAACTTTCCAATTGCCATTGTTGAAGCCAAGGACGGTGACCACACCATTGAAGATGGAATTCAACAAGCTATTGATTATGCTAAAATACTTGATATTCCTTTTGCATATTCAAGCAATGGAGAAGGGTTTATTGAACATGATATGTTAACAGGGAAAGAAACAAATTTAAGCATGGATGATTTTCCAACGCAAGAGGAACTTTGGAGCAGATACACAAAGTTTAAGTGTATAGATGAAACGGCACAAGAAATAATAAAACAGCCTTACTATTTTGCAGATAACAGTAAAACTCCAAGATATTATCAAAGAATTGCGATAAACAGAACGGTTGAAGTGGTGGCAAATAATCAAAGGCGTATTATGGTCGTTATGGCGACTGGGGAACGTGTCATAATAGTGATGGGTGCAATAAATGCTTTAAAATCAAGGATTTCAGGAACTTTAATCAAATATAATTCATGCATTGCTTAGAGTAATTAGGATCTAATTGTTGTAAGCAGTGCATGAGAGGCAAGGATTTGATTCTTTAATAGTTGACAATTATTTAGTATAATTATATTTAAGATGATAATTAGCTGCGTATTCGTAGATTTAAGTTCATTAGTTGTGGGATAATAAGTTAAGCTTATGCATGTTAAAAGTTTAGAGGGAGGGTGATTTTAATGGATAAGAAACTTTCAATATTGTTGCTGATGATGTCTTTAATCGTATTCATTGTTGGTGATAAACCAGTGATAGCAATAAAACCTGATGAGGAATTAAATGTAGCATATGAGCAAGAAGAATCATTAGATTCTGCAGGAGTAAGACCAATTGAATTATTAGAACCATTAATAGATTCTAAGATAAAACCAATTGAATTATTGGAACCATTACTTGACCCTAAGTTAAAACCTATTGAATTATTGGAACCTAATCCTTGCGAGGAAATAAAACAATTTGATTTGGAAAAACGAATTAGGGAAATAGAGCCTAAACTCCATGAAGAAAGAACAGAAATTCCTTAGTTGCACATTCTTTATCAAGTACATCACAATAGTAATAAAATTAGAAATAATAAAAAATTATGAAATTAAAACTTTAGCGGTTCAGATGTAAAAGTCTGGGTCGCTTTTTTATTTCCCCCAGAAAGGAGGTAGCCTAAATGGTAAATGATGAAGTTAATAATAAGGCTATAAATATTGAGATTAAGGTTGCAGAGTATTCAGCAAAAGCAATCTTTAAGGCAATTAAAAAAATTATAGAAGATGCCTCTGAAAAAAGCCAACCACTTGCAGACTATCTTAGTGAGAAAAGAAAAACTAATTCAAGTAAACTTAAGGATATGGTAAAGAAAGGTCAGTTGGAAAATATTGATTTACAAAAGGGTGAAGTCAAGGAACTTAAAAACCAACTTAACCGATATGGAGTAAACTTTTCTATAATGAACAATAAGGAGTCAAAATATAGCGACCACTTCCCATATGATATCCAGAAAACTGATATGGTAATAGCGGCAGCTCACTTTGACTTATTGGTTAAAGAGAAAACTATTAGGTGATATTTTACAACTGGTTTAGAAGCAAAATTAGATATGTCTAAAATACAAGGTATTTTTTCTTGGATAAAAGAGATGAATTAGTAATGCTACTCATGCCATCATTATTTTAAAAGCTTTTCATAGGTAAATTTTCCTACAATATTTTTTATAATGAGAGCAGCGATCAATGCTAAAACCATACCTATGCCCAAAAGAAGCCATGAGTTTACCAAGATAATCCCTGTGAATTGGCCTACAACAAGCCCAATGATGGGGAAAACCAAGAATACGGCGCGTTGCTGTGCTTCCTCCATGGTTTGAGATTTTGCAGAGCCACGCACCGTTATGCCAATAGAAACAAGGGAGATAGATGGTGCAATAAGCAGCATAATAATAAGCCAGCTAATATCAGGCAAAATCACGGCGCCTGTCAAAATCAGCATTTCTATTTGCAATACTATCATCATTGCGACAAATGAGATAAAGGAAACAATCATACCTACCGAAAAGCCTGCTAATATTTTGGCCTGAAACAATTGCTTCAATGAGAGCGGGGAATAAAGCAAGGTTTCCAGAGTGTTCTTCTCCTTTTCTCCTACAAAGGAGCTAGCTGCCATAACAGACGAGGCCATAATCGGAATCAACAGGAAAAAAACCGGCATGATTTTATTAAGCACCAGCCCTAATATAATCTGCACTTGATCTCCCTCTTGGGCAGTAATTGGCAGCATATCCAGTAGTGCTTGAAAATCCGAAGCAGAATCCGGAACCAGTGCCGTGACGATCACTAAAATAGACGGCAGTACAATAGTAAGTGCAAGGGGTACGATCAGTATAACCATGAAGGCCTGCTTATTCGATGTAATGCTACGGATATCTTTTTTAATAAGTGCTAGTTGTCTTTTATTCATAAATTTTCACGCTCCATTTTCCCATTATTCATATCGATTAGTGAAAAATAAATTTCCTCTAACGGTATTTGATCTGCCGAGACATGATATACATCACCACCCGCACCTACAATCCCTTTGATAATAAGGGGGATTTCATCTTCTGAGCTTACAGTGATGTTATAGGTATCTTCCCCGGTTTTCTCATACACCATACCATTGGGGATGAGACTTGCTTTCAACCGGACTGTAAGTTTAGAAGAAACCATGGAGCGAAGCTTTTCAATATTTCCTGTCGCCAATAAACTACCTTCACTAATTAGCCCGTACGTGGTACATATTTCCTGTGCATATCTCAGCTGATGGGTACATAAGAAAATGGTTGTTCCGCTTGCAGCAAGTTCCTGAATGAGGGTGTTTACATTTTGCGCACTTTCAGGATCAAGGCCAGAGGTTGGTTCATCTAAAAACAGAATTTTAGGGCTGTGTAACATAGCTCTGGCAAGGGAAAGTCTCTGGCGCATACCAGTAGAATAGGTTGATAACCTACGTTGACCTGCATATGTCAAATTTAACCTATTCAAAAGAGCGTTTGCTCTCTTTTTACACTCAGACATATTCATACCGAAAAGTGTACCAAAAAAAATGAGATTATCAAGCCCCGTTAAATGATCATACATTTGCGCGTGCTCTGTCATCACGCCTGATAATTGATGTAGCTTTTCTGGATTTTGGGCAGGGTCAAGATCAAACACTCGGCAACTCCCATTTGAGGGTGTAAGCATTCCACAAAGTAGCTTGATAGTGGTGGTCTTTCCTGCTCCATTAGGACCCAAGAACCCAAATACCTCACCTTGGTTTACTGCGAGGCTGATATCATTCACTGCCTTGTTTCCACCGGTATAGATTTTTGACAAATTTTCTATTAAGACTGCTATCATATCACGCCTCCATACAATTTATTTTTTAGTTTTTCTGCAATTCTCTGAAAGCGATTTTCATCAGCGAGAGATGAAAAGGCAGGGTTATTGATGATACCTTCAACCATACTTTGTCGCACAATTTTATCATTCCGAGGAAGGGCTGATCCTAAATCCAACTCATGAATCCACTCATCAAGCAAATTGAAATAAGTGTCTCCTTTTAACTTGAGAGGATAAATATTTCCTGTAACAAGCTCCGTATATTCCTCAAGGATTTCAAGGGCTCTGTTTGTATTATCAAGCATTATATAGCCTTGAGCAGCAATGATATGGAACTTCACCAACATTGCCGGGTGAAGATTTTTCAAGTCGAAAATTTTAGCGACAGCAAGCGCCCGTTCGTATGTTTCTTCGAATTTTTCAGGTGTATCGGTGCAAAGTAGGAGATAGTCCGTGAGCCCATCAAAAATAGAACCCATATGTTGATAGATACCGACCTGCAACACCGATTTTGCTTGTCTTTGCTTGCCAATCATTTGGTAGGCTGGTGCAAGTAGGGTTTCTGTGGAAATTATCTTATTACTTGTTTCCTCAAGCAACTCTATCACCTCTTCTGCATTTCCCAGTGACAAGGCGCAAAATGCCTCCAAGTTAAGTGCAAGCTGGCAAAGCTCCAGATTGTCACTTTCTTTTTTTACACGGATAAACAGCTCTTTGGCTTCTCTAATTACTGCAAAAGTTTTGTCCGTTTCTCCAGATTCCATGCTGTTGTTAACGAGCAGGACCCCAATTTGAAAGAGTAAGGGAAAGCAGGAAAAATACTTTTTAGCAATTTCCCGACAATGGCCAAGAACTTCATCAAATGGTTTTACTGTAAAATCAGAGGATAGGCTCAGATACAATTTGCGGATATCCTCTTTATTCATTTGTGGCTCGTAGCCCATTAACTCATCAATAGTGATATTGAAAAAAGCTGCAAGCTGTGGAATAAAGGTTATATCGGGAAAGGATTGTCTGGTTTCCCATTTCGAAACAGAGGCCTTGGAAACACCGATGTATCTCGCAAGATCATCTTGGGTTAGTCCTTTTTCTTTACGCTTCTTTATAATTGTCCGAGCAATATTAATATCTTCCATGTTATCACCTCAATTATCATTATATAGGTTGACAAAATCAACAGCAAGAGATTCGTGCTTAATTTAAGTTGAAAAAATCAACCATAAGGAAACAAAAATAATTGAAACAACATTAAGCAGTAGATAGTTTGAGTAGATATTATAATCTTGAAAATCCACAAAGTGGGCCACTTGTTATGCAACCGGCACGGGTAAAACATATACCGCTTTTCAGATAGTACATAGACTATATACAACAAAAAAGGTTAAAAAGGTTTTATATTTAGCAGATAGAAATATCTTAATTGACCAAACAATTCTAAATGACTTTGCCCCGTTTGTAAATAAGAATATTTTAACTAAAGTAACAAATAAAACGCTTGATAGTGCTTATGATATTTTTATGTCTTTGTATCACCAACTGAGTGGCGACGATGATATGGAAACATTTTTGCAGTTTAGTCCGGATTTTTTTGATTTAATTATCATTGATGAGTGTCATAGAGGCAGTGCAAAGGATAATAGCAGATGGCGTAAAATTCTTGATTATTTTAGTGGTGCAATTCATATTGGTATGACAGCAACACCAAAAGAAGAGGGAGATGTTCACAACAGTGATTATTTTGGTGATGCTGTATATACTTATTCTTTAAAAGAGGGTATTGATGATGGGTTTTTAGCGCCATACAGAGTGTTGAGAATTGGAATTGATAAAGACTTAGAAGGATATGAGCCTGAAGATGGTAAGGTTGATATTTATGGTCAAGAAATAGAACATAAGGTTTATACATCAAAGGACTTTGACCGTAAAATAATTATTGACGAGCGGACAAAGGCTGTTGCAAAGCGTATTACAGAGTATTTAAAACAAACAGATAGATATAATAAAACAATTGTGTTTTGTGTTGATGAGGACCATGCGGGTCGTATGAGACAAGCGCTTGTAAATGAAAATAATGACATGTGTGCAATTGATGATAGATATGTTATGCGTATTACAGGGCAAGATGATTTGGGTAAAAAACAACTGGAAAACTTTATAGATAACAATTCAAAATATCCAACTATTGTAACCACAGCTGAACTCCTCTCTACAGGTGTAGATTGTAAAATGTGTAAAGTTATTGTCCTTGATAGTGTGATTGGTTCTATGACGAAGTTTAAACAAGTTATTGGTCGTGGAACAAGGCTTGTATGGGATAGGGATAAAAGATATTTCACTATATTAGATTTCAGAAAAGCCACAATGAAATTTTCTGACCCTGAGTTTGATGGTCCTGCATCTTCTGTTTATGATGTTGAGGGGGATAAGCCATTACCGGAGGAACCTGACGATGTTACAGACGATTCTTATGACACAGATGACGAAGAAATCAACAGAAAATATCGTGTTGATGATGTTGATGCTAAGATAATCAGTGAAGTTGAGCTTTTATATAGCGTTGATGGAAAACTTATTGTGAATCATAGAGATACATTTAAAAAAATAATTGTAGAAAAGTATCCAACAGAGGAAGTATTTCATTACTCATGGATAAACGAAAATAAATTAGATATAAATAATTATTTTGAAGAACGGGGAATTGATTTTTCTAAATTTTATGAAACAGTAGGTAAAGACGTAGACCTTTATGATATTATCCTGATGGTTGCTTATGGCAAGGATGCTAAACTTAAAGTTGAACGTTCGGAGGATGTAAAAGCTTGAGAATGATCTGTCTCTGATAGAGAATAAGAATTTATTAACATTATGGATTTTTAAAAAGAATGATGAAAACCGAATTATTGGGTCTATTGGTTTCAGCAACATGGTATGGGGTGTTTTTTTATCATGCTACCTTGGCTACAAATTGGATAAAGATGAAATCAATCAAGGCTATATGACGGAGGCAATTAAAAAAGGGATCGATATTGTATTCAGTGAATATGGATTGCATAGGATTGAAGCTAATATAATACCTAGAAATAAACGATCTTTAAAAGTAACCGAAAAACTGGGGTTTTATAATGAGGGTACTGCTTATAAGTACTTAAAGATTAATGGAATATGGGAAGACCATATCCATATGGTTTTATTAAACGATAAAGTTTAGAAGGAAAGTCTGTTTGAAAAAATTATCTAAGCACATAATAGAGATTCACTGCCATTGATTTCACCGCCAAGGCATTGCCAGCTTCAAGCGGCATCTTTTTTGTATACTCAAGGCATGTGGAGAGTATAATTCTGATGACGTATTGTGATTCAGGGGAAAATAGTAGAATTTGACCACAACATATAGTGGTTCAAGGACGAAAATTGGGTCGAAAATCGGTGAAAAAACACCGTTTTTTGACCCTTAAAAATAGGGTGTTTTATAGATGACATAAGATAATTCGAGAGATGATAGCGGGAAAATGAGAAAATAGGGAGTTAGGAATATGGAAATAATAATTAGAGAAGAAAGAATAAAAGATTATGAATCATCGGAAATAGTAGTAAAAAAAGCATTTAGAAATGTGGAACAAAGGTAAGCGGTTAATAATCACATGGATTTAAAAGTATCATTTAACATGAGATAATATCCCTACAAAATACTTTTAATGTTAACAAAATACTTTGTCAACATTAGAACAGTAGGGAGATGATAATTTGACTACTATGAAAGCAATAAAACATGAGATGCTTAAAGCACAATGGCAAAAAATGATTAAGGATTAAGATGAAATAAGAAGAAAAATCAAAAAAGACAAAAAAAGGAATATAAAATGAAATGTATAAGATGTATTTACAAATATACTTATATGGGATACAATGTAGGTATATTTGTAAAACAAGAAGGTGAAGAAGATGGACTACATTCAAAGAATAGAAAAGATTATAAATGAACAGAATGGAACCTTACTTAGCTCAGATTTAGATGAAAATAAGATCCCAAGAACTTATCTATCTATGATGGTGGCAGAGGGTAAAATAGAAAGAATAGGTAGGGGTGTCTATGTATTGCCTGATTTATTAGAAGATGAAATGTATATAATGCAAAAAAAATATTCTAAATTAATCTATTCACATGAAACAGCTCTTTTTTTACATGAATTATCAGATAGAATACCTTTTGAATATTCAGCAACTGTACCAAGCGGATATAAAGTTGTAAGTAATATAAGTGAAAGATTTAAAATCTATTATATAAAAAAAGATCTACACCTAATGGGTGTAATAGAAGGAAAAACATCCTTTGGGAATACCATAAAGATATATAATGTGGAAAGAACCATTTGTGATATATTGAGAAGCAGGAACAGGATAGACATTCAAATATTTACTGATGCCCTTAAAAGAGTAGCAAAGAAAAGGAATTTAGATTATGCTTTGCTTATTGAATACGCAAAAAAACTTAATGTAGAAAAGATATTAAACACCTATATGGAGGTACTTATATGAGTAGAAAAGCCATGAGTTTAAAGGCTAAAATTAGGAACTTAGCAAAAGAAAAAGATATATCAGCCCAAGTTATACTACAAAACTATATGTTTGAAAGGTTTCTTGAAAGACTATCCAAATCTAATTACAAAAATAACTTTATATTAAAAGGTGGTATGTTAATAGCTGCTCTTGTTGGAATTGATAACCGTTCCACAATGGATATGGATGCTACAATTAAAAATTATCCTATAACCATAGATTCATTGACAAAAGCCATTACAGAAATTTGTAATATAGAAGTGGATGATGATGTAAATTTTTCTTTCATGGGAATTGAGCCTATAAGGGATGATGACATATATGGCGGATACAGGGTAGGGATTAGAGCAGATTATGATACCATAATTACTCCACTTTCCATTGATATAACCACAGGAGATGTTATAACTCCAAGGGAAGTATTTTATTCTTTTAAAATGATTTTTGATGAAGGTACTATTGGAGTATGGGCTTACAATATAGAAACTGTTCTTGCAGAAAAACTAGAAACAATCTTGCAAAGAGGAGAGTTAAATACTCGACCAAGAGACTTTTATGATATTTATATATTGGTCAATACTCAAGAGTTTAACAGCTTAGTATTTTCTGAAGCATTAAAAAAGACAATAGAACATCGGGAAACAATACATATACTTAATGATACATTAGAAAGGATAAAGGCTATTGAAACAAGTGAAATATTAAAGGATAGGTGGGTGAAATATTCAAAAAACTATCCATATGCAGAAGATATTTCTTATGAAGATACTGTAAAAGCTTTAAAAATGCTACTCTGGGGATGAGTTATCTACATTAAACGGTGTGGTTTCTTCTTATCTCGAGTTTGTTGCAATGCAGGCTCGTAGAAAATCGGTGAAAAAACACCGTTTTTTGACCCTTAAAAACAGGGTGTTTTATAGATGACATAAGATAATTCGAGAGATGATAGCGGGAAAATGAGAAAATAGGGAGTTAGGAATATGGAAATAATAATTAGAGAAGAAAGAATAAAAGATTATGAATTATCGGAAATAGTAGTAAAAAAAGCATTTAGAAATGTGGAACAAAGTGACCATAAAGAACATTATTTAGTTTCCAGATTAAGAAAAACTAACTCTTTTATTCCGGAACTTTCTATAGTCGCAGATTAATATATTTCATTGGCACTCGCACCTGTTTCAGTTTTGCCAGAATATCAAGACAGAGGAATAGGAACTAATTTGATTAATAAAAGTATAAATATCGCAAAAAAGCTTGGCTATAAATCCGTAATTGTTCTTGGACATGAAAATTATTATCCAAGGTTCGGATTTAAACCAGCAAGCAAATGGGGAATAAAAGCACCATTTGATGTGCCAGATGAATCATTTATGGCACTGGAACTTAATGATGGAAGCCTTGATGGAGTTACAGGAACTGTAGTTTATGCTAAGGAGTTTTTCGAATAATACTAATAATTATCTCACATTACTTCACTCTTATAACAACATCTATAGATATATTATAAGGGGTGAATTTATTATTTAATTGGAGGGTTACAATGGAAATAAGAGTTATTAAAGTAAACAATATTGGAATTGCTATTGTAAATAGGGATGAAATTTTGATAACAGATGTACAATCAGCATTGGATTTTTTGCTACAGTAGATTATGAAACAGGATGCAGTCGTATGATAATAAATAAATCATCAATATGTGAAGAGTTTTTTGATCTAAGCACCAAGATAGCAGGTGAGATATTGCAGAAATTTATAAATTATCGAAAGAAAATTGCTATCATAGGAGATTTCTCTATATATACAAGTAAGAGTTTGAAAGATTTTATTTATGAATGTAATAAAGGAAAAGATATATTCTTTGTATCAAATGAAAAACATGCTATCGAAAAATTAAGTATGGATTAGCTCTTACGATAATGAATATTATTTATATATTGTAATTTAAGTATTACTTATATTCAAATAGATAAATAGGAATTTATCATTTTACTTGAATGTTAAAATGCGTTGCTTGTGGCAACGGGCAGTTTCGCCTACAATAGTGGTAACAACTGAAAGAAAGGAGGTTATTTCCAATGTTAAACGAAAACATTAAAGCACTTAGGAAATCAAAAGGACTTTCGCAACAAGAACTTGCTATCAAATTGAATGTGGTGCGACAAACAATCTCTAAATGGGAGCAGGGGTTGTCAGTTCCCGATTCTGATATGTTGATTTCCATATCAGAAGTACTGGAAACACCTGTAAGCACTTTGCTTGGAGAAACTGTTGTTACGTCGGAGGTTGATGACTTAAAAGTGATTTCCGAAAAACTGGAAATTATAAATTTACAACTTGCACAAAGAAGCACCACGAGAAGAAAAATGTTTCATTGGCTATTTATCTTATTGTGTGCAGTCATAGTGACAATTTTTGCGGTCTTATGGGTATTAAATAGCCCTTACTTGGATTGGAATTATTTCAACCCTGAAACCGCCGTTTTAGGAGTGGCTTTTCACGCATTTGAGTGGCTATTTGTCAGATTAGCACCGATTATCCTTATTGTGGCAATTGTTGGAATCTTCTTGACACGAAAGAAAGTATAAAAACCACTCTGCTTTTTGGAGACAGCTAAGATGTAAAAATTCCAATTTAAACAGGAGGGAACATCCCAATATTCGCTCTTAAAAAGCAGAATTAAAGCACTCTATATTTCAAAGGCTCTTCTGTTAGGGGATAAAACAATAAATTATACAAGCAAAGATTTGAAGGATGCTCTACCTCCTATAATTTCAATCATAAATAAAACCACAAAGGCTCAAAGTAAATATGAAAAAGAAAACTCACAATTTAATCGTTTTAAACACATAATTCAAGCTATGCTCATTTTAAAAACATTTATCGAGAACCAAATAAATAGTGATTCATAGCTATAATTAATTCCAAGTTCTATAAAAAAATAAGAATATCTAGATAAGATATGCAGTGAACTAGGAATAGGAATGATTACAGAACAAAATTGTTATATTGAAGATAGCATGGATAGAAATTTTCTAGGGATACTGCATGATAAAAATTGCCGAGGTACGACTAGTCATAATCAACTATTGAGTATACTGGAATCTTTAGTCAATAAAGGAGAGAATATTAATCTTAAAAACTATGAAATAGTTTTTAAGAAGCTTATACAATTTATTGAAGAGGAAAATAGATGGGCAATTGAGCTTATGTATGATAGATGTTTATTAGCTATAGGCTGTATAGTACAATAACTGTAAAAACTGCCATAAATTTTGAAAGGAGTGGTTGGTATGTTGAAAACAACAATGAAAACTAAGCGTGCATGGAGGGTACACATGTCATAAACCTTTCAAATAATTTACTGGGGGAAAGTATGAGAATAGAAAAAGCAAGAAATGTAATAAAGTATGTTGGCCCAAAAGGTGGTTTTCGCTATATAAGTTACGAATATATATCGGAGGATGGTATAACTAATCATGTTTCCAATGGCTCTAAAAGCGATGCTGATAAATTAATTGGGGTATTTAATCAGTATGGAATTAATGTTGTAATAAAAACTATCTAATAGTTTATGAATGGGAGGGTAATTATCAAAAATATAATCTTCCACCAAGGGGATACCAGATGATCATGACATTATTATTGTCATCTCAAGACACGTCGAGACAGTTGTATTGATGTCACAGCTTCGCGGATTAGTACAGATGTGCACCTCAACGAGTTTCCTCAAAAAAGCTCTAATTAAGCCACTTCATTCCCCATTCACTCATTTTAATGAAGACCTCTTCGAAGTCACTGCCTTTTTCTGTTAAGGCATACTCTACAGTTATCGGCGCAGCCGAATGAACAGTCCGCGTCACAACGCCGTTTGCCTCAAGATTCTTTAAGGCGTCGGACAGCGATTTGGTACTGATCTCCAAGTCATTGCGTATTTCATTAAATCGTTTGGGACCTGCGTGTAACTCACATATGATGGCAAAGGACCATTTACCACCGAAAATATCCATGACCTGTCTGATGGATCTTGCACAAGGATGGTCAGCGTTTATCATGTTTCACCTCACAAATTCTGCATCAGTACATCAAGTATACTAATGGTAACTTAGTTAAATTATTTTGCGTACTTCACTTTTTATATTACTATGATATAATAAAATTGTCAATATAAATTTTTGTAAGGATGGTGTCAAAATGAAAACAATGGTGATCGCAGGTGCCGGAAAAGGGCTAGGTTTATCTCTAGCTAAGGTTTTCGGTAAAGAGGGTTTTCAAATAGCCCTTATAGCGCGAAATGCGGAAAAGCTCCAATCCATAGTGAATGAATTGCAGGCTCAGGGAATTGAGGCTTCTTATTATCTAGCAGATCTAACGAAAAAAGAAGCAGTTGAAAAAGCTATGACTGACATAAAAGTAAAATATGGCGTAATAGACATCATGGAGCTCAGCCCGGTACCTACAACGTTCTTACCTGCCACAGCAGTAAAAACAACTGCAGAAAATGCAATGGCTCCATTTGAAGGGTTTGTGATAAGTGCGATTAATGTGGCCAACAGCTTACTTCCAGATATGCTGGAACGTGGTGAAGGTGCATTGCTTTTTACCACCGGACTGTCTGCTATGTATCCAATACCTATGCTGGGCAACATTGGCATCGCAATGGCAGGATTGCGCAGTTATATTATGAATCTGCATACAGAATTATCTCCCAAAGGAATTCTGGTGGCGCATCGCTCATTAGGGTTGATGATGAAAGCGGGGACAGGCGCTGTAAATGACCCCGATGTGATTGCGAAGATGTGGTATCAGGTATATTCAGAAAAGCTTGACGGCGAACAGGAATATCCCAAGGGCGTTACCCCGAAAACCATGGTATTTTAATGCAAGGAGGCAATAAAGTATGAATATTCGGGTCATTTACCATTCATCAAAGAGTGGAAACACCGAAAAGCTCGCCAAGGCCATTGCGGAGGCATTGGGCGTTAAGGCTGAACACATTGGCAAGGGCAGCATATCGTTTTCTCGACCGGTTGACCTCCTGTTTGTCGGCGACGGAATTTACTGGGCTAAGCCGCACCGGATAACGAGAAAGTTCTTTAAGAAGCTTAATCCAGCGCCAATAAGGAATGCTGCTGTTTTTGCCACCTACGGAAACCAGTTCAAGATTGGGGACGACCTTAAAAAGCTCTTGCAGGATAAGGGAATCAATGTTGTGGGTGATCCGTTCACCTGTAAAGGAGCTTCCGTAGGCACGAAGAACCATGGGCATCCGGATGAGACGGATTTGCAAAATGTCATGGCGTTTGCTCAGAATATTGTTGCTTTAGTGAAATGATGGAGGTGTGATAATGAAAGCAATTATTTACACCAAGGTCGGAAGAATCGTTCAGAATCGTGGAGATCTAGAAACCTGTACCGAAAAATCAGGTATTGGTAAAAGTTGATGCTTCCGCTATCACAAATATAGAGTATATTCTTATAAAACATCCGCAGGGTAAAGCTGCCTTGCGAATGGAGTTCTAATTCTTGTGGGGATGAAATGGCTTTGAAGGATGGATTGGATGTAACGCAAGAAAAGGTGTATTTCAATTTGTATGTAAACTCATATACAAACAGGGCACGCAGCGATGTAATTTCGCAGAGTGCCTTGCTTGTTTTTTGGCTTATTCTTTCACATCTACCTTCATGTCAGACTTGGGTCAAATGATTATGACTTGTTCCTAATAGGGAGGAATAATGAAACATTTACGAATAATTACGGGTAAAGGCATCACGGGAGTCGAAGCATTGATTTGGTATGTTTCTCATAGTATATCCAGACATGAAGATATCCCTAAATCGTTTGGTGTATTCAAAAAAGTCCACCCAAAAAGCAAAATAAAGTCTTACCTCGCCCTATGTGTTAGGATAGTTTATAGTAAGGTAAATATAGTATATAATATAATTACGACAATAACCTAAGGAGAATAATTATGTCTAAAGAAACGAGTAAATGTAAAAGGTTAATTTTGGGTTAAAGGATTCGGATAGAGTACTAAATTCGATAAGTGGAGGCATGAAATGAACTTTGGTTTTTCATATGTAGGACTGATTTATTTAGTGATGCTTTTTGTTCCGAATTTCTTCTGGACAAATAATCAGCCAAAGGATTATGATAAATATGTTGTAAATGAGAAAAGAGACTGTATAGTCGGTACAATAGAATATGGACCTGCCAGTGACCTATGCACAGAAAATATGGAGGAAAAAATTTGGTGGACCTGAGTATTTTCTAGAAAATTATTGGGGAGAGGGAATCTAATCACAGAAAGAGTAAATAAAGAGAATCCGTTAGATTATAAGATTTTGTTAAACCGGTTAAATGATGTAAAGAAATATAATGGTTTTATATTTTAGGAGTTTGAAGGATTTTATTTATGAATGTAATAAGAGAAGAGATATATTCTTTGTGGCGGATGAAAAACAAGCTATAGAAAAATTAAGTATGAATTAACTCTTACGATAATCAATATTATTTGTATTGTAATTTATGTAACTATTTTAATCAAATAGATAAATAGAAATTTGGGGAGGAGTATAAAGTGGTAATCAATTTTAATGAAATTCCGGAACGTAGATTTCCGGGAATGAATAATGGAACCGGTGAAATGTCAGCAAAAATGTTTATGAATGAAGGTGGGAAGATTATTCCCTGCCGAATCTATAAAGGTGGTTCCATTGGAATGCATCGTCAGGAAACAGGAGATGACATAAATTACATTTTAGCTGGTTTAGGTAAGGCTATATGTGATGGAGTAGAAGAAACACTCGTTGCTGGAGTATGCCACATTTGTAAAAAGGATTCTGAACATAGCATCATCAATACTGGCGATGATGATCTTGTCTTGCTAACAGTAGTTGTTGAAAGATAAATGGGAATTTATAGGAGTAATAAATTTGAAAAAGATATATATTGTTGGTGGAACAATGAACAGTGGAAAAACTAAAATACACAAATTTAAATAGTTTAATTCAAGGTAGGATATATTTTGACTCATTATTGAAAAGAAATGCAGTTATCAAAAGAATTTATAGAATATTGTAAAAGTAAAATTGGGGGAAGTAGACGATATCTTGTAAGTGAAGCAAAAGAGAATAGCCATTAGTTTAACATTTCTTAATTTGCCAAGACTTTCTATAGATATTGATATGGATTATTCATTACTGATAGTAGGGAAGAAATGCTTGAGAAAAGAAATAAGAGGATACGCGTTAGACCTTATCTAGTTATACAGAAGTTGGGATAAAATTATGTAGAAAAGGAAAGTGAGGGGAGTAGATATGAATAAGTGGGAAAATGTAACTGATTGTTTTTCGGAGAATGACAGACATTATAAGAATACTTATCTGGAAATCAGTGAAGTATATGATGACGAGGTCGAAGTGAGTTTATTCTCTTCTAAAGAGGACCCATATGAAATATATTTTTCATATGGCATATTTTATGGCATTATTTATGCCGATGAGGAAAATGCTGTTGCGAAATGTGAAGAAGTAAAAAAAGAACTTGAAAAGGAATATCATAATCATAAGGAACCAACAAATGAATTTATAAATGCATTTGCTAGGAAACACGAGGTGTGTATGCCTAATGATATCCTATTTGATGCATCATCTTTATTTGATTTCTAAATGAAATAAGACAGGGGGCTGTGACAATGTCTTAGAATCAACTTCATATCATAGGGACGTTAGTATTGATGTCAAAAATGGAGAAAATAGATAGGCGAAAACTAAAAAAATGTCGCACCGCAGAGATGTATCAAAAGCAGGGATTTTTAGACTACTTCTAATTGTTTAGACTGGGGAATGGATCGAGGTAAAATTGAATGAAGAGGTTGGATATTGAAATATTAACTGAAATTATCATACATGAGATTAAGTATGCATTGGATAATTAATTTGTCTCACGGTTATCTTCAATACAAATCTAATATCGAAAGTAGAAATTATGAAAATAACTGTTTTTGGAGCAAAAGGACGAACAGGAAAAGAAATTGTTAAACAAGAACTGGTTCGGGATATGATATTATTAATCGCTTACTGTTAAGGATCAGAAAGATTTTCTTAATGACATTGAAAAAATTCAACAATCTTGTTTGTTGGCTTTCTTAATGGATAGACAAGTAAGAACTGAAAGCATGGTCAATTTCTTTTAAAGTATAAGAAATATTAGGGCGCAGGTTTTTTTATAGTTAATAGAATTTGTGTTGATAGAAAGGGTGGTAATATTAATCTGGAATATTTACGTAAATTTATTGTTTTAGCAAAATATTTGAATTTTACTATTGCAGCTGAGATACTTTATATTACACAACCTGTGTTAAGTAGACATATAAAAGTTCTTGAAAATGAAATTGGAGTTAAGATTTTTATGAGAACAAGGCAGTCTGTGTGAAATTAACTGAAGAGGGGAGATATTTCATAGAGTTAGCGAATAATATAGTCAAAGCTTATGATGAAGCTCTAGATAAAATGAGGATTTTCAGAAATGGCTTTTCTGATGATCTTAAGATTGGCATACTTTATTATGCCATTAATCAATATCTTACACCTGTTCTTGATAAGTTTAAAATAACGTATCCAAATATTAATATTAGCATATTTCCTTCATACCCTATACCAGTTATTGAAAATCTACTAAATGGACTGTGTGATGTAGGAATGATACTTAATACGAGGTTCAAGGGGCATGAGAGATTTGAGTTTCAAACAATAAGGCGCGAATTCCTATTTGTGGCAATGAGATATGACCATCATTTAAATAAGATGGAAGGAGTTCAACTTAAAGATATATTTGAAGAAACTTTTATTGATATTGATGATTTTTTCTTTAATAGTTATTCGCATTATATTTACCTATTGTTTCATAAGTATAATTTACATATCAAAAAATCAATTTTAACAAATAATCTTGAATCTGCAATTTTAGCTGCTCAATCAGGAGAGGGTATAATAATTTTACCATCACAATTGGTAGATGTACATTTTTCTAATATTGTTTATTTACCTATCATGGATGAAGCTTGTTACATTGATATGTCTATTGCTTATAAACCTGAAAATGAGAATACTGCAATATATCCATTTATAGATTTATGTGTAAAAACATTTTCTTAATATTAAGAATCTATTCTATAAAGTTAAAGCCTACCGAGCGTAAATATAGTTCGATAGGCTTTAAAAATATTTCTTGATTTTTGATTAAGATATTAATGGTTCAATAGAATGCCTTATTTTTACATTTGCACTTTGCCACATTCTATTTAAAACCATAAGGGATTTTACTAGTATCGACTTGTTCATTACGGTCGGTATCAATATATGGATATCTTGAAACATTAGTCTTGATTTTGATTTGGTCAGTACCCTGATTTCCCCAAAGAACATCAACTTCTGTTCCTAAATCAGAATATTTAGTTTCAATTGTAGCCATTGAGATCATTTTGCGATAATATGGACTAAACATTCTGCCAGAACTTATACCTATTATATCTCCATCTTTGTTAAGTATGGCATCGCTATGATACTCATTACTACCACGATTATTTGAAAAATCTTCTCCCCATTCCATAGTGGTTACGGTTTTGTCTTTGTCAAATTGAGCTCTATATACACTTAAAACACTTTCGGAATTCCACTCCAACATTACTACTGTATATTTCGACTCATCAACTGCCTTTTGCAAAGCTTCTTTACCGACAAAATTTTGATCAAAATTAATCCAATTACCCCAACCAACATCAAGTGGCGTTCTCAATTGTAATTCATGGTCTGCTGGCATGCTACCAACAAAATTAGGTAGTGTTAAATTTGTTAGATTAAGTCCCATATAGTATTCTATCATACCCTCGCGATTAGCAAATGGAAAATGAACTGTAACTTGAGGGAAACCTGCCTCATGCCTCCTTCACTCTGTACATAGGTAAATACATTTGAGTCATAAGGAACATACGGTGTGTGTTTTAATAAAATTTTTTCTTGCATACTAAATTCCTCCTTTAAAATTAATGTTTATTTGTAATTTTGCATAGGGTATTTTGTGTGAGAATTCTTTATATTCAGTATATATCTATCTTTTCATAAAAGGAAATTCTGATTTTGCATAAATTATGCATATAATGCAAAAGGGATATGAAGTAAGTGTAAAAATAGCTGCTAATTAGTATGTCGATTTTTATTATACAGTTAATAAAATGTGTTATATAATTATAATGTGATAATCGTATTAGTAGATAACTGCGAATGGAAGATTACTTATATTATTGGGGGTTCAGAAGATGAACTTGAAGTTAGGGATTTCTGAAAATATTGGTATTAAAGCTGATGATATACTAGCTTCAATCGAATATAGGATAATAGAATCTATAAAAGAATCTGGGTATGAAAGACAGCTTATAGAGTATAACTCCAATGGAGATACAGTCATTGCCTTTCTTTTAATTTCCGAAGTTTTTAATAATAATCCTGCAATACTAATAAATCACCAGCATAACAGTGAGCGTCATTTAGGGAAAAGTGAGGTATGTGGAATAGCTGGTAACCCCTTGTAGGCTTTTGGGCTAGAATTAGCGAGAAAGGGATTTGTTGTTTTAGCATCTGACTCGATATGCTTTGAAGAAAGACGGAAAAATGCACGGGGGATAGTACCTCTACTAGGAGATGAGGATTTTTTCAACATTTAAATGAAATGTGTTACCTTTTTTAAATAGTGATAATCTGATGAAAAAAGTACTACTTGACGCTATGATTGGAATAACTTTATTGTCTAAACTTACTTTTACTGATAATAAAAGAATTGGCACACTGGGGCATTCTTATGATGGAAATACTGTGTTATTCCTGTCTGTATTAGATGAATGGATTTATTTTAGCTGTGCAAGTGGAAGTGCATGTACCTATAAGAACCGAATGCTAAATGATGTAGGTATAGAACTGGCAAGTGTGATTCCGTGTTTCAACAAAAGCTATGATATATTTGATTTAGTACGTTGTATTGCTCCAAGACCGCTATTGATTGTCTCTGCGATGAAGACAAATACTCGAGGGATGCAGACTTTATTGTTGAACAAGCTCGTCCATCATATGCAAAATATGGGACTGAGAATAAATTATGTCATAAGAGATATAGTGGTGGTCATGAACTGACAAAAGAGAGAGGTTTGATTACATTATCGAATGGTTGTGTATTAGTGCTGAATACATCGTATGATGAGCATTATTTGAAGATATTTTACTTACGCTCTCATTATCGTACTTTCAAGGTATGTAGAAGTTGTATGCAAATTAGTTAGGATTTAGCTGAAAACCAAAGATGATTTATAAATAAATATTCTATAGAGTTTTTATCAAGAATAATAAAAATAAGCTAGGTAAAAAATTATATAATAAAAATATAGGACTTAGGAGTGATTATCAATGAGAAGTGCCAAAGAAAACAATTTTCCGTATAAAATGAGTACTATTTGTTATTTTGAGGTAGATAAGGATGGTAATGTATCACAAATTCCACATAAAAACAAATCAGATCGAGCAAGGCTTCTAGAAGTTTATCAAAGAGCTATAGATAAAACCATAACGTTATATGCGGTATGGCCAGGTAATTGGAGTAGTGATTTGTTTATAATTGATGATCTTGATGCCTTTGCGAAGGAATTTGATTTGTTTTAAGAATTATTTATATTTTGTTTTCTCGAACTGTTAGTGCAAAGATGTTAGTTATTGCAGTGTTTAGAATATGTTCTTAATGTGAAATTATAACTTTCTCTGCGACATCTTTATTGTCACCCCAAGGCATGTTGAGGTAGTCGTTAAGCTTCAAAAGCGATAGAATGTAGTAATATCAATAATTTAAGCCATTGAGTGTGTAGATGACCTTTGATGGATTTATGTCTTTGGAACATGGTACTAATTTATATATTGATAATTGAACATAAGTTCGATATAATATATGCAACAGTTTATTTCAATTTATAAGTTGGGAGGGAGCATGTTTGGATACAAATCAAAAAGGTGAAATTCTTATATATCAAACTGAAAAGGGAGAGACTAAGACTGACGTACAAATGAAGGCGATGCCTAGTTAAATATTGGAGCGCAAGAAACTGCGATCCACGCCAAGGTTTAGAAGTAATTTTGCCACAACGAGCAAAGTCGGCAATGACATATGCATCAAGAGGATCAGTTTTATCCATGTCTATGAAAGTCTCAAACGAAATATAGACTTATACCACGAGTTTACTAAATAGGAATTTAGAAGGAGGATTGAGGCTTTGCAAGAGCAGAGATTTACAAAAAGGGACTGGACGCTTTTCAGAAATAAAATCGCTGATTGGCAGGAATCATATATGGATAGGCTTAATAAGGAATATATAGAATTATTAAGTGAAGATGCTAATCCATCAGAAAAGTTTTGGAGCCTGGACAAGAGAATAAAGGAAGATAGGAAGAAAACTGGCGTTCAGTTGGAAATGAGCCGATCAAAACTTATTTATAACATTATTTCCCTTATAAATGATGGCGCGATTAGCTTTGAAGATCTCAAAGAGTTCAGTGATGAGTTGAAGGAAACGGTAAGTGCTTTTATTGATAGATAGTTTAAAGTATATTGAGTTTTGAATTGTAATTCAGATAGAAATATAAACGGAATAGTTCTCAAATGAGAATAAATATTGTGTTTGTGAATTTATATGAGATGGTATTTTACATACAATGAAAATTAACAAGAAAATTAATTTTAAAGGGCTTTCACAATGAAGACAGATTGTAAAACAAAATATTTTTGCATATTGCATATAAACTTGACACGAACTTTGCTGATATTGTTGTTCATAAGCAGAGCCTTCAGAGGTTCTCTCATCTAATAATATAGAAAAGAGGTACATAGAGCATGAGTGAATATAAACCAACGTTTCATATGACGGACAAAATAACAAATTTGGTTGCCTCGATCAGCGAGCAGGTTGGACGTATTACGGTGCTTTCCCACGGCAATCTGAATCCGCATCTGCGGAAGGAAAACAGAATCAGGACAATTCACTCGTCCCTTGCTATAGAGCATAACTCTTTGTCTCTGGAGCAGGTGACGGCGATACTTAATGGCAAGAGAATACTTGGCAATCCGAATGAAATCAAGGAAGTTAAGAATGCCTATGAGGCCTATGAGATGATGCTTGAGCTTAATCCGGCGTCGGTAAAGGATCTGCTGATGGCTCATAAAATGATGATGAACGGTCTGATCCCGGAAAGTGGCAGGTTTCGCTCAGGTGGAGTAGGCGTGTTTGACGGCGATGTTGTTGTCCACATGGCTCCTCCGGCAGAGCTTGTGCCGGGGCAGATTCAGGATTTATTTGACTGGTATAAGGCATCAGAAATGCATCCATTGATCAAGAGTGCAGTCTTTCATTATGAATTTGAATTTATTCATCCTTTTGCTGACGGAAATGGGCGCATGGGAAGAATGTGGCACAGCTTGCTTCTGGGTAAGTGGAATAAGCTTTTCTACTGGCTGCCAATAGAGGAACTTATTCGCTCGCGGCAGCAGGAATATTATGACGCGCTCGGAAAATCTGATAAGGTTGCTGATAGCTGCACCTTTGTGGAACTCATGTTGGAAATCATTCTGGATACCCTAAAAAAAACATCTGTCGTTGGAAGTACGGATGATCCCGCTGAGGATGCTTTACCTGAACCTATTAAAAAGCTCCTGAATGTACTCGGAGATAAGAAACTGGCGGCTGCTGAGATCATGGAACAGCTCGGCCTTTCCCATAGGCCAACATTCCGTAAGAATTATTTGAATCCAGCACTTAAACTTGGACTGATTGAAATGACGATACCTGACAAGCCGAACAGCCGGAATCAAAAGTACAGAAAAAAATAACTTGGTCGCTCACCGCTCAAGAAAAACGATTAAGATACCGACCAAGATAGCTTCGGAGGGAATATCCGATATGAGGGCTGGGATAATGGCAATCCGGGCTTGTTAAAGAATATATCTCAAATTTAATGATATTAGAAAAGGAAGAGAAAGAATTCTTGAAGAGATTTTATAATGGCGAGTATATTCCAGAATTTTTGTTTAAGGATAAGGAATTCTAGGTCGTATTAAAAACCACCCAATGGCTTTGTGGAAAACTAGATAAGTAATAGGAGGGAGTAGAAGAAAATGGAAAACAATATAAGGCCAATAAAAAATGAAATTACCCCAGTACGACTTCATTTAGAATTAAAAGATGACTATCTCACAGATTATCAGAGAAGAATGTTTAGAAGATACGGTGAATCTATTAGTGGTGATTCAATAACTAGGGATATTCTTATACCATCGGATATGCCACTTCACAATCTCCATTATGCAATTCAAAAATTATTTGGATGGAAAAATTCACACTTGCGTAGATTTTATTTGCCAGAGGATATATATAATAAATTAACAGAAAGGACTGTTAAGAGATGGTTAGATTTAGTAGGTATATTATTTCAACCGCCATCTGAAGCAGAAGAAGATGTTTTTTGGGATGATGACTATGAAAGAGGCAGTTTTAAAGTTTGGCTAAGAAAAAAATATACTGGTCCCTATATATATGGGGGAACTATGGAATATCCAGAAGTAGCAAGGCAAAATGTACAAGAACTATTAGATTATTATAGTATGGTAGAAGTAAGAGAATCCTTTAGCGATTATTATAATCGAAAAGAAAAAGATGAAAATGCACAAATAAGAATAATAAAGGAGGCTCCATTAATCGATTTAACCCTTGAAGAGATGAACTCATCCATTATAATTGAAGGTGGTACAGAAAGTCTGTTAGAACGATTAGAGGTTGATAAGCTTTTAGCAGCTCAAGATGAAGATATTAATTTGGATGAGCTATTTCCCGTAACTAAAGAACTTGTTTATAACTATGACTTTGGAGATAATTGGATAGTTAAGATAACTAAGTACAAAGGCTGTGAAGACCTACTTAATGATAATATGATTGATGAGTATGAACTTGAAGAAGCAGAAGATATAGTAATAAATAAACATAAACCAGTTTGCATTAATAAGGAAGGTATATCTGTACTTGATGATGTTGGTGGATTAAGTGGGTTTGCTAATCTCTTAGGAACTATCTATGAGGGGGAAGATAAAGAGGAAGCATCTGGTGCTCGCGCGTGGGCAAAGAGCCTTGGCTGGAGTGCTACAAAAGTTTCAAATAAAATGATGTTGTAGCTATAAATTTGATATTATTAATGAGTTAGATGAAGAGAATTATATTAGGCAGGGGAGTTATCGTTCTAAATTTGTCGCAATTACAGAAGATGGTATAAGGTTAGCATAAGATCTTCTAAATAAATATAATATAAAGGACTGGGACGAAGTATAGAAATTTAATTTAATTGTAGTAAACAAAGCCCTCAAAATAATTTGTCTTTTAGTGGTTTTGTTCAAAATTTATAAAACAGATTCTCCACCAAGGGACTACTATCAATATACGACATCTTTATTGTCATCTCAAGACACGTTGAGGCGGTTGTTTCATTGTCCCACAAAAAAGTAGACACACATATTAACATAAATGTAGAGTTTGGTGATGAGGAAGGGCAAATACCTATTGATAGGATAGTTAGAAAAGCAGAGGAATCAAATCTTACGAAAAGGTAATATAATGGAAATTTTTCATTGAACCATGTATAATAAAGGAAAAGCGTATAAGGGGAATGGATATGAACTCTGAAATTATAATGTATCAAACAGATGATGGTTTGACAAAAATAGAAACTACTTTTGACGGTGATACAGTATGGCTATCTATTGATCAAATGGCAGAATTATTTCAGCGTGATAAAAGTGTAATTGGAAAACATATAAGAAATATTTTTAAAGAAGGTGAACTCGAAAAAAATTCAGTGTGGGCAAAATTTGCCTACACTGCTTCTGATGGTAAGAGTTATCAAGTAGACTTCTATAACTTAGATGTAATTATTTCTGTTGGTTATCGTGTAAAGTCCTTGCGAGGCACTCAATTTAGAATTTGGGCGAGCAATGTTTTAAAAGAATATATGAAAAAAGGATTCGCCATGAATGATGAACTTCTAAAAAATAATGGCGGTGGAATTTATTTTGATGAGTTACTGGAGCGTATTCGAGATATTCGTTCATCAGAAAAAGTATTCTGGAGGAAAGTACTAGATATTTATGCCACAAGTGTTGATTATGACCCCAGAACAGAAGTATCTACTTTGTTTTTTAAAACAGTACAGAATAAAATGCATTGGGCAGCCCATTGGCATACTGCGGCAGAAAAGATTTATTACTCAGCAGATGCAGACAAGCCTTATATGGGAATGCTTAGCTTTAAAGGAGAACAACCTAGACAAGCAGATTCATTAGTAGCAAAAAACTATTGTACTAAAGAGGAGTTAGATGCATTAAACAGCATAGTTTCTGCTTATCTTGAATTTGCCATAATGCAAGCTCGTAGAAGAATACCCATGTATATGTCAGATTGGATTGAAACATTGGATGGATTTTTGAAATTGTCCAAGCATGAAATACTTACACATGCAGGGAAAATTAGTGCTAAGACTGCTGAACTTAAGGCTAAGGAAGAGTATAAGAAATATAAGGAGTTACAATTAGGGGATATTTCTATGGCAGAAAAAGATTATATAAAGGCATTGGAAGATATGGAAATGAAGTTATTAGGTGAAGAAGAAAAAAACAAATATATATTATAGAAATAAAGTAAGTTGAAGAGCAGCTACTGCAATATTTGAAGTATAATGTTTTAGTTTTGAGTATTAAATAATTTAGGAGGACGAATAGTGAAAGTAGGAAATGTATATGTGGTAATGAAAAGAACTATAGGGGCTGTTGCTGTATGAATAAAGAGCAGGAATCATCTTTTATATTAACTAAAGAGGTCTATGAAAGGGATTTCTTACCTGTATATAACTTAGAAAAGTGTAGACCAAAAACTTTTATTGAGTTTGAGGTTGCCTTACCGTTCCATATACCTATGTGTATAGGTAGGACAGTTACGTTGGGGTCTGAACAAGGATATTTCAGCTTTAGATTTGATATGGTAACAACAAATAAATCTTATATGTATTCGTTAGGCGAAGAATTGCCGACATTAAAGGTTCATAAAACTAAAATACATATGATGGCAGCTGTTGATTTAGAATATGAAACATTTGTTAATGATAGAGAACGATATAATAATGATTATTTTGATTTATTACTTGCAGAATTAAACAATATAGTATTGAGCTATATGATAGCGATGAAAGATGATGACTGTCACTATCTCACCAAAGAAATGTTACCTGCAACAATATTAGTAAAGTCAACAAATATAGAAACATGGGAAAATGATATGGGCCTATTTATGCTACATATGCATATACCCATAGAAAAAGAGCCATTAATAGAAGAGGATGTACAAGAAGTTATGAGGTTGCAGTCGGTTGTTGTATGGGATTTGAATCCTTTTGTAAGTAGTGAGGGATTTATATATATGGCAAAAAGGTATTTCAAACAAGGATTCTATCTAGAAGCTGTAAATCATGCTCAGACAAGCGTAGAGATTTTGATAAGAACGCTATTTGAACAATTATTGAAAGATGAAGGTAAATCAGATAAAGAAATAGAACAAAAATTAGAGGACACCGCATTTATGCCAATAATTAAAAATATGATGCCTAGTTTTTTAGGCGGAAGTTGGGATGTTACAAAGGATGCAACAGTAGTTGGTAAGTGGTATAAAAATACTTATACTCTTAGAAATAAGGCAACCCATAGAGGAAGAATACCAAGTTTTCAAGAAGTTGATGAGGCTATATTTGGTGCTATAGAGTTTAGAAAATTCATTGTTCAGAGGATTAAAGCAAATAAAAAGAAATATCCCAAGTTAAATGAGTACTTTCTATAGTATTTCAAAAAAGTATTAGGGTGTATATAAGCTCATTGAAAAAAATGTTCTAGAACAGTTGGTATCCCATTTGATAAGATTTCATGATAATAGTTTGTGGGGATATGTGTTCAAATTATATAACCGTTGAGAGTATAATTCTGATGACATATTGTGGTTTGGATGAGGAATAATAGGGCTTGACCACAACATATAGTAGTTTTGTGGTGAGATTTGGGTTGAAAACGGCAAAAAACACCGTTTTTCGACCCTTAAAAACAGGGCGTTTGACAGATGACATTTGATAATTTAAGTGATAAACCTGATGGGAGTGATACTTTGTTGTTTCGTACTTTTAATTCACAAGAGGAACGAAGAGAATTTGGTGGTTCAGATTTTATAGAATTTCAATACTGTAAATTAGATAAAAGATCTAAAATCAATAAGATCGTATCGATTGATGCTATTGGGAAATGGAAAGATGATTCGTTATATCTATTTGGTGATGACATAGATGAGTTTTTTTCGCATTACGGTAAAATCTTTAATGGTGGGATCTATAATAACGAAAAATGTGGTATTGTAGATTTTTATGGAATAAATTATTATACATTAGAGCAGTCCAATCTAATCATAGAAAGAGTAAATAAAGAGAATCCGTTAGATTATCAGATTTTGTTAAACTGGTTAGACGATGTAAAGAAATATAATGGCTTTTATATTTTAGGAGTTTGAAGGATTTTATTTATGAATGCAATAAAGGAAAAGATATATTCTTTGTGCCAGATGGAAAAGAGGCTATAGAAAAATTAAGTATGAATTAACTTTTAAGATAATTAATATTATTTGTATGTCGCAATTTATGTAACTATTTGCAATCAAATAGATAAATAGGAATTTGTCGAGGTGAGTATATGAACAACATTTATGATGATAAGCACTTTTTTGACCAGTATGCGAAGATGTCACGAAGTCAACAGGGCCTATCCGGAGCAGGTGAATGGCATCAGTTCAAAGCCTTATTTCCAGATTTAAGCGGTAAAAGCGTACTCGATCTTGGGTGCGGTTACGGCTGGCACTGTAAATATTCTGTGGAATGTGGTGCAAAGGAGGTGCTGGGCATCGACTTGAGCGAAAAAATGATACATGAGGCAAACGAAAAAAACGCTGACCCCAAAATTATCTATAGGGTCTGCGGACTGGATGATTATGATTATCCCGCCGATTCTTATGACTGTGTAATTTCCAATCTGGTGCTTCATTACATTGCAGACATTGATTTAATTTTGAAAAAGATATACTTGACGTTAAAAACTGATGGTATTTTCCTCCTTAACATGGAGCATCCCGTCTTTACGGCAGGTGTGAACCAGGATTGGATTTATGATTCGGGCGGCAAACCGCTGTATTGGCCTGTGGATGATTACTTTTATTCAGGAGAAAGAGTTACTCATTTCCTTGGGAAGACAGTCACGAAGCAACATCACACACTGACACAGATTCTGATGGGCCTCATAGACACTGGATTCCGGCTGGAAGTTGTTGAAGAAGCAATGCCGAGCGCTGACATGATGGACATTCCAGACATGCCAGATGAAATGCGTCGCCCGATGATGTTACTAATTAAAGCGCTGAAACAGGGAGCACGATAAATTCCAATTTGTATTGTAGCTAATGCATATAATTCAAAAATATGTAATGTAGGAAATTCTATTTTTGGTTTTGATTGGGTATGACTATCATAACAATATTGTAGTATAATAAAAGCACACAATTAAATATACACCAAAGTATCAAGAGTTAGGGTAGAGATTTAGCTCTATGACCCTATACCAACCTGCAATATGCAAGGTGGTTCAGCTAAAAAACGATAAGGAGGTGAAAATATAGTAATTTCCGGTCTTCTTATCATTGATAAGGAGATTTTTTGTTTTACAAATATTTTATAGGAGATGATTATGTGAATACAACAGGTTTTATAAGAGGCTATATGTCAAAGAATATGGCGGGAGAAGATTTTATCGGGGTGGTTGTTTCAGCTTTAAACAGAGAATTTGAAGAAATAGAAAATGGAGTGAAGCTTGATAAATTTAACGATAAGTTTGTTATAACAATGGATGGATATAGTCTAACACTAAGTAAGGAGTTAATTAATAGCTTGAAAAGTCCTTACGGGATAGACAAATATATTTTAGAAGAATTTGAAAAGCAAGGTTTTGAAGTTGATAGAAATAGAAGCCAATATATTCAATATTGTTTCGGGAATTATGTTGGAGATCAAGTCTTATAGATTTTATAATACTCTAAATTAATAAAAATAATAAATATTATTGTATAACTCAAAACTAAATATAAAAATAGAAAGAAAGGATTGAGAACAATGTTAAAATTATTTATGTATGGAACATCATTAGGAGGCATAGAACAGCTGATGGTTATGGCACCTAATTTCCAACCAAGAAGAAGTGGCATAGTAATTAATAATTATTTTAATTGTGAGGGAGGTGTTAAGGATTGTAATTCCAGCTTAATTAATGTTAGTAATAGATGCAATGATTGTGGACACGTTCATTCTAGATTCCTATCTAATGTGGATAAGGTTAGGTACAAAAGTTTAATAAATGAATGCTTTGGGAAAATAAGAAATTATTCATTCAAGGATAGGGCGAAACTTCTTACAGATAGCTTTAAAGGAGAGAATATTAATCTTAAAAACTATGAAATAGTTTTTAAGAGGCTTATACAATTTATTGAAGAGGAAAATAGATGGGCAATTGAACTTATGTATGATAGATGTTTATTAGCTATAGGCTGTATGGTACAATAACTGTAAAAACTGACATAAATTTTGAAAGGAGTGGTTGGTATGTTGAAAACAACAATGAAAACTAAGCGTGCATGGAGGGTACACATGTCATAAACCTTTCAAATAATTTACTGGGGGAAAGTATGAGAATAGAAAAAGAGAATATTGTAATAAGAAGTGCTAATGTAGATGATGCTATTCAATTAAACAAGTGGTGGAATGATGGTAAGGTTATGGAGCATGCAGGATTTCCCAAAGGATTAGGACAATCCTTGGAAGAAACCATAGATGAAATTAGAAACTGGGAAGGAAAATTAAGCCAGCTTTGTATAATTGAAATAGATGGCAAACTCGTTGGAGAACTAAGTTATAGAATTAAAGGTGATGGTGCTGTATATCCTGGATGGAAAATATGTGATTCTGCTTATCAAAACCAGGGGTATGGTCCACAAATTATTAAATTACTATTTGAATTTCTATTTACAGATAATAATATTAATTCTAAAGTCCCTATAAATAGAATTATATGGGATACTATGCTTGAAAATAAAAGAGCTCAGTATGTTTATGAAAATAAAATAGGGGCAAGAAAGATTCAGATTAAGGAAAATTCCTGGCAGGATCAATTAGGAAACTGGCGAAGTTCGGTAGATTATGAGATAAGAAAGGGGGAATTTCTTAATGCTAGATAATAAAGGCTTTGATTTGTGGGCAGATGGGTATGATAAAAGTGTAGAGTTAAGTGAGGAGAATGATGAGTATCCGTTTGCAGGCTATAAGGATGTTTTAAATACTATTTATAATATAGTCCACAAGAGAGGAAAAGCAAGAATATTAGATGTTGGATTTGGTACAGGAATATTAACTAAAAAACTTTATGACGATGGTTATAAAATATATGGCATAGATTTTTCACAAAAGATGATAGAGATAGCAAAAGAAAAAATGCCTCTTGCAAGGTTAATTAAATATGATTTTTCAAAAGGATTACCAGAAGAAATAAAAGATAGTTCCTTTGATTATATTATTAGCACGTATGCAATGCACCATTTGGAGGACGAAGAAAAAGTTAAGTTTATTGAAAAACTTGAAAACTACCTTAATAAAGATGGAAAGATCATTATCGGAGATATAGTCTTTGAGACAAAAAAATTATTAGAAGAATGCAAAGTAAACTATAATGAGTATTGGGATGATGAAGAAGTTTATTTTGTTTTCGAAGATTTGAGGAAATCTTTATTGAATAAGAATATCAGCTTCACAGAAATATCTCATTGTTCAGGAGTCATTCAAATTTCAAAATCATAATATTACTATAATTTAAGTGGGAATATTAAAAGGAGTGAATAAGGTGAGCAGACTAAGAAATCTTCTTCAAATTAGATAATAAGATTTGAGGAGGAAAATAATGAATAAGATAGAAATTAAAGAGGATATTATACTTGGAATTGAGGAAATAATAAACCTATATGAGGATGTAGAGTGGCATGCATATACAAAAGATAAAGTTAAGCTTAAAAATGGTATTGAAAATTCGTTAAAAGTACTAACGGCTTGGGAAGATGATAAATTAGTTGGACTAATTCGTGTTGTAGGAGATAGTCATACAATTGTTTATATTCAAGACATACTAGTTTTGAAAAAATATCAGGGAAAAGGTATAGGGAGTAAATTATTAAGTTTGATTTTAGAAAAATATAAATCAATTCGCCAGATAGTTTTAATGACGGATAATACTAAAGAAACCATAAGCTTCTATAAGAAGAATGGAATGGTGGATACTGCAAAGTATAATGGGGTAGCTTTTGTAAGATACAATTTGAATTAAATTATATTAAATAAAAAAATATAAGGGTATTTTGAAATTTCAATATATCCTTATATTCCATTATAGTATTTGTTAGCTTGGGTTTTAATATTAAAATTAGAAAAATCAAAAGTTATTTAAGTTAAAAAGCCATTATTTTAGAAATAAATCTTTCCGCCAAGGGGTATCTATCTCCACATGACATCTTTATTGTCAACTCAAAACACGTTGAAGTCGATGTACATCTCATGTCAGGAATAAGCGATAGCGAAGGCTGATTGGGAACATTCTACGGGGAGAATAAATTTAAGATGACGTTATAGGAATTCATTGGAACCACAGAAAGGAATTATATTAAATTTAAAAGATGAATTCATATAGAAAAAATAAAGCAGTACATAGAAAAAAATATGCTGTAGATATTGCTTGTTCGGTAGAGATTTTTAATTACGGTTACACAGTCCGTGAGCAGTTGGTCATTTATGCAGTTAACTCCTAGGATATTTGGAGATGTATGAGCAGTTAAATTTATTTGATGTAATGATAGGTGGATTATATACTATAGATAAACGTTAGTAGATAAGTGCATAGTAAGACTCTTGAAATTGAATGCTTAAAGGAGATTTTAGGTATGCAAAAAGCAATTGTGATTGGTAGTCCCGGTGCAGGAAAGAGTGAATTTGCTCGCAAACTTAGAAACGTTACGAAGATTCCACTTTACTATTTGGATATGCTGTGGCATAAAACAGATAAAACCAATGTCAGTAAAGGTGAATTTGATATAGAGTTAAATAAGATATTAAATCTGGATAAGTGGATAATTGATGGGAATTATCTCCGCACACTGGAAATTAGGTTAAAAGAATGTGACACTGTATTTCTGTTAGATTATCCACTAGGTATCTGCCTTGCAGGTGCTAAATCCCGTATTGGGAAAAAGCGGGAGGATATGCCATGGCTAGAAACAGAATTTGATGAAGAGTTCAAGCAATGGATTGAGAATTTTCCAGAAGATCAATTACCGAAAATATATAATTTACTAAAAGAAAACAAGCAAAAGAATATTGTTATTTTCAGGTCGAGGGAAGAAGCGGATAAGTACTTGGAGTCTATATGAAGCCGCCTGTAAATGTGACATATTTGCCGATTTCTCTTGGTGGCATTCCGTCCAACGAAGGATTACACTTATGGTATACTGAGAAGGAGGTATGTTAAATGGAACTTGGAAATAATTTGTATAACGCAAGGAAAAAAAGCGGGCTGTCACAAGAGGAAGTTGCCGAGAAACTAGGGGTCAGCAGGCAGACGATTTCAAAATGGGAACTTGGTGAAACTCTCCCTGATATTCGGCAGTCAAAAAAGCTTTCCACCCTGTATCATCTGTCTTTAGATGAGCTGATTGATTTTGACTTGGATGTTCAGGAAATTCAAGAGGTAATTGATAAGACAAACGAGGAAATCTCAGATAAGGTTGATTGGACAAAGGCTTGGGGAAAGAAATATCCAATTCTTGTGAACTATCAGCAGCGAGTGTACACGAGTGCCTATGCTAATGAATTGGAAACCCTATTGGATGATTTGCAGAAAAAATATGGCTATAATGAGCTGGATGCTTTCCTTGTGCTGAAAGATATTCTGGCAGTTGTCTGGAAAAGCAGGAGAGCAAACGATAAATAATCAGGGTACGTTGAGGCAACAATTCTGATGATGTATTGTGGTTTGGAGGAAGAATAATGGGATTTGACCACAACATATAGTGGTTTGGAGGAAATTTTGAACCCAAAAAAGAGCAAAAAAACACCGTTTTTTGACCCTTAAAAATGGGGCGTTTGACAGATGACATTTTATAATTTGAGTGATGACAGAAAAAAATTCATAAAATCGAAGCTGAATAGATGGGATAATAATATGCTGAATTTTTAGAAGATGTGGCTATCATTTCAATTGGATTATTAGAGAACAAAGAATTATACAATGTATAAAAAGATGAACATTTTCATAAGGGATGGTTTTATAGAGCTGTATTCAGGAGAAAGGTTAATAATATGACGATTAAAAACATATGTTTAAATTGCATAGGGTAATAATTTCCTTAAAAATTACATTACGAAAAATGGAAAGAACGGTAAGTGTGCTTATTGTGGTAAAGAATCTTTGATTGTATCTATAAATAACTTAGCATCTGAAATAATGATCGAAATTAAGCAGAAACTTGTAGAAGCTAATATTTATGCTATAAAGGGAAATGATGATTATCATTACCGCAACTAATAGAAATAAATGTAATTGTGTTTTGTTTTTTGACAATTCTTGTTTTACAGATAATATAAAAAATGAGGATAAGCCTTTGAAACTTATTATTGAAGAAACGAAACACTATCCTCCTAATCATTTTAAGGACAAATTAAAAAGTAGAGTAAAGATTAATTATTTCTGGATTACAAAGCATTAGTGCCGGCCACCCAAAAATTGATAAATCGATGGATGAAATGTATTATATAGTAGTGCAGAAGTAGAGAGGTAAAATATGAACTATATATATGTAATTAGATAAATAAGAATTTATGAGGGGAAAAACTTTGAATATACAACTTATTTATGGCACCCCGGCAGAAGAATATGTGAATCCTGGATTACGTTAGACTAGTAATACTAGATAGAGAGTCATAAAAAGTTAAATGATTAATTTAAAGGAAATGTATATTATGGATGATCCATTAAAATTTGCAAGTGTAGCAGAATATAACACTATGATGCATACTTTAGTACTATTGATATTGTCTGAATGTGTGATTATGCTCATGACTTCAAGCGGAAGACGTAGCTAACGACAAAATTCGGATCGTGGCACAGTATGGATAGTGCTGATTGGTTGGTGTTGCAGTGTTATTGCTGGAGCCTTTTTTAGAAGTCAAGATGTACCGGAAACTATTCGAGGCTGGTTGCTACCGCATCAATTCAAACTACAAATGAACAGCATTTGATAAAAACAGGGTTGTATCATATAATAAGAAATCCAGCTTATACTGGCAGTATAATTAGTTTACTTGGGGTAGCCCTAGTTTACTAAATAGGAATTTGAAGAATTAAGGAGGCAAAGCGAATGTTTCATTTACCAACTATTAAATTTTGGAGGATTGCTGGTTTTGTAATTCTTGCGTTATGTTTTTGTTTTGTGTTGTTAGGTACATTTGGAATTAATGAATCTATTGTTTACAGGTGGGATACAAATTAGAGCCTAATTCATCTGGCGGAAAATGGTTATTATGGTCATTTTTAATATTAACTATATTATCTTTTTTTCTACTAAAAGTTTCACGAAATCGAATTTATGTCAATACGCCGTAAATGATGAAACTGCTTCTGCTTTAGCTATTGTACTTATGACGATTTTATATACACCTGTGGAGATGTTTATATTCAAATCTTTGAGGAATGGGCGGCTAAGAATGATCTCAATTTCAAATAGCAAACACTATTATATGAAATTGAAGGAGTATTATGCAAAACAGAAAGAAGAAATAATTATTTCATAGCTCAGCAGTTGAGTATTTGGAAACTTTATAGGGAAAAAATATTTGGATGGCAGAAAGATTATATGGAAGACTCTTTGAGCAATATTCAGAATTTTTATCTGGATTTGTTTACAAAGAGCATACTCTAAATATATATGACAAGGGAGCAGTCATCTTTATCATCATCTCTTAACACATGTTGATACGACCTGTAAGTTGGAAAAGCAATGAACTTAGTAATATCAATAACTTAAGCCATTGAATGTGTAGATGACATTCAGTGGCTTTTACGTGTTGGAGAACATATCCAGAAATAGTACATTTCGTATTTTTGTTAAAAACACGAGACTATATTGTTATGGCAAACTAAGTGTATGTTGTTTGTTGTGGTTTATAGCAAATTCTCCTGAAAGATAGCAGAATCTATTTATTTTATCATTATACTTACAACTTCATCGATCCATTTCTCGTAATCATCCTTCTTGGCAATGCCCCACTGTAAGGGAAGAATAACATCTGATTTCGGGCATATTTTTTTCATTGTATCCAGTGTTGCACTTATATTACCAAGTCCGGAAGTTGAAAACGGAATAACAGTTTTTCCTTCGAGGTCACAGTCTTTTATAAACGCTGCGACAAGCACTGGAACATCCAACCACCAAATAGGATAGCCAACAAAGACAGTATCATAGCCCGAAAGGTCTGGTATTTTATTAATTGCTTTTACAGGAACACTGCTTTTAAGCTCTTTTTTCGCACGCACAAGAGAGGAAAAATAATTTCCGTAGGGGTTTTCTGCTTCAAGTTTCAAAATATCGCAGTCAAAACCCTTTTGTATCTTCTTGGCAAGCTTTTCCGTAGTACCTGTCTTGGAGTAATATATAATCATCGCTTTCATTACAGTGCCTCCCTTATTGTATTTATCGATTCTTCTTTTTTGAAACCATGCAATGCCACTATGTAAATTACATCAAATATATAGCATATGATGCCCATTAGGAGTATATAGATGTTGAATGACTCAATTATACCACCGAGAATAGTGGGTGCAAGCGTTCCTATCCATTTAGCGACAGCCATTAACATGCTTTGTCCACGTGTGTTTCCACGCTGATACAGCATAACAAGGAACATGATGGACATTGCTGCATTTTGTGCAAAAGCTGAATATTGAGATGCTGGAACGGATTTAAAATGAAAGTAGAATGCAAATTGTATCACAAAGCAGGACATAAATGCCAAAATACTGAACATCACAAAATATTTCTTTGCCTTTATGGGAAAATACTCACGGCCATACTTAAAGTATGTGACAATGATGATTGCGTCCAGCATCGTCCATACGAGATTGACCCAGCCTTGAATCGGATCTGAACCAAGAAAAAGCTGGTCAACTGAATAAATCAGTTCCCATGCAAAATTAAGCCCTAATGCGAATAGAGGCATAGAATAAGTTTTGTCTTTAAATCCACCTCTGATAAGCTCTATATAGACAATCGACCAGCATATGCCACTTAGTATCATCAAAACTGCTTTTATATTCAAAACAAACCCTCCTATGTTATAAAACACTTCTGAATGCGTTTGAAAACTCTACTGCCATGTGAAGTGAATGGCCGTCCACAAGCTCTTGTGGAGTTTCAATGGGGAAATATGCTCCCGCCAAGATGTCAAGTCCACCTTTAAACTTTTTCACCTGATGCATGGCAACAGCATTTTTTTTACTTGGGTTGCTTGTTAAAAACGATGCCCCTATAAGCCTTAGATTATGTTCCTCGTCTACCGATTCAGGAGCAGGCTCTTTCAGCTTTCCGATCATTTGGGTCGGCATACCGTACATTCCCATAATTTCAGTTACACTGGTCATTGAAGCATCAATATGGTCAGGGTGCATATTAAGCAGAAACTTCTTCATCTTAAATGCCGAGCTGATGATTTTTAGATACTTTTCTACAGTAAGACCTGTCACGGTTAGGTGTGCACGAGCCACTTTTTTGCTGTAATCGCCATCGGATTTTGAGAGTATATCCAGCCACATTTCATCCGCCTGTCGATACTGCTTGTCATAAAGCCTGTTTAGTCCATCTTTGCCAATTCGTAACTTGTTATCAAGCAAAACACCACGGACTTTTTCGGGTGCAAGAGTGTTAATCTCGTTTTCTGTCATCTCTTTGCCATTTGCATCTAAAACTGTTGCTCCTAGTTTTTCCATTTCGAACAGAGTGTAGTAGCCACGACTGATATAGATTTCCGCTAGCTCCTGCTGAGTGTATTCTCTGCCATCTACAATCACTTTGATTTCTGTTTTTATCATGATTTCCCCTCACCATTCTGTTTGTTATATCGTGTTACGTAAAACGCTTCCATTCCATCTTGGTATAGTTCTGCTACCAAAGATATGAACTCCTCTGCTGATAGATCTTTACCTCTGCGTAACCACAGTCGAAACAATGCCAATGACCCAGAAAGACGATACTCTATCAAATATGGTTTTAGTTTGTGGTCATCTGGAAAATTTAATTCTGGAATGTCTATATTAGGCAGTGATATTATCTGTTTTAAAAAATGATTGTTGCCATAATCACCAAGCAACGCTTCCAAATATAGCTCTTTTTCTTCATACAGCTCCACTAAATCTTCTACAAAAGAACGGCCACTTTTTCCTGCTTGGCTACGTTTTTTGACAATGTCATCTAAGAGTTCCTGCTCAACAGTCGAGAGTAAATCATTAATGTCAAAAAAATACTGATAAAATGTACTGCGATTATAACCTGCTTTTCTCGTGATTTCTTGAACGCTTATTTTATCCAGCGGTTTTTGGCTATATAATTGGCAAAAGGTATCAATAAATGCCTGCCGTGTTTTATCGGTAATATCTTTTTGCTTTTTCATAATAATCCGACACTTCCTATCAATAGTGTTGTTGTCTTTAGCTAACTTATATTTTATAATAGTATACAACACGTTGTTAGTTTAGTCAATTAAAAAAGGAGGAATTTATTATGTCAGAGCTAAAATACACAATCACTGTTGATGGTGAAGTTTGGTCACCTACACAACTAGAACGCTTAGAATATGAACGTAACCTGCGTATGCTTCATCAACTAAAACGCCTAGGTGTGGAGATTAAAGATGGTGACAAAGTACTATCCGATGATAAAATCGACTATCTAAGCATGAAAAAGGCATGGGAAGTTTCAATTGAAACTCGCCTACAATACAAAGGCGAAACGGTTATCGAGCTTTACAAAGATGCTTTTAAGTTATCGGATGAAATGTGGAGAGAACTAGCCTTCTCACAGAATAAACCAATGAAAGTATCTCGTGCTAATTTGCTGGTTACAGGCAGTACATTGCAAGAATTTATGGCTGTTATGAAATCAATACAAGAAGAAGACCGAGTTGGTCTTGCAGTACACCCAGAGCATTTTATCTGCCATGTTTCTTTTGATGATGGCGAGCTTCTTGGAATTGAGCCTTTTGGTATGTATGGAACACCAACACTGGTTAAAGTTAGTGTGGTGGAAGATTCCCAGTTATCTGAGCAAATCTTGGCAGATAAAGACCCTGCTTTCCCTATAAATATGGCTGGTGAAGCATATCTTACTGATGGAACTCCTGTAAACTGTCCTTTCCATCAGTTCAGACCTACTAAAGATGGTTTTGAAGCTAGAACCGCAGTTTACTGGCCAGAGAATACTCCGGATGAGATTGTTCATGGACACTCACTACACCTTGCAATGGAATTCTACCGTGGTGTAGTGCTAACTGAAAAATAAAATAACTACAATAATAAAATAACTACAATAATAAAACTCCTAAAGAGATAATGCTCTTGGGAGTTTTATTTTTAAATCATATCATTAAAGCACTATTGTTTTATCTCTTCAATTTTCGTCAGGTGTTTGTCTTACAAACTTTGTGATGGAGAAAAAGAGATAACCCACCCGAAATCTTGGCATATTTGAAGATTTCCCTTGGTGAAACTCTCCCTGATATTCGGCAGTCAAAAAAGCTTTCTACCCTGTATCATCTGTCTTTAGATGAGCTGATTGATTTTGATTTGGATGTTCAGGAAATTCAAGAGGTAATTGATAAGACAAACGAGGAAATCTCAGATAAGGTTGATTGGACAAAGGCTTGGGGAAAGAAATATCCAATTCTTGTGAACTATCAGCAGCAAGTGTACACGAGTGCCTATGCTAATGAATTGGAAACCCTATTGGATGATTTGCAGAAAAAATATGGCTATAATGAGCTGGATGCTTTCCTTGTGCTGAAAGATATTCTGGCAGTTGTCTGGAAAAGTAGGAGAGCAAACGATAAATAATCAGGGTACGTTGAGGCAACAATTCTGATGATGTATTGTGGTTTGGAGGACAAATAAAGGATTGACCACAACATATAGTGATTTGAGGATGAAATTTGGGTCAAAAAATAGTGCTTTTTCACTGATTTTTGACCCTCTAAAATAAGGAATTTAGCAGAGGCACTCTATGCAAAATATGTGTAGAGTGCCTTGTTAGATATTGTTAAACAAACAACTGTTAGCTCAAGGAAGTTTGTCCTATTTGGTCAATTTATAATGGACTGGATTCTTGCGGAAAGATGAATTCAAACAGTTTACAATATTATTACAGTATTGTACAGGGAGGAAACCTTACTAATTTATGTGATATTATATAGCTGAGATATTAATAGATATAAGCGATGATTTTATATTGATGGCAGAATGAAAAGGAGGGAAAATAAGTGTTTAAACAATGGAAGGGATTTTTATCAGGAATTATTTTT
Source organism: Paratissierella segnis (assembly GCF_014385195.1). Classification (GTDB taxonomy): domain Bacteria; phylum Bacillota; class Clostridia; order Tissierellales; family Tissierellaceae; genus Paratissierella; species Paratissierella segnis. The sequence goes on from NZ_JACRTG010000016.1 coordinate 147,675, forward strand.
ACGCTAACAATCATGATAGTGACAGGTGCAGTGTTTGCCGCTGCAACAAACACCAATATAGAAGTATACTATGACAATATAAAAGTACTGCTAAATGGTAAGGAAATTGAATTTAAAGATGCTAAAGGCAATAATCTGGAACCCTTTAATCATAAGGGTACTATATATGTACCAATTCGTGGAGTTTTAGAAGCATTGAATAAGGTTGTTGATTGGAGTGCTGATTCCAAACAAGTAAAAATATATGACACAGAAATTGATAAATTCTGGGATAACTTAGTAGAAGTACCAAAAAACCTCGTGGGATTTGATTTTTATTGGAGACATATAGATGATGATATTATGGAAGCTGTAGATAATTTAGTTGAAAAACATGGCGTGGACGTATTGTTTAAAGGATTAGAATCGACGAATATATATAGCCAATATTATTGTATAAATAGGCTTGTTGAATATTATAATGAAAACGATATAAGGATAAGTGCAATAGAAAAAATCACACCATTTTTAAACAGCAGCAACACAAAACTTAAAGATGGTGCAGAATTTGCAATATCCGTATTGACTAAAAAGTTTGATAGTCCTTATATTGTAAATGTTGATGAGAATACTAAAATCTTTGCATTATTCAATGATTATTCCGACTATGGAAGCTATAACGAACTATGGATAATAAGAAATGATAAGCTATCAAAACTTCATTCTTTCTCTAATTCACAAGACTATATTGATAGAGGTGAAAAAATTCAAGTCTCTCCATCTAAAGATAAAATAGCAGTGCAAACATCCAGCAGAAGAAGCAGTTCAATAAATATTATTGATTTAAACAGTGGAGAGATTAGTCCGGAACTTATGAAATTAGCTATAGAAAAAGTTGCAAAGGATAATAAAGATTATAATAATACCTATCCTGATGGTCGATATAGTTGGGGCAGCAACTTAAAATGGGTGGATAATAATACATTGGAGTTTGAGGCAGGTCTATCATATAATTTTATGGAGATAATTGAAAATGTAATTGTAAAATATGATGTATTAAATAATTCTCTGGAATATATAAAGCAATTTACTGAAACTGCCTTGACGAGTTATTAAAGGAGGATAAGAGTATGATTAAATACTTAGAAGAAAGTACAAACAATGTTAAGAGCAGACGGAAGTTTTCTAAGATGATGCAGATTATTGTTTATTTAGTAATCTGGTCAATGTCAATAATTGTATTTTGGATTGGCGGAAGATTAGATGCCATGGGGTATTCGCTTGCGGTATTTTATTTGGTTTTACCTATCACAACCTTTGTTATTTCCATATTCATGGGAAAAGATAATAGTTGGGCAAATTACAAATGGCTTATGCTTTTATTCTTTGGTGTGATGTATATGTTAGCTTTATATGCTACGTTTAGCTTAGCGAATGCAATTGCTTTCGACAAGAATAACTTACCGAAAGTGGCGGATATGCTTCCTGGAATTTTATGTTCAGCCGCCGGATTACTTACTGGGACGATAATAAATGCCATTAAAACAAAGAAATCCCATTGATGTGGAAATCAAAATAACATAAATATTTCAATCACTTATCAGCACCCTTGTGAAACCTTATGCTCATTAACACAAAATTGATTTATTTTATCACTATGTGAACTAAGTATTATTTGTATTCAAATAGATAAATAAGAAGATTGTAGGGGAGGGTGCAATGGAACTTGTAAAGATAACACATGAGAATCTTGAAAAGGAACACATTTGTTGCGCTATTGCAAATAATAAGGATAGTCAAGTAACGTCAAAAAAATCTTGGTTGAAAGGAAGGTTGGATGAGGGGCTTGTTGTATTATCTTCAAAAAAGAAAATGGGATATCTTTCAGACCCTAAATATATGAAATACAAGGGTTTTGAAACCGTAGATAATGCAAATTCATATTTTGAACTGATGTATCTACCATTTAGCCATGAAACTGAAAACCCACATTTCAAACAACATCTAAAAGAAATAAAACATAATGATTCACAGAATGGTTTCTGGTTATACTACACAAATCAATGCCCTTTTACAGCTAAGTATGTTCCACTTCTTGAAGAAATAGCGAAAAAGAGAAGTGTGGATTTTCAAGTGGTTCATATACAAGCAAAGGATTATAATTTTTTATAATGCTGTACCCTTTTTCGGTATAAACAAGCGAGACATATCCACCCCCTCTAATTCCAATAATTTAGTTTTCATGCCAACACCTCCGGAATATCCTGTTAGGCTCCCGTTTGAACCGACTACTCGGTGACATGGGATAATAATAGATATGGGATTGTGTCCAACTGCTCCGCCAACAGCTTGACTTGACATATTTTTCTTATTCATCTTTGCTGCCATTTTTTTAGCAATAGAGCCGTATGTGATAACCTCACCATAAGGGATTTCACATAATATATTCCACACACCTTGACGAAATTCACTACCAATAGGAGCTAATCGTAATTCAGATATTTTGGGTTTTTCTCCTGAAAAGTATCTATTCAGCCACCTTTTTGTTAGATTAAATATGCCTATATCGTTTTGCCCTATTGTTTCTAGTATGGTATTGCCGTGATATTTTTGCCCCTCCATCCATAGACCTACAAGATTTTCACCATCGCCGTCACACGCAAGTGTAATAAGTCCCAATGGAGACTTATATGTTGTTGAATAATACATTTTTATACCTCCCTATAGAGTATTCCACAAATTTACGGTGGCATAGCTGCGCCATGGTCGCCATGCTTCCGAAATTTTTAGTAGTTCTTTCGAAGTGTAGCCCGGAAGAGCCTTTTTTATGCCTGCGTCCGTTTCAAGAAAAGCGTCTGGCCATTCCATAGAGCGCATGGCAATATATTGTGCCGTCCAGCTTCCAATGCCGCGGATCTTCATAAGTTTTTTGATTTCTTCCTCCGGTTGGGATGGGAGGTCAAAATCTATTTCCTTCTGTGTCAATGCCCGCGCCAATTCGTAAATAGTATCCGACCTTGCAGAAGTAACACCCAGAACACCAAAATTATCGCTAATATCACTACCCATATCCAATATATTTTTGGGGGTCGGGAAAACATGAGTCAATCCATCAATCCCGGTTAGGATAGGTATGCCGTAGTTTTTCACAATTCTTGCTGCCAGTGTGCTTGCAGCTTTTATTGAGATTTGTTGCCCAAGCACAGCTCGTACCGCCATTTCAAATGCATTGAAGCTACCTGGCACACGGGTTCCTAAAACACAAAGACCGGGATGAATATTGTTCATTTCTTGTAGTATTTCATATACTGCATCCGGGTTGCAATATAGATCAAACAAGTGCCGTATTCGTGCCAATGTCTGGGGAAGTACCGGCAACAATGTTTCGCTTACGACTGCATCTAATGCATTTTTTTTAGGATTATGACTTATCTTCACACATCCAAATATACTGTTTCCCTCCGTGTTTTCCAAATGAACGGTGCGCATATATTCATTATTTTTTACGATCTCTATTCCTGTGATTGCTCGTTCAGAAAGGAAGTGGAGCATCTCCTCCCAATGATAGGGCGGACGATAACCCAAAGTCAACGTAATGTCCCCATTTGTTCGTTTTTTTTCCGATATTTTTTTCCGGAGCTCCGTGGGAGCGAGATGGTAATGATCTTTAAACACATCATTGAAGCGGCGTAAACTGCCAAATCCTGCCGTCATTGCAACGTCCAATACTGATAAATTTGTATCCGTAAGTAAGTTTTTTGCAAGGAGCAATCGGCATGTTTGTAAATATTGGACTGGCGATACATTATATTCTGTTGTAAATACGCGTCTCAAATGGCGACTTGTGCAGCCAAGGCGCCCGGAGAGTTCATCTAAGCTTTGTCCGCTGCCGCAATTTTCCTCTAACATTCTAGCTGCTCGAATAGCTAAATTTGCAGTTGCATCGGTTATGGAAGTGCCGGGGGCGAGTTCCGGTCTGCATAAAAGGCATGGACGGTATCCAGCATGTTCGGCTTCTGCTGCCGTATGATAAAAGGTGCAGTTTTTAGCTTTAGGCTGTTTTGCTCGGCAGACCGGACGGCAATATATCCCTGTCGATGATATTCCCACAAAAAAACGTCCGTCAAAACGAGCATCCTTCGCTTTGAATGCAGCATATAAACCGCTATCATTTTCAATCATTTTTTTGCCTCCTATATTGAAGTTTAGTTCATTATAGCATATTTCTTACAGAATGCTCGCTGTTTTCGGACAAGCTTTTTCTTTAAGAATTTGCTAAAACTGGACTGACACAAGAAGCTGTCGTAGAAAAAATAGGTTCTAGCCGTCATACAATATCAAAAAATATGGCAGCCGAAGATTTTATTGTAGCGGTAGTTTCAGTTTTAAACAGAGAAATTGATAAAAATTCAATACATGAAAAACCTTATTTAGTACATGAATAAAACTAAAACATAACTTTCTATTTATAGTTTAATTGAATGATTGTGTAAAAAAATAGAAAGGGAGTGTGAAAATTGAATAATAAAAAAAGAAATAGCAAGACATCAAGATACCAGAAATTATTATCAATGTTTTTGGTAACCCTTATGCTTATTACTATTTTACCTCAAGGGAATATATCTGCCTATGCCTACAGTTCCAACATAAGTCTGAAAGTTGATAAAACCAGCATTTCAGGCAACGAAGCAAAAAATGGAGGCGGTATTTTTGGAGAAACCGGCTCTGAAATAATTATTAAAAATGGTAGCAAAATAAAATGCAACATAGCAAATAATAGCGGCGGAGGCATTAGTATCAGTGAATTGGATAATCTATATATTGCCAAAGATGTAGAATTTTCACACAATGAAGCTGAGAAAGAAGCAGGAGGAATTCTCGAAGAACATATTCCTATACATGATAAAAATATAAAAACAGATACGCGATCCATACCTACAGAATATCTATATAACAATTACGATGTGGGATACGATACGTATAAAGTTGAACTTTATATAGATCATGAACTTAAAGATACCTTAAATGTTCAAAAAGGCCATAACATAAATGGAAAAATTCCGGAAGAGATTGCTTCATTAGTTGTTGGAAACTGGTATGAAGATGAGAACTATTATTTTGAATTTTATATGAATACCAGTATAACAAAAGACACTAAAATATATGCCAGAGGTAAAAAAATTACACTGACCTATGACGGCAACGGAGGAACCGGAGTACCGGAAGCAGAACTACAACAAACTGTATGTATACTAAGAGACGGCTTAGGGTCAAATTATTAAGTATATTATACCTTTAACCGGCTATAATATACTTAATTCTTGTCTAGCAACATGAATCTAAATGGTAAGGAGGATAATTTATGACAATACTTGCCATAGGAATGATAATTATATATTATTATTTATTTATTATTATCAAAAGATGTTCCCACCAAAGAAATCAAAGCATATACAAGCACTATGCTCTATGCTAATAGTTGCATTTACTTACGTATTCTTCCATAAAATTGATATGTTTTGGGTGGTTATGATATTGATTATAATCATAATGACATTCTCACTGCGTTTAACTACGGGAATGAATTGGCTTCAATCATTATATGGAGGTGCCATGTGCGTTTTAAGCGCCTACTGTTTCCGGGGTATATTGATTTCTACTTTGTCACTTTTTTTTGGTTCTAAAAACTTGTTACATAATAACAACATTTATTATACTATTACAGTATTTGTATTGCCTCTTTCTCTTTTATTTTTGTTTATATTGCGAGCCACTATTTTATCCGATGAAAAACTAAAAATTCTATTAAATAATTCTGCTCAACTGAAATATATCGTAGTTTACGAAATAATAGCTGCAATCAATCTGGCAATTATAAATTTCGGGCGAGTATTATCTCTTGACGTTGTTTGGTATACGGAAATAGCATTAACAGCAAGTGTATTGACCATCGGTATGCTTATGTATTCTATACACCAATCTATTAGAAGTATTGAACTTTTAGAATACAAATTAAGAGCTCAGATGTTAGAAGAACAATTTGATAGGCAGGTATCACATTATAAATCCTATCAGAAATATACTGAGAGCTTTCGAAAATTCAAACATGATTATAAATCATTGATGACAACATTAAAGACGCTGCTAAGAGCAAATGAGATTGATAAGGCCATTGATTTAATTGATGATATCTATGATGATATGAATAATAAGGTACAAGTTCATAAAAAATACTCTGATAATGTAGTTTTAGACGCCATATTACAGGATTTAGCCAATTTCTGCCAGGAGAAAAAAATCCGATTTACATCTAAGGCATTTGCTCCAAAGGACACTGAACTCACTTTACTAGATGCCCTTAGAATCATGTCCAATATTACTAATAACGCTATTGAGGCTTGTTTGAAGGTTCCTGAATCAGAACGATTTATTGATATTCTTTGTGCAGATTATTCTGAATGGGCAATGCTTCAAATGACCAATTCATATGATGGACAAGAGATATTTAAAAATGGGGAGCTAATGACCACAAAGACTGATGAACATGGACATGGCTTTGGATTGAGTATTGTTAAGGATATCGTGGAAGGGTTTGGAGGGTTTGTTTTATATGATATTGGCCCAAAGGAGAAAATTTTTACAATTAAGATTCATCTGCCTAGAGCAGATAAGGGAGATTAGACAAATGGAATAGTGGAAGAGACGAAACTCTAATAAATATCATTGTAATAGCATGTCACATAATTGGAAAAGCCTTAATATAATAATATAAGATAGTGTAAGTATAAAACTATCTAATTATTATATGCAAAGGAGTATTATTTATGAGTTACAATTATAATTATTATAATATGTATAATCAGAAATGTTCTTATGATATGTACCAGAAGAATAAATACCCATGCTGTTGTGATTATCAATTCCCGTGGTCGATGTGCATTGTATGTCCACCCGGACAACAAGGGCCACCGGGACCGGCAGGTCCACAAGGTGCAACAGGGCCACAAGGACCGCAGGGTGTAACAGGCCCACAAGGACCTCAAGGTGTAACAGGTCCACAAGGACCTCAAGGACCGGAGGGGCCGCCGGGACCGATATCACAGGGTGCATTTGGGGGATTGATGTCAGATGTAGGTTCTATCCAATTAACAACAACACCTTCTACTGTAATAATGACAGAGCGCTCACAAGCATCTGCGGATATAAGTTATTCAACTGCAAATGCCATTACAATTGAGAATGCAGGAATATATCGTGTAGATATTTTAGTAGTAGGAAATTCAGTAATTAATCAAAATGCCCGTGTTGGTCTTAATATCAATGGTGTTTCAAGTGATGATATTAGACAAACTCTAAACCTTACAGCTCTTTCAGTTGCCACATTTGCCCTTACAAATTTCCTTACCTTAAATGCAGGTGATATTTTAACTCTTCAAATGGTAGCAGCTGAAGAACTCGTCTTTTACTTTGCAAGTGAAGGTCCGGGAGCTATTTTAACTGTTGAACAAGTCGCATAAAATAATAATAGAAACCCTATTGCTAGTCGAAGCAATAGGGTTTCTATATGTGGGAACATAAAGACTACAAGGTGGCTTTGTATTTCATCTACACTGTCTGCAGAATATAAATGCAGATTATGGTAATACTTATTTGATATACATAATTAAATAAGGAGCAGAGTTATGGGTAGATTTAACAAATCCAATAAGAATAATGGTCAAGAAAATATGGATTTTAGTTCACCTGAGAATCTTGGTACATTATCTGGCAACTATGAAGAAGACATAAAGTGGCTTAAAGAGATTTTTAAAGATGATGACTCTATTGTATTTCGCAGATTAAATATTGGGGTGGATGGTAGTATCAATGCGTCATTGATTTTTTTTGATGGTTTGGTTGACTCCGCAATAATTGATAATAATATAATTAAACCTCTCACAGAGCTGGAACAAATACCAAAGGAAAAGTCGGCTGAAGATATATTTTTATCTAAGGTTGTTCAAATAGACAGTGTAAAGAAAGTTAAAGATCTGGATGAGATTATTCAAGAAATTACTTATGGTGATACTTTATTGGTGATTGATGGAATAGGTGAAGGATTATTATTTAGTACTAAAAATTTTGAGTCTAGGTCTATTTCAGAACCGGAAGGGGAGAAAATACTAAGTGGTCCCCGAGAAGGATTTACTGAAGTTATAATAACCAATCTTTCCTTAGTAAGACGAAAACTCAGAACTAACAAACTTAAAATGAAATACTTTAAATTAGGAAAAGAGACCAATACTCAAATTTGTGTTGCATATTTAGATAATATTGCAGCTCCTAAAACACTTAAGGAATTATATAGAAGGTTGGGACAAATAGATATTGACGGTATTTTGGATGCGAATTATATCAATGAATTGATTAGGGATAATCCCTGGTCTCCATTCCGTTCAATTGGATATACAGAACGACCGGATGTAGTTTCTGCTAAACTATTAGAAGGACGAATTGCTATATTTGTAGATGGCACACCGGTAGTATTGGCATTACCATATTTATTTATTGAGAATTTTCAGAGCAATGAGGATTATTATTTAAGTTTTTATTACACATCTTTTTCTAGGATTTTAAGAATTCTTGGTTTCTTTCTCACAACGCTAGTTCCGGCAATATACATTGCCGTTACTGCATTTCATCAGGAAATGCTTCCGGCACCATTATTGATTAGTGTAGCAATAGAGAGACAAAAAGTTCCTTTACCTGCAGCTGTAGAAGCATTTATTATGTTGATTGTTTTTGAAATATTGAAAGAAACCGCTCTTCGAATGCAAACCAATGTAGGGCAGGCACTTAGCATTGTAGGGGCTTTAGTTTTAGGTCAGGCTGCAGTGGAAGCAAACTTGGTAGCAGCACCTATGATTATAGTTATTGCAATAACAGGAATAACAAGCATCTTAGTTCCAAGAATGAATGCTCCAATCTTTTTAATTAGGTTTATTATGCTCATATTAGCTTCCTTTTTAGGTTTTTTTGGGGTTACTATTGGATTTGCACTGATGCTTACACATATATTGAGCCTTAAATCCTTTGGAAACTGGCAGTTAGCATCTGCAAGTAAATTAAATTATCAGACAATCAAGGATACGATAATACGGGGACCTTGGTACAGAATGATTTTAAGACCCCGGCAACTTACCGGAAATGCAGTACGTCAAAAAAACACATGGAGGGGACATGATGAGACGTATGATTAGTTTTATTTCAATGATACTATGCTGTATATTTCTAAGCGGATGTTGGAATTACAAAGGCTTAGATGACATTGATATAGTGACTGGACTTGCCATAGATAAAGATCAAGGCAGTGATATTTATCAAATAACTATAGAAATAGTAGATACTCAAACAAGCGGGAGAGAAGGGGAAATCAGCGCAAAATATATAGATGCTGAGGGCAGAACTATTTTTGATGCCATACGTAATTCTAAAAAAAAACTTATTAACAAATTATATGGCGGGAATATGCAGACACTGATTATAAGTAAAGAAATTGCAGAAGCAGAAGGTATATCAATTATTATAGAAGAGTTACTTAGGGATGGAGAACCACGAGAAACCATGAGCATTGTCATATCTGAGGAAGAAACTGCAAAAGAGATTTTACTAACAGATGGAATTGATTCCAATATTATTTCCTATGAGATTCATGAAATGATTATAGAGGATAATAAGGTAACCGCATCTACAGTTGATATGCCATTATATCAAACATACAATTCAATCAAAGGAAATGGGAAAGCCCTTGTACTTCCCGTAGTTCGTCGTATAAATAATATAAACAAAAATGTAGCAGAAGGGAATGGTATTGCTTTATTTAAAGACGATTATCTGCATGGGTTCTTATCTCCAAGGGATACTATGTACTATCTTTTTATTGTTGATAAGGTTAGAGGTGGTGTAATCTCATTTCCTATAGGAGACTTGGATGAAAGCATATCTATGGAAATAAAAGATAGTAAGACCGATACAAAAATTTCATCTAATCAAAATAAGATATATGTGGATATTAATGTGAAAGTTAAACTTAATATTATGGAAGTAAAATCTCAGCTTAATATTTCAAATGTAGATGAAAGGGACAAATTAGAGACCCAAACAGAAGAATATATAGAGAAACATATTACTGAATTATTTGAAAAGGCTCAATCGGAGTATGAGATTGATATATTTGGGTTGGGGAATTTGCTTTATAAAAAAGATCCTGATTTATGGCGTAAAATTGAAACTCATTGGGATGAACTATTCCAAAGTGCCGTGATAAAAGTAAAAGTTGAAGCAGATATAATATCTTCCGGGGTTCTTAAAAATTATTAGATATAAACATATTTCATAAGAAAAGACAATAAGAAAGGAGTTTAGTATGGATACTAACAATATATCATCGCGGAATTTAACAAGTCTTTTGGTGGTAGTGATATTATGTGGTTCATTGGTAAATGGTGCTTTTACAATAGCTCAAGATACATGGATTGCTGTTTTATTGATGGGAATTTTGTTTCTTCCTGAAATACTCATTTATAGTAGGATATGTGCACTGTTTCCCGGTAAGAACTTATATGATATCATTTATTCAATATTTGGAAGGACTAGTAGATTTATATTGACATTGTTAATGACTCTGTATGTAACTGTAGTAACCGGACTTCAGCTAAGAAATTTCGTAGAATTTACTGCTGTAATTTCATTACAGGATACTCCAAGAGTAGTATTGATGGTATTGTTGCTTCTTCCTGTTTTATACTTAGCTAAAGAGGGGATTCAGGTAATGGCCAGATGGTCCTTTATTGTGTGTGCAATTATTGTGCTAAATATAGCACTTACAATATTGCTTTCTCTAAATATAATTGAAGTTTCACATATACTCCCGGTTATGGATCATAGTTTTTTAGATATTGCCTCTAATTCTTTTACAGTAGGTACAATAACTTTAGGCGAATTGGTCATGATGATGGCAGTCATGGGACATCTAAACAAAGGAGAAAGTCCTTATAAGGTATATTTATGGGGAGTTCTAGTAGGCATTTGTTTATTTGCTTTAATAATCCTTAGAAACATTCTAATACTGGGTCCTGACATGGAAGAGGCAGCTAAATTTTCTACCTATATGGCTGTAAGAGTTATTGATATAGGTAAATTTTTTGAGCGGATTGAAAGTTCTATATCATTTATATATGTCCTTCTTGGAATTACAAAGATGAGTCTATTTATGTTAGCATCAGCTACGGGATTATCTAAGATATTTAAGGATATGGATTATAGAAAACTATTATTACCTATTAGTGTTATTGTAGTAGGTATTGGCACAGTTGTTTTCAAAAATGTATTTGAAATGTTTGAACTAGCCTGGGTGTATCGATATTATGCTTTGCCTTTTCAGCTATTGATTCCAATTATAATTTGGATAAAAGCTGAAATCAAAAAATCATATTCAATGAAAAATAATTAGATGTTTTAGCCTTATTAGATTGAAAGACCAATTTAATAAGGCTATTTTTATGATTGATGTTTTAGAGATGCGGAGATATAATTTAATGTAATAAATAAATAGAAATTTACGTAGGAGAGAAGTAGATGAACCTAAAATTGTTAAAAGCAGCTATTATTAAAACTTTGCCCATTATGGCAGGATACATGGTACTTGGAATGGGTTTTGGAATTCTTTTAAAAATAAATGGATATGGTGTCTTATGGGTACTGGCTATGAGTATATTTGTCTATGCAGGTTCCATGCAATATGTAGGGATCTCACTTATAACCGGAGGTGCTTCCATAATTTCAACTGCGTTGACTACGTTAATGGTCAATGCGAGACATCTTTTTTATGGAATATCCATGATTCAAAGGTATAGAGGAGCAGGACTTAAGAAGTTATATTTGATGTTTGCGCTTACAGATGAAACGTATTCGCTGGTCTGCAATGGAGATTATCCGGAAGGAGCAATCCCCCATGAATATTATTTTTTGGTATCATTATGCGATCAAATTTATTGGGTCATTGGAAGTGTGATGGGGTCTTTAATTGGTTCTGTCATTACTTTTAATACAGAAGGAATTGATTTTGCCATGACAGCACTCTTTGTGACAGTTTTTGTGGAACAATGGGTTGATACAAAGGAACATCGTCCCTCTCTTATTGGAGTAGGCGCGTCCGTGTTGTGTTTGTTGTTATTTGGGAGGGAAAACTTCCTGATTCCAACAATGATTTCCATTATCATTCTTCTTACAGTATGCCGCGGCGCTTTAGAAAGAGGAGGTGTGGCAAGTGAGTAATACTCATGCTGCAATTTTGATTGCAGTCATGGCTTTAGTGACCATGATTCTGCGATTTCTTCCTTTTATGATTTTTAGGGATAGGGAGACACCGGAATACATCAACTTTCTTGGGAAATATCTCCCATACTCAATTATGGGAATGCTTGTGGTGTACTGTCTGAAGGATGTTTCCATAACAAGCTCACCTTTTGGAATACCGGAATTGATTTCTGTTGTTTTGGTGGCAGTATTACATTTTTGGAAGAGAAATACTCTTGTCAGTATCGTGAGCGGGACAGTCTGCTATATGCTTCTGATACAAGTATTTTAAAAATTAATTTGTCAGACACTTTTAGATAATTGAAGCACATAAAACCGTAACTAATGGATTTTTGATTGGTTACGGTTTTTTGTAGTGAGAATAAAAATTCGATACATTAAAAGCCTTATTAAGTACATGTATCTGATTTTGAATCTATTTTTTTATTATAATTATATAGCTCAAATTATGTAGCTTAAATGTTAATCAAAAAAGGAGGGAAAAACATGTTGAAAAAAGTACATTATAAATTGCATAAGATATTGTGTCTATTTATGTCTATTTTGCTAGTATGTGGGGCATTACCTATAAAGACATTGGCAGAATCCAGTGATGAAAATCATGATTCTGCAGAATGCATAGTAGCATATGATCCAGATGATGGTAAGACACAGTATAAGGACTTTTACAAAACAACAGTTCACAAAGGAGATAAAGTAACAGATATTCCAGAAGACCCGAAAAGAGATGGATATATCTTTAAAGGTTGGTATGCATATTTAGATGAGGACAATAATCCGGCGTATTGGAGTTTCGAGGAAGATGAAGTTAAGGAAAATACGACTCTATGGGCCGATTGGGAAGAAGGATGCATAGTAGCATATGATCCAGATGATGGTAAGACACAGTATAAGGACTTTTACAAAACAACAGTTCGCAAAGGAGATAAAGTAATGGATATTCCAGAAGACCCGAAAAGAGATGGATATATCTTTAAAGGTTGGTATGCATATTTAGATGAAGACAATAATCCGGTGTACTGGAGTTTTGAGGAAGATGAAGTTAAGGAAAATACGACTTTGTTGGCTGATTGGGAAAAACGAGAAGAAAAGCCGGAAGAGAAACCAGAGAAACCAAAAGAAAAACAAAAAAAGAAACCAGAAGATAAAGAAACCAGGGATAAATCAAATGGTCATGAGGAAGAGTTAGTTCCTAATGAAAAGAACCCTTTAGGATTAGTGAAAGATAACCATATTACCTATGTACAAGGCTATCCGGAGGGAGATTTCAGACCGGAAAGACCAATTACTAGAGCAGAAGCAGCACAAATCTTCTATAATTTATTAACCGGGGTAAAAAAGACCGGATATTCTTCAAGTTTTTCTGATGTAAAATCCAGTTCATGGTATGCAGATGCAATTTATTGTTTAAGTGCCAATAATATTATCTCGGGATACCCAAACGGAACCTATAAACCGAATGAATATATAACTAGAGCAGAATTTGCAACCATTGCAGCAAAATTTGATAATTTTAGTAGTGATAATAAAAAGAGCTTTATAGATTTAGCAAGCAGTCATTGGGCATATAAATATATAATGTCAGCCAGTGACAAAGGTTGGATTAACGGTTATCCGGATAATACATTTAAGCCTGAGAAAAATATTACCCGGTCTGAGGTTGTAAAAATGGTAAACAATATACTTGAAAGAGGTATAAAATCAGAAGGCATACCAGTGAATTTGCATACGTTATATAGAGATTTAACTATTGAACACTGGTCATTTGCAGATATAATCGAAGCTTCGGTTGAGCACTCATATACACGAGATAAGGATGGATGGGAGATCTGGAAATAAATTGATGGTGAAATAATTAATTAAGAATGCAAAGCAAAATAATATAGTGTAGAAATATATTTATTGATTGATCTATCAAGAGTTAAGTATGTTATACCTTTAGCTGGCTATAATATACTTAATTCTTATCTGGAAACAGATAAGACACATTTGGTTAAAGGCTCAGCCATTCATGTGGGGGTATATAGAGTATGTTAAAAATAGCATTATGCGATGATAATAAGAACACAATTACAAAATATGCAGAATTAATTTCTGAGCTTGTGGAAAAATATCAGCTGCAAATTGAGATTTCTTGCTTTAGTAGTGGAGAATCTTTGTTTTTTCATTATAGTAATATACCTGAACAAATAGATATTATTTACCTTGATATTTTAATGGATAAAACAGATTGCATGGAAACAGCCAGGAAATTGAGAGATATTGGGTGCAAAGCACAAATCATATTTCTAACTAGTTATGAAGACTACGTTTATGAAGCATTTGAAGTAAATGCCGCACAGTATCTTATAAAAGAAGATACAAGTAAAGAAAAATTTGAAAAGGTCTTTTTGAAGGCAGTAGAGATGGTTTCAGAAAACAAAGAAGAGTTATTTTCAATAAAATTTGATGGAAAGACAACTGTGATTCCAATTAGTGAGATTGCATATTTTGAAATATGGAATAGGGTTATTACTGTGTATTATGGGGATGGAAAATCAGCTAAATACTACTATAGTATAGATCGATTGGAAGAAGAGATGTCGGGGAAGGATTTTGTACGGGTACATCGTTCTTATTTAGTTAATCTATCCTATATTGAAATGTTCCGGAATCAAAATATAAAGCTTAAGACAGGAGCAATAATCCCAGTAGGAGTTACCTATTCAGAAAGCCTTAAGAAAACTCTCTCTAATTATATATCTCGTTTTCACATTTATAATACGACTGATATAAATGGTAAAGAGGAAGACCTATGACATAATTTTTATCAATACTTGTTTTCTATGTCTAAGAAGTAACATAATGGAAATTCGATACATGAAAACACTAATTGAATACATGAATCTAAAATAAAACAATTTTTCTATTATACTTTATTTTAAGTTATATCATTTGCTGTAAGCCAATCTAAAAGCATGTCAATATAAAGTGGAATAGAAGAGGGGGATTCATGTATGAAAAAAACTAGTAATAATATAATTGGTCAGAAATTCGGAATTCTTACTGTATTGAAAGAGTTTAAAAATGAAAAAGGGTATCTTGTTTGTGAATGCAAATGTGAGTGTGGCAACACAAAAATTGTCTATAAAAGCAATGTAGTAGCAGGAAGAACAAAATCTTGTGGTTGCCTTGAAGAGAAAAACAGGCGAAAATATAGAGATTTAAGAGGGCAACGTTTTGGAAGACTAATAGCTAATAGACCTACTGAACATAGAAGTAGCGGAAGTGTTGTTTGGAAATGCAGTTGTGATTGTGGTAATACCATCTTAGTTTCAGCGCCAAATCTCACAAGAGGATTTACCAAGAGCTGCGGATGCCATAGTTTGGAGAAAAGAGATATTACAAACCAAAGATTTGGGAACCTTACAGCATTATATCCGGATACTTCAGATGAAAGTCTATCACAAAAATGGATATGCAGATGTGATTGCGGTAATTTATGCAGTGTTAGTATTTCTAATCTAAAAAATGGACATACTCAAAGCTGTGGTTGCCTACAGAAAATTGATTATAGAACCTTGATTGATGGTACATGTCTTGAGATTGTAGCATCCACAAAAATTCCTATCAATAATCGAAGTGGGATAAAAGGTGTTTCATATGAAAGCAGAAGTAATTCATGGATTGCAAAGATTAGATTTAAGGGTGTAGATTATTATCTTGGAAAATATGATAATATAGCAGATGCTGGGCAGGCTAGGTGGGAAGCAGAGGAACGGCTGATAAGACCATTCTTAGAAGACAATTCATATTTGCTTAACAGAGAAAAAGAGAGTTAAAAATAATAGTCTCACCCTTTGAAATACCAGAATTGATCTCTGTTGTTTTTGTGGCATTATTGTATTTTGAAAGAGAAATACTCTTGCTAGTATCGTGAGTGGGGCGGTCTGCTATATGCTTCTGATACAAGTTTGTTTATAATGGTGTGAAAATGACTTCCCATTTTCAAGAAGAGCTACCTAATGCATTGTTGATGTTTTTCTTATAATAAACAAGAAATGCAACAGAGCTAATAAACCAAGTTAGAGGATATGCCCAGAAAATTACTCTTATGTCTGGTATTATTTTCACCATTATAGTTATGTATGCTATTCTGATAAGACACCAACTTACTAGCATAACAATCATAGGGATATTAGTTTTTCCGGCTCCACGAAGTATTCCGGACAGACAATGTGAAAGTGCAAGCAAAAAGTAGAAAAGACATATAATCCTTGCCCGAATAACTCCTTGTTCTATGACTGCAGGATCAGAATTAAAGAGACCTATTAGTTTTGGTGCGAAGATCCATATTATTATGCCAATTATTTGTGCTAAGGAAACACCTGCTATTATTCCAAAACGGGCGCCTTGTTTTGCTCGGTCGTATTGTTTTGCACCGAGATTTTGTCCGATAAAGGTTGTAAGAGCGACGCTAAAACTTGTAATTGGTAGAAATGCAAATCCTTCAAGTTTTGAATAACTGCCGCTTCCAGCCATGGCTATAGATCCAAATTGATTAATATTTGATTGGACTATAACATTAGCAAAGGCAACTATAGAATTTTGGATTCCTGTAGGCAAACCCATTTTCATTAAGATTTTAAGCATTTCACCGTCAATCTTTATTTTCTTTATGTATATTTTATAATCGCCATCTACCTTTGTAAGTTTAATAAAGCCCAGAATTGCACTGATAAATTGAGAAATAACCGTAGCTACAGCAGCACCGCCTACACCAAAATTAAATACAGCTACAAACAATATATCTAATACTACGTTTGTAATTGCTGCTACAATCAGATAGTAGAGAGGACGCTTACTATCGCCAATTGCTTGAAATATACCTACACAGGCATTATACATGACAATACCTATTCCCCCAGTAAAGTATATTCTTAAATATGTTACGGAATCCGCAAAAACATCACTTGGAGTTCCCATTAATTTTAATAACCACGGGGTAAATATAACTCCAAAGGCTGTTACTATTATTCCAGCTATAAATCCAAATGCAATAGTGGTATGAACAGCTTTGGGTAGGCTTTTATTGTTTTTAGCTCCATAATAGCGAGCTATTATAACACCTGCACCTACGAATATTCCATTAATTAAACCGACAATTAAATTGATTAGGCTACCGGTAGAGCTAACTGCAGCAAGAGCTTCTTTGCCTAATACATTTCCGACTACAATGGAATCTACTACATTATAAAGTTGTTGAAAAAGATTTCCTAATAAGATTGGTAATGCAAATAATATTATTGATTTTGAAATTTTCCCTTCTATCAAGGTTGTCCACTTCCTGTCATAAAATTGCTACACCTATTATGATAGATTAAAGAAGGGTAATATGCAAGCATAAGAATTTAATAAATGAAGCAATAGACGACTATGAAAGATTTGTTGCAGAGTTTTGTAAAGCAAAAACCTCTAGACAACATGCAATTAAGGCTGTTTAGAGGTTTACTTTTGATGGGGCAAATGGCATTAAGTTATACTATTGAAGCTTCGTAAATTTCTTTTATGGAACTCTCTAAAGTTTCATTAAACTCTTCGTCAGTTTGCTTATCATTTAATCCTTCAACTAATGCTCTTGAGAAGCTTGCTATTAATCCATGGTTTTTCTTAAGAGCTTTTACTGCTTCTTCTCTCGTATATCCTCCGGAAAGTGCAACTACTCGCATTACTTGAGGATGATTTATTAATTCAGCATAGAAATTATCTTCTGTTGGGATTGATAGTTTTAGCATGATGAAGTCATCTTTAGGCAATGAATTCAGGTGCTTTAAAATTTCCTCTTTCATTATTCTTTCTGATTCACTTTTATCTGGACTATTGATGTCAACTTCGGGCTCTATGATAGGAATCAGTCCCTTTTCAATTATTTGTTTTCCATAATCAAATTGCTGCTGAATAATTTGTCTTATCCCTTCCGGATTGGCAGATTTGATAACTGATCTCATTTTGGTCCCAAATATATTTCTCTCTATGGCTCGGTCTAATAAAGAATCCAAGTTTGGTATTGGGTTCATAAGTTGGACACCATTTTTTTCAGGAGCTAAGCCTTTATCAACTTTTAGAATGGGAACAATACCCTTTTTCTCCCATAGATAATCTGCAGTCCACATGCCTTCGATCTTGCGGTCCATAGTTTGTTCAAATAAAATTGCAGCTAAAATATATTCTGACTTGAATGCCGGGCTCGTTATAATTCTGGTTCTCATTTCATGTATCAAGTCAAACATTTCTTCTTCATTTTTATATCTTTCCTTTGATATTCCATAGCCCATTAATGCCTTGGGCGTACTGCCTCCGCTTTGATCCAAAGCTGCAACAAACCCATTACCATTTTTCATAATTTCTACTTGTTTATTATTCATTTGATAATCCCTCCAATGGTATAAATAATTTTTCATATCTCATTAAACCTTATATCCAATAAACTTAATGTTAAACTCAATCTCGGGAGAAAATATAAAATATATTTAGTTCTATTTTATATTTATGCGAAAGTAAATATTCACTATAATTTATTTATTCTATAAATTCTTTAAATTTATTTTTAAATTCATGCAAATCTACTTTTTAGTTACTAGTTAGGTTATACTAAATAGGACAAGTAAATTAATCCTTTAAGGACTAAAGATTTCAAGATTTGAAGAGAAGAGGAAAGATTATATATATGATAGAAAACAAATATGATGGACATTCCAGGTATGAAACGCAAGGGCAGGATTTAGAGATAATATTAAGTAAAAATAGAAATTCAAGAAGGATAACCAACTTATAGATTGATATACTCTACAATCTGGAATACTAATAAATAGGAATTTGAAAGAGGGGGGTAGGAATATGTGTGAAGAATGTTATAGTGATAAAAATAGAGTAACGCCATTACTTAATCCATTGGACTGCTTACAGAAACATACACAGTATATTTGTGGCACTTGTGGTCGTTGTATCTGTATAGAGCGTGATGAAAAGCGAGGATTACAAAGATGGAATTTTCCATTTAAATCATTGGAGATTGCAAAATTATATTTAAGAACCGCTGATCATACGGTGAAAAAATCATGTGGTATTTATGAAATTAGTAATAGCAAAGGACGAGTATCATATAAGATCTTTGTGGACACTGAAGATTTAGAATTGTTCTTGAAAAAGAATAAAGACAAAATTTGCAAGAAAATGGCTCCTGTTTTTAAAGTAGAAAAATATAAAGAATATCCAAATACTGAAGTGAGAAAATTGACTTCCAGAGAAATTGAAAAATATATGTCAGAGCGATAAGTTCCAATTTGTCTTATCGTAATATAAAAAAGAATCATTGAAATTAATATAAAATCGAATATATATAAATATTTATAAAAAAATGTTGACAAAATTTCAAACTGATAATATTATATTATGAAAGTAAGAATCAATATGACTATGAAGACAGGAAGAGTAAGTCAAGTATAGATCTATAGAGAGAAATCCCCATTGGCTGGAAAGGATTTTAGGTTGAGATTGACTGAAGTGCATCCTTGAGTACCGGGTTGAAATATAGTAGATACCGGCGGGTATACCCGTTATAGTATTAAGGTATATTAATTGTACCGAAAATAATGAGATACTTGATTTTTTATCAAGTAATTAGAGTGGAATCGCGGAATATACTTCTGCCTCTGAACAAGGGGTAGAAGTTTTTTTTATCTTTTATAGAGAGGTGAGGTAATGAATTTAAATTGGGACTTTATTATAGAGAGTTTACATCTTTATGGTGAAGCGGCTTTAACTACATTTAGATTAGGGTTTTGGGGTATATTATTTTCCCTTTTTATAGGCGTAATATGCAGCATAATACTGTATTTTAACATTAAAGGTCTTGGGAAAATTGTAAAAATATATGTTGAACTATCTCGAAATACACCGCTGCTTATTCAACTGTTCTTCCTGTACTTTGGTCTTACTAAGGTAGGTATAGTATTAAGTGAGGAAGCCTGTGCCATAATAGGTCTATCCTTTTTAGGAGGAAGTTATATGACTGAAGCATTTAGAAGCGGTTTAGAGGCAGTAGGGGTTACACAAATAGAGTCAGGTCTTAGCATTGGACTTTCAAAATTACAATTGGCTAGATATATTATATTTCCTCAAGCGATTTCTGTCAGCATGCCTTCTCTTGGTGCAAATTGTATATTTTTACTTAAGGAAACTTCAATAGTAGGCGCGATTGCTGTAATGGATCTTATGAATATAACTAAAAACCTTATAGGTATGTATTATCAAACTTATGAATCCTTGTTTATGTTAGTGGTATCATATCTAATCATGATATTGCCATTGTCGTTTTTCCTTACATGGTTGGAAAGGAAGGTGCGATATGCAGAATTTGGGAATTAAAGTTTTGTTTCAAGGAATGAATTTGCAGCGTTTAATTCAAGGACTTGGAGTAACCGGAAGAATTGCTTTTACTTCAATTATAATAGGTTCGATTTTTGGTATGCTTTTAGGAATAGTTTGGACTTCTAAATCCAAGATAATAAAGTTTTTATGCCGTTTATACCTTGAAGTTTTTAGAATAATACCTATTCTTGTATGGTTGTTCATTATGTATTTCGGAGTTACTACTGCACTTAATGTTGATTTAAGCGGCGAGACCGTTGCAATAATAGTATTTACCCTTTGGGGGATAGCCGAAATGGCAGATATCGTTAGGGGTTCTTTGGAATCCTTGCCCAGACACCAGATTGAGTCGGGGAAGGCCATAGGGTTAAGTAATTTAGGACTTTATAGGTATATTCTTATACCGCAGGCTGCAAGGAGGATGTTACCGGGTGCTATTAATCTTGCTACAAGAATGATAAAGACCACTTCTTTAGTAGTTCTAATAGGTGTTGTAGACGTTATAAAAGTCGGTCAACAAATTATCGAACTATCACGTATTGAAGTGCCTACAGCATCGTTTTGGGTTTATGGATTTGTATTTATACTGTATTTTATAATATGTTATCCTCTTTCTAAATTATCTAAGAAATTAGAGGCTAAATGGAGTGATTAGGAGGTATTAAAATGTATGAACAAGATAATGAAGAGTTGTTGGTAATAAAGGGTTTGCACAAGGAATATAATGATTTAATTGTCCTGAAAGGGATTGATTTAAAAATAAAAAAAGGTGAAGTAGTTGTAATACTGGGACCTTCAGGCTGTGGGAAAAGTACACTCTTAAGATGTATAAACGGTTTGGAGAAAATTCAAGGGGGTGATATAAGGTATAAAAATGAGAGTATAGTTAGTAAAGATGTCAATTTGCAAGATATTCGCCAGCAGATAGGTATGGTATTTCAAAGCTATGATCTATTTCCGCATATGACGGTTATTGAGAATATACTCTTGGGGCCTTTAAAGGTACAAAAAAGAAATAAGAAAGAAGCGATGGAGCAAGCTTGTGAACTATTGGACAGGGTAGGTCTATTGGACAGACAAGACTCATATCCCAGACAGTTGTCAGGAGGTCAGAAGCAGAGAATCGCCATTGTAAGGGCATTATGCATGAATCCTGAAATAATGTTATTTGATGAGGTAACCGCATCATTAGACCCTGAAATGGTAAGGGAAGTTCTGGATGTAATTTTAGGTCTTACAAAGCAAGGGATGACAATGATTATAGTAACTCATGAGATGAACTTTGCGAGATCCGTTGCCGATAGGATAATATTCATGGATGAAGGAGATATTTGTGAAACATCAGAAGAACCGGAAGAATTCTTTACAAATCCAAAGACAGAACGTGCTAAGCACTTCTTAAATATATTTCAATATTAATACGCAAAGAAAGGAATGATTATAATGAAAAGGCACAATAAAATATTAGTATTTTTAATTATAGCTGCATTGGCTGTTGGGGTTCTAACAGGATGTGCAAGAAATGCAGATGAAGTTTCTACAGGAAAAACAAATTCCATTGAAGAGATTAAGAAAAGAGGTACGATTCGAATAGGTGTATTTAGCGACAAGAATCCCTTTGGATATTTAGACGAAAATGGTGAAAATCAAGGCTTTGACGTATATATTGCCAGAAGATTTGCTAAGGATTTACTGGGAGATGAGTCAAAAGTTGAATTTATATTGGTAGACGCAGCAAGCAGGGTAGCATTTTTGGAATCAAATAAGGTTGATATCATCATGGCGAATTTTACAGTTACAGATGAAAGAAAAGAAAAAGTAGATTTTGCAAATCCATATATGAAGGTATCACTTGGAGTAGTTTCTCCGGAAAGTGCTCCTATTAACTCCATTGAAGATTTAGAAGGTAAAAAGGCTATCATTGCTAAAGGAACTACAGCTGAAACCTATTTAACAAAGAACCACCCTGAAATAGTTGAGCTTAAGTTCGACCAATATACGGAGATATTTGAAGCATTGAAGGATGGTCGTGGTGCTGCCATAGTAAATGATAATACCGAAGTAATCGCGTGGGCAAACCAAAATCCTGGATTTGTTGTAGGAATTCCAAACTTAGGAGACCAAGACACAATTGCGCCGGCTGTTAGAAAAGGAAATCAGGAGCTTCTTGATTGGATAAACAATGAATTAACTGAACTAGGAAAAGAAAACTTTGTGCACGAAGCTTATGATGAAACCCTTTTGGATGTATATGGGGAAAACTTTAGGGAAGAACTCGTAATCGAAGGTGGCATAATAGAATAATTAGATATAAACTCCCTCTAGATCATATGGGGAGTTTTTATATGAAACAGTCACTAACATTTTAATATGAATAACAGTTAATTTTTTTGAGGAATACTTAACATATATTCAGTTGTTAGATATAATGATTCTTGATATGATTAAAACAGCAAAGGCAATTGCTTACTAAAACAGAATCAGGAGGTTATTTATATGCAGATAGGTGAAGTAATACGAGAATACAGAAAAAAGAAGAACATAACTCAGGAGGAAATGGCAAATCGCCTTGGAGTCACAGCACCAGCAGTTAATAAGTGGGAAAATGGGAATTCACAGCCTGATATTATGCTATTGGCTCCTATTGCTAGATTACTCAATATTACTCTTGATACTCTATTATCTTTTGAAGAAGAACTTACCGCAGAAGAAATAAACAATATTATTTATGAAATGGATACCAAATTAAAAAACGAAAACTATGAAGAGGTTTTTAAATGGGCAAAGGGGAAAATTGAGCAATATCCTAATTGTGAACAGTTAATTTGGCAAGTATCACTGGTTCTAGATGCGTGGCTTTTAGCAAAGGATATACCAAATGCAGAGGAATATGAAAGTTATATAAATGATTGTTATGTACGGGCACTGGATAGCGAGGATGAAAACATTAGAAGTAGAGCAGCCGATTCCTTATTTGGATTTTATTCAAGAAAAAAGCAGTATGAAAAGGCGGAGGAATATCTAAATTATTTTTCTAACCAAAACCCAGAGAGAAAAAGAAAACAAGCATTTATTTATAGCAAGACAAATAGAGTAAATGAGGCATATAAGTCATATGAAGAATTATTATTTTCCGGGTATAACATGATGAGCATGATATTTCAAAACATATATATTTTAGCTATGAAGGAAAAAAACAAGGAAAAGGCTTCTATCCTTGTTGAGAAACAAAAAGAATTAGCGAATATTTTTGAAATGGGCAAATATCATGAATCATCGTGCAGACTTGACTTTGTAGCAGCAGAAATGGATGTGGAGGGAACCATAGAAACTATGGAAAGGATGCTTGCAAGTGTTGATACAATATCTGATTTTACGAAGTCAACCCTGTACGAACATATGGAATTTAAGAAACTTGATGAGAATTTTATTACAGAACTTCGTAATAACTTGACAACTAATTTTAGTGATGAAGAAACATATAATTATATGAAAAAAAGTAAACGGTGGCACGAGTTGGTAAGTAGTAATTCAAATTTGCTTAAAGGTTAAATATTGTGGAGGAAGTAAAAGGACCTGAAATTCTGTGGAATGAGAGCCAGGATACTGAGAATTCAAAGTATAGAAGTGAAATTTGGATTCCAGTAAAGAAAAAACATTATTAAGTGTAAATAATCATAGACGAGAGTACTCCTAATTTTGGGGTGCTATTTTCGAAAAATTGTTTTATTCCGAATTAAAATATATATGACATCTTACTGTCATATATTTGTGATATAATAAAATATCTTAATAGTATCAAACAAAGTATTAGGAGGAAAATTTTATGAAGAGAAGGTTAATTAGTATATTTTTAATAGTTATTATGACGATTGGTTCTGCGACCGTATTTGCAGATGCAGTTGTTGGAGATGTTATCGTTTCGTTGGGTGATGATTTGACAGAAAAAGAAAAAGAGGCAATACTGGAAGAATTTGATCCGTTGGAAAATGCAACTATGATTGTTACCACTAATGCAGAAGAACATAAATATTTAGGAGATGTTGTTCCAGCCGGTAAAATAGGGAATAATGCTATTTCTTCTGTTATGATAACCTATACAGAGAAAGGCAGTGGACTTAAGGTAGATACCAGTGATAAAATAACATACATTACTGATAATATCTATACCAATGCTTTAATCACTGCTGGAGTCGAAGATGCTGATATTAAAATTACTGCACCTAAAAATGCATCTGGAACAGCAGCTTTGACTGGAATAATGAAAGCTTATGAAATATCTACTGGGGAAGTTATAGATGACGATATAAAAAAGGTTGCTAATGAAGAGATGATTCGTACTGCTGAATTAGGTGAACAAATAGGTGATGAAAAAGCTTCAGAATTAATCAATAGGATCAAACAGGAAATTGCTGAAAAGAAACCAAAGACTAAAGAGGAAGTAAGAGACATCGTCACTAATATTGTAAATAATTTTAATTTAAGTCTATCAGATGAACAGTTAGAGCAATTAGTTGCATTATTTGACAAGATGAAAAACTTAGACATCGATTGGAATCAAGTATATAACCAAATCGAGAACATAGCAAAAAAGGCTTCAGATTATCTATCTTCTGAAGAAGGACAGGGGTTTTTACAGAGTTTGAAATTATTTTTCAATAAACTGATAGATTGGATTGCTTCCTTGTTTAGGAAGTAGTAACAATGTTTTAAAATTGAAAAGAATATCAGAATTGTCGACAAGGTGTGAGGTGTATTGCTTTTCATAATGGAAGCAAGATTTTGTGGCTGAAATTACGCAAAAGTTAGATAAAGAGGGATGATCTAATTTTACTTGACAATTAAAATTAAAACAAATATTATATATGTAGTATCAATCAAAGGAGTTTTATCATATGAGGAAGAATATTTTTAAATAACTATTAACAAAATAGAATGAGTACATTTTCCATACAAGATAATATTTGTATGGCTTGTTAATTGTACTTTTATTTAAAAATATTCTCATAATAATAAATTTATATTTCTATGTATTATATAGCATTGATTAGATTAAAGATATAATATCATGGTATTATATCCAATTATGTATGTTATATTTACTCTTAGTAATTATATAAAAAACAAGTTCCCCTATGAAGAGAATATTTTTTCATGGGGGATTTTTTATATAATTATGGAGGTATAAATGAGAATTATTAATATAGGAATTTTAGCACATGTAGATGCAGGGAAAACAACTGTTACAGAAGGTTTATTATATAAAAGTGGTGTAATTAATAAAATAGGGAGGGTCGATAATGGTACAACAATAACAGATTCAATGGAGCTTGAAAGAAATAGGGGAATAACTATACGGGCATCTACAGTTTCATTTAATTACAATGGTACTAAAGTTAATATCATAGATACTCCCGGGCATATGGATTTTATAGCTGAAGTTGAACGAACTCTTAGAGTGTTAGATGGCGCCGTTTTAGTAATTTCAGCAAAAGAAGGAATTCAAGTTCAAGCTAAAATTATTTTTAACACTTTGGTAAAATTAAATATTCCAACACTTATATTTATTAATAAAGTAGATAGAAAAGGAGTATGCTTAAATGATATATACACCCAAATACAGGAGAAATTAACTTATAACCTTGTAATAATGCAATCTGTTAGTATAAAAGATGAAGGTGATTTTGAATTGACAAATATTAAAGATGATAAAGTAATTCAAGATAAAATATCAGAACAATTGTTGAATATAAATGATAATTTGGCAGAAAAGTATATAAATGGGTATTACATTACAGGAAAAGAGTACTACAATGTGTTTTTGAATGAGATCAATAACTGCAATTTTTATCCTGTTTTTCATGGTTCTGCTCTGAAAAATATTGGGATTGATGAGCTGTTATTTGCTATTACAAGCTATCTTCCCATAAGAAATGATAATGCTGTAGATAATTTGTCTGCATATATTTATAAAATTGATAGAGACGAAGAATCCCGTAAGCTTACATATTTAAGAATATTCAGTGGAAATATAAAGATACGTGAAGATGTTTCCATAAATGGTACAGAAGAAATCCTCAAAATAAAAAATCTTGAGTCGGTTGTTAATGGGGGAATTGTAAAAGTGGATCAGGTTGATAGTGGGGATATTGCAATTATTTCTAATGCTAATTCTCTTAAGATAGGTGATTTTATTGGTGAGAAATATAATGGAGTTCTAGATATAAAGATAGCTCAGCCAGCATTAAGGGCTTCAATTAAACCTTGTGATCCAAGTAAAAGAAGCAAACTGATAGGAGCATTATTTGAATTAACCGAAGAAGATCCATTTCTGGATTGTGAAATTAACGGAGATACTGAAGAAATCATATTAAAATTATTTGGGAATATTCAAATGGAGGTAATAGAATCATTACTTAAAAACAGGTATAAAATAGATGCTAAATTTGGTGAATTGAAAACAATATATAAAGAACGACCTAAAAGGAACTCTAAAGCAGTAATCCATATAGAAGTTCCACCAAATCCTTATTGGGCATCTATTGGCTTATCCATAGAGCCATTACCAATAGGATCAGGATTATTGTATGAGACCAAGGTTTCCTATGGATATCTGAATAATTCATTTCAACATGCAGTAAAAGATGCTGTAGAAAAGGCTTGCAAAGAAGGACTTTATGGATGGGAGGTTACAGATTTAAAGGTAACTTTTGACTATGGATTATACTACAGCCCCGTAAGCACACCTTCAGACTTTAGGAATTTAACACCCTATGTATTTTGGGAGACCCTTAGAAAATCAGGAACTGAAATATTAGAACCTTATTTAAAATATACAGTTCAAGTTCCAAATGATTTTTGTGGAAGAGTTATGGGTGATCTTGGGAAGATGAGGGCTTCTATTGCAGATATAGTAGCTAAAGGTGAAGAGACAACTTTAACTGGGAAAATACCTGTTGATACATCCAAGTCCTATCAAGCAGAATTACTTTCCTATTCAAATGGAAAGGGTATTTTCCTTACTGAACCTTGTGGTTATGATATATATGATGGGGAGCCGATAATTAATAATATGAAAAGTAATGATAGTAACAAGGAAGGATTAAGATATTTATTTCAGAAACAAGGCGAAAATTGAAAAGGATGACTAGTCATCTTTAGAAATGTCCAGTCATCTTTTTATCAAAATCTAGCTGTTTATGAATTTGTTGTCTGACCCCCGTCTACGTGAAGCACTTGACCGGTTACAAACCGGGAATCATCAGATGCTAAATATACGTATGTAGGTGCCAATTCGAATGGCTGGCCAATACGCATCAGCATGTTATCTTGGGGGACTGCTACTACATCCGCAGAATAACTTGCAGGAATCAGAGGAGTCCATATTTCTCCCGGCGCCACAGCATTGACACGTATTCCTTGTTTACCTAAACTTCTGGCTAGAGCTCTTGTAAAACCAACGATAGCTCCTTTAGTGGAAGTATAATCAATAAGCTGGCTTTCACCTATATAAGTTACAACTGATGCAGTACCGATTATAGAACTGCCTGCACATAGATGAGGAAGCGCTGCTTTTGTAACATAGAAATGGGGATAAAAGTTTGTCTTAAAAGTTTCGTCAAATTGTTCGTCACTGATATCCAAAAGGCTTGGCTGTGGAAATTGTACACCTGCATTATTACACAGGGTATCTAACTTACCAAGAGTTTTAATCGTATCATTAACTATATCTTCACAATGTTTTTTATTCCTTAAATCTCCGGGCAGCAAAAGACATTTTCGTCCTAGTTCTTCAATACGATTTTTTGTTCGCATTGCATCATTTTGTTCATCCAGATAGGCAATAGCCACATCTGCACCTTCTTTAGCGAAAGCTATTGCAACAGCAGCACCGATACCACTGTCACCTCCTGTAATCAGAGCAACCTTGTCTAAAAGCTTATCAGAGCCTTTGTAATTTGGGTTTTCTATGATTGGGCGCGGTACCATCAATTCTTCGAGCCCGGGCTGACGAAATTGATGTTGTTCAGGAACACTGATGGGAATATCCTCATATCGTGTGATAGTTCCGTAATTCGGATACATTGGATAGGGTTTAAGTATCAAATTTTTTTCGAAATAATCCAATAACTCATTCATAATTTGTTCATTTGTAGGATTGTTAGTTGAAGAAGAATTTTGATTATTATCCATTTTAATCACCTTATTATTATAAGAAATCCATCTAAATTTCTTATAAATTACCTTTCTTTATTTATTTTTGTTATCTTTATACTTTCTAAATCACCGGATAATTTAAATCATACCTTGGATTAGTATAGTACGGAGGCCTAGGTCCAATAAGGGGCATTTTCCATACAAAGTCAAGGTATTTTACAGGTACGGTTTCATCGGAATAGTTTAAGAGCAATAATTTTACATATAGGTTGATTATAAGCATTATACATCCCTCACTTTTATATTTTAGTTAAGTATATTATCTATATTTTATATTATTCTAAAATAATAGGTTTTTATGCCAGCAATATTATTATGTGTGAGGATATTGTATTTTAGGATATAATAAAATAAAGAATTGGAGAATAAAATAAGGGAGAGGTACGTTATGAAAAGAAAGATATTTCAGGTTGATGCATTCACAAGCAAGCCATATTGCGGCAACCCTGCCGGTGTAGTCATTGATGCAGTTGGATTGACGGATGAACAAATGATGTTGATTGCTAAGGAAATGAAGCTTTCAGAAACAGCTTTTGTCTTTCCGGGAAGCACTGGATATGATTTTGAAGTACGGTTTTTTACTCCTACGGAAGAAGTTGATCTTTGCGGACATGCAACGATTGCAACTTTTAGCTTGCTTAAAGAGTTGGGAATAATAAATAAAGAAGAAGTTATTCAAAAAACAAAAGCAGGTCTTTTAAACATAAAATTTTTGGGAAATGGCATGGTTATTATGCAGCAAGCCCCACCTTTAATCATAGCAAGGGAAATTATGCTTGATGAACTATGTAAGATTATGGGGATTAGGAATACCGATGTTGGTATTTCGGAGCTTATGTTGTTGCCTGAAATATGGTCAACAGGATTAAAGGATATTTTGCTGCCTGTTAAGTCGATAGATGTTTTGAAAGGGATGTCTCCTTCAATGGATGAGTTAATAGATTACAGTAGAAAGATGGATGTCAGTGGTGCCCATGTCTTTACAATAGGTGAGGAAAATACAATTTGGTGCAGAAATTTTGCACCTTTGTGCGGAATTCCGGAGGAATCTGCCACTGGAACGTCCAATGGTGCTTTAGGCGCTTGTCTATATAATAAAGGATGGCATGAAGCCTTGTCCTTTACTTCGCATCAAGGATATTGGCTGGGAAGTCCAAGCCAAATATTTGTACAGGTACAAAACGGCAGCAATCCGGAAGTATGGGTAGGCGGGAAAGCAGTTACCGTCTTAGATGGTGAAATAGTAATTCCGGAGTAAATTAATTTATAAAATTTATAAATGGATATACACTTGGCACTAAAAACGGATATAAGATTTATAATTTTGTAGAATTTTAGGAACAGGATTTAAAAGCATCATATCCATAGCTAAGAGTCTCAATCTTTGCTTTCCAACATCTTATTATAAAAATCATATAAGTCATTAAAGGAGTAGCCCAATTTTTTAGATAAAAGAAAGGCAGAATCATTGACTAGATTTCCCCATTTATTTAGAACTGTTAAATCATGACGATTGTAAAAACTGACAATACTAATAGAACAGACAACATTGTTTGTCACATCTATAACCGGTGCAGCAACACATAGGGCATCATCATTGCTTTCACAGATGTCAGTTGTATATCCTTGTTTTCTGGAATTACTCAGTTCTTTAAATAAATCATTATAGCTTGTAATTGTCGATTTGGTGTTTTGTTCAAAAGGTTCGGCAGCCAATAGTTCATTTATTTGTAATTCTCTCATGCATGATAAAAATGCTTTGCCTTCACAAGTTGAGTAAAGGTTGTTGGTATCGCCCACCTGTATATTAGGGATTAATGAACTTTCAGCGGTGAATTTCAACAAATAAACTATATTCTTTCCGTCCCTTATAGTTAAATATGTTGTTTCTCCTGATTGTTTACTCAAACTTTCTAGGATAGGATATGCAAGTAAAAATAAATCATTTTGGGATAGAAATTTATTGCTAATTTGGAATAATTTAGTGCTCAATTCAAAATATTTTTGATTTACATGATCAGTTTCTCTAACGTTTAAAATATCTAAATCTATCAAAGTGTAAATGATATCGAAAGCACTACTTTTTGGTATCATTAATTTTCTACATATTTCAGAAATATTTGCATTATCTTTATTTTCAGATATATACTGTAAAATTTCAATAGTACGAATAACAGTTTTATTCATAATCTTATTCCTCTCATAATATATTTAAACATAGTGTAAATAACCAATATTATCTATTAGTATAGATTGCTTTAGCTATATTCAACTATTTTACCATAAATTAGCTAGATTTAAAAGATGAGTATTTCCATATGTTCGGCTACCTATTAAAAATAGTTTTTAAATTTATTATTGACAAAATATATTAGCAAGTGTTATCATGAATAAAGTTGTAAAAACGTTATACTATTGTGTTTTATATTTGTGTCCAAAACGTGAACGATGTACTATATTATCGAACGTAAATAGTAAATACATATTGAGAGGTGTAAAAAATGATTCAAAGTATTGAAAGAGCAATTAATATATTAGAGCTATATCATGACAAGGAATTGTTAGGTGTTAGTGAAATTGCAAGATCACTAGGCATAGCTAAGACTACTGCTCATGGCATCATTAAAACGCTGGAACATTATGGATATTTAGAAAAGGATGAAGAAACAAATAAGTATACTTTAGGAATTTCTTTACTCGAATTGGGAACGTTGTATATGGACAGGTTAGATATTAAAAACAAGTCAATAGATTACATGGTTAAATTGCAGGCTGATACAGGAGAAGCAGTACAATTAGCAACTTACAAGCAGGGGCATATAATTTATATAGCACGTTCACTAACCAACAACTTTATGCGTATATCAATGCGGGAAGGGCAGCTAACCCCCGCTTATTGTACAGCTACAGGCAAAGTTATATTAGCAAATCTACATAATGATGAATTAGATACCTATATTAAAAATATCAAATTTGAAAAGCGTACACCTAATACTATAAGCAATACGTTAGATTTAATAGAGGAGTTAAAATTGACTAGAGAGCGTGGATTTTCTATTGATAATGAGGAAAACGAAATTGGTATTAAAGGAATTGGAATGCCAATCTTTGATTTAAAAGGGAAGCCAATTGCTGCAATTAGCTTAGGATGTATGGCAGAAGAGTTTCATCCTCAATATATTAAAACTTTAGTTCCTAAATTGCAAAATACCGTTCAACTAATTTCAAAAAAACTAGGATATCAAGAAAAATAATAGAAAGGATGATGGATAATGTCAAAGATAATGGAGGCATCACAAGCCACTAAACTGATAAAAGATGGGGATTGTGTATGGGTGGTAAGCTGTGGAGGAGGCATCAATGAACCTTCTTTGATTTTAGAAAAATTAGAAGCATCATTTCTAGAGAGTGGACATCCTTCCAATCTTTTATTGTGTCATAGTTCTGGTATTGGTGATAAAAATGGTGGTGGTTCAGATAGGTTTTCACATCCGGGAATGGTACGCAAAGTTATCGGCAGCCATTGGTCATGGTCTCCTAGAATTCAACAAATGGCGCTAAATAATGAAATCGAGGCGTATGTATTGCCACAGGGGGTTATGGTACAACTGGCAAGGGAAATAGCCGGTGGAAAACCCGGATTAATAAGTCATGTCGGACTAGGTACATTTATTGATCCAAGGATTGAAGGCGGAGCAATAAACAAAATATCGAAAGACGAATTATCTAAAGTAATAGAAATAGATGGTAATGAGTACTTATTTTATAAATCATTCCCTATAGATGTAACAATTTTAAGAGGAACTACAGCAGATGAAGATGGGAATATTTCTTTTGAACATGAAGGACTTATTTTAGAAGGAATATCAGCAGCGCAAGCCGCTAAGAATTCCGGTGGTATTGTTATTGCTCAGGTAAAAAGAGTCGTTAAAAGAGGGATGCTGAAGGCGACAGAAATACGCGTTCCGGGAATTCTTGTTGATGCAGTTGTATTGGACCCGAACCAAAGGGTATCCTTTAAAACGGATTATAATCCCAGTCTTTCAGGGGAATATAAAATACCTTTAGAAGGTTCTATGGAGAGGATGCCATTGAATGAGAGAAAAGTCATCGCTAAAAGAGCTGCTATGGAATTGTATGAAAATGCTAAAGTGAACCTGGGATTTGGTATGCCTGACGGAGTAGCATCTGTAGTTGGTGAAGAGAATTTATCAGATTACATTACTTTAACTGTTGAGCAGGGAATAGTTGGTGGGGTGCCGGCTTCGGGTACGGATTTTGGAATTGCATATAATGCCAATGCAATTATTGAGGAACCATATCAATTTGATTGGTATGATGGTGGTGGCTTAGATTTGGCAGTTCTTTCATTTGCTGAGATAGACAAAGAAGGTAATGTGAATGTAAGCAAATTTGGAGATAGAGTAAGCGGCGTCGGTGGGTTTATAAATATTTCCCAAAATGCAAAGCAAGTAGTGTTTGTTGGTACCTTTACAACAGCAGGGTTGAAAGAGAAAGTTGATAATAACAAATTGGAAATCCTGTCAGAAGGTAAGGTCAATAAATTGGTTGATAAAGTTTCTCAGATTTCTTTTAGCGGGGAATACGCCAAGATGAAACAGCAAAAAGTTTTATACGTAACAGAAAGGGCAGTATTTGAGTTGACTAAAGATGGAATTATGCTCATAGAAGTAGCTCCGGGCATTGATATAGATAAAGATGTTTTAGCACAAATGGAATTTAAACCATTAATATCAAAACAAATAAAAATTATGGATCCGGATATTTTTTCGGATAGACCTTTAAACTTAAGGACAAAAATTGAAAAGAAGGGATAGAAACAATGAAATATAACATGTTATTGTTGGAGGAAAAAGATGATATTGCAATAGTATCTATCAATAGGCCTAAAGTTTATAATGCATTAAACAGAGAAGTGTTGGAAGAGTTGGACAAAGCTATAACATATATCGAAAATAATGCCGATATACACGCATTTATAATTACAGGAGTAGGGCCTAAAGCTTTTGTTTCAGGTGCAGATATAAATGAATTAAACGGAATAAATTCAAGCGATGGTACAAAATGGATGTTAGAAGGTCAACGCATATTTGCTAGAATAGAAAGAAGTGATAAGCCAAGTATAGCAGCTGTGAACGGATATTGTTTAGGCGGTGGAAATGAATTAGCAATGGCTTGCGACATTAGGTTTGCAAGTGAAAATGCAAAATTTGGACAACCAGAAATCAAATTAGGAAATATACCCGGTTGGGGAGGTACACAAAGGCTTCCAAGATTAATCGGACTATCTCGTGCAAAGCAAATGGTATTGTCCGGAGAATTTATATCAGCTAAAGAAGCTTACGATTATGGATTGGTTAACAAAGTTTTACCGGATCAGGAGAGTTTGCTGGAAGAATCTATAAGATTAGCACATGTTATAGCATCTCGAGGATCTATTTCAATAGCTTATGCAAAAAAGGCTATTAACTACAGTCAAGAAACATCATTAGATGCAGGACTTTCATTAGAAGCTTTTGGAGTAGGATTGTGCCTTAGTACAGATGATCAAACTGAAGGAGTTAATGCTTTTATTGAAAAGAGGGAACCGCATTTTAAGGGAAAGTAATGAGAGAGGAGGTATTAATTTGGAGCAGGAAGTAATACTGGAAATTAAGAATCTCAATAAGTCATTTGGACCTGTTAAGGTACTAAAAGACATAAATATAAAATTTAATAAAGGTGAGTGCCATGCATTAATTGGTGAAAACGGAGCAGGAAAATCGACTCTTATGAAGATTCTTGCCGGTGCTTATAGTAAAGACAGCGGTGATATTATACTTGATGGCGAAAAAATTGATGCGACCTCACCGTTAGCTGCCAGAGAGAAGGGAATTAGTATAATATATCAGGAATTATCTTTGATTTCGACTTTATCTGCAGCAGAGAATATATATTTAGGAAGGATACCAAAGAAAAAGAATGGGTTGGTTGATTGGAACAAAATCCAACAGAATGCTAAGGTGTTTTTCGAGGAGGTAGATCTTAATATTGATCCAAATGTTGAGACAAGAACTCTAAGTGTTGCTCAGCAACAGTTGATCGAAATATCCAGAGCACTATCTTTGAATCCCAAAGTAGTGATTATGGATGAGCCAACAAGTTCCTTGACAGACAATGAAATTGAGTGTTTATTTAAAATAATAAGAAAATTAAAAAGTCAGGGAATAACGGTTATTTATATATCCCATAAGTTGGAGGAAATCTTAGCTATATGTGATAGTGTTACGGTGTTAAAAGACGGTGCAATAACCGGACAAAAAGATATTAAGGATACTACAAAATCTGAATTAGTAAATATGATGGTAGGACGATCACTAGATCAATATTATCCTAATAGAACTAGTAAACCTGCAAATGAAGTTTTATTTGAAGTGAAAGATTTAAATGTCGGTGATTATATAAAAAATGTTAGTTTCCAAGTAAAAAGGGGAGAAATATTAGGTTTTTCGGGACTTGTTGGTGCAGGCAGGACTGAAACAATGAGGGGAATATTTGGAGCTGACAAGTTGGATTCAGGACACATGTACATGGAGGGAAAAGAAATTAAAAACAACACTCCATTAGATGCTATTAAAAATAAAATAGCTTTTGTTACAGAAGATCGAAGAAATGAAGGTCTTGTAATGAAAATGACAGTTAGAGAAAACACAACACTTGCAAGCTTTTGGACATTTGCCAATAAGTTTGGTCTGATCAAATCAAAGAAAGAACATGAGATTGCCAATAATTATATTGAAAAGTTAAAAACTAAAACATCCGGTTCGGAACAATGTGTTGTGGAACTTTCTGGTGGGAATCAACAAAAAATTGTTATAAGTAAGTGGTTAAATACCAGTGCAAAATTATATATATTTGATGAACCTACAAGAGGTATTGATGTCGGCGCCAAGGCAGAAATCTATCAATTAATAGTACAACTAGCTGAAGAAGGAAATGCCATAATAGTCGTATCGTCAGAGTTACCCGAAGTAATAGGAATAAGTGATCGAATAATTGTTATGCATGAGGGTCAAATCAAAGGATCGATAGATAAATCAAAAGCAACAGAAGAAAACATCATGACACTAGCTGTAGGAGGAGTTTAAAATGGAAAAGTTAGAAAATAAAAATAAATTATCAACATTTATGAATAAACATGGCATCATATTTATTCTTTTAGTAATGATAATTGTATCTACAATTATGGAGCCTTCATTCTTAAATTATAAAAATCTTATTAACGTTTTTAGACAGATTTCAGTTACAGGTCCCATTGCTATTGGTATGACGTTTGTAATCATAAATGGTGGAATTGATATCAGTGTTGGAGGAATTGTAGGGCTTGCAGGCATGGTAGCAATGATTTTAATGTCCAAGGGCTATGGGATTTTAATTGCATTACTGGCCGCATTAGCTATAGGAATTTTGGTGGGTTTTATAAATGGATATTATGTATCTAAGGGATTAGCGCCTTTTATAGTTACAATGTCTACAAATACAATTCTTAGAGGATTAGCCCAATTAACTACAAATGGACAACCGGTTTGGGGTATTGCAAATGGTTATGAAATATTCGGACAAGGCTATATTGGTTTTGTTCCTGTACCGGTGATTATCTTTTTATTGGTGTTTGCAGTTGCATATATTATTTTAAATCATACAACAATTGGTCGTTCGGTATATGCAGTGGGAGGCAATGCAGAATCATCAAGATTATCAGGAATAAGTATTTTAAAATCGAAGATATTTGTATATTGCATATCAGGGATATTGTCCGCTATAACAGCAATAGTTCTTACATCCCGCTTAGCTAGTAGCGATCCGACCATTGGATTGGATTATCAAGTCGATGCAATTGCTGCCACAGTAATTGGTGGAACTAGTATGAGCGGTGGGGAAGGCAGAGTAGAAAAAACTTTAGTTGGAATATTGATAATAGGTATTCTTTCAAATATTTTGAATCTTGCAGGAGTAAGTCCTTATATACAACAAGTAGTTAAAGGACTCATAATATTAGGAGCAGTAGTTTGGGATAATTCGAAAAGAAAAAATAAATAATTGAGTTTGGACCTATTGAATTATTCAATAGATTTAAATAATAAATAATGCATAAAAAAACAGGAGGCTTAAAAATGAAAAATATTAAAAGATTTTTATTAGCATCATTGGTAGTCGTCTTAGTTATAACAAGTTTGACTGCTTGTTCTTCAGATGGCAATAAGCCATCAAGTGAGCCTGAAAATACAGGCAATGACACAAATGGTGAAAAGATTACTATTGGAGTCGCACAATGCCATATGAACACACCATATCGTGTTGCGTTAAAATCCGAAATGGAGCAAACAATTGCTGAAAAAGGACTTAATTGGGAGATAATACTTACAGATGGTCAAAACAACTCAGCAAAACAAACAAGCGATGTTGAGGACCTAATACAAAAAGGAGTAGATTTAATTATTATGGCTCCTGTTCAATCAGAGCCATTAGCTCCGGTTGCAAAAAGGGTAATGGATGCTGGTATTCCTCTAATTTTAATAGACCGTACAATTAGTACAGAGGACTATACAGCGTTTGTTGGAGGCGACAATGTCATGATAGGTGAACTTGCTGCTGATTTTATTGGTGAAAAACTTTCAGGAAAAGGGAATGTGGCTATGATCCAAGGAACTCTTGGGGCTTCTGCTACAAATGATAGATACAAAGGATTCGTAGATACTATAAAAGAGAAATATCCTGACATAAAATTAATCTCGGATTTAACAGGGGATTATAAAAGGGATATGGGAATGAAAGTTATGGAAGATTTATTGCAGGCAAATGAACAGATTGATGCAGTATATAGTCATAGTGACAATATGATATTGGGAGCTTTACAAGCGTCAGATGCGGCAGGTCGTACTGAAGGGATGATAACAGTAAGTGCGGATGGGCAAAAGGAAGCATTTGATAAAATAAAAGAAGGAAAATTAAGTGCATCAATTATTTATCCAACAGGAGCTAAAGAAGCTGTAGAGATAGCTAACAAGGTCTTAAATGGAGAAAAAGTTGACAAAATAAATTTAATACCAGTTACTTTAGTTGACTCCGAAAATGTTGATGAAATGTATGATTCTGGTTTCTAATTCAATGCTTTAAATCAAAAATAGACTTGCGTAAAAAATAATAAAATATTTTCTTCGCAAGTCATTTTTTTAAGATAGAAGAAAGGATGTGTCATATGAGAACAATTAATACAGATGTTCTAATTATTGGCGGTGGTGGAGCAGCATTAAGAGCTGCAATTGAAGCATCAAGGTCGGGAGTACAGGTAACATTAGTACTTAAGGATAAATTAGGTAAAAGTGGGGCTACTGCATTTCAAGTTTCTGAAATGGCGGGCTATAATTCACCTGATGGTGTGGAAGATAAATTGGATAATCCTGAGAGTTACTTTGAAGATATGGTAAGTGCGGGAAAAGGAATGGCTGATCCCAAATTGGCTCAGATAGTTGCAGAAAATGCTGAAAGTTCAGTTCAGGAGTTAGATGATTGGGGTGTAGAATTTAAAAAGAATCCGAATGGAGATTATTATGCCTTCTTAAGTTGCTTTTCAACTAAGGCACGAACTCATGTTATAAAAGGTCATGGAGAACCAATTATAAAGGCAATGATAAACAATCTCTCAGATGATATAAATATTTTAGATCAAACTACTGCTCTCAGGCTATTAGTTAATGAAGGAGAATGTCTGGGAGTATATGCTCTAGAAGAAAAAGGTGAAGAATTGCTTATATTATCTAAAGCAACAATTTTGGCAACCGGCGGAGCAGGACAATTATTTGAGAAAAATATGAACCCTTATGATATTACCGGAGATGGATATGCTCTAGGATATCTGGCGGGAGCTGATATTGTTAATATGGAATTTATGCAAGTCGGAATTGGAATCAGCTATCCCTTAACAAGTTTGATAAATGCCTATATTTGGGGCGGACATCCGGATTTGACAGATATCAATGGGAAGAGTATCTTTGATGGAAGAATCCCAAATATATTGAAGAAAAATGATATCTTAGATGCACACCAACATCATTTTCCATTTAGTACAAGCGATGATTCAAAATATCTTGAGATATGCATTCAGAAAACAATTTTAGATAAAGTAGCAACAACAAATGGCGGTGTTTTATGCGACTTCACAAATATGACACATGAATATGTACAGTCTTGTACAAACAAATTTGGATTACATGAGATGTGGCCTATTGCATATAAGTTTTTATTATCCAGAGGAGTAGATTTATTGAAAAACCCGGTAGAGCTTTCATGTTTTGCACATGCAGTCAATGGAGGACTAAAGATTAACGAACAAGCCAAAACAACGGTAAATAGACTTTTTGCAATAGGAGAGACTGCCGGTGGACCT
This sequence comes from Paratissierella segnis, assembly GCF_014385195.1. Classification (GTDB taxonomy): domain Bacteria; phylum Bacillota; class Clostridia; order Tissierellales; family Tissierellaceae; genus Paratissierella; species Paratissierella segnis. The sequence continues at coordinate 187,084 of NZ_JACRTG010000016.1, forward strand.
CATGGTGCAGATAGGCTTGGTGGAAATATGATGCTTACTTGTCAAGTATTCGGTAAGATTGCAGGTAGGGAAGCTGGAAAACTTGCAAAAGATGATAAATTTAATAAATATGATAACAATATGTTCAACGCTGATATAGATGAAGTAAAACAGATTTTATATAAAGATATAGACGTTAAATCATTCAAAGATAAAATCAAAAAATTAAATCAAAGATATTTACTGATTTTAAGAAGTGGAGAAGGGTTATTATTATTAAAAGAAAATTTGAAAGGACTTATGAAAGACTTGATATCAAGTCCTGCAGGGGATAAGCCTGAAATACAAAATGTAGAAATATATCATATGATTATAACATCATTATTAATGACAAGAGCAGCTGAAATGCGAAAAGAAAGTCGAGGAAGCCATTATAGAGAAGATATTCCTACGCTAAAAGATGAATATTCTAAGCCTAATATATTAAATAATGAATTATTTAACTTATTTGAATTATAAAAACGTGAAAATTTCAAGAATATAGTTAAAATCCTAAAAGTTCATGTAATCTTCAGATAGAATACACTTCTTACGGATGCAGTTTAGTGTTATGCTGCATCTGTATTTTTATAAACCGGTGCTGTGAAAGTGTGAATTGCTTCGCCCTACTTGATTTTTAAATTCGTTAACTTGTATTTAAAAAATCTTGTGATACAATTTTAAATATAAATTATATGAAATATAAGTAGGGAATGATTTTAAAATGGCTAAAATCTTGATATGTGATGATGAAAAAGGGCTGCGGACTGTAATAAAAAGATATGCTACATTTGAGGGTTATGATGTCATGGAAGCAGGAGACGGAATGGAGGCAGTTGAACTTTGCAGAAATAATGTTTTTGATATTATAATTATGGATGTTATGATGCCGGAATTAGATGGTTTTTCTGCTGTAAAAGAAATACGTAAATTTTCCAATACACCTGTAATCATGTTATCTGCCAGAGGTGAAGAATACGATAAGGTTTTGGGATTTGAAGTTGGAGTGGATGATTATGTGGTTAAACCCTTCTCCTCAAAAGAGATTATGCTTAGAGTAGCTGCTATTTTACGCAGAACCGGTGATAATCACTTAACAAGGCCGGAAGGCAATGAAAAAGAACACATTATATTTGAAAAAGATGGGCTTAAAGCGGATATGACATCATATAAGGTGTTTATTGATGGTGCAGAGGTTGATATGGCACCTAAAGAATATGATTTATTATTTTTCTTAATACGGAATAGAAATATTGCTGTGCCTCGGGAGAAAATAATGACTGAAGTTTGGGGATTTGATTATTACGGTGATGATAGAACATTAGATACACATGTGAAAATCCTCAGGAAGTCATTAGGGCCCTATGCACATTTTATAAAAACTTTACGTGGACTGGGGTATAGATTCGATGGATAAATTAAAATTACAGTGGAAAATATTTGCATTTCTCTTGGGATTTTGTGTTTTATTGATTTCAATATTATGGATATTTCAAACAACTTTTTTAAGTGATATGTATAAATTCACTCGAAAGATTGAAATTAATAAAGCAATAAATTTGGTAGAAAAGGAAATTAACAGTCCCAATCTTAAAGATATTTTGTATGAACTTGAATTCACAAAAGAAATAATTGTACAACCCACACAGGACTTTAATCCGCCTGCTCGTCCCGCACATCCTGATAAAAATAATCATAGACAACCGGAAACAATCACTAGAACTCAAGAATATACTTTAGAGGATGGAAGAAATATTTCACTTACTTTCTATGCTATGGTGACTCCCGTTGATGCGACAGTATCGACTTTGCGAATGCAGCTTGTTATTATAACAGTAATCATGGTTCTGCTTGCAATAATGCTTGCAGTCATTATATCCAAGCATATTTCAAAACCCATTGAAAAAATTAATCAGAGTGCTAAATTAATGGCAGAGGGAAATTATGAAATAGAATTTCATGGGAAAGGATTTTTGGAAATTGAGGAGTTATCTGATACTTTAAACACAGCGGCAGTGGGGCTTTCTAAAGTAGAAAGATTGCGACGTGAGCTTATGGCAAATGTATCACATGATTTACGAACCCCCCTTGCCTTGATCTATAGTTATGCAGAGATGATGCATGATTTTCCGCAAGAAGCAACACTTGAACATAGTCAAATTATCATGGATGAAACAAAGCGTTTGACATGCCTTGTAAATGATATGTTGGATATTTCTAATATTGAGAAAGGTATGGAAGGTTTAAATAGAATAAATTATAATCTTACGGAAAGCCTTGAAAAGACTATTAAAAGAATTAGTGAATTTATTAAAAAGGATGGATATCGGTTTGATTTTATATATGACAAATATGTTTATATAATTGCAGATGAAGTTAAGATTACTCAAGTATTCTATAACCTTTTGATCAATGCTGTTACACACTGTGGGAATGATAAGATAATTATTATTAAACAAATTATTAAGGACAACAAGGTTAGGATTGAAATAATTGATCATGGAGAAGGTATCTCGGAGGATAATTTGCCATATATATGGGATAGATATTATAAAGTGGATAAAAATCATAAACGTCCGGTAATGGGTACAGGTCTTGGACTTTCAATTGTAAAGAAGATTATTGCGATGCATAATGGAGAATATGGAGTCAAGTCAGTAGTTGGCAAAGGAAGTACATTTTGGTTTGAATTAGATATAATAGAATGAAAATACAAACGTAAGTTTCTTGAAAGAGAAGGGGTTTCGATAATAGATGAAAATGTTAAAACAATTTCCCAAAAACATACAACAATTTTTATTAGAATCATACGGGAAACCTCTTCTTAAAAATAAGTTAAATGGCATCAAAGCTGAAGGAGGATGTTATAGAGTTGATTTTTCTGACTATTCTGTAATAGTTAAGCAGATGACAAGACCACAGGAATATTTATTCTATAATGAATGTTCTCACTATTTAAAGGAATTTAGTAAAAATATTCCCGACTTATACTGGTCATATAGAGATGAAAATGAATATTGGATTGTGATAGAAAATATTACCTATGCTCTTCCAAAAGACAGATGGCAAGCTGATGAACAAGTATTGAGAGCATTATTTCTTTTTCATAAGGAAACGTGGGGGAAAGGAGTTCCTATTGAAGACTTCTATATATTAAAATGGGATAATCAGATGACAAACAGAGTGTTGGAATTATATTCCGATAAAGCAAGCAATAAATTACAGCCTATGTTGATTAAAGTACAGGAAGAATCCCAGCAATTATTCAAATCTCATTGTTGGATAAACGCTGACACCAACCCAACCAATTGGGGCATTAGAAAATGATGGTTCAGTAGTCCTTTTTGATTGGGAAAGAATTAATTATGGAAGATTTAACAAAGTATGCCTAGAGCTAGACAATTGTAAGCTATGGGGCAAATGAATTAGGAGGAGAAGAGTATGAAGAAATTTTTAGTTTTGTTTTTATCTTTGTTACTTATAATTGCACCTGTATCCACAGTACAAGCTGTTGACAACAATATTTCCAGAAGTGATTTTATAAAAATTGTAAATGATACCTTCCATGTTTATACGGTATTGGGTACAGAAGAAATGTTTTCGGATATTGACTTGAAAACCGAAGATTATTTTGAGTTAATGGCAGCAAAGGAGAATGGATATATAAAAGGTTATACAGATGGTTCGGTACATCCTGGAGATATTATTACCCGTGCAGAGGCAGCGCTGGCATTGGATAATTTAATCAAATTGCCTCAGCCTGTAGATGGGCCGGTATTTGAAGATGAACAGAATTTGCCTGCATGGGCTTTGGGGAGTATTCAAAGAGTTGTAGCTCGTGGAATATTATCGGCTGATGAAAATGGGGCTTTTAACGGCAATAAACCACTGTCAATGGTAGAAATGGACAATGCAGTTGCCTCAATCAAGAGTCTTGGACTTGAAGGACGTGAAGATGAAATTAAAATTATTAAATCCTTTGATGGGTTTGAAGTAACCGGTAGACTTTCCGTACCTGCCGAAAAAGAAAAAATTGATAAGCTTGTAATATTTGTTCATGGAACCGGACCTAATACTTATGAAATGCGCCGTCAAAACAGCCCTTCCGGAATTAGATTTAAATATCTGGATGTATATGCAGATAATTTCACCAACAACGGAACTGCCTTTTTTACTTATAATACAAGAGGCATAAGCTTGGGAGCTGAAGAACCATATTATGCTAATATCGATGAAAATGGCTACAGACAGTATACACCTCGAAATATAGCCCAAGATATCAAATGTATAATTGATGAATTAAAACAAGACCAACGGCTATCAAATGCAGAAGTTATATTACTGGGAGCAAGTGAGGGCACAGTTATAGCGCCATTAGCGGTATCGAAATATGGGGCAGAAGCTGATGGGCTACTGCTTATGGGATACTGTAATGACAATATGCGAGATGTATTAGAGTATCAATTAGGTGGTGAAATGTCATTTTTCAATTATACGCTTTTGTTTGACGTTGTTGGATCTAAAGAGATTACAAAAGAGCAATATGAAGCGGATCCGAAGAAAATTATAGATAGTGTATTGGGAGGAGCTTCATTTGAGGACATTGATATGGACGGTAATGGAGTGTTAACTGTAGATGATTTTGCCATTATGATGACTCAAATTAAAGATGGGCTTTTTGAGGCGGTTGAAGATGGGGATGATAAATGGATTAAAGAAAATATGACGGAAATTATGCCACCCCTCATGACAGATTGGTTTCAAGCACACTTTGAATTAGCAAAAACTGAGGATATAATGACTAAGGTTGATATTCCTATATATATCTTTCAAGGCACATATGATTCAAATTGTCCTGTTCAAGGGACATATGATGTTCAAAATAGGTTTGAGAAATTGGGAAAAGACAATTTAACGGTTAATATTTATGATGGATATGATCATGACTTGAATTTCTCACAATTGCTTTACGGTTCCGGCTCACAGGCTTTTGAAGATATATTTTCAACTGTAAAAGACTTCTAAATAGGTAATCACTGCTTACGTCATCCTTGGGTGAAACGAAGGATCTCTACTGTTTTTAATAAATATAACATGGGATTCTAGTGGCGATAGGGTCATCCGCCCCTACGTATGACACCTTTAATGTCAGTTTGCAATTCATAAAATGATTTATAAAAGAAATTGGAAAATTTGACATAAGCATTATAATATGATATTCTTTATAAGAATATGAAAATAATACTCGGTAGGTAAGGCTACTATGAGGATATGGATTACTGCCGCGAAATGGTGGAGACACTATTAGCTGGTATAAACAGTTGTTGTCGTGAAGGCTTCAACCAATGTAATTTCACCGCCTCGTAGAGTTAAAGCTCAAACGGGATTGCTTGTGATAATATGCTCCATGCATCGGTTTGAGATGTATGGAGTTTTTATTTAGAGATAATGGAGGTAATAAACATGGATTATCCTTATCCGTCGTGCATGTTTTTAATTGGATATTTAATTGAAATAACAGAGATATATGAAGGGTTGATCTAAATTTTTAAGCATGTAAAATTTAGCTTATTTGCTATGCCACTTATAACTTCTGTTAATGGTGGTTTTTTTATGCTCAAAATTAGTTATAGCTTAAAATTATAACAAACCTAATTTAGCAGGGTTAATATAGGTACTTCTATTTAAAAGGGGGTGCATTGAATGGAAAACGATCCGCTGGGAGGTAATAGTTTGTTATTGGAATGGATATGCGTTTTATTCAATGCATTCTGTTCATTATTTGTATTAGTTTTGGGAAGAATTTAAGTAGACTGTGAAATGATGACTTTTAAATAGGAGGTGTTTAAAATGAACAACAGAATCAATCAAAAAAAATTGATGGAAAACAAAGCAAGGCATGATGAAGTTAATAAAAGATTGTTAGATGTTTCAAAAAGCAATCCGGATAAAATTTATGATATATTGAATAGTTCAAAAAAAGGCAAGACGAAAACACAAATAAAGGAAGCCAGAGATCTATATGGTGACAATGTAGTAACTTACAATAAAGATAATTCTTTATTCAAAAGGTTCGTTCAAGCATTTATAAACCCATTTACAGTTATTTTGATAGCCCTTGCCATAGTATCCGCATTTACAGATATTATATTGGTTGAACCCGGAGAGAAGGATTTTACTACAGTAGTGATAATTGTGACAATGGTGTTGATATCGGGGATATTGCGTTTTGTTCAAGAATTCAGAAGTGGAAATGCGGCAGAAAAGCTGTTAGAAATGATTGAGACTACTGCAAGTGTTGAAAGGATTGAAGAGGGGATTAAGGAGATTCCCCTAGATGAAATAGTTGTCGGAGATATTGTCTATCTGTCCGCCGGAGACATGGTTCCTGCTGATATGAGAATTATTCAAGCAAAGGATTTGTTCATAAGTCAATCAGCACTGACAGGGGAAAGTGAGACAGTAGAAAAGACTTCAAGAGTTTTAAATGGTGACGGAGCAGTTCTAGATAGGAATAATCTTGCTTTTATGGGAACCAATGCTGTCAGTGGTTCTGCAAAAGGAATAGTTGTGTCGACTGGAAATGATACGATCTTTGGAGAGATTGCACAAACATTGAATCAAAAACCGACGGTAACAAGTTTTGAAAAAGGCGTTAATGCAGTATCTTGGGTTTTGATCAAGTTCATGCTGGTTATGGTCCCTATTGTATTTTTTGTTAATGGGTTTACAAAAGGGGATTGGTTACACGCTTTATTATTTGCTATATCCATAGCTGTAGGTCTAACGCCGGAAATGCTGCCGATGATTGTTACCACTAGTCTGGCAAAAGGCGCTGTGGCTATGTCAAAGAAAAAGGTAATTATAAAAAATCTAAATTCCATACAGAATTTAGGCGCAATAGATATATTATGTACCGATAAAACAGGGACACTTACAGAGGATAAGGTTAAATTACAATATCATTTAGATATTAATGGCAACAGCGATACAAGAGTGCTTCGACATGGGTTTTTAAACAGTTATTATCAAACCGGATTAAAAAATTTAATAGATATTGCAATAATAGATAAGACTATGGAGTTAATGGACAGCGATAAAAATATGGAACATAGCATCACAAGATATAAAAAAGTGGATGAAGTTCCATTTGATTTTAGCAGAAGAAGAATGAGCGTCGTAGTAGAAGACGAAACAGGTAAAACACAAATGATAACAAAAGGCGCAGTTGAAGAGATGCTCACCATATCAAATTATGTAGAATATGAAGGAGTTGTTGTTGAACTAACCGAAGAAAAGAAGGAATTTGTACTGGATAAAGTAAACGAATTAAACAATAATGGAATGAGGGTAATAGCTGTCTCACAAAAGACCAATCCTTCACCTGTAGGAGAATTTTCTATAGCTGATGAAAATGATATGGTATTGATTGGGTATTTGGCATTTTTAGATCCGCCGAAGAAAAGTGCAATAACGGCCATAGAAGCTTTAAAGGCAAGCGGAGTAGATGTAAAAATATTGACAGGAGACAATGAAGAGGTAACTAAAAGTGTTTGTAGACAAGTTGGAATCAAATTTGATAAAGCTTATTTAGGTTCAGATGTTGAAAAACTTTCGGACGAAGAATTAGGAGATCTGGCAGAGGAAGCAACTGTTTTTGCTAAGATGTCGCCTTCACAAAAAACCAGAGTTATAAATATTTTAAGAGAAAAAGGACATTCCGTAGGATATATGGGAGACGGTATCAATGATGCAGGAGCATTGGAGGCTTCGGATGTAGGAATTTCAGTTGATAATGCGGTAGATATTGCAAAAGAATCAGCAGATGTAATCCTTTTGGAAAAGGACTTAATGGTACTTGAAAATGGAATTCTTGAAGGAAGAAAGACTTATGCAAACATGATTAAATATATTAAAATGACAGCTTCATCTAACTTTGGGAATGTACTTTCCGTATTGGTAGCAAGCGCCTTTTTACCTTTCTTGCCCATGGAGCCTTTACATCTTATTTTGCTCAATTTAATATATGATATCTCATGTACTGCAATACCATGGGATAATGTAGATAAAGAGTTCTTAGAGGAGCCAAAGGAATGGGATGCAAGTTTGGTTTCTAAGTTTATGTTGTGGATAGGACCGACTAGCTCTGTATTTGATATTACCACGTATTTGTTGATGTATTATATCATAGCTCCAATGTTTACGGGGGGGTTGTTATTTCATCAACTAACCGATCCTAAAATGATGACGTTGTATATTGCTGTTTTTCAAGCAGGCTGGTTTGTGGAATCAATGTGGAGTCAAACCTTAGTGATTCATATGATAAGAACGCCTAAGATTCCTTTTATTCAAAGCAGAGCCTCAAACCAATTGACTTTACTCACATTTGCAGGAATAGCTATATTGACTGTAATACCATTTACCGGTTTTGGGGCGTCCATCGGACTTGCTCCATTACCAAAGATTTATTTCCTATATTTAGCTATTATTATAATTCTTTATATGGTATTAGCTACAATTGTGAAAAAATTATATGTGAGAAGATACAAAGAATTACTCTAAAATAGTTTGTAATTACTTTTTAAAGGCACTGCAATTCATGTTTATACCTATAGTATGGGCACGAATTGTGGTGTTTTACTTTCTTATATATGTGTGATAAAATGTAGTCAAATATTAAGCAGAAAGTTCCAATAATGGAAGATGCGATATGAAAAAGTAGCATCTATATTACTAATGCTTTCCCTTATATTTGTATTCGGCTGCAGTAAAGAAAACATACTAAATGACGCATTGTAGCTGAGCATACAACAAGAATAGGCTTGAATATAGACAAAGGGGGCAATCACTTGGCATCTATTACATTTAAAGAAATATGCAAAGTATATGATAAAGATGTTGTTGCGGTTAAGGATTTTAATTTGGAAATACAAGATAAAGAATTTATGGTTTTGGTTGGACCGTCTGGGTGTGGCAAAACTACTACTTTGAGGATGGTAGCAGGCTTAGAGGAAATAACCTCGGGAGAACTGTATATTGATGATATTCTGGTCAATGATTTGTTGCCGAAGGAAAGAGATATTGCTATGGTATTTCAAAATTATGCACTATATCCACATATGACGGTTTATGACAATATGGCGTTTGGATTAAAGATCAGAAAGATGGAAAAAAGTGAAATCAATGAGAAAGTGCTCAACGCAGCTAAGATTTTGGATATAGAAGAGCTTTTGCAAAGAAAACCTCGGGCATTGTCAGGAGGACAGCGACAAAGAGTTGCTATAGGGCGAGCAATAGTGAGAAGTCCAAAGGTATTCCTAATGGATGAACCCCTTTCAAATCTGGATGCCAAACTTCGTAATGAAATGAGAACCGAAATAATCAAGCTGCATAAGAGATTACAAACTACATTTATATATGTTACTCATGATCAGACTGAAGCCATGACATTAGGGGACAGAGTAGTAATTATGAAGGATGGATTGGTTCAGCAAATAGCTTCTCCTCAGGAAATATATGATAAGCCGGCGAATGAATTTGTTGCAACATTCATAGGCACACCCCAGATGAATTTATTTGATGCGGAATTGATTATGGAAGATGATGAATATAAGATTTCCTTAAACGGAAAGAGAATGGATATGCCAAATAAGTATAAGGAAACTCTAAGATATAAATCTATAAAACCTCAAAATATAAGGCTGGGAATCAGACCTGAAAATATCATAATAACGGAAAAAACACCTGAAAGCTTCGAGATAAATATAGATGTGTCTGAACTCATGGGACATGAAATGCTAATTCATAGCAAATTATACAATAATCCCATTATCATAAAGGCATCATCTCGTTTAAATATTGAAGTTGATGATAAGATAAACATATCCTTTGTGACAGATGAGCTGCATTTATTTGAAAAGGAAACAGGTAAAAATTTATTGTAATAGATATGCAAACTTTAAATTGAACTTATTATGAGGGGCAAAATAAAATAAATTTATTTGGAGGCGTTGAAATGCAAAATGAGAAGCAGGACTTAAAAAATGAAATGATGCGAGGCCTTAAATTTACATTGTTTTCTATTTCTGCTGGAGCAATAGAGTTAGTGGTTTTTTCTCTATTAAATGAGTTCACAAATTGGCGGTACTGGTCATGTTATTTATTGGCATTGATTTTGTCTGTAGTATGGAATTTTACCTTGAACCGCAAGTATACCTTTCATTCAGCAAATAATGTGCCTATTGCCATGTTGAAGGTACTTGGATTCTATTGCGTATTTACTCCGGTCTCAACTGTTCTGGGAGCTTATCTTGCTGATACTTTATTTTGGAATGAGTATTTGGTTACAATACTTAATATGCTTGCAAATTTTGTTTTGGAATTTTTATATGACAGGTTTTTCGTGTTTGGTAAATCTATCGACACAAATGACCTTGTAAAAAAGAAAGGTTAAAAAATCTTAGAGCAGAATGAATGCATAGCGCAAAAATAAAAACATAAAAAGATTTAAAAAATAAGTTAGAATTTAGGACATGAGGGTAAAACTATCATGTCCTTTTCATCTATTTAATACAAAAAATGCTTTAGAAAATAATTTAGTGGAGAATATTATGAAATACAGTCTCAGGAAAAATAAAAGTATTATATTTATAATAAGCTTTCTGTTCATTTTGGGAACCGCCTTTCCCACAGAAGCTATGGAATTTTTAACAGAAGAGGAAAAAGCATATATAGCTGATAGAACTGTAATAAAGGCAGCATTCATGCAAGGAGCAGCACCTATATCCTTTGTCAATTCCAACAATGAAGTAAGTGGTATTTCAAAGCGTGTACTCGACGAAGTCTCATCTATGACGGGATTGGTCTTTAAGTATACGCTTTGCGGATCGGCTGAAGAAATTACGAGTGATACTGATATTGTATGTGCTATTCCAAAAAACTACGCGCCAAAAAACATGAAATTGTCCAAGCCCTTTTTAAAATCCGAAACAATATTATACATTAATTCATCGGTGGACCCAGATTCCCTCGATGATAAAATATATGCAGCTATAGGAGGTAGTGATCTCCCCAATAGAATTAAAGAAGAAAACACAATTTACTTTAATACAAGAGAAGATTGCTTGGATGCAGTAGAAAAGGGAAAAGCCGATTATGGTTACGGAAATGCTTATTCTGTCGCATATTACTCAATACAGAATAATTATAAAAATATTGTTACAATTCCTATGGAAATGGAACCGAGGGAATATTGTGTAGGATTTTTAAATGATGATGAGATGCTCTTTTCAATCATAAATAAGGCGATGAGTTTAATTGATGAGGCACGATTGCAGACTTTGATTTTAGATGTAGCATCAAATATTGAACGGAAGATTACCTTAAATATGGTAATGGATGCCTATGGAAAGGAGATTATAGCTATCATTGGAGTAACTATAATAATTTTATTATATAGCGTTATCTCCAATATTCGGGCAAATAAAAGGTTGAGCATAGAAAACAAAAGATATGAAGTTTTGTCAATTATTTCTAATGAGTTTCTCTATGAATATAATATGAAAAGCAAACGACTTATATTATCGGAAAATTGCACTCAGTTATTTGGGAAAGGCGAAGTATTTTACGAAGCGGACGCAATACTTAAAAACTTTTTGTCAAACAATGAAATATTGGATATTAGCGATATAATAAGACTTCCATTAATAAATGGTGAAATGGGAGTGTTTAAATTAATAAGCTTAAGCATATACAATAGCTTTGGAAAAACCGATACTATCATAGGCAAATTAATTGATATCAGCACTGAAGTTGCGGAGAAAGAGAAACTTTTGACTAGGTCGCAGATTGATGGATTGTCAGGTCTATACAATTCCAGTACAACGAAGGAATATATTATTGAAAGGATAAATAGTAGGGAAAGCAATGTTATAGATGCATTTATACTTATGGATTGTGATGACTTCAAGGAGATAAACGACACACATGGCCATTTAGCAGGTGATAAGTTTTTAGAGTATTTGGGGAGGACTTTGGAACAAACTTTTAGGAAAACGGATATAATCGGACGTATCGGTGGGGATGAGTTTTGTGTATATCTAAAAAACGTGTCATCCATTGAAGTAGTTAAAGAAAAATGCAACGAAGTAAATCTTCAGCTTAAAGAATTCTCGGAAGAAGAGAATGTATCGGTTAGCATTGGAGTAGTACTGGTTAATGACAATGTTTCATATGAAACTATGTTTAAACAGGCGGATGATGCCTTATATCAAGCAAAACGAAATGGCAAAGGGCAATTTTCTTATAACTGTTTATATAGAAGTGACAAGGGGTAAAGATTTCATATGTCCGGAGTTTATTGCCAATTAAAATTAAAGATAAATAAGGAGGACACTATGAGTATGTTTTGTTATCAATGTCAGGAGACCGCAAAAAATACCGGCTGTACAGTCAAAGGGGTTTGCGGTAAGAATGAAGAAGTTGAAAGAAATATGATAACTTCGTCGGAAATTACGGTGGATCATGGTGGCGTCAAGTCGATGAATTTGGACCGTTTAATGGGCCTATACTTTTCACAACAAATTGTATTGTGCCTCCAAGAAAGGACGAAATCAGGAATCGTATCTTTACTACAGGAGCTGCAGGATTTCCGGGATGTGTGCATATTGAATCGGATAGTGATGGCAAAAAAGACTTTTCTCCAATTATTGAAATGGCTAAAAGACTTCCTGCGCCAACAGAAATTGAGTCCGGCACCATTGTAGGAGGATTTGCTCATGATCAGGTATTTGCTCTTTCGGATAAAATTGTGGACGCTGTAAAATCCGGGGCAATTAAAAAATTTGTTGTAATGGCAGGTTGTGATGGCAGAATGAAGTCCAGAGAGTATTACACGGAATTTGCAGAGAAGCTTCCTAAGGATACAGTCATTCTTACGGCAGGATGTGCAAAATATAGATATAACAAGCTGCCCCTTGGCGATATCGGAGGTATTCCTCGAGTATTGGATGCAGGGCAGTGCAATGACTCGTATTCATTGGCAGTGATTGCTTTGAAGCTTAAAGAAATTTTTGGACTACAAGATTTGAACGAGCTGCCAATTGCGTATAATATCGCTTGGTATGAGCAGAAAGCTGTTATTGTACTTCTATCACTTTTGTATCTTGGAGTTAAGAATATTCATCTTGGACCAACTCTTCCTGGATTCTTATCGCCAAATGTAGCAAAAGTATTGGTTGAAAATTTTGGAATTTCGGGTATTGGCACAGTAGAAGACGATATCAAATTATTTACAGCTTAATTATTGAAGCAGCCTCAGTGTGATGAGGCTGCTTCAATAATTACTATTTAAATATTACTTAAATTTTCTTCCTTTACGGGCGCTGAAACTATTTCTACTTCTTCATTTCCGAAGGATAGGATTAAGTTGAGGAGTATTCCTACTATTGCGGCAGTTGCCAATGCAGGCAGTTCTGTTCCAAACATGGGAATCATTCCGCCTTCAAAATTGTATGTTCCTCCTAAACCTACTATCAGTATAACGGCGATTACTGCAAGGTTTTTTGAACTGAACATGTCCACACCTTTGTCCATCATGATTGTGATGCCTTGTGCGGCGATTACTCCGTATAGATATATGGACAATCCGCCGATTACCGCATTTGGTATGGAATAGATTAGATTAATAAGCGGTGTAAAGCATGATATAATCATGGTTATAATTGATGCCGCTATCAATACAGGCACTGAGAAGTTCTTTGAAATTGCCATTGTACTCAAATTTTCACCATAATTTGTACCGGCAGGTCCGCCTATAAATCCGGAGATTATATCCGCTATACCATCTCCAATTAGGTTTAATCCCAATTTATTTTCTATATCGTATCTTTTAGTAGAACCTTTTTTCTTGGCCAAGTCATTTACATAAGTATCCAACTGATATACATGAGCGGTTGATTCCGGGATTGTAGCTATTGCTATTGGCATTATTGCAACGACTGCTGCCCAAGTTGGTTTTGGGAATGTGAAAATCGGTAGGTTTAAGATGCTACTAGATTCTATTGTGCTGAAATTTACAAAATTAATTCCGGTAATTGTTCCTATGATCAATGCTGTGAAATATCCGGTAAACAGTCCAAATAATATTGGTAATTGACTGAGCTTACCTTTTAAATATACCGAATAAATAATCGTTGATATTAGAGTTACTATGGCGATTATCCAAGCATAGCTTGTTGCAATACTTTGACTTGCTTCAGCAACATTTTCAGGAATTGATGCTGCATTTCCCATTGCGTTTGCTGCTAAAGATAATCCTATGATTATTGCAATACTGCCAGTTACCGTTGGTGGAAGGACTTTGTCTATGAATTTTTTACCTGTTTTTTGTATGATAATTCCGGCAATTATTGAGACAAAACCTGACATCACAATACCAAATTGCGCAACTGAAATTCTTTCATTCAGAGAGTAGCCTGCAAAAGCTTCTGCACTCATTATGGATGCTATTGCAGCTATATATGAAAAACTAGATCCGTAATACAATGGAAGTTTCTTACCTGTTATCAGGATAAAACCCAATGTTGCCAATCCACTTGCAAATATTGTTGTAGATACGTGAAATCCTGTTATTAATGCTACTAGAACGGTTGCGGGAAACATTACTACGATTTGTTGAAGAGCGAATAAGATAAGTTCTATAAATGGGGGTCTTTCATCCGGCAAATAGCCTACTACTTTGTTAGTCTTCATATTAAATTCCTCCTATTTTATGATTTAGGATAAAAAAATCATAAAAAAAATCCTGCTTATAGCAAGATTGCAAAATTAAAGCTTTAGTAAAAATTACATTATTACATAAATAATTACTATAGCTATTATTACAAATCTTACCGGTGTCTCTGCACCTGTTTAAAGATTTTTTATCCTTAAGATAGTATTACATATTTTTTCTGATATGTAAAGAGAAATTTTTCATTTTAATAAATGGTTTCAAAATAAAAGAAGGACTTTAAGTATTTATGTAGAATAAACAATTATAATAGTTGCAGTCAAGAAGTATAAAAGTTGGCTCAAGGGAGGAAATAATGGAAGCTTTACAGGTGATTAACTTAACAAAGCATTATGAAAATGTCAGGGCTGTTGATGGGATATCTTTTAATGTTAAAAAAGGTAAAATATGTGGAATACTTGGGCCCAATGGGTCGGGAAAGACCACTACAATAAAATGCATCAGCAATTTGATAATTCCAGATTCCGGAAAAATAAGGGTTTTAGGGGAGGATAATAAAAAATCTCTTAATAATATTGCAGCAGTATTTGAAGGAACGCGTAATCTATATTGGAGGTTGACGCCAAGGGAAAATTTAAGATATTTTGCTGGGATAAGAGGGTTAGGAGGCAGGGAATTAGAAAAGGAAATCAATATATTATTGGATAGATTTAATCTTACTGACAAAAAGGATGTTGTGGTTAATAATCTATCAAGGGGTATGCAGCAAAAGGTCGCAATTGCCATGACCTTAATATGTGATACGGAGATTATTTTGTTGGATGAACCTACCCTTGGTTTAGATGTCCAAAGCCATCTGGATATCAAAAATATTTTAATCGATGTATCCTATGAATTGGATAAAACTATATTGATAAGTACTCATGATATGAAATTGGTTCAAGATATATGTGAGGATGTAGTTATTTTAAGCAATGGGAAAATAGTTGCGAAGGATAGCATTGAGAAATTGTTTGATATGTTTAAGACTATGACATATGAGATTGTCCTTACTGAATGCCTATCGGAAGAAAAGAAAAGTTCTTTGATGAAATTAAATCGTGCATTTTATATTATTAACAATGGATCCAAATTAGAGACAGATATATTGAATGAAAAAGATATTTATAGGATCGTAGATGATTTAAAGAATTTAGATATATTCATAAAAGAGATAAAGCAGAAGGAACAAAATTTTGAAAGAGTATTTTTGAGTCTTACAGCCGGAGAGGTGGATTAAATGAAAAAGTATTATTATTTAATTAAAGTATCTTTCGAAAGAACGTTTAAGGAATTGATAAGATATAAATTCAATACAATTTCAAATATTATATTTCTCTATGCATTATTTATGGCAATGTTCTTAGGGCTTAAAAGTTTTGGAATAGATTTTGGCGTTTCTCCGCTGGATATGGGAAGCACTTTGGAAGGCTTTATAATAGGATATTTTTTATGGGCGATAATGATGATGACTTATTCTGGTATTGCTTATGGCATAACAAATGATGCCGGTAGGGGAACATTGGAGCAATTGAATATGTCAGGCATCAGTCTTTATATAATAGTAACTATAAGAGGTCTTAGCGATTTAGTTGTTGATATAATGGTTTCTATCGTATTGTTATTTATTATCATGTTTACTACAGGGCATTACCTTGAAATAAGAATATTATCCATATTACCTCCTATTTTGATTGGCATAGTGAGCATATTGGGTATAGGACTTATCTGTGGCGGTCTGGCTATTATTTTTAAAAAAGTAAATTCACTTCTGGATATTATCCAATATTTTTTAATAGCTTTTATAATGGTAAGCCCTAAAAACAAATTTGTATACAATCTATTGCCCTTTAGACCTTCATCAGATAAAGTTATGCAAATAATCTTGGGAGGTCAAACTCTTAAGGATTTTACCATAAATGAATATGCAATTATGATAGGAAATTCACTATTATATTTTATTTTAGGAATTATAGTATTCAATAAATCCGTTACCTATGCTAAGAGGAAAGGGCTTTTAGGAGGGTATTAAATCATTTAATGCTTAAAAGACCTGACTTCATTGCTAATCGTCTAAGAAAAGGATTATACATAGCGGGAGATTTTATATTTTTAAAGAGCAGGTTTAATTTTATGTCACCTACTTGCTTTTTATATCTATCTAAAAATCCGTCTATTCCCTGTTCCAGACTCTGAGCTAAGTATAAAGAGCTCTTTAATGCATAGCTGATTCCTTCTGCGGAGCTGGGGCTAATTGCCCCTGAAGCTTCCCCAATCAAGGCTATTTTATCTGTGCCTGTATAAAATTGTGATACCTTCTTGGGTCTATAGATATATGCGCTTTCTGTTTTTATTTTGTCGTCGAATCTAAAGCCCATATGGGTTAATTTTGATTTCAACATATCATATTTTTCCTTCGGATTCTCTTTAGGTCTAAGGGCAGAACCCAATAAAAGATAATTTTCTTTAGGTATTATCCATGAGTAAAAGTCGGTAATTTCTTCATCAAAAATTGCAGCATAATATGGAATATCATCTGTGCATTTAAACCATTCCTGAATTGAGAGATATCTTTCAGGCATGTTTATATCATTGCTAATAGACCTTCTTACTTTGGAAAAGGCGCCATCAGCACCTATTATGACTTTTGCCTTTGCAGATATTTCTTGCCCTTTATCAATATATCTAACTTCATATCCTCCAGGTATTTCCGCAAAGCTTTTAAATAGAGAGTTAAATTTTTTATCAACATTAGCGGGAATTAATGAAATGAGCCATCTATCAAATTTTCCCCTATCCATATTAAAATAAAATTTTTGATATAGCCTTTCCAGATTATTAGTCAAATCAATGGTTCTTACAGCAAAGAGTTGGGGGTCGACCAAAACATCTTTAGGCGTTCCTAAACCTAACTTTGCAATCATTTTTTGTGCATCCGGTGCTAGCAATCCTCCGCAGCATTTATTTGAAATATTTTCGATATTTTCATTTTCCAGATTCCTTTTATCTAATAATAAAATTTTATATTTATTTGCTATTAATCGCGCAAGGTTAGCTCCTGCAGGGCCTGACCCTACAATGACAATATCATACATAAATTCACCTCTATATATCACTTTTATATTTCAAGATTTTATCGGGTTGGCACTTTTATGTTGAAAGGCATCATACTTAATTAAATATATTATATTTCGGTATTTATTGTTTGTCAATAAATAATTATCTATTAGGAATAAAAGAATATTAATATTCAAGATTATTTATATTACAATCATTTATTGCACATTTTTATAATAATTATAAAAATCAAATTTGACAATCATGGCATTGAGAAGATAGTTTTAAGAATAAAATCAAGATAGCGATTACGTTGATATTCATTTATATAGGGTATATAATATTTATGAAGGTTACCATGTAATATACTATATTAGAAGAATAAAAGGAAATTATAATAATTAATAAGCTAAAGAAATGGAGGTTATTATGGTAAATAATTCAATATCAGATCAAACAAAACAAACAATTTTAAAGCTTCAACAAAAAGAAATTACAGAACAAGCTATTTATATTAATTTATCAAAACGACTTAAAAAAGAATCCGACAAGGAAATTTTATTAAATATTGCAAAAGAAGAGGGCATGCATAGCGAGATTTGGGGAAGATATACTAATAAAGAATTGAAACCTCAAAGATTTAAAGTGCTTTTTTATTCTTTTTTAAGCATAATCTTTGGATATACTTTTGTAATAAAATTAATGGAAAAAGGAGAGGTGGGCTCCCAGAATGCATATTTGAAATTATCTGAAGAAGTGCCTGAAGCTACTAGAGTCTATCACGATGAGCAAATGCACGAGCAGTCACTAATTGGAATGCTTGATGAAGACCGTTTACAATACGTTGGTTCCATGGTACTGGGTCTTAATGATGCATTGGTAGAGTTGACGGGAACTTTGGCGGGATTAAGCTTTGCATTACAGGACAATAAACTGGTAGCACTATCAGGGTTGATAACCGGAATATCAGCAACATTTTCAATGGCATCTTCCGAATATCTATCTGCTCGTTCCGAGGACAATTCCGATGCGAAGAAGTCAGCTTTATATACGGGAATTATGTATATATTTGCTGTGATTGTAATGGTGCTTCCATATCTGCTCTTTCCAAGTGATAAATATGTACATGCGTTGATTACCATGCTGATATTGGTGGTCCTTATAATATTAATATTCACCTATTATATATCCGTGGCAAAGGATTTGCCATTTAAGAAGAGATTTACAGAAATGGCTACTATAAGCCTTTCAGTAGCAGGCATATCTTTTATAGTAGGGATTTTAGTGAAAAAATTCTTAGGCGTTGATATTTAAGAAGGATTTTTGTGTTTAAGAGATGAAAATATGGATTTAAAATTTCTTTAAAAAGATTTTTGAATAATATTCCTATGATTTGAGAAGATATTCATAGGAGGTGTAAATATGGCAACAAATCTTTCAAAAAAAGAAGAGCTATTATTAAAGGATCAAAAAAGTCACGAAGAGGTGTGCATTGAAAAATATACAAATTATGCTGAGCAAGCTCAGGATCCGGAGCTAAAACAGTTATTTAACCAATATTTATCACAAGAGGAGCAACATTTGAACACGCTAAATCAGATTATGTCAGGGCAAGTCCCCAATCTGCAGGCTCAGCAAGGTGGGCAGAGTGGGCAGCAAGGACAGCAGGGCCAGCAAAGCGGGCAAAATCAAAACAGTCAACAGAGTGGGCAGAATCAACAATACGGTATGCAGTCGTCAAAAAGCACCGGAATGGTGGAACAAAGCGATATCGAGCTTTGCAAGGATGTACTTATGACTGAGAAGTATGTCTCCAACACATATGATACAGCGATATTTGAGTTCAGAGATACTAATATACGGAATGCATTAAACCATATTCAAAAGGAAGAACAGCAACATGGGGAAGGTGTATTCAACTATATGTATAGTAAAGGTATGTATAATGTAGAATAGAAAATTTAGGCCACTGGAGATAAGTTCCAAGTGGCCTTTTTTACATTAATCTTTCCGGTAATTAAATAATTTATATAAATATTGCAAACGTTTTCTGATAAGGGTATAATTAGATTAGGATATGTTCTAATATTAGTAAAGTTGACAATAAAAAGTAATGAGGGGGAGATTATTTTGGAAATATTTGATTATTTAGAGAAATATGATTATGAACAGCTAGTATTTTGTCAAGACCGTAATTCGGGATTAAAGGCGATAATCAGTATACACGATACCACATTGGGACCGGCTTTAGGCGGTACAAGAATATGGGATTATAAGAGTGAAGAAGATGCAATCGTAGATGCATTAAGATTGTCTAAAGGGATGACATACAAAAATGCAACTGCCGGTTTAAACCTGGGTGGGGGTAAAGCTGTAATCATAGGAGATCCAACAAAGATAAAAAGTGAAGAATTATTTAGATCGTTTGGTAGGTACATAGAAGGTTTAGGAGGTAGATATATTACTGCAGAAGACATGAACACTACTACTCAAGACATGGCATTGATAAATGATGAAACCGATTATGTAGTAGGGTTGGAAGGGAAAAGCGGCAATCCTTCGCCTGTTACGGCTTTTGGCGTATATAGGGGAATATTAGCAGCAGCCAATGAAGTCTTTGGAAGCGATGATTTGACAGGAAAGGTCGTAGCAGTTCAAGGGTTGGGGTCTGTAGGTTATGCAGTATGTGAACACCTTGTAAATGCGGGGGCGAAATTATTTGTTACTGATATTAGAAAAGAGAGTATTGAAAGAGCGGTAAATAATTTAGGAGTTACGGCGGTGTCCCCGGATGAAATATATAATGTGGAATGCGATATCTTTACACCATGTGCTATGGGAGCCGTAATCAACGATTTCACAGTTGAACAGCTAAAATGTAAAATAGTGGCAGGCTCTGCTAACAATCAACTAGCAGAAGAAAAACATGGTGAAATATTAAGAGAAAAGGGTATACTTTATGTTCCTGATTTTGTAATTAATAGTGGGGGAGTAATAAACGTATATGAAGAGTTGTTAGGCTACAATAAGGAAAGGGCTATGAAGAGGGCATCGGCTATATATGATGCAGTAAAGAAAGTAATAGAAATCTCCAAGAGAGACAATGTACCAACATTTATAGCAGCTGAGAGAATGGCTGAAGAGAGGATTGAAAAGATCCGTAAGGTAAACTCCATTTATTTGAAAGAATAAATAATGAAAGAATAAATATAATTGAGAATATAAAGAGCAAAAGGAAATTCCTTTTGCTCTTTTTAAAAATGTTGACATATAAAATTATTAGTATTACAATAGTAGAAATTAAGAAAAATTTAAATTAAATTCAATAAGTGGAAGTAGTAGTTAAAATTCAAGGTTATAGAGAGTTGGCGATAGGTGGAAGTCCAATATAAGATTTTTAATGAATGGATCTACTTGAAGTTTGGTGAAATGAATTTCAAATTAGCCAATACCGGGTTTTCCCGTTATAGAAATAGGATATAAAAAAGCTTAGGCTTAGAGTATCTGATGAGTGAGACTCTCGAAGAGAAGTCTAAATAAGGTGGCACCGCGAATAATGTCTTTCGTCCTTTTGATAAGGATGAAGGGCTTTTTTTATGCAAATTATAAAGGCGGTGAGTAGAATGTTGTGAACTGAATTAGATAAAGAAAATTGGAAGCTTATTAATTATAAACGAAAAAGGAGAAATATAATTATGAAATTAAAAAACAATATTTTTACAACATTACTATTAGCCATTGGTTTTATATTACATCAAATTACACCTGGAATACTTGGAGGAATGAAATTTGACTTTCTAGTTGCTTTTATGATTGTATCATTGATTCTAAATCATAAATTTCAAAATGCGATATTGACCGGATTATTAGCAGGTATTCTTTCTGCAATGGCAACTACGTTTCCATTGGGACAGATTCCCAATATCATAGATAAGCTATTAACAAGTATTATTTTAGCAATTATACTTAATTTATTAAGCAAATTGAATATCAATCTAAATACGATACTTGTTGCTCTAATTGGAGGCATAGGTACATTTATCAGTGGAATGACTTTTTTAACATCTGCGTCTTTTATTTCAGGATTACCTGCTCCTTTGTTATCGCTAATTATTACGATAGTTATTCCAACCAGTCTTTTAAACACGATAGGGACTGTGTTTATATTTAAGATAGTAAAATTATCATTACGAGCATCAGGCGTAGATATTTAGACCGTTAGGTGACGACCTGCCTTCTATTTGTAACTTTTTAGCTTATAGGAATAAAATTTTGATAAAAGAAGAAGATATAAGGTGAAGAAAAAAATTTAACTTTTCTATCTTAAGTGGTTGACATAATATTCCTAAAGTGGTATATTATAACTAGCACTCAAGGAGAGAGAGTGCTAACAAGATCTTTAAAATAATAAAAAGGAGTTGTTAAATATGGCTGGAATAGTACCGTCTAACAGAAGGAATAGTGTATTTAGTACAGGTTTTGATGATCTTTATAATGCCCTAGACGACTTTTTTTTCAATGATAACTGGCGTAACAATAGAATCAGCAGTATTGGGTCATTCAAAATTGATATTCAAGAAAATGATAACGAATATGTAGTAGAAGCTAAACTTCCCGGCGTTAAAAAGGAAGAGATAGGTATAGACTTAGATGAGGGAAGATTAAATATCTCAGTAGCAAGAGAAGAAAATGTAAATGAAGAAAAGAAAAACTATGTATATAGAGAAACTAAACATAGTTCAATGAATCGTAGTATTTATTTGGAAAATGCAAAATCAGACGGAGTAAAGGCTAAACTTGATAATGGTGTTCTTTACATCAAAGTACCAAAACAAGAAAAACCTAATACTAGCAGAAGAATAGAAATTGAATAAAAATTATTTAAAAGAAAAAGCCATTGGGAACGTTTCCCAATGGCTTTTCTTCTTTAAACGTATTTGCATTTCGTGTATAATAGCTAATGGAGGAGATAAAAATGAAAAAGGGAATATATATATTAGTATTTTTAATGATACTATCATCAATGGTGGGATGCAGTACAAAGGAAAATGTTCAAACTACTATTAGAGTTGCATCGCTTAAAGGACCAACATCTATTGGACTTGTAAAGCTAATGGAAGATAATAAAAATGGTGAGTCAAAAAACAAATATGATTTCTTTATGACTGCAACCGCAGATGAGATAGTTGCAAAACTTGGGAAGGGAGAGTTGGATGTAGCTGCAATACCGGCAAATTTAGCCTCTGTACTATATAATAAGATGGATGGTAAAATTTCTGTTGCAGCAATCAATACCCTTAGCGTATTATATATCGTAGAAAATGGAGGTAATTTAAACTCTTTAGAGGATTTAAAGGGAAAAACCATATATTCAACAGGCAAAGGTACGACTCCGGAACATGTTCTTAATTATGTCCTAGAGGCAAACGGGATTGACCCTGAGAAGGACGTAAATATTGAATACAAGTCTGAGGCTGCTGAAGTAGCTACGCTTTTGGCAAGTGAAGAAGATGTAATTGCATTGTTACCGCAGCCATTTATCACGGCTTCTCAAATGAAAAATGATAACATTAAAATAGCATTTAGCATGGAGGAAGAATGGCAGAAATTAAACCCTAATGAGTCTCAAGTAACCGGTGTAGTTGTTGTCACGGATGAATTTCTTGAAAAAAATCAAGAAGCGGTATCTACATTTTTGGAGGAATATAAAAAATCTGTTGAGTTTGTAAACTCAAATGTTGACGAAGCAGCAAAAATGGTAGGAGATTTAGACATAATTCCTGAACCTGTAGCAGTAAAAGCAATACCCTTATGTAATGTCGTTTTTATAACAGGAGATGAGATGGAAGAAAAACTGGGAGGATATTTGGCGGTACTACATGGCTCGGATCCAAAAAGCGTAGGAGGTAATTTACCTGATGAGGAGTTCTATTTCAAATAAGAGAGATTTAATAAAAAAAATCTACGCAAGTCTTTTTTGGATTATTCTTTGGTATCTAATTAGCAATATTATGAATAATAAGCTATTACTACCTTCTCCAATAGATGTATTTATATCTTTGGTCAATCTTTTAAATACTAAGGATATATATATATCAATAGCAAATACATTTATAAGAATTATCACAGGTTTTTTTCTGGGTTCAATTCTGGGAATTATTTTATCGATATTTTCATATAAATTTATTTTTTTTAAAAGTCTGATGGAGCCTCTTATCTTAATGATTAAAGCCACTCCGATTGCATCGATTATAATACTGGCTTTAGTATGGATAAGTTCAAAGAACCTTTCGGTTTTCATAGCTTTTCTAATGGTACTTCCTACGATGTATACTACCATTTTAAAGGGACTGGACAGTACGGACGAAAAAATGCTTGAAATGGCAAAGGTTTTTAAAATAAAAGGATGCAAGCTGATAAGATATATTTATATGCCTAGTATCAAACCTTACTTAATAGCAGCGGCTAGTTTGGCATTAGGATTAAGTTGGAAGGCAGGAGTCGCTGCCGAAGTAATAGGGCTTCCCTCCGGAACCATAGGGGAATCCCTTTATACTGCTAAGATATATTTAAATACACCGGAGTTATTCGCTTGGACATTCTTAATTGTTGCTATTAGCTTTATTTTTGAGAAATTATTTATTTTTTTATTGAATCGAATTTAGGTGAATGATATGAATATAGATCTGATAAATATAAATAAGTCTTTTGATGGAGAACAGGTAATCAACAATTTTAATGGGATAATAGAAGAAAATAAAATTACATGTATTATGGGAGAATCCGGAATCGGCAAAACAACGTTGATAAATATGATTCTAGGTCTGGAAAAACCCGACAGTGGAAAAATCCTTGGACTAGATCAAAGAAAGATTTCGGCCGTTTTTCAGGAAGATAGACTTTGTGAGGAATTTAACTGCATACAGAATTTACGTATTGTATGTGACAGAAATATAAGTGATAAGGAATTAACAAGATTGTTATACTCTTTAGAACTTGGTGAAGTTATGTATAAAAAAGTTTCTTTATTAAGCGGTGGAATGAAAAGAAGATTGGCTATAGGAAGAGCTTTGATTTTTGATGCGGATATAATTGTTATGGATGAACCGTTTAAAGGATTGGATAGAGAACTGCACGCTAAAATTATTGAATTGGTTAAGAAAAAGGCTAAAGGGAAAATTCTTATTGTAGTTACTCATAGCATGGAAGAGGTTAAATCATTGAATGCTAACCTAATTGTTTTGTAGAAAATCTATTGAAATTTCTGCAAATTAATGTTATATTATTAACTATTATGTTTTGACATGTAATTTTTTTAACATTGATAGTTAATAAAATAACAAATTAAGCATGAACTATAAAGTTTTTCAACCAAAGATTCATTTGACTCAAGGTGTAATAATTTTTACATATATTTATTTAATATTTAGACTTAGGAGGTTGGCTTATGGAATTCAAGTTTGATAAAGAAAAAAATAAAGAGAACATTGAAAAGTTTAAAAAGACAGTCCAAACTTATAAGGACACAAAGGGAGCATTAATACCGGTACTCCAAGGCGCACAAGAGATATTTGGATATCTTCCCGTTGAAATATTGCAATTGATATCTGTGGAATTAAATATTCCCATTTCGGAAATCTATGGTGTGGCAACATTTTATTCCCAGTTTTCCTTTATACCTAAGGGAGAGAACATTATAAGTGTTTGTTTAGGAACTGCCTGTTATGTAAAGGGAGGGCAGGAAATATTGGAGGAATTTGAAAATCAACTTGGAATAAAAGCGGGAGATACAACGGAGGATATGAAATTCTCAATAACTTCAACCAGGTGCGTTGGCGACTGCAGTATGGCACCGGTAGTTTTAGTCAATGATGACGTCTATCCAAGGCTAAAGAAAGACAAGGTTAAAGAAATTATTCTTAAGTATGGTGGTGTTGCTAAATGATTACAACGGAAAAATTAGAAAAAATTAGACAAGAACATAGGCCTATATTGGAGGAAAGGCTCATTAAAGAGGATAAGGTTGTCATTAAGGGTGATGAAATATTATTAAAAGGAAATTATTATAAGAAGCAATATAGAATTGCCCTAAGGAATTGCGGAATTGTTGATCCGGGAGATATTAGAGATTATATAGCCATGGATGGATATAAAGCACTCTCCAAAATATTAAGAGAAAAAGAACCTAAGGATGTAATTGAAGATATGAAAGCTTCAAACCTTAGGGGCAGAGGAGGCGCAGGGTTTCCTACCGGCAGAAAATGGGAAGAATCTTTTAAAAAAGCATCAGATAAGAAATATTTTATTTGCAATGCAGATGAAGGGGATCCCGGTGCATTTATGGATAGATCGATCCTTGAAAATGACCCTCATGCAGTACTCGAAGGGATGGCAATCGGTGGCTATGCAGTCGGCTCTGACCAAGGATTTATCTATGTAAGAGCCGAATACCCAACGGCAGTTGAGTCATTGAAAAAGGCAATAGCACAGGCTAAGGAATATGGGCTTTTGGGAGAGAATATCCTTGGGACCGGATTTAATTTTGATATAGAGCTAAGATTGGGTTCAGGCGCATTTGTATGCGGAGAAGGAACTGCGCTAATGGAATCCATTGAAGGCAAGAGAGGTATGCCCAGGAAGAAACCTCCGAGAACTTCCCATGTTGGATTATGGCAAAAACCTACTATTTTAAATAATGTAGAGACTTTGGCTAATGTGCCTGTTATTATGAATAAAGGTGTGGACTGGTTTAGAAGCATTGGCACAGAAAAATCTCCGGGAACAAAGGTATTTGCACTTGTAGGAAAAGTAGCTAATTCCGGTTTGGTTGAAGTACCTATGGGGACCTCTTTAAGAGAGATAATATATGATATCGGCGGAGGAGTACAGGATGGAAAAGCCCTCAAAGCAGTGCAAACCGGAGGTCCATCAGGAGGCTGTATACCGGCTTCACTTATTGATACTCCTGTGGATTTTGAGTCCCTTGCCAAAATAGGCTCAATTATGGGGTCAGGTGGAATGGTAGTAATGGACGAGAATACATGCATGGTTGATATTGCAAGATTTTTTTTGGAGTTTACTGTGGATGAATCCTGCGGGAAATGTACCCCTTGCAGAATTGGAAATAAAAGAATGTTGGAGATCTTAACAAGGATGACCAATGGTACTGCTGAAGAAAGGGAAATTGAGGAATTAAAAGAGTTGGCTGAGATAATTGAGGATACAGCCCTTTGCGGTTTAGGGCAAACATCGCCTAACCCTGTATTATCTACTATAAGATATTTTTATGATGAGTATGAAGCTCATGTAATGGACAGAATATGTCCTTCAGGTGTATGTAAAGCTTTACTTAGGTACAATATATCGGATGATTGTATTGGTTGTAGAAGGTGCGTTAAGGTATGTCCTGTTAGCTGTATAAGCGGGAAGGTAAAAGAAGTTCACGTTATTGATCAGGATAAATGTATAAAATGCGGATCATGCTATGATGTATGTCCTAAGAATGCAATTAAAATAGGATAGGGGTGAAAAAGAAATGGTTAATTTAAAGATAAATGGAAGAGAAGTAGAAGTTCCCGAGGGAACAACAATACTTGAGGCAGCTAAGAAGCTTAATATAAAAATACCAACTCTTTGTCATCTCGATCTTCATGACATAAAGTTTGTAAATCAATCTTCTTCATGCCGCATATGTGTCGTTGAGGTTGAAGGCAAAAAAAATCTTCAGACCGCGTGTTCAACTGCTGTATCAGAAGGGATGAATATAAGAACTGACTCAAGACGTGCTGTAAAAGCCAGAAGAACAGTATTGGAACTTTTACTATCTAATCATCCGAAGGATTGTCTTGTGTGTGCAAAGAATCACGATTGTGAACTTCAGAAACTTTCAGCTGATTTAGGAATCAGAGAAGTTAGATATGAAGGTGAAATGAATGATTTTCCTATTGATAACAGCAGCTTATCAATAGTAAGAGATCCTAATAAGTGTATTTTATGCAAGAGATGTGAAACCATGTGCAATAATGTACAGACCGTTCATGCATTATCTGAAATTGGGAGAGGGTTTGATACTGTTATTGGGACAGCCTTTAATCTGCCTATGCATGAATCAAATTGCACCTTTTGCGGACAATGTATTGCAGTATGTCCAACGGGAGCTTTAACTGAGGTAAATAAAATATCTAAGGTATGGAAAGAAATCAATAGTGATAAGGTAGTAGTGGTTCAAACCGCTCCGGCGATAAGGGTTGCCCTTGGAGAGGAATTTGGAATGGAACCGGGGACTCAAGTTACCGGTAAGATGGTATCAGCATTGAAACTACTTGGATTTGACAAGGTATATGATACTGATTTTGCAGCTGATTTGACTATTATGGAGGAAGCTACAGAGCTTATGCATAGATTAAAGCACGGAGGAAGGCTGCCAATATTAACAAGCTGCTGTCCGGGTTGGGTTAAGTTTATCGAACACAACTTCCAAGATATGTTGGATATACCGTCAACCTGTAAATCTCCACATGAAATGTTTGGGACATTGGCTAAGACCTATTTAGCGGAAAAAATGGGGCATAAACCTGAAGATATAATAGTTGTATCCGTGATGCCATGTGTGGCTAAAAAATATGAAGCAGCTCGACCAGAACTTGGTCTCGGCGGTACAAAAGCAGTAGATTATGTTTTAACCACAAGAGAACTTGCAATTATGATTAAAGAATCAGGTATTGATTTTGCTAATCTTCAAGATGAAGAATTTGATAATCCATTGGGAGAATCTTCAGGTGCATCTGTCATATTTGGGGCTACGGGCGGAGTTATAGAAGCTGCATTGAGAACAGCTTATGAGTTTATGACAGGTGAGACTCTTGAAGATGTAGAATTTCATTCTCTGAGAGGAATGGATGGAATCAAGGAAGCCAGCGTCACAATAAATGGAGAAAAGATAAATATAGCTGTATGTCATGGACTTGGGAATGCAAGAAGTATTCTGGAAAAGATACAAAGGGGAGAAGCGAATTATCATGCTATTGAGATTATGGCGTGTCCCGGAGGATGCATAGGCGGCGGAGGTCAACCATATCATCACGGTGATATGTCTATACTTAAAAAGAGGATGCAGGGTATATATAATGAGGACAGAGGTAAAGCAATTAGAAAATCTCACGAAAACCCTATGATTAAGAAGATTTATGAAGAATATATCGGAGAGCCTTATGGGGAAAAAGCTCATGAACTTCTCCATACCAGATATATACCAAGAAAAAAGATGTAAATGTCATTGGGGACTGACAGTCCCCAAGATGATTCATAGAAATTGATAAAAAAATTATTTAAGACCATTGTAGTCTGTTCTTACGACAGTTTTCAATGGTCTATAATTTTATCATCCTTTTGTTTGCTAGATAATTTACGATATCTTTCAGAGACATTATATATAAATTCTAAGGTCGTATCATTCAATTGGATATTTTTTTTTGTTATTACATCAAATAAGAGGTTTTTTTCACAGTATTCAATAGGAACAGATATTACATTGAACATGGATTGCTGTTTATCGAATTCGAGAATTCCTATAGTGTAAAAATTGCTGATGGATATAAGATTTAATAGAGTTGAACGTCCATAAACATAGATAATTTTGTTTGAGTTGTTAAGGTCCATATGGTGCCCTTTTTTTACGATATTATATATAAAGTCTTCATATTGGCCAAGGTAGCGTACAAAGCCATAATTTTTAAGAGCATCTAATGTTACTTTTTCTCCTTGTTGGATCAATTCATGATTCTTAGATATACAGATTTCAGGGGTAAACTTTGCTATCGTCTTATGTTCCAACCCATTTTTTTCGAGGATTGCATGGATGTTTTTGGATTCATGAATGTCATAATGGATTATACCTACATCGGTATAGCCATTTGCAACATCTTCTATTACGTCCCTTGTGGTTCCTTCGTTAAGTAGATATGTGAATCCGTCAAGTTTATCCTTTTTACTGCATACTTCATTGAAGCTATCCATAGTGTGAGTAAACTTAGTCATTGATACTCGCAATTTGTCTGAAATTTTAATATTAGTAGGTGTAAATTCTTTTAAAGCGTCTATCTCTTTTATGATTACTTCCGCATGCTTCAAAAAATGTTTTCCAGCAGAGGTAAGAGTAACTCCTCTATTGGTACGATCAAATAATTCAAAGCCAATGGAATTTTCCAAGTCTTTAATTATATTACTTAAATGAGGTTGTGATATGTACAATTTAGTAGCTGCTTTGTTAATGAATCCACATTCTGCAACAGTTACAAAATCTTTTAAATGGTTAATATCCAAAAATATGCACCACCCATAGCCAAAATTTATGTTCATATAATCTTAATTAAAGTTTATCATATTGTTAATTAATTAGTTATAGTTTATACAAATAATAGATATAAGTTTTAAGTATTACCGGATATTTACAAAAGGAGATACTATATAGGTGTTGGAATTAAATCAAATAGATTAGGGAGTATGTTTATAAAATGGAATTAACAAATATAGAGACAATTTTAAATGATGCATTAATACATAGTAGTAAGTATATAGACGATGGCAACGTTGCTACATATATTCCGGAATTGGCAAAGGCGGATAAAAATCTGCTGGGAGCAAGTATAGTTACCATAGAAGGTAAGAGATATCATGTAGGGGATTGGCATCAGGAATTTACAATTCAAAGCATATCTAAGACAATATCTTTGATCTTTGCTCTTCATAATCTTGGACCGGAAATCGTATTTAATAAGGTGGGGATGGAACCCTCAGGTGATCCCTTTAATTCTATAATCAAACTTGAAACTAAAAAATACCCTTCAAACCCCTATATAAATGCAGGCGCAATTGCGGTAGCTGGATTAATCTCCGAAAGATATTCCTTTGAAGATTATCTAAAATTGGTACGTTTATTTTGCGGAAGAAATTCCATTGAAGTAGATGAAAACGTATATATGTCGGAAAGCAAGACAGGTATGCTGAATCGTTCTTTAGCCTACATGATGAATAGTAGCGGAGTACTTGAAGCGGATGTTGAAAAGACATTAGATTTCTATTTCAAAATGTGCTCAGTTAAGGTAAATTCCAATGATTTAGCAAATTATGCGGCGATATTGGCAAATGATGGATTAGATCTCAAATCGGGGGATAGACTAATAGATAATTCCATTTTAAAAATCGTTAAATCCCTAATGCTTACTTGCGGCATGTATGATGGCTCAGGAGAATTTGCAATTAGAGTAGGCATGCCTGCTAAGAGTGGTGTCGGAGGAGGAATACTTGCTTTTGCCGAAAACAAGCTGGGTATTTGTGTTTTTGGACCGGCTTTGGATTCTCAAGGCAATAGCATAGGTGGCTACCATATGCTTGAATATCTATCCAAGGAATTAGGGCTTCACTATTTTAGTGGGAAATAAAATATTACAACATATGATGAAGAGAAAGAAGGTGGTTTATGTAAGCTATATATCAAAGTAGTAATACAATATCATATGTTATTAAAAAGGGAGGTATTTATTTGTACGCAAAATTTATAGGTAGTTTAAGCGGATTTCTTTATACTTATTTATTGCCATTACTCTTGATTGGCGGTGGATTATACTTTTCATTTAAGACAAATTTCGTTCAATTAAGGCTTCTAAAAGACTCCATAAAGGTTATCGGAGAACCTGCTGAAGATGAGAAATCAATTTCCTCATTTCAAGCCTTAATGGTTTCTACAGCTTCCAGAGTTGGAACAGGGAATATTGTAGGGGTATCCACAGCTATAGCTTTAGGAGGGGCAGGAGCAGTATTTTGGATGTGGGTTGTCGCTATTTTGGGAGCGGCATCTGCTTTTATTGAAAGTACTCTTGCACAAATTTATAAGAAACGAGATAAGGATGGAGGTTCCTATGGCGGACCTGCATATTATATTGAAAATGGATTAAAAAACAAAACTTTAGGAATGATTTTTGCGGTTATTTTGATTGTTACTTATATGGTAGGATTTAATATGTTGGCTGCTTATAATGTAAGCTCATCATTTAGTACTTATAGTTTTTGGAATCCGAAGGTAACACCGATAATTATGGGTATAATTTTAGCAGCACTAACAGCTCTTAGTATTTTTGGCGGAGGGAAAAAATTAAGCCAAATTACTTCACATCTCGTTCCCATTATGTCAGTAGCATATATCATTGTTGCAATCGTTGTAATAATAAAAAATATAACAATGATTCCGGGAATATTTGCAGATATATTCACCCAAGCATTTGATTTTAAAGCTATTTTTGGTGGTTTTACCGGATCCTGTGTCATGTTAGGATTAAAAAGAGGACTATATTCCAATGAAGCAGGTATAGGATCTGCTCCAAATGCAGCAGCAGCGGCTGATACATCACACCCGGCTAAGCAAGGACTGGTTCAAATGATGTCAGTTTATTTAGATACGATAATTATTTGTACAGCAACTGCGTTTATGCTATTAGCTTCTGGTGTTGTTCCAACTCCTGAGATGGCAGGTGCACCATATAATGTGGCTGCGCTGCAAGCTAACTTTGGAAACTTTGGTCAGTATTTCTTCTCATTTGCACTATTTTTGTTTGGATTTACAACCCTTATAGGGAACTATTTCTATGCGGAATCTAATTTGAATTATGTTCTTGGTAAAAAGCCAAATAAGACTACTTTGACAATTTTCCGTGTAGTGGCAGTTCTGGTAGTATTATTTGGACCAAAACTTGAATTTGGTGTAGCATGGGATACGGCAGATGTATTGATGGCATTCATGGCAATGATTAATATCCCTGCAATTTTCATGTTAAAAGATTCTGCAATAAAATGTATGAAGGACTATAGTGAACAAAAAAGGGCAGGGAAGAATCCGGTATTCAAGGCTTCTTCTATAGACCTTAAAGATAAGGTTGATTTCTGGCAAGATACTGTGAAGGCAAACAAATAGATTGATTGATTTTAAAAGACCATTGGGACATGACTGTTTCCAGTGGCCTTTTTACCGTCATGTATACTTAAGGCTAATTTTCATATACTAAGGTTAAATAAATTTTTAAGAAAACAAAGGAATGGTTTAATGAAATTATTTATGCCGGAAAGAGTAATATTTGAACCATCTAGTCTTAAGTATCCACTGGGTGTAGAGCTCTATGACTTCTTTACAAACAATGATATCGAAGTTATTAAATCCACATCAAATAAGACTTCTAGCTTTATACCCGGAATTACACCGATAACAAAGTATACTAATTCTAAGAAAACTATTTTAATAACAACAATGAAAAATAAAAAATTAGATTTTTGCAGTCCATCTGCAGATTATCAATTTTCTCTAGTAAGTAATTGTCCGGGCAGCTGCGAGTATTGCTATTTACAAACGACGCAAGGAGAAAAACCTTCCATTAAGGTTTATGTAAATCTTGAGGATATTTTTCAAGTTATAAAACAGCATATCAAGGATGAGGGAATAACCACGTTTGAAGTGGCAAGCTTAGGTGATCCGCTGGCGCTCGAACATATTACAGGTAGTTTAGCTAAAACTATTGAGTTCTTTGGTGAATTAGAAAATGCAAAGCTAAGAGTAGTTACAAAATTTAGCAATGTAGATTCATTATTACAACTTAAACACAATGGAAATACTAGGTTTAGGGTAAGTATCAATACAGAAAATGTAATAGATAATTTTGAACATAATACCGCAAGACTAAATGAACGCATTGAGACTGCATCAAAGCTTATAGCTCATAATTATCCTATAGGTTTTATCGTAGCTCCTATTATGGTTTATGACACATGGGAAGAGGATTATAAGGACTTGTTCACTTTATTGTATGAGGGATTTGGATATAAATATAATCATGAGGAGATTACATTTGAGTTAATTCAACATAGATTTACTGCAAGAGCCAAAGATATGATTTTACAAAGATTTCCCCATACAAAATTGGATATGGATGAGGAAAAACGCATGTTAAAATGGGGTAGATATGGAAGATTTAAATACGTTTATCCTAAAGAACAATCTTGCGAAATAAAAACATTCATTTCATCATTGATAATGGATAAATTCCCCAATGCTAAAATAGAATACTTTACTTAATCGGGTCACTGGGATTATCTGACTGTCCCAAGTGACCTTAATAATCTATCTTCTGTATACAAATTCTCCATCAATCATAGTCATCTCTACTTGTATATCTTTTATATGCGCTTCATCAATTGTAAATATATCTTTGTCCAATACTATTAGATCAGCTACATATCCCGGTTTTAATCTACCTTTAAAGTTTTCCTTAAATTCATTGTAGGCACCGCCATATGTGTAAGCATCGATTGCATCTTCTACACTCATTTTTTCTTTTGGGTAGAAACCATTTGCTGGGTTTCCATCCAAGTCCATTCTAGTTACTGCACAATAAATATTGGGGAAGGGATTGCAGTCTTCTACCGGAGAATCTGTACCAAAACTTATAGGAGCTCCCAGTTCTCTAAGGCTATTAAAAGCATATGATGTACTGGTTAATTTTTCTCCAACCCTTGATTTTACTATTTTTGTATCATAATCCAAGAATATTGGCTGATACATAACACAAATATTTAAATCCGCAATCCTCTCAAGCTGTTCTCTGCTGGTTATTTGACAATGTACTATTCCATGACGTAAAGGGTTTTTACATCCATTCATAGTTTTTTCATATGCTCTTATAACACTTTCAACTGCTCCATCACCAATAGCGTGAGTAACTACTGTAAATCCATTAGCCGTAGCTAAATCACATAGATCTTGTAAATTCTTATCACTTAATGCTTCTATACCTTTGATTCCTTTAGCATCCTTATAATCATTTAACATTAGAGCAGTCCTAGCTCCAAGGGATCCATCTTTAAATAGCTTTAATGCACCCTTAGATAAGAATTTTTCATCATAGTTTTCGGTATTATACTCTGATTTTAAATATTCTTTAAAATCATTTATATCTTGAAAGTTGAATTGATATCTATATCTTAATTTGGTTTTTTTATTCTTATATATATTATTGATTATATTGAAAATTTGATTGTAATTACTTCCTTTAACATCATTTGGCTGAACGGAGGTTATACCTACACTTAATGCATAATTAGCAGCCTTTAAGAATTCCTCTTCGATATCTTTGTCGTTTTTTTCCGGAATTATGGATTGTATAAGACCAATGGCATTTTCACTAAAAATTCCGTTTGGCTTTCCATCATCACCTAGCTCTATAACACCACCGTCAAATCTTGAATTTTCATTTATATTTAGCATCTCAAGGGCTTTGGAATTTCCAACGGAAACATGGCCGCAAATTCTATCAAAGACAATTGGAATGTCAGTAGAAATTTTATCCAAGTCATATTTATTTATTAGACGTTTATCACCGGTGATAAAATAGTCCTGATTCCAACCGCGACCAAATAAAACTTTTAAACCCTTGTTATCTTCAATAAATTTTTCACCTAATTGAATAATGTCGTCAATTGATTTTGCAGATGTAAGATTGCAGCTAGACATTGCTGCACCAACTCCCAATAAGTGTAAATGACTGTCATTAATTCCGGGTAAAACTGTTTTACCTTGTAAATCAATTATTTTGTCTGAATTGAGAGCTTTTATATCCTCATTTTTTCCTATTTGTTTTATTATGCTATCTTCAATCAATAAAGCTTCTTGAAAATTATTCTTTTCTACATAAATCTTTCCATTCTTCAAAATAGTTCTCACTTTACTTCACTCCTTTACATCTGCTTTTCTGCCTCACCTTTTAAGATGAGAATTATTATGAAATTGAATTTATGCTATGATAACATGATTAGTATGTGTACGTCAAATGATTTTAAATATGTGCTGTGATCCTTTATCAAAAGCAAGTAAAAGGGATTATATGTGAAATTAAACAGCGGGATTATAAAATTCAATATAATACAAGTTTTTATGGATCCTAGATGTATAACTCTACCAAATTTGATATAATTAAATTGCGTCTTAAAAGTAATCAATAAAAAAATATATATAGGAGGTTTTGAAATGAAAGGTAAAAAAGATTTACGTAAATTAATTGTAGTGTTTTTATTGGTTCTATCATTTACAATTGCTCCGGTATTAAATAAGAGTTTTGCAGAACCAGAATCTTTGGTAAAGGATACTCGATTAAATGTTAAAACATCTGCATTGGTCTTTCAATCGGATTTTGGAGTAAAAAATAATGCTGTTGCATCAATGAAGGGAGTTGCATTTGGAGTAAATCCGGATCTAAAAATGTATGATTTAACTCATGAAATTGAACCGTTTAATATTTGGGAAGCAGCATATTGTTTAGGCGGAGTAGCAGAATATTGGCCGGAAGGCACAGTTTTTGTATCAATTATAGACCCTGGGGTTGGTACAGATAGAAAATCTGTAGTATTAAAAACAAAAACAGGACAGTATTTTGTAACACCGGACAATGGGACTCTTACTTTAGTTGCCGAGAAGTATGGTATTGAAGAAGTCAGAGAAATTGATGAAGCGGTAAATAGGCTAAAGGATTCTGAAAAGTCCTATACTTTCCATGGCAGAGATGTATATGCATATACAGGAGCTAGACTGGCATCCGGTACAATAACCTTTGAAGAGGTGGGGAAGAAATTACCAAAACAAGTAGTGACTATAAATTATCAAAGACCGGAAATTAAAGATAATGCAATGCATGGGATAATTACAGTTATTGATCAGCCTTATGGAAACCTATGGACCAGTATTCCAAGAGAACTGTTTGAAGAATATGGAGCTAAGGTGGGGGATAAATTAACAGTGAAAATCACTCATGAAGGTCAGGTAGTATATGAAAAGAAAATACCATATGTCAATACCTTTGGGGATGTTGAAGAAGGCGAAGATATAATTTATATGGATTCCGAGCTTAATGCTGCTTTTGCAGTAAATATGGGTAATTTTTCAGAAGAATATGGAATAGATTCAGGCTTTGAATGGGCAGTAAGTATAAGCAAATAAGAAATTTATAAAAAAGGTCACTGGGAATAGTGAACATGCCCCTGCCAAGTAGACAGGGGCATGTTCATTTCATCAACGACCCAAAAATTCATTATACTTATTTACTTTAGAATAGACCTAGCAAACCATAGATTCTTGCTGAAATCTGCCACATAATCTTCAAACAACATAACAGTTTCAAAATCACCTGCTTCGTCAGCAGCATTTCTGATTTCAGTAGCTAACTTACGCATCAATTCAAAATCGCTCATTACTAATTCCCAAGATTCTTTAATAGAAAAATCTTTTGCATTTATTTCTTCAATGCTTGCATTTTCCAGATATTCTTTCATTGTTGATAGAGGCATTTCATTTTTCATCTTTAACAATTCTGCAACTTCGTCATAAGCTTCAAACAGATTGTCGTAAGCCTCTTCGGTAAATTTGTGAACTTCCATAAATTGTAATCCTGCTGCATTCCAGTGGATATTATGCAGTTTAACGTTCAAAACCGCCAAATTTGCTAAATATTTTTGTAATAAATCTAAATGTTTCATAAATAAACCTCCTCAAGTTTTTAAATATTTTTTCTCATTCACTAAACTATATATAAATTATATGATATAATGTATGTTACAAAAAGGCACAAATTTGTTAGTAGGAGTGATGGATTTGGAAAATATGATATCCAATGGATTTCAAATAGTACATGATTTGATAAAATTGAGATGGGTATCAGAAATATTGAAATCAATAGATTTGGGAAATCATCGTTATAGTGAAATTCTAAAAAGTATTCCATATATAAGTCATACGGAATTGAATAGGAAATTAAATATTCTAATTGAAAAAAATGTTATAGAGAAAGAATCTAATGATAACAATACTCTATATACATTGAAGAATTTTGGCAAGGATTTGGTTCATATATTTAACCATTTTGAGGATCTAGAGGAAAAATACTTTAATCAGAATATCCAATAGTTCCTTGATATTTGAAATTATAGTATTAGCAATTACCTCAAATTTTTTATCGAAATAATACAATGATATTTTTAAAAGTAACATACCACCCGAAAAATATTTAGTCCGGGTGGTATGTTATATAATAAAATAAAAATAATTTGTAACGTTTTTGATTTTCATAAGTTATATAGGTGAAGGTGGGTGAAAGGCATGGACTTCGAGGAAATATACAATCTGTACTTCAAAGAAGTATTTTTATATATAAAATCCATATCGCAAAATGAGAGCATGGCTGAAGAAATAACTCAGGAGGCATTTTTTAAAGCCATAAAGTCTATTGATACCTTCGATGGATCTAAGGATATTCGTGCTTGGCTGTTTACAATTGCGAAAAATACCTATTACTCATCTTATAAAAACAACAAAAAACAAGTAGATTTTGATTCAATAGGGGACATAGCCGATGTAGGTGTCACCATATCAGAAAATCTTATGAATGAAGAAGATGCCTTAATCATCCATAAATTTATTCATACTATGTCAGAACCTTATAAAGAGATTTTTTTCCTAAGAGTATTTGGAGAATTGCCGTTTGAGAAAATAGGCATGATATTTGGGAAAAGTTCCGGATGGGCAAGAGTAACCTATCATAGAGCAAAGAAACAAATAATGGAATATATGGAGGGGATGAATGATGAAAGAAATTAATTGCAATATCATTAGAGATATTTTGCCTCTTTATGTTGATGACGTAGTAAGTGATGATACAAAACAAATGGTAGAGGAGCATTTAAGAAATTGTGAAGAATGTAGTAAAGAGGCTGAACTAATGAAGCATAAGGTCTATATTCCGGCTGAAAAGGAAGCTCCCATAATTAAGAATTTCAAAAAGAGCTGGAGAAATAAAAAATTAATTATTTCAGGATTATCAATATTGATTACAGGGTTAATTTTATTTGGTGCTTTCAGCTTTGTTTTTTATTTTGATAGGATTATACCCTATTCGGAATCCCTAATTAAAATTGAAGAACAAGATAATATGCTTGTATCTCATTATTATGGAAAGGGATATTATTCTGTAAATGCTACTAATCCTATGAAAGTGAACATTGATGGGGAAGAAAAAAATATTATATTACTTTATTATACTGTAACTATTGCTGATTCTCCTTCAGGAAAGTTGGTTAATGATAAAAAAGAACGTGTGGAACAAAACTTCATTTTTCAATTAGGAAATAAAGATACTGTGGATGCTGTTTATTATGGAGAATTTGATTCTAGTAAAATATTTAGGAATGGGAATAATTGGGATAAGGTGTTGGAAAATTCTCAAATAATATGGGAGGAATAAAATTAGTGTAATGTCATTGATAAAGTTAAAAGCTTTATCAATGACATTTTTTTTCATTTTTTCTTTGACAATTCTTTGATTTTTCAAGCCATGAATGATTGATTTTATATTATAAAGTTAAATCATAAGATTAAATAATTTATGGAGGGCTTATGAAAAAGAAAAGAATAACACAGATTTTCCCATTTCTTATTCCTATAAGAAAGCTGCAACGAAAGATATTTTTCTATATGGGAATGAAATTGGATTCAAATAGGTATTCTAAAAGAATATCTGATGACACATTTGAATATAAAATTTTTTCTACCAAGTCAAAGATGATTAATCCTAAAAGCGGATTTGATATTAAATATCAAATAAACAAGGTGGATAATCTCAAACTGGTTGCAAACACCATCAACAAAATTGTCATAGAACCTGGTGAAACTTTCTCGTTTTGGATGCTTGCAAGGAAGGCGGAAAAATACGGAAGCTATAAGGACGGATTAGCAGTAGAAAATGATAAAGTTATAAATGTGAAAGGCGGAGGACTTTGTCAAATAAGCAACCTCTTATTCTGGATATTTTTGCATACACCTTTAACTATTGTAGAAAGACATCCCCATTCAGCAGAGACATTGCCACCTCCGGGCGGAGATATACCGGAAGGTGTAGATGCTACAATTGCGGAAGGTTGGAAAGATTTGAAGGTTAAAAATGATACAAAGGATAGATTTCAAATCTTAATCGATTTTGATGAAGAATACATTTATGGAGGTATCCTCAGTGACGCTAAACAAGATATATACTATAGAGTTAAAAGTGAAAATCTAAAATATACAAGAGAAAACGGTAAAATCTATAGATATAACGAGGTATATAAGCTTTGGTACAATTCCAGCGACAATTTGCTTAGAAAAGAACTAATCCTTAAAAATAAATATGAAATTCAATATGATGTAGAGTCTGAATTGGGAATCATTATAGGGGGAAATTAAAATGTCAAAAATAAGAGTAGGAGTAATATTTGGAGGAGCATCATCAGAGTATGAAGTGTCCTTAAAATCTGCTTGTTCGATTTTAGCAAATCTGGACAATGGAAAATATGATGTTATAAAGATTGGGATAACTCGTAAAGGACAATGGCTTAGGTATTATGGTGAAATAGAAAGGATAGAGGATGACACTTGGTATTTAGAAGATAGTTGCAATCAGATTTTAATATCACCCAATAAGATGGATAGCGAAATAATTGAAATAAAAAATGATATATTTATTCGTAGAAAGGTCGATATTATATTTCCGGTACTTCATGGTAAGAATGGGGAGGATGGAAGTATTCAAGGAATATTTGAAGTTGCCGGAATTCCATATGTGGGCTGCAATGTAGTTTCAAGTTCAATTTGCATGGACAAAGATTATGCACATAAAATTGTGGATAAGGAAGGCTTTAGAGTTCCAAAAAATTTAGTTATCAACAGTGAAGTTGATACAGAAAAAATAAGTGAATTTTTAATGAATATGGATTTTCCAATTTATGTAAAACCTGCTAATGAGGGATCATCCATAGGAATTACTAAGGCATCAAATAAAGACGAATCGTTTACTGGGATTGGAGAGGCCTTTAAATATGATAACAAGGTTGTCCTAGAAGAAAATATTGATGGATTTGAAGTAGGATGTGCTGTTATTGGAAACGATGATCTAATAGTTGGGACGGTAGATGAGATTGAATTTTCGGGATGGCTTTTTGATTATAAAGAAAAATATACTTTAATTCATTCTAAAATTCATTTGCCGGCTAGAATTGATAGAGCTTTAACAGAAAAAATCAAAAAAACAGCTATAGGAATATATAGAGCTTTGGGATGTACCGGTTTAGCAAGGGTGGATATGTTTTTAGACAAGAATAACAACATAATATTTAATGAAGTAAATACTATGCCCGGTTTTACTACAGGGAGCAGGTTTCCAAATATGCTATTACACTCCGGAATGAAATACAAAGACATGTTAGACAAATTGATTGAGCTGGGATTGGAGAGAAAACAATGAAAGAAATCATATTGAGAAGAAAAGACATCTACAAAGGGGACTTGATACTAATCAATAAGAAGTACCCCATTAGAATCGATGAAGCTGAGATAATAAGGGATTTGACAGAATTTGATGATAATTATGAGAAACATTTGTTGAATAAAAAGGTAGTTAAAGTTCTAAAAGAAGTATTAAATACAATCAACTCTGAAGAAAAAATCGTTCCAGTAAGCGGCTTTAGATCTAGAAAAGAACAGTCGGATCTATATGATACATCCATTAGGGAAAATGGACTGGAATTTACAGAAAAATTTGTGGCTAGACCTGATGAGAGTGAGCATCAAAGTGGCTTGGCTATTGACTTGGGAGAAAACAAAAAGGACATAGATTTTATTTGCCCTGATTTTCCTTATTATGGGGTGTTTAATGAGTTTAGAGAAGCAGCAACACAAAATGGCTTTATAGAAAGGTATAAGAAAGATAAAGAAAGCATAACTGGGATTTCACAAGAACCATGGCATTTTCGCTTTATCGGATTTCCCCATAGTGTTATAATAGAGGAAAAGGGATTTGCCTTAGAGGAATATCACCAATTTATAAGAAAGTATAATTCTGTTGATAACTCCTTAAAGTATAAAGATTATCAAATATTGTTTGTAAAATCAATTGAGGAAATTCAATCGATTTATATTGAAGATGATTTAAAATATAATATATCCGGAAACAATATTGATGGTTTTATAATTACACTAGGTGGGTGATGATTTGATTTACAATATTTTAGTTTGTGATGACGAGAAGGATATAGTCGATGCAATTGAAATTTATCTTAAAAGTGAAGGATACAATGTGATATGTGCATATGATGGCATGAATGCCTTGGAAGCTATTGAAAGCAATGATATTCACTTAATAATCATAGATTTGATGATGCCAAAGCTTGATGGAATATCAGCAATTTCTAAGATTAGGGCGGAGAAGAATATACCCATAATTATTCTCAGTGCTAAGAGTGAATATACGGACAAAGTATTGGGGCTTAATGTTGGCGCAGATGATTATA
Source organism: Paratissierella segnis (assembly GCF_014385195.1). GTDB lineage: Bacteria > Bacillota > Clostridia > Tissierellales > Tissierellaceae > Paratissierella > Paratissierella segnis. The sequence goes on from NZ_JACRTG010000016.1 coordinate 229,334, forward strand.
TTACAAAGCCTTTCAATGCCATTGAGCTTTTAGCTAGGGTAAAGTCAAATTTGAGAAGATATACAAGCCTTGGCAGCATGCAAAAAGAAGAGGATGTGTTTGAAGTAGGAAGAATTACACTAAATGACAGGACAAAAGAGGTTAAACTTGATGATAATATAGTCAGTCTAACACCTAATGAATATGGTATACTAAAGCTATTGATTAAAAATAGAGACAGGGTATTTTCTTCAAATGAAATATATGAATATGTATGGGATCAACCTGCCTATAATGTCAAGAAGATTATATCGGTACATATCAGCAACCTTCGCAGCAAGCTGGAGATAAACCCCAGAGAACCTGATTATATAAAATCTGTTTATGGTATGGGGTACAAAATTGTAGGTGACTAAATGAATAGAAATATTAGTAGAAAATCCAAGATAAAATATATCCTAAATAATATGTATCTTGAGCCATTGTGTTTGTATTTCATATTGTTTTTTACTGTAGGAGCTGTAATTCTAAGGGCAGTGGTCTATATTATAGGCGGAATATTTCTGCCTTTTTTTAGGATATTATTTGGGGATAACCTAAGTAAAATTACAAGATTGGTAAAATTTTTTATATCAACAGAGGTAATAATTATAATTGGAGTAATAATTGTATTTATTATTATTTTAAATAAAATCATCAAAAAAAAGTTTTTTAAGTCCCTATTACTCTACAATATATTTAAATACCATAAAAGTGATTTTAAAGTATATAAAGGCATTATTTTACCTTTTCTGTTTTCTATAATATTAATATTATATTTTTTTCTGATGTTTTTAAGTGAAGTTGACATTTTATACCTATGCTTGTTCATCTTTACCCTTCTAATATCCATTACATTGCTAAACTATGCTGAACAGATAAATAAGATAATGTACAGCATAGATAATATTGCCAAATTGCAAAAGACTGATATTTCATATATAGGTTCTTTTGGTTTTACTCTGGAAGCCGTAAATATGTTGAACAATATAGACCAAAATATCTCTGAAACCATTGAAAGTCAATTGAAATCGGAAAGGTTAAAAACGGAACTTATTACAAATATTTCTCATGATCTCAAAACTCCATTAACTTCCATTATAAATTATACGGATTTATTGAAGAATTTGGATATAAAGGATAGCACTGCATTGGACTATATAACAGTTTTAGATAGAAACTCTAAAAGACTAAAGGTATTGATAACGGATTTAGTAGATGCATCCAAGACGGAAACCGGGAATGTAAATATAAATCTTAAAAAGTTGGAATTGAATGAGTTGATCTCACAGATCTATGGAGACTTTGATTCATTATTTAATGAAAAGGAAATCACATTTGTATTTGACCCACAAGAGGATATCTATGTTTTAGCTGATGGGGATCATCTGGGCAGGGTGCTTGAAAACATCTTAGGAAATGCATATAAATATACACAAGAAAAAACTAGGGTTTATGGAGCTGCAAGGCGAGAAGGAGATTTTGTAATATTTAGTTTGAAAAATGTTTCTAAAGAGAAATTGAATATTGAACCTGATGAGTTAATGGAACAATTTGTAAGGGGTGAAAGGTCTAGACATACTGAAGGCAGCGGCCTGGGATTGTATATAGCGAGAAATTTGATGGAATTAATGAATGGAGAGCTATTGTTATCAATAAATGGGGATTTGTTTGAAGCAAAATTAGTCATACCAACATTCAACAAATAACAAATAACAATGCACAATGCACAATGCACAATTCACAATTTATATAAACAATAATATAAACAAACGGAGGTAAGGTATATGTACAGCTTTAGAAATGATTATAGTGAAGGGGCACATCCCAGAATATTGGAATTACTTAATAAATACAATCTTGAGGCAAATATAGGCTATGGGGAAGATATTCATAGTGATAGGGCAAGAAAATATATTAAAAAATTGATTGGAAAAGATAATGTGGATATTCATTTTATACCGGGCGGTACACAAACCAATATGCTGGTTATCTCATCTTTTTTACGCCCGCATCAGTGTGTGATAGCAGCTGATACAGGACATATCAATGTTCATGAGACCGGAGCAATAGAAGCCACAGGGCATAAGGTAGTAGCAATGCATTGTAAGGATGGAAAACTCACACCGGAAATTATACAGAGAGCACTAGACCGTCATACTGATGAACATATGGTACAGCCAAAGATGGTATATATATCGAATTCAACTGAACTGGGCACCGTATATTCAAAGCACGAATTAAGTGCTATTAATGACAAGTGTAAAGAGAATGGATTATTATTATTTTTAGATGGGGCAAGGTTGGGTTCGGCTTTGACTTGTAAGACTAACGATTTAGATATAAAAGATATTGCAAATCTAGTAGATGTATTTTATATTGGCGGAACAAAAAATGGTGCATTGTTGGGAGAAGCATTAGTAATCATTAGAGAGGATTTAAAAGAAGATTTTCGCTATCTGACAAAACAAAGAGGAGCTATGGCGGCTAAAGGATTTATCTTAGGAATTCAATTTGAAGCATTATTCCTAGATGATTTGTATTTTGAGTTAGCAAGACATGCAAATGAGATGGCTGAAAGATTAGCGTCTATCATTGATGAAGCTGGATATAAGTTTTACGCCGAGCCATGTACCAATCAGGTATTTGCAATATTTCCGGATGTGCTGTTAGAAAAGATGGGAAAGGAATTTATATATGAATTTACAGATAAAGTAGACGAAAATAACACTGCAGTACGTTTTGTAACATCATGGGCAACTAAGATTGAAGCTGTAGAAGCCTTAAGAGAATTTTTAAATAAGAATAGATAAAATAGTGGGGATGAACCCCACTATTATTGTGTTTATAATCAAATAGTCAAATGAATTTTTAATTATTCAAATATAAATATTTTTTCTCCATAGGCTCTATGGATTTTATGATAGATCCACCCAGACATACTTCATCTTGATATAAGACAGCTTGTTGTCCCGGAGTCACAGCTTTGACGGGATTGTCAAATGCTATATGAAGATTTCCATCATCCAGCATATTTACAGTAACAGGTATATCTGCTTGCCTATACCTGAATTTTGCAGTACATTTTAACGGAAATTCGGGAGCTTCTTCCAATATCCAAGAAGGCGATTCCCCTACTAATGATTTGGCAAATAATGCAGGGTGGTTTTCTCCTTGAGCTACATAAAGTATGTTTTTCTTCAAGTCTTTGCCTACAACAAACCATGGCTCACCGGTACCTATACCTCCTATTCCTATGCCTCTTCTTTGTCCTAAAGTATAATGTATAAGCCCGGTATGCTTTCCGATTTTATTTCCATCTACATCAATTATATCTCCTTCTTTTGTGAGAAGATATCTGTCTAAAAATTCATCAAAATTTCTTTCTCCGATAAAACAAATACCGGTGGAATCTTTCTTTTTAGCAGTATATAAATTATGCATTTCGGCCAATTCACGCACACTTTTTTTATCCAGATGTCCAACAGGAAAGATGGTCTTCGACAAAGCCCTTTGCCCAATCCTAGCAAGGAAATAGCTTTGATCTTTGTTATTATCTTCTCCTCTTAATAGATAATATTTTCCATCTCTTTTTTCAACTTGGGCATAATGCCCCATTGCAATATAGTCCGCATCAAGCTTTAACGCATAGTCTAAAAAAGCGTTGAATTTAATCTCTTGGTTGCACATTACATCCGGATTGGGTGTCCTGCCTTTCTTATATTCATCTAAAAAATAGGTAAATACTGTGTCCCAATATTCTTTTTCGAAGTTTACGGTATAAAAGGGGATTCCAAGTTGATTTGCCACCCTTCGTGCATCGCTTGCGTCTTCAGTTGCAGTGCATACTCCGTCTTCATCTTTCTCATCCCAATTTTTCATAAAGAGGGAGATTACATCATATTCTTTTTCTTTAAGCAATAGTGCACAAACCGATGAGTCGACGCCTCCACTCATACCCAATATTACTCTCTTTGTCATCATTACACCTTATTCTTTTCGTAAGTTTAATAATCTATCCATTATTCTCATGTTTCTTATAGATTCTTCTGCATCAAGTTTAGGTTTTCTATTATTAAGTATAGCATCTGCGAATTCTTCTACTTCTAATGCATAACGTTCGCACTTCTCAACAGGTATATCTTTTCTACCTTCATTTGTAATAATTGTAATAAAACCGGCATCGTCTAAAAAAGTATCCGGAATTTCAATCAAGCCTTTTGTTCCTATTATTTCGGAGTACATTCTATTAAAAGCATTGAATCCGGAGTTTATGGTTGCTATAATTCCATTATCATATTTTAACACTCCTGTGAACATTACGTCTACACCGTCTTGATAAATATATTCTGCTGAGACAGAAATTGGCTCCTTATCTGTTACCATGCCTACAAAGTTGAGGGGATAACATCCAACATCATAGATAGATCCGCCACCCAATTCGGGTTTCATTTTGATAGTATTTTCTCGATCCAAAAAGAATCTAAATGTGGAGTTTATATATTTAATATCTCCAATGACTCCACTATCAAGTACCTCTTTAACCTTCTTACTTTTATCAGTAAACCTGTACATAAATCCTTCCATAAGGTTCACATTATTTTTTTTGCAAGTTTTGACCATTTCCGTACTTTCTTCTGCATTAAGAGCTATAGGCTTTTCACACAAAACGTGTTTTCCTTTATTTGCTGCTTTAATTACCCAGTCCTTATGAAGTGAATTTGGCAATGGAATATATACACAATCTACATTAGGGTCATCTAAAAGCTCATCATAGCTCGTATAGGTTTTTACCACACCAAATTCCTTTTTACATTGCTCCAGTTTTTCTTCATTCCTGGATGCAATAGCGTAGAATTCTGAATTTGGTGCCATCATTATAGCAGGGATACCTGAAAGTCTTGCAATTCTGGCATATCCTAATACACCCCATCTGATTTTTTTCATGAATTAACCTCCTAAAATTATACTAATAATAATTATACCCAACATTAACATTATAGCATAAGAAAAGCAACTCAAATATTTTATATAGCCTATGTAAAAAGTTCTCTATGTAATCTGCAAGGCATTACCACCTTTTATAAAAAATGTAATTTGACTATTGACGAAAATTCATATTATAATCTTATTAATAATGGCGATAATATAACTTAATATCTGGTAAGAGAGTTTAAAAGAAAGTTCTATTAAGCTGAAGTGCTTGAGGTGATTATTTTGTCTACCAAATTAAATATTTATTCAATAGTTGAAAATTTAAGTAGTCAATATACAATGAATGATATTAAAAACAATATCATAATTGGGTTTTCTGCCGAAGAAATTGGGTGTAAATTGGGCATTAAGAGGAACACAGCAAGTGCAGAGTTAAATAAATTATATAACGAAGGATATTTAATAAAAATCAAAGGTAAACCTGTTAGATTTATAGCTAGGGAGTCTATTGAACGGATACTTAATATAGATTTGAATTATACTAATCAAGGGTTAGAAGTATCCAATATTAACGATATTATTAATTTAAATGATTCAATTAACGATATCGTTGACAATGAATTAACATCAAAGGATAACGTATTTACTTCATTAATAGGATATAATTCCAGTCTGTTCCCACAAATTGAACAAGCAAAAGCTTCAATATTATATCCAGGGGGATTAGATACTTTAATTACAGGACCTAGTGGAGTTGGCAAGACATATTTTGCTGAATTAATGTACGAATACGCAAAATTTAGAAATATAATAGACAATGATAAACCTTTTGTTTCGTTTAATTGTGCTGAATATGCAGACAATCCGCAATTATTGGTTAGCCATTTATTTGGACATGTTAAAGGAGCATTTACTGGAGCAGATGATGATAAAGAGGGGCTAGTTGAAAAGGCAAATAATGGGATATTATTTTTAGACGAAATTCATCGATTGCCTGAAGAAGGTCAAGAAATACTTTTTTATCTCATGGACAAAGGCATCTATAGAAAGATGGGAGAAACAAAAGGAGATAGAAAGGCAAAAGTACGTATTATTGGTGCAACAACAAAGGATCCTGAATATACCTTCCTAAAAACATTTTTAAGAAGGATACCAATTATAATAAGAATTCCTTCGCTAGATGAAAGACCCTTGGAAGAAAAATACCAATTGATTATAACCTTTTTCTCTGACGAGGCTGAAAGGATCGGAAAGAAAATTGTATTAAAAAGGGATGTACTAAGAACTCTTTTACAAACTAAATTTGAAGGCAATATTGGAGAATTAAGGGGAGAGATTCAATTTATCTGTGCTAGAGGCTTTATAAAATCTATACAGAAAGATACAGGCAGTATAGTAATTGACAATCGTTCATTTCTTGGAAAGGTAAAATATAATATAAATGCTTCAAATGCAGAGATTGATTTAACTTTAAAAATCCTTAAATTTGAAGATGAATTGGTAATTTCTCCAATCAAAAATAAAAAGAGAATCGGAGTATCTAATTTTGAACAGAAGACAATTTATGACAGGCTGGAAAGCAATTACAACTTTTTAATAAAAAATGGTCATTCACAAAAGGATGCTTTAGATAACCTCATAGGAACAGTGAATGATTATTTTAAGGATTTACTTATTAAATTTGAAAATATAGAAGAAGCAGAAATAAATTTATTAAGGATAATTCCGCAAAATATTTATAATATAACAAATGAATTTCTATTATTGGCAGAAAAGGAATTATCAGAACATTATGGGAAGGACATATTGCTAAGTTTATCTTTACATATTCAATCATTTATTGAAAGAAGCAAAACTCACAAGCCCATAAATAATCCTAATTTAGAAAATATAAAAATAAATTATCCTGAGGAATTTATGTTATCTGCAAATTTTATAAAACAAATATCCGAGTATATGGATATAGAATACTCTGAAGATGAAGCAGGGTTTGTTACAATGTTTCTAAATACAGCAAGTAAAAATGTACGAGGGAAAATTGGCACAAATACTTTGATAATATTGTTAAGTCATGGATTAGGAGTTGCAACTTCTACAAAAAAATTGATTAATCAATTAATGGGAGATAACATAATAGAAGGAATAGATATGCCAATTGATATGGGTGCAAAGGAATTATTAGCGAATGTAATAAAGTTAATAGATAAATATGGCAATATTCATAAGTTATTGTTAATGGTTGATATGGGGTCTTTATCCGATTTAGCTGAGAAAATTTGGATTCATTATGATAAAAGGATAGGGGTAGGAATAATTACGGGGGTAAATACTCTTATGCTGCTAGACGTATCAAGGAAGGTATACTATACAAATACATCGATGGATAAAATTATTGGGGAAGTTAATTATTCTGATTATTTAAAAGTTGGACACTACCCTTTGATTGAAAATGGTAAAAAAAGAATAATTGCATCATGCCTAACTGGAATTGGTACTGCAGTTAAAATTAAGGAAATGTTGGAAGATATTATCCATAAAAATATTAAAAAGGAATTAGCAATAGATGCAATTGAATTTAGTAACTTAAAGGAAAATAAAAATCTTGAAAATGTAATTTGTATAGTAGGTACATTTGACCCACACATCAGCTATATACCGTTTATTCCATTAGAGGACTTACTAAGCGGTAGGGGCATAGATTTAATCAATGAAATGTTGAAGGAAAATGAAATGACCACTATAGAAGATAGCATATCTAAAAATAGTATTATTCAATCATTGTCAATGGATTTATTGATTGATTATCTAACATTTTTGAACCCTGCTAAGACTATAGAAATATGTACAAGATTTTTAGAGCAGATTGAAAGAACATTGAATATTAAATTTGATAATCCTGTTACTTTAAGATTTATTATTCATACTGCATGCATGATAGAAAGAATAATTTCAAATGAAGAGGTTTTAAATACCTACAGTGAGCATTTTATAAAAGATTCAATGGAATATAGTGCAATAGATAAAAATATCCGTGTAATCAATAATAACTTTAGGATAAATGTGCCAGATACAGAGATTTCATTTTTATATGAGATTTTATTTACAAATTAAATATTGGAAATAAGAACTTTCGTACTTTTATGCGAAAGTTCTTTTAATTTAGATATTCGACACATTACCGACACGTTGTTGGCATATTATTTGCAATAAATAATGCTAACGAAATTAAATTGAATAATCTGGGGGTTGGTCATGAATTCAATGATGAATAATTTGAGAAATGGACTTATTGTTTCTTGTCAAGCTTTCGATGGGAATCCATTTTATGGTCCAGAGGATATTTTTAAATTTGCATTATGCGCTCAAATGGGAGGTGCTGTTGGTTTAAGGATATCGTGGCCAGAAAATATTAAATATATAAAATCAAAACTTGATTTACCCATAGTCGGAATCAATAAAAAGTCTGTTGACGGTAAATATGATTCTAGGAACAATATAATAATCACTCCAACGTATGAGGATGCTGTTGAAATAATAGATGCAGGGTGTGATATAGCAGCGTTAGATGGTAGGTTAATAGCCGGAAGAACTTATGATGAACTAAAAGAAATAGTGGTCAAATTAAAAAAAAGTTATCCGAATATTTTATTAATGGCAGATATAGCGACCATAGAAGATGGATTGATTTGTGCAGAAATTGGTTTTGATATACTATCTTCTACTTTGTCAGGATATACACATGAAAATTTGCACATATATGACGGTCCAGATTATGAGATAGTTAAAGAATTGAAAACGAAAACAGATTGTTATGTAAATGCTGAAGGAAGGATTTGGGAGTTATCTCATCTGGATAAGGTCATGGAAATGGGAGCTGATACAGTCACCATAGGTTCTGCTATTACATATCCACATCTTATAGCAGAAAGGTTTAATACTAGATTTGTTGAAAATAGAAGCAAGTTTTATTTATAAGAATCTGTTCAATTAACAAGCGGGATATAATACTTTACGTGAAAGGAGGTGTGAAAAGTGGCAATTGTTGTAGCAAGAATAGATGATAGACTAGTTCACGGACAAGTAACTACGAACTGGGTTAGATCTAATGATATTCAAGTAATAGTTGTAGTAGATGATAAACTTGCAACTGACGAAATTCAAATATCTGTTTTAAAAATGGCAGCTCCATCAAATATCAAATTATATGTTCTGCCAGTTGATAAATTCACAGAAAAATATAAAGCAGGAATCTTAGATAAGTATAGAATAATGCTAATATTTAATAATCCATTTGCCCCGCTTAAGTTGATTGAAAGTGGTATCAAAATTAATTCTGTGAATATAGGAGGGATGCGTTTTAAAGAAGGAAGAAGACAATTGACAAAATCTGTTTCAGTTACTGAAAGAGAGGCGGAAGCTATCAGGAGTATTATTAGCCATGGCGTAGAAGTTGAACATAGACAGTTACAAACTGATACAAAGGTTTATTTAAAAGATATTCTATAAAAGGAGGGTAAATTTATGTTGTTAAATGCTATTTTGCTAACTATAGTTGCTTGGCTATTAGCACTAGAATATATGAACGGTCATTTTGGATTTAGCAGGCCGCTTGTAGCAGCTACGATTGTAGGTGCATTACTGGGAGACGTAAAAACTGGCATTATAATAGGCAGTTCGCTACAATTAATATTTATGGGTATGACCGGTATAGGTGCTGCTGTTCCACCGGATGCTGTAATAGGTAGTGTTATTGCTACTGCATTTTCAATTTTGGCTAATCAAAGTGTCGAGGTTTCTCTATCCTTGGCAGTTCCTGTTGCTGTTGCGTCTCAAGCACTGGATATATTTGCAAGGACTGCTACAACAGGTTTAATGCATGTGGCTGACAAGGCAGCAGAGGAAGAAAATTACAATAAAATTGAATTAACACACTATCTTGGAGCATTAATAACATTTGTTCGTGTTGCAATAATAGTATTTCCAGCTATATATTTTGGAGTAGAAGTTGTAGAAAATCTTATTTCAGCAATACCATCTTCAGTCTTAAGGGGACTGGAGGTAGCTGGAGGAATATTACCGGCAGTTGGATTCGGAATGTTACTTACTATGTTAGACGTTAAAAAATTAAAACCATTTTATTTTATAGGTTTTGCGTTAGCTACATTCGGAGGATTTAGTTTAATAGGAGTAACAATGTTAAGCTGCTGCATAGCGTTGTTATTTGACTATTTTTCAAAGAATCAAAAACCCTCTGATGATACTGTAGATGAATTAGATAAATTAATGAATAGTTAGGAGGGAAAACATGGACGCTAAGATAACTAAAAAGGATTTAAATAGAGTTGTTAGACGTAATATAATCTTTCAATTATCGTGGAATTTTGAGCGTATGCAAGCTTTGGGTTATTGTTATACTATTTTACCAATTCTTAAAAAACTATATAAAAATAATCCGGAAGGATTAAAAAAGGCAGTTCAAAGAAATCTTGAATTTTTCAATACTCAGCCTTATATGGCAGCACCTATATTAGGAATAACTTTGCCAATGGAGGAAAAATTAGCAACAGATGGCACGATAGATCCAAGTACTATTAGTGCAGCGAAAATTGCAATGATGGGACCGTTAGCAGGTGTTGGAGATTCGTTATTTTGGTTTACGATATTTCCTATTTGTGCAGGTATAGGCATCTCACTTTCAGAAGGTGGAAATATACTTGGTCCTATTGCATTTTTGCTTCTATTTAATATATTTAACTTAGGAACACGTTATTATGGTGTAGTGAAAGGATATGAGTTAGGAACTAATTTTATAGGAGAAATTACAAGTGGTTCAGTGATGCAAAGAATTTCAGACGCAGCTACTATATTAGGGTTAATGGTATTAGGTGTGATGACAGCTACAATGGTGTCCGTTCCTTTGGGTTTTGTAATTGGAAAAGGTGATCAAGCAATGTCTTTGCAAATGATTTTAGATGGCATAATGCCAAACCTAATTCCACTTGGAATTACTTATTTGGTTTATAGACTAATTAAGAAAGGTAAATCAGTTACTAAGATTTTGTTTGGAATCATTATCTTATCCATTTTAGGAGCGATGGTAGGTTTATTCTAGAATAATCATAAAAAGGAGAGGTATTGTGATAGGTATAATTATAATTAGTCATGGCATATTGGCAGATGGACTTTTAGAATCATCTAAAATGCTATGTGGAGAAAGTGCAGGCGTAGTATCGGCAAAGTTGGAGCCAACTGATTCACCGGATATGTTTCGTAAAAAATTAGAAATTGCAATTGAAAAAGTTGATGAGGGAGAAGGAATACTGATATTAGCCGATATCCCAGGAGGAACTCCAGCAAATCAAGGCGTTCTTTTACAAAAACATAGAGATGATATAGAGGTAATTACAGGAGTAAATGTGCCTTTGTTAATAGAAGCCATAATGATGCGAGGCAAAATGTCATTACCCCTCCTTTTAGAACATTTGCTTAATGTAGGGAAGGAAAGTATTGAAAGCCCTATGTCTAAATTAGATAAAGAAAGCAATTTAAAAAATAGTGACGATCAATTAGATCAATTAATTACCGGATAATTAAAGGGGGATAAGACATGGCCAAGCTGGGTTTTTCTCAGGTTGATATAACACCACCAATTGGTACAACACTTTCAGGATATGAGTGTGAAAGGATATCCGAGGGGGTACATGATGAACTTTTTGCTAGAACTTTATTGATAGATTTCGAGGGAGAATTATTTTGTATCGTTCAAATGGATTTAATTGGAATTGATGAACATTTTATAGAAAAAATATTTCATAGAGTTAAAGACTTAGGAATCAAAAAAGATAATTTGATTGCCTGCACAACCCATACACATTCTGGACCAAAGGGTATTTTTGATGAAACAAGTATTTTAGATGAAGAGAGCTTTGGATTTTATAATTATGAATTGGTTTCAGATTATGTCAACAAGGTAGAAAAATGCATAAGAGCAGCATTCGATGATATGATGCCTCTTGAAAGGATGGAAGTAGGAAGTTCATATGTCCAAGGGATTGGGTCGGAGAGGCATGTAAATACTGAGGGCGATGGCAGGGTATTTGCGATGAAGTTGATAAGAGAAGATGGCAAGAAGGTACTATTATATAATTTCTCTTGTCATCCAACTATTCTGCACCATGATAATTTATTAATTTCTAGTGACTTGCCCTATGGGGTTTTGAAATATTTTGGTAATTCCTATGATATGATAATGTTCACAAATGGAAGTGCTGGGGATATAAGCACCAGATTTACAAGACAAAGTACTACTTTTGAAGAAGTAGATAGGATTGGAAAGGAATTAGGAAAAGCCATTGAAAATGCGATAAAGGATCCTATATACTCAGGCAGTATTAATTACTTTAAAACAAAAAGATATAGGGTTTCTCTAAAATTCAGAGATATCCATTCAGTAGAAGAAGCGAATAGGAGGCATCTAGATGCTATAAAAAAGGTTGAAGAGGCTAAGATAGCTAATTTACCTCCAAGTGAAATGAGGTTGGTTGAATCATTATTTGAGGGAACCTCTAGGGATCTTAAGATTGCCAAGACTATGAAAAGACGTGAGTATTTAGAATTAGAAATAAATATATTTAGAATTAATGATTGGAATTTTATTACTATACCAGGGGAAATTTTTTCGAACCTGTCCAAACCAATAAGAGAAACTGATAACAATATTATTTTAGGATATACAAATGGATATTATTTATATTTCCCAGATGAAAAAGCATGGGAGAAAAATTACTATGAAGCTTCCTCTAGTTATGTGAAAAAAGGTGAAGGTGAGAGACTGGTATCAATAATCTTAAGTAAGTTGAACGAGGACTTTTCCAATAATTAAGGAGGGATTTAACTTGATAACAAAAAAATATTTAGATTTCGTAATGTCAAAGTTTGAAGAAGTACAGGAAAAAGAAACTGAAAATATAGACAAAGCAGCTGAACTTGTAGCAGAATCTTGTAAAAAGGATGGTCGCTTTTATGTATTTGGTTCCGGACATTCCCATATGATTGCAGAAGAGATTTATATTCGAGCAGGAGGATTGGCGTATGTAAAAGGAATATTGCCGCCTGAATTGATGCTGCATGAAATGCCCAATAAAAGTACCTATTTAGAAAGGTTAGATGGTTATTCAAAGGCGATTCTAGATTTATATAAAATTGATGAAAATGATACTATCATGGTTATATCCAATTCTGGTAGAAATAATGTTCCGGTTGAAATGTGCCTATATGCAAAGGAAAAGGGTGCAAGTGTTATTGCCTTAACATCGCTTAAACATTCAACTCAAGTTGCTTCAAGACATGAAAGTGGAAAAAAGATTTATGAGATAGCTGATATTGTAATTGATAATTGTGCTGAAAAAGGTGATGCAGCTTTCTATATTGACGGATTTGATATACCAACTGGTCCAACATCAGATACTGTTGGGACTGCAATAGCACAAGCTATTATAGTTGCAGTAATAGATAAATTGGTTAAAGAAGGGATAAAACCACCTGTTTTCATGAGTTCAAATGTTGATGGAGCTGATAAATATAATGATGAACTATTTGACAAATACTATGGATATTGGAAATAAAGATAAACTAAGAGCAATTATATTGGCCGGTGGGAAGGGAGATAAAATCTTTCCATATAACTCAAAATGGCAAAAATCATGTCTTACTATAGGGAATGTACCAAATATAATTAGAATAATCGATCAACTAGAGAAGGCGGGGATAGAAGATACGGTTGTATTAGTCGATTATCTGGATACTCAAGTAACCTATAATCTTAGAGATTATAAAAAGGTAAAAATTGTTAAAACATCACCCAATACGATTAGAAATGATATTTATAATGGTATTGGTGATAAAGATGCCATAATTTATTATGGAGATGTATATGTTTCCGATGAGGATATAAACAATTTATTATTAACATTTATAAATCAGGGAAGTTGCATATTGTTAGAAAAAAAGAATAATAACTTTAGATATAGCGATTATATCTGTGCAAATGAAAAAGATGGAATTATAAGAAGTATATATGGACATCCTAGAGAGCATTATGTAAATTCAAGAATAGGTGGTGTCTTTGCTATAGAAAATAGTTTGAGTGAGTATATTAGGTATTGCCCCGAAACATTCTTAAATGTACCTGTAGGTGGGATGCCGCCAACTGAATTCTTTTTAGAACAATGTATAATGAATGCTATTGAAGACCATAAGGAGATTAGTGCTGTTTATGTAAACAGACCGATTGTCGATATGGACTTTCCTTGGGATATATTATTTGCAAATGAGAAATATTGCATTGAAGAAGTAGGTAAATTAGAGGAAAATAAAATCGGTATAAACGTTCATATAAGTGATAAGGCAAAGATAAATGGGAAATTGTATATTGGAGATAATTCTATAATTGGAGACAACGTCCTTATAAAAGGTAATTGCTTTATAGGAGATAATACAATTATCGAAAATGGAGTAATAATTGAAGAAAATTGTGTTATTGGTCATGACTCTATAATAAATGATTATTGTAAAATACTCTCTAATACCGTAATTGGGAATCACAATAAGATTGGATTTACGGCTGAAATATCAGGTGTGACATTTGATAGGGTTTCTATGGTTCACCATAGCCAAATATTTGGTGTTGTCGGAAGAGGTACTGATATTGCAGCAGGCTGTCAGGTTGCTATTATGAGATTTGATGATTTAGAAAATCCAAATCGTGTGGGAAACAAAGTATATAACAATAGATTTAGCAATGCTGCTTTTCTCGGAGATAATACTAGGACTGGAATAGGAAATATTTTTTATCCGGGGGTTAAAATTGGAAGTAATTGTGCTCTAGCTCCTGGAGCAGTAATACAAAAAGATGTTCAGAATAACAAGATTGTTTTTGTAAACCAAGATTTAATAATTAAAGATTGGGATAGTGATAGGTATGGTTGGTAATCTTAAAATGATCCCAATCCGGTTTTTTTACGTGTACAATTTTCGAATCAATATTCCATTGATATTATGGAAAGAGGTGTTAGTAAAGATAATGGGTTAGAACGAACCAATATGCTGATTATATAACCCAAAATTCCAACAATTACGATGGGGTTAAAGAAGTTATTGATAAATTTATTCTTTAGGCTTAATAGGAGCGGAATGGAGCCATGGTAATTAATTCAAAACAGATCACTAGAGCACTATAATAAATAATTTATATGAAAAATAAGGAGGCTATACAATGTTAATTGACTTATCATTTCCAAATTCCATATTAAAAGTAAAGTATA
Source organism: Paratissierella segnis (assembly GCF_014385195.1). Lineage (GTDB taxonomy): Bacteria > Bacillota > Clostridia > Tissierellales > Tissierellaceae > Paratissierella > Paratissierella segnis. The sequence goes on from NZ_JACRTG010000016.1 coordinate 244,609, forward strand.
ATGATAAAGTTAACAAATTAGTTTGCGACAGAGATTTAATTATAGAGGAAGAAGCAGTAAGAATGTTGTCTGATATGAATACACTATTCAGGGATTTGAATCCCGATTTTGAAGATGAACCTTTATACTATATGATTAATGGAGTTTGTTATCCTGAACATAAAGAATTATTTGATAATTACAGATTAAAGTATGAGTATACTGTATTATTGCCGAAATTAATAGGAGGAGAATTTCTAAAGGCTCATGGGCATATCCATTATGCTAAAACAGATCCAGATAAAAGTATAATGGAGTTTATGGAGGTAATACATGGAAAAGGTGTGTTTCTTTTATTTTTGCCGAGTAATAAAGGATTTGAAGTAATAATTGTGAATGTAAAACCAGGAGATCGATTTATTGTTCCAAAGGAATACTACCATTTAACTATAAATACAGGCAGCGAACCTTTTATATTTAGTGATATCATATCAAATGTATCCGGTGGAGATTATAGCCTTTTAAAAGAAAGAAAGGGGGCACCTGTTTTAATGTTTAAAGATAGTAAGGGTGGCATCAGGTTAGATTGGAATCATAATTATTTACCTATAGAGAAAATAACAATTTGCGACGCAGATTCAATTCCTTGGGATCAACCGTTTACTATTGATGGACCATTGTATGAAGATTTTTTATCCAGCCCAGATAAATATAGAATATTGGCTAATCCCTATTAATATATGAATATTTAATATAAAAGCAAACAATAGATCTGGTAATGGCTAGCAATATATGCCATTACCATTTTTAAATAAGCAAATTTCTAGTAGTCATAACGTCCAAAGTCTATTATAATGTAAATAAGTATTGATGTGTTATAATCTTTCTTAATAGGTTAGATTAATTTTATTTGATAGAAAATATAGTTAGGAGAATTTGTTATGAATTGGTTAAAGAAGTTTATGCAGGGACGATATGGTGGAGATCAGTTATCATTAGCTTTATTAGTACTTTCTATTATTTTGTCATTAATAGGCGGGTTATCTAAAATAACCTTTATAGCTGTGCTTAGCTACATACCTTTGGTGATAAGTATTTTTAGAATGTTTTCAAAGGATATATCCAAAAGGAGTATGGAGAATTATAAGTTTTCAATGGCTTTTAGCCCTATTTACAAGAAGTACTTAGGCCTTAAAAATCGCATCAAGGATCGAAAAACTCATAAATATATTAAATGTCCAAATTGTAAACAAAAGTTACGTGTACCAAAAGGAAAGGGCAAAATCTTAGTTACGTGTTCAAAATGCAATCATAAATTTTATAAAAAAAGTTAAATGGGATGATTCAAGGGTCAATTGTTAACTCTGACGCGTGAATTGTTACAAGCTATTTTTAAAAAGGCGAGGTTAATTATGGAAATGTTAAGGAAAATTCTGGGAAACATTCTATATGGTATAGGCAAAATCATATCTGTTGTATTGGATATAATTATTGGAGTTACAGGTTTTATTGTATCATTTGTAGTTAGCGTAGGAAGGGGGATACTAGGACTAATAAGTGCGGGAGGCTGTTTATTTTTTTTCCTTCTGGGGCCATCCCTTTTATTTAATCCTGCAATACTTTTAATAATATCCATGCTTATTATAATTCCTTTTCTTGGAACAAAGTTTGTTTCTTTTCTTAAATATGCAAAATATATTGTAACTGAATATCTATTTGATAGGGCAAGATATTTAAAAGAAGGAAAGAAAGGCAAGTACAAATCATTCAACGAATATGGCAATAAATATCGAAGAATGGAAGAGGAAAAGTGGAGAAAAGAACAAGAACGAAGACAGGAAGAACAACAAAAGCAATGGGAAGAAAAGTTCAGACAATGGCATGAATATCAAAACACTCAAAACACCGGAGGCTACTCCTATGGAGGCTATCAGCAGGGTCAGACATATTATAATCCTACTGATGAATTCAAGAAAAAGTACGAAGAAAGTTGTGATTTGTTGGGTTTAGATTATGATACGGATATTTACAAAGTAAAATTAGCTTATAGAAAGAAAGCTAAGGAAAATCATCCGGATTTAAACAAATCCCCTGATGCAACAAAGATATTTCAAAAGATTAATGATGCTTACGAATTTCTAAGTGAAGGCAATATAGAAAGATATAAAAAAATGAAGTAGAATGTGTTGACTTATCCGATAGCTTGTAATTTTAAGCTATCGGATAAATTTTTTTAATAGACTCTTCTTCCGTATGAAAGGTGGTTATTATAATAATTATCTAATTCAGAGATAATAACGCCCTTTCCTGTAGAGCTTGCATGTATAAACTGATTATTTCCTAAATAAATTCCGGCATGGCTTGGACCCGATTTGTATGTATTGCTAAAAATCAATAAGTCGCCTATTTGTACATTTGCCTTTTCTATCTTGGTACCTGCTTGGGCTTGATCTTGTGATGTTCTGGGAAGTGATATGCCATTTTGTGAGTAAACAAAACTTGTATATCCCGAACAGTCAAAGCCAGATGCACTTGTACCACCAAATACATAAGGAACTTTCAAGTATTTCTTAGCAGTGCTAATTATAGAAATTGTTTTGCTGCGTCTACCTTCATCGCTTCGAGACGGTGATGATGTAGCATTTATCAAAGTTTTGTACGAATTAGGTCCAAATACTCCATCTACATCCAATCCTTTATTCTGTTGGAAGTCCATAACTGCTTTTTTAGTTATATCTCCATAATATGTAGTAGTATCTTCATTTTTAAAGTAACCTAAATCCTTTAGGCATTGTTGAAGTACCTTTATATCATTATTTTGCATACCTTCTTTTAGAACTTCATCACCCAAAGCTGCAAAACTGGGGCTTGTCCCAATAGTTAACATCCCTGCTAAGGCAATAGAGATTATTTTTCTTCTTGTAGTATTTACTTTTATAGTCAAAGTAACATCCTCCTTTGCTTTTTGTAAGTTGTTACTTAATAATAATACAACAAATTAATCTAAAATGGAAGAGAAAATTGTAACTATTTTGTAACTTATTTTTTCCAATTTTTTAAGACAGCGGATATATCCGCTGCCTTTAAGTTAAATCATAGAAGATAATACATGTGCTTTGGATACTATTCCCTTAAGGCTTCCGTCATCGCCTATTACTGCAATCGGAAATTTTGTTTCCGCTGCAATTGGCAATATATCATGGAGCAAAGTATCAGGTGTGGTTGTATTTATATCTCTTATAAGGATATCAGCGATGGTCAATCCTTCTTTATTGGCTCGAACTGCATCATCTATTGTCACCACGCCCTGCAGTTTCATTTTTTCAGCTACAACATAAGCACTTGAAACTCCATTGCTTCTCATCTGATTGATAGCGTAGCTTGGATTATCCTTTAGTCTAACTATGCTATTTGGAGTAATCATTACATTGCTCACACTTATAACTTGAGTCTTATCCGCACTGTCTATAAATTGTTTAACATAATTATTTTCCGGATGATCGCTCATCTCTTCGGGTGTTGCTATCTGTATTAATTCTCCGTCTTTCATAATAGCAACCTTATCTCCCAATTTAAATGCTTCATTTATATCATGGGTTATAAAAACTATAGTTTTATCCAACTTACTTTGGATTTTTAGTAGCTCAAATTGCATATCCTTTCTTACCAACGGGTCTAAGGCAGAGAATGGTTCATCCATAAGCAAAATTTCAGGATCATTCGCCAACGCTCTCGCTATACCGACTCTTTGCATCATTCCCCCTGAAAGAGATGAGATAGGCTCGTTTTCCAATCCTTTCAATCCTACCATGTTTATCATTTCCATAGCCTTTTCATGCCTTTCAGCTTTTGACATGCCTTTTACTTCCAGACCGTACTCAACATTTCCCAATATATCTCTGTGGGACATCAGCCCAAAGTTTTGAAATACCATGGAGATTTTATTTCTTCTATAATCGTTTAATTCATGTTTGTTAAAATTTCCTATGTCTTTTCCATCGTATAATACATGACCGGAGGTAGGTTTATTTAGCATATTGAAGCATCTTACCAAAGTGGATTTACCTGAGCCTGAGAGTCCTATGATTACAAAGATTTCACCCTTTTTAATCTCTAGAGATATATCCCAAATGGCTACGGTAACTCCGGTTTTAACATAAATTTCATCCTTATTTGCATTGGCTTTTTTCAATTTAATTGCTCTGTTTTTTTCTGCACCATACAGTTTCGATAGATTTTGAACAGTCAATATAGTATCATTATTGTTCATCAGCTTTCACCTCGCTACCTTTTACAAATCCTTGAGTTATTCTATCTAGAATTACGGCTATTATAACAATTGCAGTTCCGGAAATTAATCCTCTGCCAATTTCAACTCTGTTTACTCCTATTAAGACTTCCATTCCCAATCCTGTTGCACCAATCATAGATGTTGTTACAACCATGGACATAGCCATCATTAAGGTTTGGTTTACTCCTGTCATAATAGTAGGTAGTGCCTGGGGTACTTGTACCTTGATTAATGATTGCCATTTGGTAGATCCGAATGCAATCGACGCTTCTACAACTTCTTTATCAATTTGCCTTATACCATGACTGGTTAGCCGAATAATAGGTACAATAGCATAAATTGTAGTTGCTATTACTGCCGGAGGCTTTCCCAGTCCAAAGAACAGTAAAGCTGGGATTAGATATACAAATACAGGCATGGTCTGCATTGTATCAAGAATAGGACGAACAATTGCATTGGCTCTGTCACTAGTAGATATAAGAATTCCCAAAGGAAATCCTAAAGATAAAGAAATTATTACTGATGCAATAACTATTGACAATGTTTCGTTCATTAATGACCAAAGCCCTAATGAACCTATAAGGAATAATAATACTGAGTATATAATTCCTGTAGTAATTTTACCACTCAATTTCCAACCTGCTAAAAATACAATTATCAAGGTTATAAACCACGGAATGAAATTTAATACAGCATTTATTCCATTTACCAATTTTCCCAAGAAAACTCTGATGCTATTGAAGAAGGAATCATATTTTATGCTAAAATCCCTCACAATATTATCTATACTATTTACGTTTAATGGTATTCGTATGGGGAAATCCAGTATGCCTTTAGCTTTAGATTCTGTCCCTTCATTTAAGTAGGATCTTATGATTTCGGCTTCATCAGGATTTAACCATTTATCGATTAATTCGTCGTGTTCTTTTAAAAACCATATAGCCGTGTCATTATAATCAGCATCATAATCCTGCATATAAGCAAGCGCTTCAGACGTTAATGCGCTTGATGTTTCATATTTTGTTAAAAATTCCACTATTTCCGGTTCTTCATCATAGAAATCATTGCTTACACCTACTGTAACCGGGACAGGCGGTAACTCTGTTTTTCCTTCTTTATAAGTGGATTCATCAAAAGGCTCATCCTCCAATAATACAAAATCATATTTTCCCATAAGCCAAGTCGGCTCCCAATAATAAGCGACAACAGGCTCTTCTTTTTCATATGCTGATGTGATGGCTGAAGCTAATGCAGCATCTGATCCCGGTCTGAAATAGATGAAATTCTCATCAAGTCCATAATATAGATATTTATTATGCATTATTTCATCTACTTCCCACCCGGGAATAGCTCCATATACTCTTCCTTTATCAGGATACTCATCATCCGGGAAAATATCGGGATATTTTTTCAAATCCCAGACATACTTTAAATCAGGAGCATATTTGTCAATAACATACCTTGGAACGTAAAATCCTTGATAATTGTCACCAAAATTTAAGCCCAAATCTTTAAACTTGTCTTCTTTTACATCATTTTCATATGAGGCTATATTGCTGGTCCACACTTCCATATGGACATCTATTTCACCCTTTAATAGTCCTTCGTGCAATACTGTAGTTGAACCCGGGACTTCACTCCATTGATAACCATATACTTGTTCAATTATTAAGCCGGCAACAGCATTATGGAATTTGTTGCTGTCCCATCCGGCATCAGCAAATTTTATCTCCTTCGTCGCTCCTTCAGAATAACCTATAGAAGAAGTTAAAATTATGATTATTAAAACAAAACTAATAATTTTTTTCATATAACCACCTTCTTTTCATTTATTTTACCAATGAAAAGCATATAACATACATTTAAATTTTGTCATATTTATCTTCCTCAAAAAAACATAAAAAAGACTATGGAGTTCCATAGTCCTGAAATCAGTACAATATGACCCCCTTTAAATGCCTACGAGGTTAGCTGCCGGGTTAGGGTAAAGGGCACCCCTCCTCATTGGATTAACCCCATTGATTGGTTCCCCCGTTTCTTAAAAAGAATTAAGCATGCAATTCATTTATTCAACTATTAGCTTAAACACATTTTTTAGTATAACACAAAATTTTACTTTCATCAAATTCTAAAAGGGAAAGGCCAAGTTATGGTTTGGTTAAGTACAATTTAAAATTCAATATTAAATTGTAACTTTTTTGTAACTATTCTTTTTAAATTTGCTATAAAGCTAAATAATTAGGCATTTGGGAGCTAAGGCGATACACAATTATTTTCATTCAATAAACGTTCCCAATTAGAAAATCAACAAAATATGAGCAAATTACGTAAAATTTGTCATAGATTAGAAGTTAAAAGCTATTGACATTAATGCAGTATAAGGGTATAGTAGATAAAAATAAATATAATACTTTCTGAAATTTCAAATCATTTGTTAGCTGCTCATATGATTTTTAAAATTTCTAAAGTATTAAGAAATTAAAAGTAGAGCTGTGTAAAAAGGAGGAAAATTATGTTTAAGAAATCATTATTAATTGTACTAAGTATAATGATGGTAATAAGTCTTGTAGCATGTACTCAAGGCGAAGCTCCCCAGACTAATGGAGATGTCGAAGCACCGGCAACTGACGGAGCGGACGGCGAAGGTAAAATGCATATAGGTATTGTTACCGGTACTGTATCACAAGGCGAAGATGAATTGCGTGGTGCAGAGGCAATGATAGAAAAATATGGAGACGCAGATCAAGGTGGCATGATCAAACATGTTACTTATCCGGATAATTTTATGCAGGAAGCAGAAACAACTATAGCACAAATTGTAGGATTGGCTGATGACCCTGATATGAAGGTAATTGTTGTAAATCAAGCAGTTCCTGGAACTTCAGCGGCTTTCCATGAAATCAGAGAAAGAAGACCTGATATTATACTTTTAGCTAACTCTTCACAAGAAGATACGGCTATGATCGAAGAAGCTGCAGATCTAGTAGTAGATCCGGATAATATTAATCGTGGATATTTAATGGTATTGGCTGCTAAGAAGATGGGTGCTAAGACTTTTGTTCATATTTCATTCCCAAGACATATGAGTATTGAATTATTGTCATTGAGAAGAAACATTATTGAAGAAGCTTGTAAAGACTTAGGACTTACATTTGTTCAAGAAACAGCTCCGGATCCAATGAGCGATGTGGGTATTCCTGGAGCACAACAATTTATCTTGGAAAAAATGCCGGCATGGGTTGAAAAATATGGTAAGGATACAGCATTCTTTGCTACAAATGATGCTCAAACAGAACCTCTGTTAAAGAAAGTTGCTGAATTGGGAGCAATATTTGTTGAACCGGATTTACCATCACCAATTATGGGTTACCCTGGCGCATTTGGTATTGAATTAAAAGAAGAAGCAGGAGATTGGGAAGCAATTCTAAAGAAAGTAGAAGAAACTGTAGTAGAAAAAGGTGGAGCTCACAGAATGGGAACTTGGGCTTATTCCTATGGATATACTGCTACTCAAGCTTTAGCTGAATATGGTAAAAATGTAGTTGAAGGCACCATGGAAAAAGATAATCTTGAGGATGTATTAAAGGCATTTAGTGAATTCACACCGGGTGCTGAATGGAATGGTTCTTTATATCTAGATCAGGTAAGCGGCAATGAAATAAAAAATCATGTTATGGTATACCAAGATACTTATGTATTTGGTGAAGGTTATCTAGGGAATACTAGTGTAGAGGTTCCTGAAAAATATAGAAATCTTAAGTAAGATATTAAGTAAGATATAGATACTTTATGGAACGGTCCCGTATAGAGACCGTTCCATATATATGAATAGACATTTGGAGGTGAATCTATGTCCGAGACAGAGGCATTACTAGAAATAAAAAATGTCGGGAAAGAATATGATGGCAACCGCGTTTTAAAAGACATAAATTTTACGGTAGATAAAGGAAAAATAGTTGGTTTAGTTGGTGAAAATGGAGCTGGTAAGTCCACTCTTATGAATATCCTATTTGGCATGAATGTAATTGTTGAAACAGGTGGTTACGAAGGAGAAATCTATTTTGACGGCAAAAAGGTAAATTTTAAAGATCCGGTGGATGCATTAAATGCAGGAATTGGTATGGTGCATCAAGAATTTTCGCTTATACCGGGGTTTACTGTAGCAGAAAATATACTTTTAAATATGGAAAAAACTCAACAAAGCGTAATTTCAAAAGTATTAGGTAAAAGATTAGATACAATTGATTTACCTAGTATCCATGAAAGTGCCCGGAGTGCAATAGATAAATTGGGAGTACAATTGGATTCTCAAAGTTTAGTATCAGAAATGCCGGTAGGACATAAACAATTTATAGAAATTGCCCGAGAGATAAATCGTGAGAAGGTTAAGCTTATCATATTGGATGAGCCCACAGCGGTTCTAACAGAGACTGAGGCAGATATTTTACTAAAATCTATGAGAAGATTAGCTGATATGGGAGTGTCAATTATATTTATATCTCATAGACTACGCGAGATTACAGAGGTCTCAGATAAGATAGTAGTTCTACGAGATGGGCAAGTAGTAGTAGAAACACCGGCGGAAGGTGTTGACATAGGGCAAGTAGCCAAGTGGATGGTAGGTAGAGATGTAGATACTGAAAATATAAAGACTAGTAAAGTTGATAAAATAGAAAACAAAGAAATCATTATGGAGGTTAAAAATCTTTGGGTCGATATGCCGGGAGAAACAGTGAAGGATGTATCACTAAAGATACATCAAGGTGAAATTCTCGGTATAGGCGGACTTGCCGGACAAGGGAAGTTAGGAATTCCAAATGGAATCATGGGTTTGTTCCCTTCAGGCGGAGAGATTATTTTCGAAGGAAAATCCCTTCCGCTAAATAACACCTTAGAAGCACAAAAAAATGGTATTTCTTTCGTATCTGAAGACCGTAGAGGTGTAGGACTTTTGTTGGATGAATCTATTGATTGGAATATTACCTTTAATGCTATGCAAATTCAAGAAAGATTTATAAAACCTTATCTTGGAGGGCTTATAAAGTTCCGTGATGATAAGGCTATGAAAGAATGTGCGGATAAATATATTGATGAACTTGAAATTCGTTGTATTAATGAAAAGCAGCTGGCACGTAATCTCTCCGGAGGAAATCAACAAAAGGTGTGTCTGGCCAAAGCATTTGCTATGAACCCAAGATTGTTATTTGTTTCAGAGCCTACAAGAGGTATAGATATAGGTGCTAAAAGGCTAGTTCTGAATGCACTTGAAAAATATAATGAAGAAAACAATACAACAATTGTAATCATTTCTTCTGAATTGGAAGAATTAAGATCGATTAGCGATAGAGTAGCTATTGTCTGTGAAGGGAAAATCTTTGGTATTCTTCCTCCTGATGCTCCGGTAGAAAAATTTGGGCTGTTGATGTCAGGGATACACACAAAAGAAGAAGGTGAAAAATAATGGCTGAAGTTAAGGGATTTGTTAAAAATATAGGATGGCCACGTATAATTATTGCTATATTTCTACTTTCGCTATTTATAGTAGCTCCTATTTTTGGAGTAAGAGTAGATACTTCTATACATGATGTTATCGTCCGTTTTGGTATGAATGCCATTATGGTACTTTCAATGATTCCGATGATACAATCAGGATGTGGCTTAAATTTTGGAATTCCTGTTGGCTTAGTCGCAGGTATGCTTGGAGCCGTGATAAGTATTGAGTTCAATTTAACGGGTCTTTCAGGTATATTGGTTGCAATGGTAATAGGAGTTGCATTTGCAGCATTGTTCGGATTTTTATATGGATTGCTTTTAAATAGGGTAAAAGGTGACGAAATGATAATCGCTACATATGTAGGATTTTCATTCGTATTTTTTATGAACATGATGTGGCTTGTATTACCATTTAAGAACCCTGCAAGTGTTCAAGGATTTAAAGGCGAAGGACTGCGTGTTACTATCAGTGTAGAAGATTATTGGTTTAATATATTTAACAACTTTTTAAAGATAGACATAACAAAATATCTATCAATTCCGGTAGGAATGATTTTGGTATTTGCAATAATGGCATTGTTTGTATGGGCATTTTTTAAGACTAAAACAGGTACTGCAATTACAGCGGTAGGATCTAATCCGGATTATGCAAGAGCTTCAGGAATAAGCATTGATAAAATGCGTACAATTTCAGTAATGCTTTCCACAATGATTGCAGCTGTAGGAATGATAGTGTATGAGCAGAGCTTTGGATTCATTCAAATGTACAATGCGCCGTCTGCATTTGCCTTTCCATCGGTCGCAGCAATTCTATTAGGTGGAGCTTCTGTAAACAAAGCAAGCATAACCAATGTAATCATAGGGACAATATTGTTCCAAGGCATTTTAACTATGACTCCATCTGTTATCAATAGTGCAATCAATATTGATGTATCTGAAATAATTCGTATTGTTGTATCAAATGGAATGATAGTATATGCACTTACAAGGAAGGGGAAATAGAAGAAATGAAAAATTTTGATAGAAAAAAATTAAATCGACTATTGACCGGTAGTGTTGTACCTTTGATGTTCCTGATTATTAGCTTAATTGCAATTCCGATTTCAAAATTTACAGGAGTTTATTTAGCGGATCAAATTGTAACTCGTTTGGTAAGAAATTCTTTTTTGGTATTGTCATTGCTTTTGCCTATTATGGCAGGAATGGGTATCAATTTCGGTATGACATTAGGTGCAATGGCAGGGCAAATAGGGCTTATATTCATAAATGACTGGGGTATAAAAGGAGCGCCCGGTCTTATCCTAGCTGCCATAGTTTCAACCCCAATTGCAATATTGCTTGGATATTTTGGAGGCAAGGTTTTAAATAGAGCCAAAGGACGAGAGATGATTACATCCATGATGTTAGGTCTATTTATATCAGGCATCTATCAGTTCTTCCTTTTGTATTTATGCGGTTCTGTTATACCGTTTAAGAATCCTGGGTTATTGCTTTCGAGGGGTTATGGAGTTCGTAATGCTTTAAATTTGATTACAGCAAAGGGTTTTGATAGTCTGCTGTTAATAAAAATTGGCGGAGTAAATATTCCGGTTGGAACATTTCTAATAATAGGCTTAATTTGCTTGTTTACCGTTTGGTTTAAAAATACTAAATTAGGTCATGATATGAGAGCTGTAGGGCAAGATATGTCAGTTTCAGGATCTGCTGGTATAGATGTAGAAAAAACTCGTATTCAATCCATCATCATTTCCACCGTATTGGCATGTTATGGGCAAATCATTTATCTACAGAATATAGGTACTCTTAACACATATAATGGAGCAGACCAAGCTGCATTGTTTGCTGCAGCGTCACTATTGGTTGGAGGAGCTACTGTGGCAAAAGCTACAATATCCAATGCTATAATAGGGACTGCACTTTTCCATTTAATGTTTTTGGTAATGCCTGTAGCCGGTAAATATATTACAGGTCAAGCAATGATTGGTGAATATTTCCGTATGTTCGTTTCATATGGAGTAGTTACACTTGCGTTGATACTGCACTCTTGGAAACGACAAAAGGATAAGGAAATGGATCGGAGACTGGATAGGGAAATAAGTTCCGCACCAAAATAAGGATCATTAGGTAATTGGTGATGCTTCACTAATTACCTAATGATTTTTTTATTTTTATTTGTAATTATTTTGTAATATTTTAATGCTATAATAACTTATAGTCAAAATACGAAAAAAGGAGAAAGATATGCTATGGCAAATAAGTATAAGGCATTAAATAAGATAGTTCTACTGATATTGGCAATAATGCTCACTTTTCCTCAATATCTAAGTCCAAATACAATAGCTGCTAGTCAGATTAGATTAGTTATTGATGGGAAAGACTTTACTCAAAATGCTGCTCCGGTAATTGAGAACGACAGGACATTGGTTCCGATTCGAGTAATTACAGAACAATTGGACGGAGAAGTCGAATGGAACAATGCCGAAAGATCTGTAAAAATCACAAAAGGAGATATGCAGGTTGTTTTGAAGATAGACAGTCATTTAATTGAGATTAATCAAGAGGGAAAAATATATACTTTAGTTGATGTTCCTCCAAAGATAATTAATGATAGAACTTATGTGCCCTTACGTCTTGTAGGGAATCTTTTGGGAATTAGCGTTGAATGGGATAATGCAAATAGAATTGTAAGGGTAGATTCAAACATAATCTCAACGTTTGAACCTTTCTTTGATGTTAAATTCTTGAATATCGATAATGGACAAGCAATAACCGGAAAAACAAGCCTGCAAATTTCTACCGGGAATACGAATCTAAATGGGGCGGCAGAAATAAAATACCTTTTGCTCGATCCAAAGACTGTTACAGGGAAGGTAATATCTAGGGGTACTGATTTAACATCTCAGTATCAATATATACCATATGTAAATGATAATGGAGAAAAAGTATTGGTTGCTGCAATATATGATGGTAACGGTAATTTTACCGCAGGGGATGCACTAGAGATAAATGTGAATGTAGTACCTAGTGTACAATTGACCGGCATTAGCAACGATCAGATAATTGACAGTACAGTAGGATTTGGAATCGATACTAATTTTGTTCCTACTTTTGTAAAATATGAAATCACTAATATAGACAAGCCAAAAGCTACTTTAACTGATGAATCAGATCCATTTGGCTCTTATAATTGGGCACCGGATATGGAGGATAGCGGAAATTATTCTGTAAAGGCAATAGCTTATGATGAAAACGGAAATCCTCATGAATCGCCTGCAGTATTTTTTAAAGCGGATATAGCAAGAAAGCTTACATTGACAGGAATTCCGTCCAATGGAATAATAGATAAACCGGTATCGTTGCTTGCTTCGAGGAATTTTTCAGTTAGTGAAACACAATATATATTAAGGGACAGTACGAATGGAAATGAACAAGTCATAGCAACTATTCCCTATGGAAATTATACTTGGTTTCCGGAACCTGATTTAGCAGGTAATAAAGAAGTTTTTGTTAGGGTAAGAGATGGCAAAGGCGCTTATTATGAAAGCCAACCGATATCGGTTAACATTCTATCAACTCCTAAACTTATCTTAAGCGGCATAGGACCAAAACAGGTATTAACAGAGCCTGTTAAACTAAAGACAATTAACAATGTGAAACTAACAAGCGTGAATTATGTTCTTATAAATCCAAATACAGGAGCTAGAATACCTATAGCAACAAATCAAGATCCTTCAGCTGAATATACCTATACACCGACCACCTCAGGTGATTGGAAGATACAGGTGGAAGGTACTTTTGCTGGAAATACAATAAAGGGTGAAGAAATACCATTTAAAATTTATTTAGGAAAAATCTATGGACCGCAACCTGTTATAGAAAAAGATAAGTTCTTGGGGATAGCATCGGGATTAGCCGTTAAATCATGGAAAAAGACCGGGATGTCCGCAGCATTACAAACTGCGCAGTCGATCCTTGAAACAGGCTGGGGGCAAAGCGTTCCGACAGATAAATATACCGGGAAGCTTTCTAACAATCTATTTGGCATAAAGGGGTCAGGTCCCAATGGCTCGGTAACATCTAATACTTGGGAGGAATATGATGGAATCAAATTTAGAATAGATGCAGATTTTAGAGCATATAAATCGGTGAACGAAAGCTGGGAAGACCATAAGGAATTCTTGAAAAAAGATAGATATCAAATTCTAAGAGATGTAATGTATGATAGCACTCAAGGAGCTTGGGCGCTTCGAAGAGCAGGATATGCAACGGATTCTCAATATCCAATCAAGCTGATGAATTTAATCAAACAATATAATCTATTAGAATTAGATAAGGTTTCAATATAACAGATTTTCAATATAACATATAAGTTTCTCCGTCATATTATGTACTGAGGAGGAATGAAAATGTGTGAAAATAAAAAACCTATGGCTATTGCAAGACTTAGTGGCAGCAATATGTATCCCAATATTAGAGGACTTGTAAAATTCTATGATGCACCGGGTGGAACAGATGTAGAAGTTACTGTTTGGGGTTTACCCAATTATGTTCCGGCATCTCAAACACCAAACAATCAACCTATTGGACCGCATGGTTTTCATATACATGAAAACGGATCGTGTAAAATAACCGATCCCGACAATCCGTTTGAGTCTGCAGGCGGGCACTGGAATCCGACAAATCAGCCCCATGGAAATCATGCAGGAGATTTTCCGGTATTATTCTCAAATGGTGGATATGCAAATATGACCTTTTTTACAGATAAATTCAAGCCTGAGGATGTAATTTGTAAATCAGTTATTATCCATGAAAATCCGGATGATTATCGCACTCAGCCAGCTGGAAACTCCGGAACGAGAATTGCGTGCGGAGTGATATGCAAGGTAGTATATTAAATAAGGCGGGAAGATCCTCGCCTTATTTTTTAGCATATGGCATTTTAATAAAAACATATTGTATAATAACAATCAGGGTATTAAATATATTGTTTAAGAATAATTTAACTTTAAGGAGGTATTCTCATGGGTTTAATAAAAGCTATAAGTAGTTCAATAGGAGGTTCTCTTGCTGATCAATGGCTGGAGGTAATAGAGCCAAACGACATGGGGGATAATACTGTTTTAACATCCGGGATTAAGGTAAGACGTGATGATAGAAGAGGCTCAAATAAAAAAGGTACTCAAGATACAATTTCTAACGGTTCCATAATACATGTATACCCAAATCAATTCATGATGCTGGTTGATGGGGGGAAAATTGTAGATTATACAGCGGAAGAAGGGTATTATCAAGTAGAGAATTCAACATTACCTTCATTATTCAATGGACCATTTAAGGATGCACTAAAGGAATCTTTCGGACGTTTTAAATACGGAGGGGTAACCCCAACGAAACAAAAGGCATACTATATAAATTTGCAAGAGATAAAGGGAATAAAGTTTGGAACTCCAAATCCTCTAAATTATTTTGATAATTACTATAATGCAGAATTATTTTTACGAACTTTTGGGAATTATTCCATAAAAATTACAGATCCATTATTGTTTTTCATGGAAGCTGTTCCAAGAAATAAGGATAAGGTAGAAATCCAAGACATAAACGAGCAATATCTATCAGAGTTTTTGGAGGCGCTTCAATCCGCAATGAACCAAATGTCTGTAGATGGCATTAGAATTTCTCATGTCGCATCAAAAGGCAGAGAGTTAAGCCAATACATGGCACATATTCTCGATGAAGATTGGAAGGAGATGAGGGGCTTTGAAATTCAAGCTGTAGGTATCTCAAGTATTTCCTATGACGATGAATCCAAGGAACTAATCAATATGAGAAACAAAGGAGCTATGCTTGGAGATCCGTCTGTGAGAGAAGGATATGTTCAAGGTTCCATTGCCAGAGGGTTAGAGGCAGCAGGGTCAAATCCCGAAGGAAGTACCGGGGCATTTTTAGGAATGGGAATTGGCATGCAAGGTGCCGGAGCGTTTATGGGTGAGGCATCAAGGTCAAATCAAAAACAAATTGAGGAACAAAGGGCTAATAAATCCCAAGAAGCTCCAAAAAATCAATGGTTCTGTCCCGAGTGCGGAGTTAAAAATACGGGCAATTTTTGTACAGAGTGCGGCAATAAAAGACCAACATCTAATCAATGTCCTAATTGCGGATATAAGCCAACGGGCGAAACTCCCAAATTCTGTCCGGAATGCGGGCATAAATTCTAATTATTAAAGGGTGAATAAAAATGGCCGTAACTATTTATAAATGTCCGAGCTGTGGAGCAGGGATTGAATATAAACCTGATTTAGGAAAGTTTAAATGCGATTATTGTTTAAGTGAATATACGGAAGAGGAAATAAAGAAGCAGACTGAAGAAATCAAGTCCAGAAAACTAAATTCATATGAATGTAAATCCTGTGGGGCGAAGGTTGTAACAGATGAAACGACAACAGCGACATTTTGTTATTATTGCCATAATCCTGTGATCATTTCTGATAGGCTGGAGGGGGACTTTTTACCAAACAAAATAATCCCCTTTTCTATAGATAAAAAGAAAGCGGAAGATCTTTTTATGAAATGGGCAGGGAACAAGCGCTTTGTTCCAAATGACTTTAAAGATAAATCTCAACTGGAAAAAATAACAGGGATGTATCTGCCTTATTGGTGGGTAGATTCCAAGGTAAATATCGATTATTTAGCGGAGGGAAGAAATATACGTGTTTGGAGAGTTGGACAGACAGAATACACGGAAACTAAGAAATATGAAATAGTAAGACAAGGGCAAATAGATATAAACAATGTTTCTGAGTTAGCCTTTACCAAAATTGACAGGAATTTATTAAATGGCATATCTCCCTTTAATGAAAAGGATGCAATACCATTTACAATGCCATATCTGTCAGGATTCTTTGCCCAAAACTATGATATAAGTAGAGAAGAAGCTATGCCTCTAATAAAAAATCAGTTGGATCGCTATTATTCTTATTTAGTCAATGAATTGGTGAGCGGATATGATAGAGTAAACAACATCAAAAACAATGTAAACATAGATTTAAACAAGTGGAATTATACCCTGCTGCCGGCATGGGTTTTGACCTATAGATATAATAACAAGACCTATGTGTATGCTGTAAATGGGCAGACAGGGAAGTCTTTCGGAGAATTACCTATAAGCAGTTCAAAATTGAATAAAGCCTTTGGAATGATTTTTGCGATAACTTCAGTTGTCCTATTGTTAGGAGGTATGTTTATATGGTAAGAGAAACTAAGCTTTTACTCATTATGCTGATGATTACCTTAATAATACCGAATATTTCATTTGCTGATAGACAATTGGTATATGATGATGCAAATCTTTTTTCATCTTCAGAAATGGAAAGTCTTGAAGCGGAAGTGAACAATCTATCAACTGAGTATAATATGGATATAGTAATCGTTACTACAAATGATGCCCAGGGGAAATCATCAAGAGACTATGCGGATGATTTTTTTGACAATGGAGGATTTGGAGTAGGCGGTGATTATGATGGGATATTGTTTCTAATCGATATGGACAACAGAGAGGCATATATTTCCACATCAGGAATCGGGATAAGATATTTAACAGATATAAGAATTGAATCAATACTTGATATGGTATTTGATAATGGACTTATCGCTGGGGATTATTATGGTGCTGCTGGTGGATTTTTGAAGGGAACAAGAAAATATCTTGAGCTGGGAATACAACAAGGACAATATAACGAACCGGAACAAGTCAAAAAAATAAATAAACTAACTACAATGGATATTGTAATAAGCCTTGTAGGTGGAATTGCAGCAGGAGGAATATTTTATGGAATCACTAAAGCCAGATATAGAACTCCGAAACGTGACAATCCATATTCATATAAAACAAATAGCATAGTGAACTTAACGACTAATAATGACAGACTGATTAATAGCTTTGTAACAACAAGGCATATACCCAAGCCTAGTAGTAGCTCAGGGGGTTCATCAGCAGGAAGAAGTTCGACTCATACATCATCCGGCGGAAGGACTCATGGTGGTGGCGGAAGAAAATTTTAAAAATCCAGAGGATATTAATCCTCTGGATTTTGTCCTTTTTCTTTCATAATTTGTTTCTCACCGTCAGCAACTAAATGACGTACGATCATACCTGTATGTTTTGAAGCTAAATTTCTTGGGTCATCTACTCCAAATTCATTGGCGATTTCCAACTTATATTCTTCAAAAGCCTGCCTTGCCTCAGGTACTACTAATTTTCTTTTAGACATTTAATTCCCCTCCTCATTAATTACTTGCCATGAGCCATCCTGACTGCATAGGTATTCTCTACCGTCTTCATTTTTGATTTTTGTGCCTACTGCATGACGTTCATTGTTGTATACACAAAAAGCCCCAGTCCCGGCATTTCCAACAATATTAGATTGTGTCACAATATTTCCTGGTGCAGATATTGTTTTGATTGATAAATTATCTTTCATTTTTCTATTTTGCATACAATTCATCCTTTCCTAATTGAGGTTTTCATTTATCACATCCTTATAGAACATAACCATTGCCCCGGCAGTAGTTCTTTCGGCTAAGGAAATGCCGCATCTAGCAATTTTATAAAATCTTGTGGAATCATCTTTTATGTTTTTAAACTTTTTATAAATTCTAATTGCAACTCTTGCATTAAATTCTATATAATCCTCGATGGAGGTTAAAAGATATGCTCCGTTTTTGACGTTATATTCTTCCATCAGGCTATAAGTTTGTTTTATAAAATTTTCATATTGCCTATGATTATTTAAAAGCCTAATATTGGCGTGTTGAGGTACCGTCATATCTTGTATGATGTGCAAGGATGCACCCAGATAAAACATTGACTCATTGAATTTTCCTTTATTCCAAAGATCTGAAGCATTGTTATAGTATTCTACTCCTAAGTCCATTGCGCTTTTTCTACCATACATGCCTCTTTTTTTATATGGATTATAGAAATGATTCGAACTTTTAAAGTCTTGGTCTGCCCAAACACTTCCTTCGTTTATATCATTTAGATAGTTGTTAAAGAATCTATATTGAGGTAAATATTTATCGGTTTTTAAGATGATGATAGCGTGTGCATTGATGAATATATGCACTTTGCAATGAGTATTTATTATAACTTTTTTTATAGGATTCATTGCAGAAAATGATAGTTTTAAAAAGCCATCATATGTGGTTTCAAATTTACCCATATTTATTCACCTTCAGTTTAATATGGTATTATTATTTGTAATTAAAAGAATATTAGCCATTTAATTAACAGATATATCATCTTCCTTTAAATGGATTGTTTTCCAGGCCTTTTAACTTTATTTTTTCTTTTTAAGACCCCAAAGCTCGACCCCAACAACTCTTCGCTTTTAGTTCTTCACTCTTCACTATCTTAAAACCGGAGATCCTTCGATAGTTAGGTTAATCCTGTCCGGCTCACCCTTAGACTACAAAGGGTACACGGCAGGACGACCCAAGGGTCGATTGTGAACTGTGAATTGTGATTTGTGAACTGTGAATTGTGAATTGTGATTTGTCTTTTCAATTTTGAATTGTTTAAAAACTGTGATTTAAATCACTGCATAAAAGGCTGCTAGAAATTATAATTAAATTAACAGATTAAGAAGAAAGGTGATTTAGATGCAATGGGACAATTTTATTAAAGGTCAATGGGTTGAAGAAGTGGATGTAAGAAATTTTATACAGCTTAATTATAGACCCTATGAAGGAAGTGAAGAATTTTTAGCAAATCCGACTAGTAGGACTAAAGACCTATGGGAAAAAGCGGACGAAATAATTAAAGAAGAAATAAAAACCGGGAATGTGGAGATCGATACCACAAGATTTTCCGGAATTAATAATTTTATGCCGGGATATCTAGATAAGGAAAATGAACTGATTGTAGGTTATCAGGCAGATAAACCTTTAAAGAGGATTGTAAATCCTTACGGTGGATATAGAATGGTGGAGGCATCCCTAAATGCTTATGGATATAAGATGGATACCGAATTGGAATCAAATTTTAACGAATTTAGAAAGACTCATAATCAAGGCGTATTCGACGCATATACACAAGAAATGAGAACAGCGAGAACAGTAGGGTTGTTAACAGGTCTTCCTGATGCATATGGAAGGGGAAGAATCATAGGTGATTATAGAAGAATTCCCCTATATGGTATTGATTTTCTAATTGCGAATAAGAAAAAGGATTTAAATAACTTAAAAGGAAATGCAACTGAAGAATTAATAAGACATAGAGAAGAAATCTCGGAACAAATCAGAGCTCTTGATGAAATCAAGGCAATGGCATTATCATATGGGTATGATATTTCATCTCCTGCAAAAAATGCCAAAGATGCTATTCAATACTTATATTTCGGTTATTTGGCTGCTGTAAAAGAGAACAACGGTGCTGCTATGTCATTGGGGAGAAACACCGCATTTATTGATATTTATATTGAAAGGGATTTGGCAAATAAAACATTGACAGAAGAAGAGGCACAGGAGTTAATCGATCAATTTATTATTAAGTTGAGAATGGTAAGGCACTTAAGAACACCGGAGTATGATGAATTATTTGCCGGAGATCCTAATTGGATAACTGAATCCATTGGCGGAATGGGTGAAGATGGCAGAACATTGGTTACTAAAACGTCTTTTAGATTTTTACATTCATTAACAAATCTAACTTCTGCCCCGGAACCAAATATGACAATTCTTTGGTCAATAAAATTACCGGAAGATTTTAAAAAATATTGTGCAAAGATGTCTATTGAAACCGACTCAATTCAATACGAAAATGATGATTTGATGAGACCAATATACGGTGATGACTATGCCATAGCATGTTGTGTTTCGGCCATGAGAGTAGGAAAAGATATGCAGTTTTTCGGTGCTAGGGCAAACCTCGCTAAAGCGCTGTTATATGCAATCAACGGTAGTGTAGATGAATTAAAGAGAGCTAAAGATGGGAAATTGATAAAGCTATTTGATGATATAGAAAGAATTGATGATGAAGTCTTAAATTATGATAAAGTTATGGAAAACTATGAAAAAGTAATGAAGGAGTTAGCAGCTCTTTATGTAAATACAATGAACACAATTCATTATATGCATGATAAATATGCGTATGAAAAAGGTCAAATGGCTTTACATGATTCAGAGGTTCATAGATATATGGCATTTGGCGCAGCGGGAATTTCAATAGTGGCTGATTCCCTAAGTGCAATAAAATACGCAAAGGTAAGACCGATTAGAGATGAAAACGGCATAGCAGTTGACTTTGAAATAGAAGGGGATTTTCCTAAATACGGTAATGATGATGATAGGGTGGATGAAATAGCAGTTGATATAGTGACTAAATTCAGCAATGAGTTAAAGAAAACTCCAGCCTATAGAAATGCAGAGCACACGCTATCGATTTTAACTATCACGTCAAATGTGGTATATGGAAAGAAAACAGGTTCAACACCGGATGGAAGAAAGAAAGGAGAACCATTTGCTCCGGGTGCCAATCCAATGCATGGAAGAGATAGTTCGGGTGCATTGGCATCGCTCAATTCCGTAGCGAAACTACCATACGGTGGAATTTGCCAAGATGGTATCTCCAATACATTTTCAATTATTCCATCAGCACTGGGGAACAGCATTGAGGAGAGGATTGATAATCTGGTTGGAATAATGGACGGATATTTTGAGCAAAATGCATTCCATTTAAATATAAATGTAATGGATAGAAGCTTACTTATCGACGCTATGGAAAATCCGGAAAAGTATCCAACATTAACAATCAGAGTTTCAGGTTATGCGGTACATTTCAATAGGCTAACTAAAGAACAAAAACTTGAGGTAATAAACAGAACATTCCACAAGAGCGCTTAACTAAAGAAAAGGTGATTTTTATGGTAGAAGGTAGGCTTCATTCCATAGAGACTATGGGACTGGTGGACGGACCCGGTATAAGAACTGTATTTTTCATGCAGGGGTGCCCGCTAAGATGTGCGTATTGTCACAATCCTGATAGTCAGACAATGTTTTCTAAAAATCGAATAACACCGGAAGAAGTTCTAAAAACGGCAAAGAGATATAAATCATATTATAAACGAAGTAACGGAGGGGTTACCTTCTCCGGTGGTGAATCCTTGATTCAGGGAGAATTTTTACTGGAGAGTTTAAAGTTACTAAAAAAAGGAGGAATAAATACCTGCTTAGATACCAGCGGATATGGGCAAGAAGAATATTACAAAGAAATACTGGAGTATACGGATGTTGTTATATTGGATATAAAACAATTCAGCCATAAAGAATATAAAAATTTAACAGGTAAAAGCATGAATGGTTTTTATACATTCCTGTCATATCTAAATGACTTTAAGGGAAAAATATGGATTAGACATGTTATGGTTCCCGGATTTACCGACAATGAGGAAAGCATGTATAAGCTTTTTAATAATATTTCACACTTATGCGAAAAAATTGAAAGAATAGAGATACTCCCCTTTCATAAAATGGGTATAGATAAATATGAGAAACTAGGGAGAGACTATAAATTAAAGAATGTACCTGAAATGGATTTGAATAAGGCAAAAAAGTATGAAGAGATACTCTCTTTGCTGTTGGAAAAGGAAAAGATAAGGGTACAAAAAAGTATCATATAATATAAACAGGTGATAACATGTCAAAGTGTGAAGTATGTAAATACAACAATGAAAACTGTAAGGGGATAATGTGTATAAAAAACATCCCCTTATTGTCAAATTTAAATGATGATGAAATCGAAAAGATTTCGGAAGGCGTAGTTGTTAAACCCTATAAAAAGGGTGATGTTATATTTAGAACCGGAGATAGCGCTGATAGGCTATATATTATTTGCTCAGGAAAAATGAAGATATTCAAAAATTTAACTGATGGTAGGGAGCAAATACTTTATATTTATTCAACAGGGGATTTTATCGGAGGATTTAATCTTTTAAAGAAGGATGAATATAAATTTAATGGGGTCGCATTAGAGGATACTATAGTAAGTACGCTATCCAAGGCTGAATTCGATGAAATTGTTTTGAAAAATCCTACAATTCCTTTGAAGATATTGGAGAAGGCATATGATAGAATTATTTGGGCAGAAGATTTGGTAGATAGATTATCTTCTAATAATATAGATTCAAGGGTTGCAAGTTTGCTTTTGGAACTGATACATGATTTCGGGACAGATACAAAAGAAGGGATAATGCTCAATCTCTCTATAAATAGAGAAGAAATGGGAAGTTTTGCAGGCGTTTCAAGAGAAACTATGACTAGGAAATTAAATCATTTTAAGGAAATGGGTTATATAGATTTTAGGGGAAATAAAAAAATACTGATAAAAGATGTTGAAGTATTAAAAGATATGCTTTAGGGTCATTAGGAACTGTATCCAATGGCCCTAAATTGTCAGAAAAATGAAAGATGACGAAATATATATTTCATTTTTAGGCAAGGAAAGTGTTTTCAATTTTTCTCATTTAGAAACAATAGAAAAAACAATTGTGGGGCATAGCCAATTATATGTAATTGGCAACAATTAGATTAAATACTTACTATTGCAAATTATTTTTATATTGAAAAATAATAAAAAATAAATTTCAAATTATTGTTGACAAGTATGAAATATGATGCTATATTATTTCTTAAGTTAAAAAACGAAAAATTAAAAAACAATGATGAAGGGTAAGCTATCAAGATAATCTTTAAAAGAGAGCCGAGATTTGGTGAAAGCCGGTATGGATTGGATAGTAAGCGCTCACTTCTAAGTTTTATAACTGAACTTAAGTAGGTTATAACGGTTGCTCCGTTACAAGGCTAGGGTTTATTTGGATTTTTCCATCGGAACCTGATTTTGAGTTTATTATCGCAAGATAATAATATAATAGAGTGGTACCGCTAATGTTAGCCTCTATATGTAACTATACATATGGGGGCATTTTTAATTTTTTGATTTAACTTTATCAATTAAACAAATTGAAAAAGACAGGAGTGTTAATATGAAAAAAGTTTTATTAATAGTTATGTCAATGGTTTTAGTTTTAGGTATGCTTTCAGGTTGTAAACCTTCAACTGTAAGTAATGATGCTAATAGTAAAGATGCGGATACTATTAGGGTAGGGCTAAACTATGAACTTACCGGCGGAGCAGCAACGTATGGTCAGGGATTAGTAGATGGAATTGAACTTGCAATAGAAGAAGTGAATAAAGAAGGCATTTTGGGAAAGAAGATTGAAACGGTTAAAGCCGATAATAAATCGGAAGATACTGAAGCTGCGAATGTATCATCCAAATTAGCAACAAGAGATAATGTAGTGGTATTGTTGGGACCTGCAACCTCAGGAAATACAAAGGCAGCAACACCGGCAGCTATGCAAAACAAAATTCCCCTGATATCCGGTTCGGCTACTGAAGACGGCATTACAATAGACGGCAATGGAAATGTAAGAGATTATATATTTAAAACCTGTTTCAATGATTCATTCCAAGGAATTATGATGGCAGAGTTTGCATTCAATGATTTAGGGGCTAAGAATGCGGCAATATTAGCTGATACTACAAGTGATTACGCCCAAGGGTTATCTAAGAATTTTAATGAAACTTTTACGAATTTAGGCGGCAGTATTGTGACAATGGAAGCATATCAACAAAAGGATACGGATTTTAAAGCAGTGCTTACAAATATTAAAGGTGAAAACCCTGATGTACTATTTGTACCGGGATATTATGAAGAAGTAGGATTAATTGTCAGACAAGCAAGAGAATTGGGATTGAATATTCCGATCCTTGGCGGCGATGGCTATGAATCACCTAAGTTAATAGAAATTGCAGGAAAGGAATCATTAAACGATGTTTACTATTCAAGTCACTATTCTCCACTGGATGATACAGAAGAAGTGGCTAAATTCAAAGAAAGCTTTAAGGCTAAATATGGGAATTATCCGGATGCATTTAATGCTTTAGGTTATGATATGATTTACTTCTTAAAAGATGCACTTATTAGAGCAGGAGAAGCAGATCCGGAAAAATTAAAGGAAGCCCTTGCAGCAACTAAGGATTTTAAAGGAGTTACCGGAACTTTGTCCATTGACGAGAAGCATAACCCACTAAAATCTGTTACTATTCTGGAACTTAAAGAGGGAGAACCAACATTTTTAAAAAAATTGGATCCAAAATAGAATTTTAGGCTTTTAAGCTTAGGTATAATCGAAAGGAAGTTTTTAAATGGAACAGCTTATACAACAATTGATTAACGGAGTATCCTTAGGCAGCATTTATGCACTTATAGCTTTAGGTTATACGATGGTATATGGAATCATCAATTTAATCAATTTTGCTCATGGAGAAATTTATATGATGGGCGCTTATATAGGATTTGCTCTTACTACATTTTTAGGTCTTGGATTTGCACCTTCATTGATACTCTCAATGATAGGCTGCAGCATTTTAGGAATGGTAATTGAAAAGGTAGCGTATAAGCCTATTAGAAATTCTTCGAGAATTTCAGCTCTTATTACAGCAATTAGTGTTTCTCTATTTTTACAATATACTATGATGTATTTTGTAAGCCCGCAGACCAGGACTTTCCCGGAGGTCTTGAAAAGAAAAAGCATAAGTTTACTTAATGGAAAAATAATCATTGATCAGAAGAATATCTATATAGTTGCAATCACGGTTTTATTGATGTTGCTTTTACAATATGTAGTTAAGAAGACCAAATTGGGAAAGGCAATGAGAGCAGTAGCGCAGGATAAGGAAGCAGCAGAGCTGATGGGGGTGGATGTAAACAAGATAATATCATTTACGTTTGCCATAGGCTCTGCCCTAGCCGGCGCAGCAGGAGTATTGGTGGGAATTTATTACAACACCATCAACCCTCTAATGGGAGCAACCCCCGGATTAAAGGCATTTGTTGCTGCGGTATTTGGCGGAATCGGAATAATCCCGGGGGCTGTATTGGGGGGATTTTCTCTTGGGATGATTGAAACAGTGGTAAGTGCATATGGGGGATCTGTATTTAAGGACGCTGTTGCATTTGCCATATTAATTCTAATATTGTTGATTAAACCCAATGGTCTATTGGGCAAGACAGTTAAGGAAAAGGTATAGGGGGTATCGATATGAAGAAAAACATAATAATAATTATTTCATTATTGATTGCATATTTATCAGGACAATATTTGATAAATACAGGAATCATTGATTCATATCTGCAGCTCAATATTTTCCTAATTGGAATCAATATAATTTTGGCCGTAAGCCTTAATCTCATTACCGGGTTTACAGGGCAATTTTCATTGGGGCATGCTGCTTTTATGTCAATCGGCGCTTATACATCTGCTATTCTCACTGCTAAGATGGGATTGCCTTTTATAGTTGCATTGATCGCATCCGGTATTGTTTCAGCAATTGCAGGAGTTTTGATAGGTATACCGACTTTAAGGCTTAAAGGAGATTATCTGGCAATAGCAACCCTTGGGTTTGGAGAAATAGTTAGGATTTTAGCTTTAAATACTGATTACATAGGTGGAGCTATAGGGTTTAATGACATACCTCAATATACTAATTGGACCTATGTTTTTATAATGACAGTGGTTACAGTATTGGTCATCCGCTATTTTCTCAATTCATTTCATGGGAGAGCTTGTATTGCCATAAGAGAAGATGAAATAGCTGCCGAGGCTATGGGCGTAAATCTAACTTTATATAAGGTATTTGCTTTTGCTATCGGTGCATTTTTTGCCGGAATTGCAGGCTCCTTATATGCAAACTACTTTTATTTTATTAAGCCTGATTCCTTTGGTTTTATGAAATCAGTTGATATAGTAGTAACTGTTGTATTTGGCGGTATGGGTAGTATTTTAGGTTCAATCGTTGGAGCCATAGCTTTATCTGTTATTTCATTGTTTTTACAAAATATACCGGAACTTAGAATGGTAATTTACTCAATAATTCTCTTTTTAGTAATGGTATACAGACCTACAGGACTTGTAGGGAAAAAAGATAAAGAAGGAAAATATTTTAAGGGATTAAGAAAGGAGGATTTCCAACATGTCAGTGCTAAAGGTAACTAATTTGACTAAAAATTTTGGCGGAATTAAAGCTGTAACTGATGTAAATTTAAATATTGAGATGGGCGAAATTATCGGACTTATTGGACCGAATGGCGCTGGGAAAACCACTCTTTTCAATCTATTAACCGGAATATATGTGCCTACATCAGGTCAAATAGAATATAATTTAAATACTAAAGTTAAAACTAAGGATTTAAAACCTCATAAGATGGTTCACTACGGTGTTTCCAGAACCTTTCAAAACATAAGATTATTTAAAGATATGAGCGTTCTTGATAATGTTCTTTTGGGGTTTCACAGTTTATTATTTAAAAGGTCTATATCGAGAAAGGATTCATTTGATGAGGCTTATGAGCTTTTGAAAAAATTTAATCTGCTGAATAAAAAAGATGAGCTTGCGAAAAATTTGCCCTATGGAGATCAAAGGAGATTGGAGATAGCTAGGGCTTTGGCATCCAAACCTATGATATTGCTTTTAGATGAACCTGCCGCAGGGATGAATCCTAAGGAAACAAAAGAGCTGAAGGATTTAATTTTTTGGATTAGA
The DNA here is from genome assembly GCF_014385195.1 of Paratissierella segnis. Lineage (GTDB taxonomy): Bacteria > Bacillota > Clostridia > Tissierellales > Tissierellaceae > Paratissierella > Paratissierella segnis. The sequence continues at coordinate 272,030 of NZ_JACRTG010000016.1, forward strand.
AATGAATATCATCTTACTATTATATTGATAGAGCATGATATGTCCCTTGTAATGAATATCTGCGAAAGAATTTTTGTATTTGATTATGGGAATTTAGTTGCCAGCGGAACACCGAAAGAAATACAAAATAATAAGAGAGTTATAACGGCGTACCTTGGCGAGGAGGCAGTGTGATGCTGGAGGTTAAAAATGTAAATGTTTATTATGGTGCGATTCATGCATTAAAGGATTTAAGTTTAAAAATTAATGAAGGGGAAATAGTGACCCTAATCGGGGGCAACGGCGCAGGTAAAAGCACTACATTAAAAACCATATCCGGGTTATTGACTCCTAAGAGCGGGGAAGTAAAATTCAATGGTAAGATGACTAATAATTTAAGAGCAACTGATTTGGTTAAACTGGGCATTTCCCATGTTCCTGAGGGGAGAAGGATATTTACAAAGATGAGTGTTATGGAAAATCTTGAAATGGGAGCCTATATACGTGATGATAAGAAAGAAATGGACAAAGACTATCAGAAGGTGTTTTCTCTATTTCCAATTCTTGAAAAAAGGAAGGGGCAAATTGCGGGGACTCTATCAGGAGGAGAACAACAAATGCTTGCTATAGGTCGTGGATTGATGTCCAGACCTAAACTGCTTCTATTGGATGAACCATCCATGGGGTTGGCGCCTATAATAGTTAAGGAAATATTTAAGATTATAAGTGATATAAATGAGTCAGGCACCACAGTTTTGCTGGTGGAACAGAATGCCAATCTTGCATTGAAATTAAGCCATAGGGCATATATTATAAGAAATGGTGAGATTGAAATAGAAGGAAAATCGGAGGAAATCTTAGAGGATGATAGGGTGAGAAAAGCATATTTAGAAGGATAAAGGCGTTGGGGCTGTTCATTTTCCCCAATGCTTTTGCTTTTTTTAAAGTTTTTATGTATACTTATAAGGTGTGAATTGTTATAGAAAGGATTTGATTTTTATGAAGAAGAGGGAGCAGATCATGGAGTTATATTATATGAGAGCCATATCGGCTTTCGGAATATTTACCATACATGCAACCGGAGGGTTTGCATTATACTCCCAATTTAGCAGTAAGGTAATGCATCTAAGTACATTTTTAAACCAGTTTTTTAGATTTGGAACGCCGGTATTTATGATGCTTTCAGGATTTGTACTTTTTTATAACTACAGAATTCCCGAGGAATTCGATGCTAAAAAGTTTTATAAAAAGAAAGCGGTTTATTTGATACTTCCCTATATAATTTGGGCTATTGGATATTTTTTATTTAAGGCATATCTTTATAGGATACCTGTTGGAGAAAATTGGTTTGGAGGTCTAATTAAGGATATATTGTTGGGAAATACCTTCTCTCATCTATATTTTATATTTTTAATAGTGCAATTTTATATTCTGTTTCCCTTGTTTATAAAATACTTATCAAATTCGATGATAAATAAACCTGTTAAAACTTTTATAAGTATCTTTGTATTACAAGCAGCATTACTTATATATGAGTTTTATTTTAAGGTACCTACTAATATTGCTATTTTTAAATTTATCGATGAATATTATTGGAAGACGGCAATGGGATGGTTTTATTATTTTTTAACCGGAGGAATTATCGGTTATCATTATGATAAATTTGTTGAAATGGTGGAGAAACATATAAAGAAAATAGGAATTATATATATTTTATCCGCAGCATTTTTTTTAGGGGAAGTCTATCTGAACATATATACCAACAATAATATGAGTGAATTTGAGAAATATGGCTCTATAAGACCAATGAATATGATATATGGATTGACAACTTTTACAGTATTGGTCTGGGTTACCAGAAGAATAAAGGATATGGATAAATCATCTGTAAGACTTTTAAAATCCTTTGGAACTTATTCGTTGGGAGTTTATTTTGCACATCCCATGGTATTAGAGTTTATAAAGCAAAAACTAATGGCAAATTTTCCACGTTGGATAGGGTATGGAAGATTAAGTTCATTTCTAATAATTTATGCATTGGGTTGGATTTTGACAACAGGACTTGTATTTTTGATAGCATTATTTGAGCCTAGGTGGTTATTGATAGGCAGAGTTCCTAAACTAGTTATTAGAGAAAAGAAAAAATTAGAAGAGACAAAGAGATAAAAGCAGGATGAGGATAAAACATTTTTAAATACATTTTGCTTTACAAAAGTTATGAAAATTAGTACCATAATATATAGTATTATAATTTTGGATTTTTGGGGGAACTAAATGTTAGCAAATGCACATATAGCATTAAAGATATTATTTTTATGTGGCGCAGGGTTTTTGTCTGCTTTTGTCGATGCCATAGCAGGAGGCGGTGGCTTAATTAGCGTTCCGGCGTACCTTGCAGTTGGATTTCCTACTCACTTCACTTTAGGAACCAACAAGTTTTCTTCAAGTTGCAGCTCGATGACAAGTACTATAAAATTTACAAAATCGGGAAAGACTGACAAGAACATATTGAAGGTATTATTGCCTTTTACGTTTTTAGGTGCCTTGACCGGGGTAAGGACTGTACTTCTTTTGGATTCCGATATATTAAAACCTATAGTATTGATTTTGCTATTAGGTGTGGGAATATATAGTTTTTTCTCTAAGAGCATCGGACTTGAGGATAATTTTAAGGGAGTCAATAAAAAGATTCTTATTATAGGTTCGATATTTTCATTTTGCATGGGGTTTTATGATGGCTTCTTTGGACCGGGTGCTGGCTCTTTTATGATATTTGGGCTTATTAAAATCTTTGGTTTTGATTTTGTACGAGCTAGCGGAAATGCAAAAGCTATGAATTTTACCAGCAATTTTGCTTCTCTTTTGATGTTTTCATTAAATAAGAAGATTTATTACCTAATGGGTATACCGGTGGCTATATTTATGATTTTCGGAGCATCTTTAGGTTCAAAAATTGCTATAAAAGAAGGAGCAAAATTTATTAAACCGATATTTGTTACCATGTCATTGGTAGTCGCAGTAAAAATGTTATATGAATTGATTTAGTATAGAGGATGGTTTTGGCTAACCATTCTTTTTTAGTGCTTGTCTCATCCTTAGACTATAAAGGGTACACGACAGGACGACCCAAGGGTCGATTGTACATTGTGAATTGTGAATCGTGAATTGCAATTTGTAATTTATTCTCATATTATATCCGAATTTGTAATATTTTTGTTGAAAGGTCTGCCAAATAATGATAATATCATAATGATGAATGGTTACTATATGAATAACATATGAGGACGGTGGGGGGTAATATGAATTTTGAAATAATTGAAAGAAATTTGGAAAAGATTGAATCGGTAGTTTCTTGTAAAATTGTTTTAGGTGAAAAGGATATTATTGAGGAGATTCATATTGTTTCCAATGCACTTAGAAGTCCCAAACAAATAGTGAGGGATGTGCAATCTGTACTTATAGCTACATATGATATTCAAGTAGATCACAAAATAATCAGCGTTGCTGAAATATTGGATGAATCTTTAGGTAAGGTAAACTGTAGACTTGTTTTAAAATCAATATCTTATGAAAACCTGGGAACAAGGGCAACCATAAAAGTTGTACTTAGTTATAATAAAAATACATATGAAAATACCTTGTCAGGTATAAATTCTAAAAGAAATGTAGATAGAATGTTAGTAGAATCTACATTAAAAACTGTAGAACAAGCTTGTGAGCTTGGAGATACCTTTACATTAGAGGATATTAAGTCAATACCTGTATCTACCGAAAAAGCAGTAGTAGTTGTTGTTATGGCGCTGTTAGACGGAATAGAAAAAAGATTCTGTGGATCATGCCTTATAGGAAATGATTATAAAGAAGCAGCGGTTAGAGCAACTTTAGATGCAGTAAATCGATATGTATCAAAGAGGGTAGTTAATGCCGGCTAATTTTAAAAAAATATAACTAAAGCGAAGCGAATATAGCATGCTTAAATAGCGAAAGAGCATAGTACTCTAAAAGGGGGCTATATTCAATGAAAAAACTTACATTAGCATTACTTAGTTTATTAGCATTAGTTTTATCTGCTGGTGCAAACTTTACTTTAATCTAGTTGATTTAATTTATTAGCCGGCATAATTGCAAAAAGGAGAGTTTAAAAAATGAAACTGAATTTAAAAACTAAGATATATATTGGATTATTATCAGTTTTTGCTATCTTAATTTATTCTTTTATGCTTGAGAGTTCTTATAATACTGATATAAAACTATTAATATTTTGGACAATCCTATCAATAATTGTTGAATCTCTTCTTATTCCATTACCTAATAATGCTGTTGGTGTTTCAGTTGGCTATGCTATTAATATTGCATCTCTTATTGTTGGTGGTCCATTAATTGCAACTACTTCCTCATTTTTGGGTGTATTATGCAGGGTAGCTAAAGTAACAGGAAAGGGTTATATCCATACATTTAATCTTCCTTTATATAAGACGGTTTTTAATGTGTCTCAAAGTATAATAGTAACAACAACAATTGGGTTAATATATATTTTTGTGGGTGGTAAAGTTGGGGAATTCAATCTAATACCAACTATAGTAATATTGCTTTTCGGTGTTTTATTAAATACTGTGTTGATATCGGGGTTTTTATCCGTTTCAAACAATACAAAATTTTTTAAAACTTGGGGTACAAATATAAAGGGAGTGTTTCCGAGTGCCGTAGCCGTTGGGTCATTAGGCGTTATAATGGCTCTAGCTTATATAAGCTATGGATATGGAGCGGTTATTCTATTTTTTGGACCTTTGCTTTTGGCCAGATATTCATTCAAACTTTATGTAGAAATGAGAAATCTATATATATCCACTATACAAGCGTTGAATAAGACAATAGAGGCAAAAGATTCTTATACAAGTGGACATGCCTCTAGGGTTGAAGAATTAGCCGTAAGATTGGGAGAAGATTACAATTTGCCCTTTGATAAAATAGAAGATCTCAAAACTGCTGCAATATTACATGATATAGGCAAAATTGGTATTCATGATAGCATTCTGAACAAAGCAGCTGAGTTGAGTCAGGAGGAACTTCAAGAAATAATGAAGCACCCAAGTATAGGAGCCGAAATAATTGATAAGGTGGACTTTCTAAAAAATATCACCCCTATTATAAAACATCATCACGAAAGATATGATGGTAAAGGGTATCCTGACGGATTAAAAGGAGATGAAATACCTATTGAAGCGTGTATTCTTACTATAGTGGATTCCTATGATGCTATGATATCGGATAGACCTTATAGAAAGGCGCTGTCAAAAGAAGAAGCTCTGGAGGAGATTAGAGTAAATGCCGGGACACAATTTCATCCCGAATTGGCCGAGAGATTTGTATCTATTATGTTACACTAGGGAGTAGATTCAATGTTTATAGAGCCAGCCATTATTTCTATACTTTTAGTTATTTTAAGAAAAGGAAGTTTAAAAAAGCTTAAAGATGTTAATATTAAAGGATGGTATATATTATTTATATCTGCCGGTGTTCAGGTGCTTATTTCCTTATCCGTAAAATATAATATACTAGAAGACTTTGTATTTAAAAATTTCAAATATTTAATAATTTTATCCTATTTATTTATGATTATTACTATACTTTTGAACATAGAAAAAAAATACATGAAATTATTTTTAATAGGTATATTATTAAATTTAATAGTAATAACAGCTAATAATGGGAAAATGCCGGTATCTATAAATGGATTTAAAGGCATTAGAGATGAGACTATCTTGCCTTATAGGGAATTTGATATTAAACACATGGGAATAAATAAAAATACTAAGTTCAAATATCTGGCGGATATTATATTGATACCTAAACCCTATCCATTACCCAAAATTATAAGTATAGGAGACATATTTTTAATGTCGGGTATCTTTATGTTTTTTCAAGAGGAAACATTTAATAAGGAAAATGAATATCCCAAATTCCAAAGAAGTTAAGCTTAAGGGAATTTGGGATATTTTTAAATAATAATAAATAGCTAAGTTGTTCTTTTAAGCGATAAGAAAGATAACTTTTGCTCTAATCGGGGGGATTATAATGAATAATAAGGCTGTTATATTGGGCTCAAATTATTATATAGGTCTTAGTATTATAAGGTGTTTAGGAGAAAATGGAGTTTATACTGTTGCTGTTGATTATTCAAAAAAGGAAACATACGGTGCTAAATCAAAATATTTAAATGAACAATTAATAGCACCACATTATAAGGAAAATCCGGAAGGACTTCTAAAATTTTTAATTGACTTTGCAAAAGATGAACAATTAAAACCCGTATTATATCCTGGAGCAGATCAATATGTTGAATTTATGGATGCCTATCTTGATAGATTAAGTGAATATTATTTAATCCCTATGACGGAACAGGGCCTTTGGACAAAGGTAATGAACAAAGAATCTCTTCATGAATTGGCAGTAAAGCATGGAGTTTTAGTTCCTGAAACAACTAGGCCAACTGATAAAGATTTCTATGAAAGAATGGAAAAAGAAATTAAATATCCTTGTATCGTAAAGCCAACGGATTCGGCTTCCTTTGTAGCAAAATTCAGAAAAAAAATATTCCTTGTGAATAATAAAGAGGAATTGGATAAGGCATTATCTTTAAGTAAAGATGCAAAATTAGATGTCATTGTTCAAAGGATAATTCCGGGATTTGATGACCATATGTATACCTTCGATGCTCATATGAATCAGGAATCGGAAGTTACCCACTGGATGACTTGTCACAAGCTAAGACAATATCCAATCAATTTTGGCGCTTCTGTATATACAGAACAAAAATATGTTCAAGAACTTTATGATATTGGCGCGCCATTTTTCAAGGCTATAAAATATAAGGGCTTTGGAGAAATTGAATTTAAAAAGGATGCTGAAACGAAGAAATATTATTTAATCGAAATAAATACGAGAACTACAAACTTAAACAGCTTGCTCTACAAGGCAGGTATAAACTTTCCGTATGTGGCTTATAGAGATATGATAGGAGACCCTTTGGAACCAAAGGCAGTCAAAGAGGATACGGGGCTAGCATTTAGATATCTTCAAGAAGATTTATTGGCTATAAGAGGATATATAAAGAAAAATCAGCTGACAACCGGAAGTGTTATCAAGTCATTATCAAGAAAAAAAGCGCCGGCTATATGGAGTCTAAATGACCCAAAGCCTGCATTCAATTATTTTGGAATAGTTGTAGGGAAGGTGTTTAGGAAGTTGTTCAGGTAGGAGGTTTAAAAATATGCTTTTAGAAGAATTAATTAAATCACTGAATATAATAGATACACGAAATTATGAGGGAGATCTGAATATAGAGGGCATAGCATATCACTCAGAAAGAGTTAAATCGGATTTCCTTTATGTTGCAATAAAAGGATATATAACCGATGGGCACAAATATATAAATTCGAGTATCAATAATGGTGCTGTAGCGGTAGTAGTGGAAGATTTTTCAGATGGAATAAATATACCTCAAATTAAGGTCTCAAATTCCAGAGAGGCATTGTCTCAATTAAGCAATAAGTTTTATAATTCTCCATCAGAACATATGAGGGTAATAGGGGTGACGGCTACAAATGGAAAGACTACAACTACATTCATGTTAAATGAAATCTATGAGAAGGCCAATTTTACAACAGGATTAATAGGCAGTGTGATGAACAAGGTCGGGAAGAGATATGTCCCGGCCGAATTGACTACCCCGGAAAGCTTAGATTTGCATAGATTATTTGGTTTAATGGAAAAGGAAGGGATAGAAAAAGTTCCTATGGAAGTTTCATCTTCTGCACTGGAATTATATAGAGTGAATGATGTAGACTTTGATATAGTATCATTTAATAACTTCAGCAGAGAGCATATTGACCAACATGGCTCCTTTGAAAAATATTGGGAGGCTAAGTCAAGCCTAATTAGGAATGCAAAGGAAGGAAGCTATGCATTATTAAATATAGACGATGCAAAAATAAGAACGCTTATATCCAAAACAAGAGCCAATGTAATTACCTATTCACAGAAGAATGAAAATGCAGATATATATTTGAAAGATATAGAACTTATAAAGGGCAGAGCAAAATTTAAGGTAGTGGTAAATAGAGAATATAGAGCATTTTCAAATATAATAAGAAAAGATGAATTCCAAGTAGAATTAGGTATTCCGGGTTATCATTCTGTAGAAAATGCAATTGTAGCAATTGCTATAGCATTAACAGATGGAATACCCAAGGGAAAAATTCAAGAAGGACTAAAGGGATTCAAAGGAGTAGAAAGAAGATTTGAATATATATATGAAAACGACTTTCTCATCATAGATGATCATTTTGCAAATTTAAAAAATATAAATGTCAGTCTTGAAACTCTAAGCAAAATAGATCACAAAGATTTACATCTCATTTATGCAATAAGAGGGAATAGGGGGATTACCGTAAATAAGGAAAATGCAGAGGCGGTTGTTGCATGGAAGGACAAATTGAATATTAAAGAGATTATAGGCACAAAAAGCATTGGGGCTGTGACAGGTAAGGATATGGTGTCAGATGAGGAAGAAAAAGTATTTAAGGATACTATTGAGTCTGCCGGTATAAAGCTAAATATATATGATACATTGGAGGAAGCTATAGAAAAGGCATTAAAAAAGGTAGAAAAAGATGATATAGTACTTTTGGCAGGTTGTCAGGGCATGGATAAGGGAGCAAAGATAGTTCTGGATTACTTATATGGAATAAAGCCTGATATAAATAAGGAAGAACTATATAAGCCTATCAAAAAAAGAGTTGTTGGCAAGTAATAAGGATATTATATGTATTGGATAAAATTAAGCATTATTAGGAGGCGTATAAAATGGCACGGAATTCGAATTCAAATGCCAATAATTATAGTTCATTAAAAAGGAATATTTTAATTTTTATTTCTATATTGTTTATATCATTATTTAGATTTATACCCGGTCCCGGGGGGCTTACTCCATCACAGATGCAGGTTTTGGGTGTATTTATAGGTGTTTTGATATTATGGTTAACAATATCAATAGACTGGCCTAGTTTATTAGCTCTGGCAGGGCTGGCATTTATACCGGAGATAGATTTCAATGCAATGATATCAAGCTCAATAGGTGGCTCAACATTCTCATTTCTATTGTTCACATTTATGTGCACCTATGCGGTTTCACAGACTTCCTTTGTACGAAGATGCGCTATTGGTTTTATTACCAGCAAAGTCGCCAGAAAAGGACCATGGTGGTTCTTAATATCATATTGTGCATCTGTGTTGATAATAGGTTTAGTTATGTCACCAACAGTGTTGTATGTAATTTATTTGCCTATTTTAGATGAGATATGCCATACACTTAAGCTTAAGAAAGATGATAGGTTAGCAAATGGTCTAGTAATGGGACAAACTATAGCCTGTGCATTGTCTTCAGGGATGACCCCTATTGCACATGTATTTTCAAATATGGCAATGGGCTTCTATGAAGTTGCAACGGGTAAGACTATAAGTTATGCTTCATTTATGGCATTTGCCATTCCTGTTGGCTTGATTAGCTTTGTAGCTATGATTCTGTTATTTAAGGTATTTTTAAGACCTGATATGTCTAAATTCTCTACAATTGATATGAGATCATTAAAATCCAGCATTAAACCTATGGAAAAACACGAAAAAATTATATTATGTATTTTCTTTACTGTAATCGCATTTTGGGTTTTACCAAGTTTTCTTGAATCTGTATTCCCAAATTTTGCTAACTATATCAATTCATTGGGGACTTCATTTCCACCATTAGTGGGAGCTATTCTTTTGTTAATTATTACAGTGGAAGGAAAACCCTTAATGAATTTTAGAGATTCAATGAGCAAAGGAGTTTCATGGGGAAGCTTGATTATGACTGCAGCTACATTGGCCTTAGGTTCTGCTATGACAAATAAGGATATTGGATTAGCCGAGTGGCTAACAGGTAATATATCGCAGATGTCAGAAGGTTTAAGCCCATTGGCACTTATAACTATTTTTACATTGTGGGCAGCTATACAGACGAACTTTTCTTCCAATATGGTCACTATAACGGTAGTTTGCGCTGTGGCAATTCCAATTTGTCTTGCTACAAATGGGAAGATTAGTACACCGGCTGTAGCATCAATTGTTGGTATGATGGGGGCATTTGCTTTTGCTACTCCCCCTGCTCATCCCAATGTTGCCTTGGCAAGTGCATCAGGTTGGACTACTACGGGGCAGATGATGAAATATGGATTTGTAACTATGTTTATATCAGTTATAGTTACCATATTTATAGGCTACCCAATAGCTACAGCATTTATGGGATATTAGAGATTAGAAAAAACACATTTTGTGTCATTCGGCTGCAGTTGTAGGGGATGGGGACTGTACCATCCCGCAAATACCCCCTAAGAGGAGGGTATAAATAATAGTATTTATTTGATATAATAGGGGTATCCAAAATACAAGGAGGCTTCTATGGATAATCGTCCAAATCTATTTAAAGAAATCGTAAAAGATACAGGTAAAGGCATAAGGGGTTTTTTAAAATCACGATTAATTATAATGTTTATAACATTTATAATCTTGAGTATTGGTCTTACCATTATAGATGCTCCCTTTGCTATACCCATTGCTATATTAATATCAATATTAGACATAATTCCCATTTTGGGTGCTGGAATTGTATTGATTCCTTGGTCATTTGTTTCTTATTTCTGGACAAATAAGGAGTTTGGTATAAATTTAGCAATTCTATATATGGTTATGACAATATTAAAACAATTTATAGAACCTAAAATACTAGGTGACCAGATTGGAGTAAGGCCTCTGTACACTTTTATAGCTACAATTGTAGGTTCCATAATACTTGGACCAATAGGAGTACTTCTTGGACCATTGATTGCTGTGGTTATAAATTCAATAATAAGAGTTAATAAGAATTTAAATAGAAAAAAGTGAGAGAAAAATCCTCTAATCTCATACATGACATTTTGTCAATAAATTTAGTATGACATTATATATAGAATAATTACATATTTAACAAACCTATTGTTTATTTTTAGACAACGTGGTATAATAAATATTGTTGCACATAAATTAATATTTCAATTTTAATGGAGGGGTTTGAAAATGAAAAAGATAGTATCACTGATACTAGTACTTACTTTAATAATGACAGCTTTAGTTGGATGTTCAAAACCTGATGAAACAAAGGATAATCCAGAACCACCTGTAACACAACCGGAAGATCAAGATAATGATCAAGATTCTTCTGCTGAAGGCGGGAAGATTGCAAAATTAGGTTTAGGACAAAACATTTCAATTGCAAGCTCAAAAGATGCAGATGGAAATGATGTATTAGCTTTAGGACAAGCAGACGTAACAATGGCTGCTGTAGGATTTGATGCAGATGGTAAAGTAGCAAGCGTATCTATAGATGTAGTTCAAGCTAAGACACCATATGATAAAGATCTTAAGATTTCAGCAGATATAGATGCTCCGGTTAAATCAAAAAAAGAATTAGGACCGGATTATAATATGAAACCAGCATCAGCAATAGGCAAAGAATGGTTTGAACAAATGGATGCATTTGAAGAGTGGATGATTGGTAAATCTGTCGATGAAATAAAGAATCTTAAAGTTACACAAAAAGACGAACATCATACACATATACCTGATGTACCAGAATTAACATCTTCTGTTACAATGACTGTTCAAGACTATATTGCAGCAGTCGCAGAAGCTTGGGACAATGCAGTAGATGCTACAGGTGCAGAAAAAGTTGGTTTAGGCGTATCATCCAGTATTGCTAGTTCAAAAGAATTAGGAACTGATAAAGACGGAAAAGAAGTATTACCAGTAGCTCAATCCGATACAAATATGGCAGCAATGGCATTTGACAAAGACGGTAAGGTAGTGGCTGCTATAGTTGATACTGCACAAGTTAAGATAAACTTCGATAAAGAAGGCAAGGTCACTTCAGATGCAGCAGCAGAATATAAAACAAAACATGAATTAAAAGAAGATTATAATATGAAGAATGCTTCACCTATAAAGAAAGAATGGTATGAACAAATGAATGCATTCCAAGAATGGATGATTGGAAAGACTGCAGATGAAATCACCGGATTAAAGGTTAAAGAAAATGATCATGGACCAGGAATCCCTGACGTACCGGAATTAACATCCTCAGTTACTATATCAGTTTCTAGTTATCTTGATGTAGTTGGAAAAGCAGCAGCAAATGCAAAATAATTAAATAGATAGATAGGAATATTTAAACTCCCTCATTAATTGGGGGAGTTAATTTTTTACGATTTTCATTGTAGGTTAGATTTATTTTTGTTATTATAAACAAGGGTGAACAATAAATGAAGAAAAAAATTTCAATGATATTAATCTTAATTATCTTAATAGCCAGTTTATCAGGTTGTAAGAAAGATAAATATAATAAATACAGCGATAGTTTTTTTGATACATTTGATACTATTATTCAAATAGTCGGATATACAAATACCGAGGAAGAATTTAAGTCCTATGTAGAAGACATACATGAAAGGATGCTGGTACTTCATAAGTATTATGATAAATATAATAATTATGAAGGTATCAACAATATAAAAACTATAAATGATAATGCAGGGAAACAACCTGTAAAGGTGGATAAAGAGATAATTGATTTAATTCAATTCTCAAAAGATATGTATTATAAAAATGGAATGGAAACAAATATTGCATTAGGTGCAGTCTTAAATATATGGACCCAATATAGGGAAATGGCGGAAGAAGACCCTAAAAATGCAATGGTTCCGCCAATGGATGAACTCCAAGAGGCAAATAAACATACGGACATAGATAAGGTAATAGTTGATTTAGAAAATAGCACAATATATTTGGAAGACCCTCTAATGAGTTTAGACGTCGGAGCTGTAGCTAAAGGATTTGCAACCGAAATCGTTGCACGGGAAATTGAGGCAAAGGGCTTTAATTCAGGGATCATAAGTGCTGGGGGGAATATTAGAACTATTGGAAAGCCACTAGATGGAATACGGGAAAGATGGGGAGTAGGTATACAAAATCCCAATATGAGCATTGGAAACAATGAGTCCAATGTTTTGGATACAGTATTCATAAATGATGCTTCCGTTGTAACTAGCGGAGATTATCAAAGATACTATATGGTAGGAGACAAAGTTTATCATCATTTAATAGACCCAAAGACTCTGATGCCCGGAGATTATTATAGAGCCGTAACCGTTGTAACGGCTGATTCAGGAGAAGCGGATTTTTTATCTACTACTGTTTTTATGCTTCCGTTTGAAGAGAGCAAAAAATTTGTTGAATCCCTTGATGGAGTGGAAGCTTTATGGGTTTTTAAAGACGGTAGTGTTGAGGCGACTTTAGGCATGAAAGGGATAATGAAGAGTGAAGGCGCAACGGGTTCTAAAAGTGAGTAATGTATAGAGATTAGCGAGAAGCTAATCTCTTTTTTAATTATAATTAAGCATATTATAGAATATACATCTAATATAAATATAAAAAGATTCGATTAATATCTTAGGTATCATTCGTAGGGGCGATGATTTTGAAGGATATCCTCTTTTCATTGTGAATTGACATTGACTTTTTAACTTGTCCACTATATAATAAATTTAACAACTTGTACGTATTAGATGCTTGGTTTCTATAATTAATATCTAAACAAATTTAAGGAGGGGATTTAATGAAAAAGAATAGAATTAGGGCAATCGTTTTCCTACTTATTCTGGTATTTACACTGGGTGCATTTGTAGGATGTAGCCCTAAAACAGATGGTGGGGAAACACCAACCAGTGGTGATAACGATGCCACGCACGATACAGATACTAGTGGTAAGGTCGATGTAGGCATAGTTCTTCCTACAAAAGACGAACCAAGATGGGTTCAAGATGAGACCAGGTTCACAGAGGCTTTAAAGGATACAGAATATTCAGTCGAAATTTTATTTAGTCAAGGTTTATCAGCTAAAGAAAAGGAAAATGTAGAAGCTTTGATTACCAAAGGGATAAAGGTTTTGATAATATGTCCTCATGATGGTGATGGCGCCGCCGCAGCAGCTGAAGCAGCAAGGAAGGAAGGCGTAAAAGTAATATCTTATGATAGACTTATCACAGGCACTGACGCAATAGATTACTATGTAACCTTTGATAGCGTTTCAGTAGGGGAAGCTCAAGGTCAATATTTGATAGATAAAGCATCGGGCGAGGGCAATCCGCTATATCTATATGCCGGAGCCGCTTCCGATAACAATGCGTTTTTGTTCTTTGAAGGTGCGTGGAATGTTCTGCAACCTAAAATTGCCGATGGTACATTTGTAATTAAAAATTCAAGCGAGGCAATCGCATTACAAGATAAGCCAATATTGACAAGGGAAGAAATGAGCAAGATAATAGGTCAAGTTACAACAAATTGGGACTTTAATGATGCCAAGAATAAAGCTGAATCACATCTAACTGCAGCATCCGCAGGGGATAAGGGGGATGTGTTTATATTAGCTCCAAATGATGGTACTGCTCGATCAATAGCTGATACATTTGCGGCTGATACAGATGTTAAGTCCTATGTAATTACCGGTCAAGATGCGGAAAAAGCTTCTATACAGTATATAATCGATGGTAAGCAAACAATGACGGTATTTAAGGATGTTCGCACATTGGTAAAGGATTCTATGGATATGGCAATTGAATTGCTAAAGGGAGAAACACCTGTAACCACCGGCTCATATAACAATAAAACTATAGATGTTAAGGCAAAACAAACAGAAGTTATAGTAGTTGACCAATCAAATGTAAAGGAAGCTTTAATTGATTCAGGTTATTATGATGCTTCTGAATTTACAAACTTAAAATAGGTAGCAAGAGGTGAAGGGGTGGATGAAAGGCCACCCCCTAATTTTATCTGTAAGGAGTGTATACCTATGAGTAGACACGATAATGACTATATATTGGAAATGAAAAATATTACTAAAGAATTTCCCGGAGTTAAGGCATTAGATGATGTAAATTTCAAGGTTAAAAGGGGAGAAATTCATTGTCTGGTAGGAGAAAATGGTGCGGGGAAATCTACCCTTATGAAGGTGGTATCAGGTGTTTATCCCAATGGTGAATATACCGGAGATATCATTTTTAACGGAGAAATTCAAAGATTTAATGATATTAAGGACAGCGTAAATGTGGGAATAGGCATAATATATCAAGAATTAGCATTAATTCCCGAGATGACCATTTATGAAAATATTTTTCTTGGAAATGAAATTAAAAACGGCTCTGCAATCGACTGGGTTGAGACCATCGCAGAATCAAAAAAGTTATTAGACAAGGTAAAATTAAATATAAATCCCGAAATAAAGATAAAAGAATTAGGTGTTGGTAAGCAGCAATTAGTTGAAATAGCTAAAGCCTTTAGCAAAGACGTGAAGCTGCTTATTTTGGATGAGCCAACTGCAGCTCTTAATGATGATGATTCTGAAAACCTTTTTAACTTATTAAGGGAACTTAAAAATGACGGAATTACCTCAATTATGATATCTCATAAACTAAAAGAAGTCATCTCAATAGCTGATACCGTGACAATCCTTAGGGATGGAAAAACCATTTGCTCATTAGAGGCATCGAAAAATGAAATTTCGGAGCCAATTTTGATAAGAAATATGGTAGGTAGGGAAATAAATAATATTTATCCTGAAAGAATATCAAAAATTTCAGAAGAAATTGTATTGGAAGTACAAAATTGGAATGTTTATGATCCAAATATTGGAAGAAACATATTAAAGAATATCAATATTAATTTAAAAAAAGGAGAAGTAGTAGGAATTGCTGGTCTTATGGGGTCCGGTAGAACAGAATTAGCATATAGCATCTTTGGCAATCCTAGGGAATATAAAATTGATGGAGATCTATTTATAAAAGGGAAAAAGAAGACTTTTAATAAGCCTACGGATGCAATAAAAGGCGGTATTGCTTATGTTACAGAGGATAGAAAAAGAGAAGGAATAATTTTGAATCAAGATATTAAAAGGAATATCACTATTACAAATTTAAATTTATTGGCTTCTATGGGAATTATAAATGAAAATGAGGAAATACAAGTGGCAAATAAATATAAGGATGATTTGACTATAAAAACTCCAAGTATTGAGCAACTTGCAGAAAATCTAAGCGGAGGTAATCAACAAAAAGTTTCTCTTGCAAAATGGTTGTTTGCTAAACCCGAAATCTTGATTTTAGATGAGCCCACTAGAGGGATCGATGTAGGAGCTAAATTTGAAATATATAATATAATCAATAGATTGATAGAAGAAGGATTAAGTATCATCTTAATCTCTTCCGAACTTCCGGAGATTTTGGGTATGTGTGATAGGATTTATGTAGTTGCCCATGGAGAGATTATAGGAGAATATTCAAAAGATGAAGCAACACAAGATAAGATAATGGAATTAGCAACGAGCTAAGGAGGGTTAATAAATATGGGTGAATCTAATCAAACTGTAAAACAAGATATGGAGAAGGAAAAATTAAGGTTTATTGATGAATTGAAACTGCTTCTTAAAAATAATATAAGAGAGTATGGGATGTTTATAGCATTATTTGTTATAATGATTATATTTTCCATACTTACCGATGGGACTTTTATGTCGCCACGCAATATAAGCAACCTTATCAATTCAATGGGTTATATAGCTGTATTGACCGTAGGAATGACATTGGTAATAGTCATAAGGCATATAGATCTATCTGTTGGGTTTATTGCGGGCTTTTTGGGAGCTGTTGCTGCCATACTATTGACCACATACAAAGTTCCTGTTTTTCTAACGATATTAATAATTTTACTTCTTGGCATTATAATAGGCTTTTTTAACGGTATATTAGTTGCTAATTTTGGAATTCCGTCATTTGTATCTTCTTTAGCGGGGATGTTAATCTTTAGAGGGGCTTTATTAAGGGTAACTGAGAAATCAGGAACGATTATTATTCCAAATAAAATTTTTAATGCCATTGGAAATGGATTTATTCCGGATATTAAATTAATAGAAGGCTATCATTCTATTACATTAATATTGGGAATTATTGGGATAATATTATTCATTTCAAATGAAATAAAGTCAAGGAAAAATAAGGAGAAGTATAATTTTGAAGTTTTATCTAAACCGTTATTTATAGCAAAGCTTATACTGATTTCATCGGTTATAATGTATATAACCTGGACATTGGCAAAGTATAACGGCCTATCCTGGACTATAGTAATAGTTATAATTGTAGTGGCTATATACCACTATTTAACCACAAAGACGGTTTTAGGAAGACATATATATGCGGTAGGAGGAAATCCTGAAGCCGCCAAATTGAGCGGAATAGATGTAAAAAAGATAACCTATTTCGTGTTCTGTTCAATGAGTATGCTTGCTGCATTGTCCGGAATTTTATATACTGCAAGACTTCAATCAGCGACTACAACTGCAGGAAATTTGTTCGAACAAGATGCAATAGCTGCTGCTTATGTAGGGGGTGCGTCTGCGGCCGGAGGAGTCGGAAAGATTACAGGGTCAATAATAGGTGCTCTGGTTATGGCTTCATTAACAAGCGGTATGAATTTAATGGGTGTAGGAATTTCCTATCAGTATATGATTAGAGGAATAGTTTTAGTAGTGGCGGTCGTATTTGATGTCATCACGAGAAAGAAAAAATAAGGTTAAAAAATCCATCTTGAGATGGATTTTTTAAATTTCTAAAAGTTTTGCTTATAGAAAATCTACATTGGGTAAAATAGGATAGACCCCAAGAATTGTGAACTTTGCATTGTGAATTGTGAATTGAATAGGAGGTTTTTGAGTGGAAAAAACTTTTATTATGATTAAGCCTGATGGTGTTGAAAGAGGATTAATAGGTGAAATCATTGGCAGAATTGAAAAAAAGGGATATAAAATAACTAAGGCAAAGCTAATCACTCCAGATATAGATACCGTAGAAAATCATTACGTAGAACACAAGGATAAGCCGTTTTTTAGAAAACTGGTAGATTTTATAACAAGCGGAAAGGTAATGGCTATGGAGGTTGAGGGAGAGAATGTTATACAGGTGATGAGACTTATGGTGGGTGACAAAGACCCCAAGGTAGCTTTACCGGGAACCATAAGAGGAGATTTTACTAATACAACAACAAAGAATATTGTCCATGCGTCGGATTCAGAGGAATCAGCTCAAAGGGAATTAGAAATATGGTTTAATTAATAGTGCCTTTTTACATTCGAAATGTGTTAAAATGGAATAAGATAATTTGAGAGGATGTTTTATTTGAAAAAGGCATTTGGAATAAAAATTTTTTCAACATTGTTAATTATAGTGGGGGTAATTTTAATATTATCTCCTGTTATAAATAAAATGCTTATAAAAAATCTAGTTGAGAAAACCCAAGGAATGGTTGGAGAAATATCACCCGAGGAGATAGAAGAAAACTCCAAAGAGGTCGCAATATATGATTTTTCTGCAATAAATGATGTAGGTATAACTTCGACTATTACAGAAAATATAAATTTCAGCAATAAGGATATAATAGGTTTATTAACAATTGAAGATTTGAATATTAGCCTGCCAATACTAAAAGGCATGACAAATTCAAATCTATTGACAGGCGCTGTTACCATGGTTCCTGATATTGTTATGGGAAAAGGGAATTATTCTTTAGCCGGTCATTATATGAAGGATAAAAGCTTGTTATTTGGAAGTTTAATGGATATACAAATTGGCAGTATAGTCAAAATTACTGACAAAAAAAGCATTTATGAATATGAGATATATGATACAAGAATTGTTCCTGATACAGCATTTTATATGCTTGAAGATAAAATGGCAACAGAAAGAGGAAAACCAATTATCACGTTAATGACTTGTTACTATACCTCGAAAAATGGAAAGAGATTTTTTGCATTAGGAGAATTGATAGATGAATATCCTTATGAGACTGGGTTAATAAATTAAATTAGGGGTAAAATAGATAAAAATAATAAGGGAGGTTATCATGGATAAATTTAGAGATATATTTGATAGGACGTTTGAGGGGGCAAAAGACAGGTTTGATGATCTAAAAGATAAAGTTGAAAGTGAAGAGGTTAAAGAAAGCCTTGATAATCTAAAAGAGAAAGCCGGAGAAGGATTAAAAGATGTAGGGGAAGGATTAAAGGACTTAAAGGACAAAGTTGAAAGCGAAGAGACAAAAGAAAGCTTTGAGAATCTAAGGGAAAAAACCGGAGAAGGATTAAGAGATATAAAGGAAGGATTAAAGGACTTAAAGGATAAAGTTGAAAGCGAAGAGACAAAAGAAAATCTTGAAAACCTAAAGGAGAAAGCCGGAGAAGGATTAGAAAATGTAAAGGAAAAACTTGAAGATGTAAAGGATAAAGTTGATTTTGAAGATATTAAAGATAAGATGGAAGTGAAATTTGAGGGGTTGAAAGACAAAGTAGCATATAAACCCGCAGATTCCTATAGAAAGAGAATATAATCTTTAAAATAAAAATACGAGGAAAAATCCTCGTATTTTTTGTATAAATTATTTTGCGCTTTCCAAAGCATTATTAACAGCGTCTTTAATTGCAGTACTAGTTATAGTAGCTCCTGAAACTGCATCTACGTCAGTTGAGTTTTTTTCAACTATTGCCGCTGGAATTTGTTCAATAGCAGGATCTGAAATCTCCGGAGTTTCGTCATGTTCTGTAACTTTAACATCTGCTATTTTTCCATCCTTTACTTCAACGGAAACCTTTAGTGGTTGCATACCGGTAGCTTCACCTTCGTATGTACCGTCGTTGTACTTGGCACCACCACCACATGCTACCAATGTTGAAGCAACCATTACCATAACTATAGTCAAAGTGATCATTTTCTTCTTCATTTACATTTCCCCCCTTTTTATTAATTCAAATTGTGACCCATAGATGTGTAAAATTCATAAGAAGTAATCCTGTAAATGGGTCTCATAATAGCTCCATGTAAAAATACTTATATAGGAACTTTATATATTATATAACTTTGACAATAAAAAATCAAGTTTATCTAAAAAAACTACAACAATTCCCCTATAAATCTAAGAATATCCATACACAAAATCTCGGTTTTATTATCTTGGTCCAAAGCCGGATTCAATTCTACAAAATCCATTGAAGTAATTAGCTTACTTCCCATGAATTCATCTAAAACGTACCTACCTTCATCAAAGCTAAGCCCATCTTTGACTGGTGTACCTGTACCTGGGACTAGGCTTTCATCAAATACGTCTATATCAAAACTTAGATGAACGGAATCAACATTGGAAGTTTTTAATTTAGATAAAATTTCTTTAACAGCACCATCTAAGCTATTAGAGTTGATATAATCAATTGTATATAAATTAATATTTAGTTTTTCAATCAATCTGATTTCTCCGGGGTCCAGATCCCTAGCACCTAAAATATATACATTTTCCGGTTTTATTTTTCTGCCTTCATAATATAGATTTGTAATTGAAGAATGACCAACGCCTAATGATGCTGCAAGTGGCATTCCATGGATATTGCCGGATGGTGATGTTTCCAAATCATTTATGTCTCCATGAGCATCGACCCATATTACAGCCATTTCATCAAAATACTTACTTGCACCTGCAATACTTCCTATTCCTAATGAATGATCTCCTCCAACAACGAATGGAAAGCAGTTTGCGGACAATGAGCAATAAACCATATGAGCTAAGTTTTTGTTTATTTCCACCAATGGGTTTAAGTATTTCATCTTTTTATGCCATTTATATTTTAAGTCTGGCAATATATTAGGCACGAAAATATTACCCATATCATAAACAGTATTTCTATTATTTTCTAGGGCTTCTTTGATGCCTAATTCTCTAAGCCTCCCCGGGCCTTCTTGTGAACCATCCTTATCACAACCATATTGTACAGGAACACCTATTAGATTTATATCCAAATTATTCCCTCCGTTTATCAATTTGTCAAAACTTATTGAATTAAGTTATATAAATATTATATCATTTTAAATATACTTTTGTCATTACTTAGTATTTTAATACCCAATTTATGTTACAATATATACAAAAATAATTTTAGAGGTGAACTATGGCAAGATTTTATTATGCTGTTAAAGCTGGTAGAAATCCTGGTATATACAATTCTTGGGATGAGTGCGAGAAGGAAGTAAGAGAGTTTAAAGGAGCTATATATAAAAAATTTAGATCCATTGAAGAAGCTCAAGACTTTATAAAGGAAGGAGACGTTTCTTTACGACCAAATGCTGAGTTAAAGGAAAATGAGATGATTGCGTATGTAGATGGCTCATTCTCTTTAGATACAAAAACCTATAGTTATGGAGTCGTTATATTGACATTAAAGGGTAAACAAACTTTTAGTCATCGTGAAAAGGATATTGAAATGGCACAAATGAGAAATGTGGCAGGAGAAATTAAGGGCGCAATGTTTGCTATGGATTATGCAATAAAAGAAGGCAAGAAAATTTTATATCTTTATTATGATTATAGAGGTATAGAAGACTGGGCAAAAGGCAATTGGAAAGCAAATAAGAAAGGCACGCAAGAGTATAAAAAATACTACGAATCAATAAAGGATAAGCTTTATGTTGTATTTATTAAGGTAACGGCTCATTCGGGAGTAAAATATAATGAAGAGGCAGATAAATTGGCTAAAGAAGCAATATTTAAATAATATTTATGATATTAAGTTAAAATTTTTTCATTTGACACTTTTTGACAGACATCGTCATTTGATTTAATTATAATTAAATCTGGTCTTTGAATAAAAATGAATGGAGAAAAGGAATAAAAATGCAAAATGATAGTATAATTAATACCAGATTTAATTTATACAATAAGCAGTTATACCTCTATGTGTTATATTTCATAATTTTTAGTATTTTTATAGTGTTAAAGAAATACTCTATAATTCGAATTTTTATTGAGATACTATGCATTATTTTTGCTTTCATTATATCATCCATGGCTATAAATACTTATGGAATAAACAGGGATAACCAACTTATGATATTAGGAATATCATTGGGCTTTGTGGGATTATTTGATATTCTGTATATTTCAACTTGTGAAGGAATAGAACTATTTGATTATAAAGCTATAAATATATCAACAAGGTTTTGGATAATGGCAAGATGTATGCAAAACCTTTCATTCGTAATTTCTTTCTTACCGATTAAAAAGAAAATGAAATTAAGGAATATTATATTATTTTTCAGCTCAATTTCAATTGTCATGTTGGGGTTCGGCTTTTATTTTAATGATTTTTCCGCTCTATTGATAAGGGAGCAATATATTAAGAACTTTAAAATATATAATATAATCGTTATTTGTGCTATAATTTTTCTTAATTTTTATTATGCACTTAAATTAAGAAAAAATCATGTTAACAATCTATTAAGATTAGGACAAACATCATTTCTTTTTTCGCAATTGTTTTTTATAAATTTTATTTTGAAAGATAATATATTTAATCTAATTGGATATATATTAAAATTTGTTTCTTATCACTTTATATTATTAGCGTTGGTAAAGATTAATATAAAAGAACCATATAATAATTTAGTAGATGTTAATAATATGTTAATAGACAGAAATAGAGAATTAGAAACTATTATAGAAAAGCTAAAATCTGAAAATGAATTGATGATAAAAAGGAAAAATGGAAATCAAGGGGCTATCGTTGAAAAAATAAAGGAATACGATGAACTCAAGGATATATTTTTAAGCACTGTAGCCCATGAATTCAGAACGCCTTTGACTGTTATTTTAGGGATCCTTCAACTGATAGATAATTTAAAATATGAAGGAAATTGCCTTAATTGCTCAACAATTAAAGAATATAATAGTATATTGAAACAAAATTGCTACAGACTTATAAGACTTACAAACAATTTAGTAGATGTTAATAAAATAGACACTGGATTTTTTGATATCGAATTGAAAAATCAGGATATTATAAGCATAATTGAAAATATAACGCTGACAGTAGCAGATTTTATAAAAAATAAGGGCATTACCTTAATATTTGATACTGAGGTTGAAGAGAAGATAATGGCTTGTGATTCATATCTAATGGAAAGAGTAATGCTAAATCTATTGTCTAACTCCGTTAAATTTATTGAAAATGGAAATAAAATTGAGGTTATAATAAAGGACAATAAGGACATGATTATGATTTCTGTAAAGGATGACGGAATAGGTATACCTAAAGAAATGGCAGATATAATATTTGATAGATTTAGGCAGGTGGATACTCTGTTTAACAGAAGAAGCGAAGGCAGCGGAATTGGACTTGCTCTGGTTAAAATGATTGTTGAGGAGCATAATGGTAGAATTTATTTGAACACAAATGTGGAAAGTGGCACTGAATTTATTATAGAACTGCCGATATCTTTTGTTGGTGAATGTATGGATGATAATTTGTATATTCCTAAAAAGACGAATGCCGAAAGAATTGCCATTGAGTTCGCAGACATATATGGTTTGGATTAGTCGAAAAGTCAGTCCATTTACGGAGCTAACTTTTCAAATTTCACATTGCTTTTGTTTAATAACTCCACAGCATAATCATCTATCCTATAATCATGTTTATAATAAATTTGTTTAATCCCGGCTTGAATCAAAGCCTTTGTACAATTTAAACAAGGGAAATGGGTGACATAGGCAGTGCAGTTTTTTACAGATATACCTTCTTTAGCACAATATAAAAGTGCGTTCATCTCAGCATGTATAGTAGCTATACAATGTCCATCACGCATAGTATGACCAATGTCATCACAATGTGCGCTTCCGGATACTGAGCCATTGTATCCGGTTGAGACTATTCTATTATCAGAATTAACCAGGATACATCCAACAAAGGCTCTATCGCAGGTTGATCTGCTAGCTACCAGTTCAGTAATCTCCATAAAATAATCTTTCCAATTTTTTCTTGACATACAATACCTCCCATATTTCAATTCACAATGCACAATTCACAATGCACAATTCACAATTCACAATGCACAATTCACAATTCACAATTAAAAAGAGTGAAGAGTTAAGAACTAAGAGCGAAGAGTGAAGCAGTGAATAAGTAACAGTGAACAACAGTTAAAATATAGTAAAAATTAAGAGTTAATAATTAAAGACCCAAAATCACTGCTGATGTCATCCTTGAGTGAAACGAAGGATCTTTACATTATCAAGTCCCTTCATTTTGCAAGACAGACTTATTGTGTAGTCAAAAGTTGATTAGAAGATGATTCAAAGTCTATAAATGTAAAGAAGGGATCACTTATAAAGATTATAACACAGAATCTTCAAAATGAATTAATAAAATATTATTGGGTATAAATGGCCAAAAGGAGGAGGTTAAAATTATGCTCAAAGAATTTAAAGAGTTTGCTATGAAGGGCAGTGTGGTAGATTTAGCAGTAGGTGTCGTTATAGGGGGTGCCTTCGGCAAAATAGTAACATCATTGGTAGATGATATTATAATGCCGCTTGTTGGACTATTATTGGGTGGAGTTGATTATTCCAAATGGACTTTATCATTAGGAGATGCCACCATAAACTACGGTCTATTTATTGGTTCTGTATTGGATTTTTTAATTATATCTTTTTCTATCTTTTTTATAATTAGGCAGTTAAATAAATTTAAAAAGAAAGAAGTTGTAGAAGAAACAAAACCAACTACAAAAACATGCAATTATTGCAAAACAGAAATACCTATAGATGCTGTCAAATGTCCGCATTGTACATCAAGCTTAGAGTAATAAAAATATAATCATTAAGAATTAGTTTTTCTTTAATGGTTATATTAAAATATAATAAACTTTAGAGGTGTTGCAAATGTACGGACTTGTATTAGAAGGCGGCGGAGCAAAAGGCTCATATCATGTTGGTGCTTACAAGGCTATCCTTGAGGAAGGGTTAAAAATAGGTGCTATAGCGGGGACTTCTATAGGGGCTCTAAATGGAGCGATGATAGCTCAAGGAGATTTTGAAAAATGTCGTGAACTTTGGGAAGATGTCAGCTATTCAATGGTTATAGATGCAAATGATGATGAGCTAATAAGGTTAAAAAACTTAAAGTTGGATAAAGAAGATTTAATTTTATTAACTGAAAAATTGAAATCCCTGATATCCGATAGAGGGTTTGATATTACCCCGTTTAAAAACCTTCTCAATGATTATATAGATGAGGAGAAGATTAGAGCTTCAAATATGGATTTTGGGTTAGTAACCATAAATCTTACCGATTTAAAGCCTATAGAAATTTTTATAGATGACATCCCAAAGGGGGAACTTAAAAACTATCTATTGGCATCGGCTTATTTGCCTGCTTTTAAAAAAGAAAGGCTTGGAGGAAAAAGATATTTGGATGGTGGATTTTATGATAATTTACCATTTAAGCTGCTTGAATCAAAAGGATATAAGGATTTAATCATAGTTAGAACTCATGCAAGGGGTTTTACCAGAAGATTAAGCTCATATGATTTAAATGCAATTATTATTTCTCCTTCTGATGATATCGGTTCAACTTATGAGTTTGAAAGCGAAAAGGCAAAAAGCAATATAGAATTAGGTTATTTTGACGGACTTAAAGCTATAAGAGGATTAAAAGGTTTTAGATATTATATTGATACTGACAAAGACGAGAATTATTTTTTGGGGAAATTATTTGCCATAGACAATGAACAAATAAGAAGAATCCGAACCCAAATAAAGACGCCGGATTTGCCGGATAAAAGGGTATTTTTTGAATATATTATACCCAAATTAGCCTCTGCTATGGGTTTGGCTAAAGATTTTAGTTATGAAGATTTTATTATCGCTCTTATGGAAAAAAGAGCTGAAGCTTGTCATATTGAAAGATTTAAAATCTACAAATATGATGAGTTATTGGATTTAATTAAATGCCATCCTATTGTTAAAGAAGAGGGAAGCGAAGAAAACGAAGGTACTATACTAGAAAATATCATAGAAAAAGTTGATATATCCAGTATGTTTAATAAAAAGGAATTAATCTTGGAAATTGCAGGTATAATTATGTGCGATGAATACTAATATTTGGTAGGGGGGAAAATAATTGGATATAAATATGTTAATCGATAAGGTAAAATCAAGATCACCTCAACCAATAGATATTGATAAAAAATATGCCATTTTAATTCCACTAATTAAGGTAAATGACGAGTGGGAATTGTTATATGAGCTAAGAGCAAAAAGCCTTGAGTCCCAGCCGGGAGAAATATCCTTCCCGGGCGGTAAGGTGGAGCTAGATGAAGCCTTTATGGATGCAGCTATAAGGGAGACAATAGAAGAATTAAAAATATGTAGGGAAAATATAGATTATATAGGAGAATTGGATTATCTTATTTCCTATTCCAATATAACTATCCATTGTTTTTTGGCCATAATTAGCGGAATAATAGTGGATGAAATTCAACCAAATCACGATGAAGTAGACCATATATTCACAGTACCTGTAAATTTCTTTTTAGAGAATGAACCGGACAAGTATTATCTCGATTTAGTAACTGTGGACAATGATGAATTCCCATATAATTTGATACCCGATGGAAGAAAGTATAAATGGAGAAGAGGAGTAAATTCAGTTTTATTCTATAAGTATAAAGAATATATAATATGGGGCTATACGGCCAAAATGACTAAACAATTAATAGATATAATAAAGTGAATATAATTTGATTTAATAAAAAATAGTTAGGGCTTAAGAACCCTAACTATTTTAAAAATGTGTCTATTAATTTGTAAACATTTGTGTCCAATAAGTAGTACTGCCTGCTTTATATGCGCCTACACCAATTTTATTGAAGCTTGGGTTAAGAATATTTGCTCTGTGTCCTGATGAGTTCATCCATCCATTAACTACTGACTGAGCTGATAAATACCCTTTAGCTATATTTTCTCCTGCTGTGGAGTATTTGATTCCAAATTGTTTCATCATATCAAATGGACTTCCATAAGTAGGTGAAGTATGATTGAAATAATTGTTTTTAGCCATATCTTCAGATTTTGCTCTTGCTACTCTTGAAAGCTCACTACTTGCTGTGAAAGCTTTTAATCCTGCTTTTTCTCTTTCAATATTCACCAATCTAACAACTTCTTGTTCTTCAGCTGACAAATTGGCTGCCGGAGCTGTGGGAGTCGTAGGTTCTGCTGGCTTTGTAGGTTCTGTTGGCTTTGTGGGCTCAACCGGTTTTGTAGGTTCAGCAGGTGTTGTTGGTTCTTCCGGTTTAGTAGGGACTTCAGGATTATTTGGAGTAGTAGGTCTACTAGGTATTACAGTATTGCCCCAGTTACAATTATAGTTTGGAATGGTCACTACATTTTTATATATGTTAGTGTAATTTTTATTTGGGTTATAAGTATTTTTTGAACCATTATATAAATCATTTAGTGAATATACGTATGAATTTTTGCTAATATTAATTTTATTTGGGCTAATGTTACCGAAGAAACTTTCGGCATAACTAACCTGTGATGCAAATAATACTGCTACTAATAGTGAACAAAACAATCTTTTACTTTTCATTCTAAATTCCTCCTTAAAAGTTAAATTAAAAGTAACAACCAACAACTTGTAACTAATTTGTAACTTTTTTAAGTATAACACTGGCCATTCTTAAATTAAACCCACAATAGTTGGACATGCTTCATAATATTTCCTTTAAGTAAAAGATGTAGACGTTTACAAAAAAATATAATTATTATAATATATACTTATACATGATATTGGTATTTCAAAGTAGGCGATAATGCTTATAACTCAATAAATTTTATAAGTATATCTAGTTAGGAGTATAAAATGATAACAGGAATAGTGATGGCGTCAGGATTTTCCAATAGAATGGGAAAAGATAAATTACTAATCGAAATAAATGGTAAGAAGATTATCGAATGGGTTCTTGAAGCGGTAAAGGCTTCCAATTTGAATGAAATAATTCTAATATACAGAACAAAAGAAATCAAACGAATTGCAGATTCATACGGAATAAAAACTGTTTATAATCCAAACGCTCATTTAGGGCAATCACAAAGCGTAATATTGGGTGTAGAAAACAGCAAGAGTGATACATATATGTTTTTCGTATGTGATCAGCCGTTTATAAGTTCTGAATTGATCAATAATTTAATTGAAGAATATAATGAAAGTCCTTCAAAGATAGTCATTCCTTATTACCAAGGCAAAATTAATATGCCTATAATATTTCCTCCGGATTTTAAAGAGGATTTACTTAAAGTAGAAGGAGATAAAGGCGGAAGAGAGATAATTCATAAAAATCCTACCAGAATTAAAAAAGTAGAAGTACAAGATGAGATTTTATTAAAAGATATAGATACAATAGAAGATAGTGAAGAGATAAGAGTGAAGAATTGCCTGGGCTGAGCTATGGAGATTAAACAAATATGGAGGTATTATGGATTATAAAATATTAACATATAAAAATAAGCGTTATATAACTGTTCCTAAGATTGAAGACTTGGGCTTAAGACATGTATTTACTACTATAGATATGGATGTAGGAATGAAAACCAATAAATCAATAGAAGATATTAAAAACAATATAAGTCTAGTATATAAATTATTAGAGATTAGACCAGAGATTCTATATAATGGATATCAATCACATACTAAGAATATAGAAATCATTAAAGATACATATCAAGGTAAAGAGAGCCCTTTCGGAAGGTATTTCCCAAATACCGATGGGCTGATAACAGATAAGAAGGATATAGCACTTATTACAAGATTTGCCGATTGTACTCCGATTTTATTATATGATCATTTCAAAAATGTTCAAGCCAATATTCATTCCGGTTGGAGGGGGACATTGCAGAAAATAGGCGCAAATGGCATTGATTTAATGAAAAATGAGTATAATTGTGATCCCAAAGATATATTAGTAGTTCTAGGTCCTTCTATTGAAAAGGATGATTTTGAAGTCGATTTAGATGTAAAGGAATTATTTGAGGATAAATTCAATTATAAGGACATTATATTTAAAAAAGAAAATGCAAAATTTCTGATTGATTTAAAGACTATAAATAAAAGAACATTAATTGAAAAAGGCATTAAAGAGGAAAATATTATAGATATAAACTTATCAACATTTTCAAATTCCGCCTTACTTCACTCATATAGGCGAGATAAAGAAAAATATGGACTTATGGGACTTATAACCTGCTTATAATGCTTTGTAGAATAAATCAACATTAAATAATTGGAGGTGTTAGTTATGATTAGAGACATAGATAAAATAGGAAAAGCTAAAGAAATAATTCAAAAGTTGGCAAATGGCATAGATCCTACCACCGGTGGAGAAGTTGGGGATGATCATATACTAAGCGACCCTAGGATAATCAGGATGTTTTTCTTTGTGTCAGAAGTATTGGATAATGTAATCAGAGGGGATTACTCTAAGGACACAAAAATAACAGAATTTGCTATTACCCCGGAACAAAAGGAGGATGTAGTATTTACAGATGGAGATATTGGAGTAAATGAAATAGCAAAATGTATCAATAAATCAATAAATCCATTGGTCAGCAGGAAGGTATCAGGTATGTTAATCAATAAGGGGTTAAAAAGAATGGGAATATTAACTGAAACGGAAACTTATGATGGTAAAAAAAGAACCACAATTAATGATATCTCACAGGATTATGGATTTACTGAAATTAAAAGAAATTTTGACGGAAGAGAGTATATGCAGGTAGTCGCAAATGATATGGGTAAAAAATTTGTATTGGATAATATAGAGGAAATTATGGATAATTAGCGTTGGGAAAACGGGTCACAATGCACAATTGTTAGAGCTATCTTTTTATATGACTTAAAAAGACCCCAAGGTGTCTCTTTATCATTAGATAAAGAGATTTATTTAATTGTAATTTAATGGAATATAATGATTCTATAGGCAGACAATCATATTGGAACTTGTCTGCCCTTTTTTACAACAGAAATCATCTGAGAATCACGATAAACATATATTTGTTAACTATTTATTTTTTCAGCTTGTTCTTCTAATATCTCATCCCATAATTCATCGGCTTTTTCATTCCACTGCTCAGCATATGGTTTAGTTTTAGCCGCTAAATCCTCTGCACTTTCCGGAGAATTCAGATAAGTAGATTTTGCTCCGCTTTTCTTGACCATATCAACGATAATATCAGGATTTTCGAGCATTGGACATGGCATAAAATGATTCTCGTTGAAAGGCATCTTTTCCTTGTATTCCATAAACAGTGGCTGTTTGAGAGCCTTTAGCAGACTCACATCCCTAATGTTTGCCCCGGAAAAGTGTATAAATACACAGGGTTCTACATCGCCATTTGAGTTAATGTGTAAATAATTTTTACCTCCTGCGATACAGCCCTTTGTAGCTCGACCATCATTTTGGAAATCCATCAAGAATATAGGCTTTCCACCCTCTAAAGCTCTTGTCTTTCTTATTTGTCTATATACATATTCTCTTTCTTCAGCATTTGGTAGCAGCTCAACGGATGCATCATTTCCAACTGGCATATAGTGGAAGTACCATGAAAATTTTGCACCTTTTGAAATTAACAAGTCATAAAATTCATCTGAAGTTACATCTTTATAGTTCTTGCTTGTATAACATATTGATGTACCGAATAATAATCCATGTTCTTTAAGTAAATCCATAGAATCCATTACTTTGTCAAAAGTACCCTCGCCTCTTCTACTGTCATTTGAATTTTTAAAGCCCTCAACACTTATTGCAAAAGACAAATTACCGACTCTTTGCATATCTTCACAGAATTTTTCATCAACTAATGTTCCGTTTGTAAAAGCATGGAATGCACAATCATTATGCTTTTCACAAAGCTTTATAATGTCGTGTTTTCTTACCAGAGGTTCTCCGCCCGTGAATATATAGAAGTGAGTACCTAACTCTTTTCCTTGATTAATTATATCATCCATTTCTTCAAAGGTAAGATTTTTTACTTTATCATATTCTGTTGCCCAGCACCCTGTACAATGAAGATTACAAGCAGATGTTGGATCCATTAGGATTGCCCAAGGCACATTACAATTATGCTTTTCTCTCATTTTGTGAATCTTTTTAAGTCCATATAGAGATGATTCATAACCAAGATTTAATGCATGTGTCTTTAATACATGTGGATCTGTTTCTTTAAGAGTTGTTTCAAGAAATTGCATCCACTTTCCATCTTCATCTAATATAAGTTTTCTTGCTTCATTGTAATACCTCTCTTGAAATATATCACCCATAAAAGTCTGTGCCCAATCTACTAATTTAAGTAAGCGCTCTTTTTGGTCATGATTTTCATCGTTAAGATACTTTAGAAGGAAATCTATAGTCTTTTCGAATAGTTTTCTTCCTGCAGTGTAAGTTAAATCCATATATATTCTCCTTTCTTTAACAATAAAATTAAATTTATAATTTAGATTTAACATAATAAACTAATTAAAAATAATAGTTATTATATCTTACCTCAATTTTATTATATTATAATAATTTATATATTCTATTAGACAATATATTTTTTTGTCCTATTTTTTGACAATTCTAAAAAGAGTCAAAAAATAGGATAAATGTTTAGTTTGCTTGTTTTAAAAACCTATTGATCATATAATAAAATTAACAATATAATTTTTATTTTTTAATTTCTTAAGATAATCTAATTATGAAATTGCCATTTAAATAATTTGCTAATTCACATTAGTTATAAAAAGGTAATTGGCATTAAATATGCTATAATATAAAATATGTTAGCCAATCATATGCTTTAAATAAAAATATTAGGCTTTGGAGAGATCAATTTGTTAGACATTACGATAAGAAGACCAAAAACTGAAGATAAGGAAAAATTACATGAATTTTTCAAATTAGTAATAAATGACACTTTCATAAAAGAAGGGATTGAAAATGAAATCTATGACCTTGAAGAAGAAATTCAGACTAAGAATAAATATTTACAGTATGACCTTGAAAGTGGAGGAAAGCTTAGGTATTTTTTAATTGCAGAATATAAAGAGAATATTGTTGGGACCATAGAATACGGTAAATCAAGTGAGTTGATTGATAACTGCACTAATGGGGAGTTAAAGGATTTCTTTGAGGTAGGAACTATTTTCGTTAGACCTGATTACCAAAAACAAGGTATAAGTAATCTACTATTGAATGCCATTTATGGTGTCTTGATAGATAGAGATATAGAAGAATTTTGCTTGGACAGTGGTTATTCAAACTCTCAAAAAGTATGGACTAAGAAATTTGGAGAACCTAATTATTTTATTGAAAATTATTGGGGTGAAGGTATGCACCATATGATTTGGAGAATTAAATTAAAAGGAGGATGTATTAATGAAGTACAATTTTGATGAAATTATTGATAGAACTAAGACTGAATCCTCGAAGTGGGATCCGGCAACATTAAGGGAAATGTTTGGAGAAGAAGATGCATTGCCATTCTGGGTTGCAGACATGGATTTTAAGGTGGCTGAACCCATCATAGAAGCTCTAAGAAAACGTGTAGAACATGGAATATACGGATATAGTGTGAGGAGTGATTCCTATTACCAAGCTATTATAGATTGGACTAAAAGACACTTTGGTTGGGAGATTAAAAGAGAATGGATAGAATATACTCCGGGAATTGTTCCGGCAGTTAATTATTTAGTACAAGCCCTTTTAAGGCCGGGAGACAAAGTACTAATTCAGCAGCCGGTATACTATCCATTTAAAAAATCCGTTGAAAACAATGGATGCCATATAGTTGTTAATGAACTGAAATATAATGGTGATTTTTATGAAATAGATTTCGACGATTTTGAGGACAAAATTAAGGATCCAAAAGTAAAGATGTTTATATTATGCAGTCCCCATAATCCGGTATCAAGGGTTTGGACTGAAGAAGAATTAAGAAAGATGGGCGAAATTTGCTTAGCCAATGATGTAATCATAATCTCAGATGAAATCCACAATGATTTAGTATACTCCGGAAACAAACATATTATGTTTGGCTCTTTGGATGATGATTTGGCTAATATCTCTGTAACCTGCACGGCGCCAAGCAAGACATTTAATCTAGCTGGAATGCAAGCTTCAAATGTTATAATTCCAAACAGGAAAATGATGCTTAAGTATAGAGAACAACTAGAGCGCAATAATATTGGAAATCAAAATCCATTGAGTATAGTTGCAGTAGAAACTGCTTATAGAGAAGGAGAGGAATGGTTAGAACAATTACTTCAATATCTGGAAGGAAATATAGAGTTTATAAAGAAGTATTTAGCTGAAAATCTTCCAAAGGCTAAATTAGTCAGGCCTCAAGCAACATACCTTGGATGGATTGATTTAAGAGAATATGAAAGCGACGGCAAAAAATTGGAAGAGTTAGTAGCCAAAAAAGGCAAAGTGGGGTTTGACGGCGGTTCATGGTTTGGGCTAGGTGGAGATGGGTTTTTAAGGATTAACTATGCATGCCCAAGGGCATTGTTGGAAGAAGGACTTAAGAGATTGAGAAAAGCTATTGTATGTAAAGATTAGTTATACAGAAACAACAATCGTAATGAATAACTTAGCCGGATTTGCAAAGGATAAATTAGAAAAGGAGCTCAAATATGGCAGAAATAAAATATGAAATAGTAGAAAAAATTGCAGTATTGTCTGAAAGAGGAGATTGGACTAAGGAGTTAAACAAAGTAAGCTGGAACTTACGTGCAGCTAAATATGATATTAGAGATTGGAATCATGAAGAAGGAAAGGTCGGCAAAGGAACAACCCTTTCAGATGAAGAAGCAAAAACATTAAAGGAAGCTCTAGATAAAATTTTTTAGTATGATAATTAAACTTATTGAAATATAAAATTAACGGAGGGAAAAATGCTTACAATAGGTTGTCATTTGTCTACATCCAAAGGCTTTGAATCCATGGGAAAGGACGCGATACGTATAGGTGCGAATACATTTCAGTTTTTTACCAGAAATCCGAGGGGCAGCAAGGCTAAGGACATAGATCCGAAGGATGTGGAGGAATTGTTAAAAATAATGAGAGAAAATAATTTTGGAAAAATTGTTGCTCATGCCCCATATACGCTCAATCCATGTTCGGATAAGATTGAAACTAGGGAGTTTGCAAGGATGGTTATGGAGGATGATTTAAAAAGAATGGAATATTTACCTCATAACTATTATAATTTTCATCCCGGCAGTCATGTAGGGCAGGGTGTTGGTATTGGAATAAAGTATATAGTAAGTTTACTTAATGACATATTGAAAAAAGATCAGAGAACTATTGTTTTATTGGAAACCATGGCAGGTAAAGGTACTGAAATAGGACGTACATTTGAAGAATTGAAACAAATATTGGACGGAGTTAAACTTTCTGAGAAAATAGGGGTTTGTCTTGATACATGCCATATCTATGATGCAGGCTATGATATTGTAAATGATTTGGATGGAGTTTTAGATGAGTTTGATGGAATTATAGGTTTAGATAAACTATACGCAATACACATAAATGACAGTAAAAATCCATTTCATAGTCAAAAAGACAGACATGAAAAGCTTGGCAAAGGAAGTATAGGCTTGGACACAATTATAAAGCTAGTTAACCATCCTAAATTAAATAAACTCCCATTCAATTTAGAAACTCCCAATGATTTAGATGGTTATGCTGAAGAAATAAGGATTTTAAGGAATAGTGCAGAAGTTAGCTGATATGTAAATTAGGGGTGATTAACCACCCCTAAAAATTTAAAATAACATTCCTTCTACTATAAGTTTTTCATTCCACAGAATTTTCGAATATTTGACCTTCAATTCATCGTTTTTAGCTTGAACATCACATCTTACATATATTTCGATTCCATCAGAATCGTATTTATCGAAATCATCTAAAACTTCCTCAGGTTTTCCCATCCTAACTGATGGTTGAGGTTCGCCTACGCCTCAAGAAGAGCAACCTTCCAGCCAAAGTGTAATAGCATTACTTCCTTTGTTCTTAATAAATTTTACTGCTTTTTGATCCAATATTACTTTCATGTTATCCCTCCGTTTACTCTTCTATTTTTATATTAGAATTATAAACTTCCATGTTCAATTCACCCATCATCTTGCTGGATACAAGTCCTGCTACCATTGAATCGCTTACATTCACTAGTGTACGACCCATGTCAATAAGAGGTTCAATAGCTATCAATAATCCTGCCAACCCAACAGGCAATCCCATAGCAGACAAAACTGTTAACGCTGCAAATGTTGCTCCTCCACCCACACCTGCAATACCAAATGATGAAAATGCTGTTACAATTATTAGTTTAATTAAAAAGGCAGGAGCCATAGGGTTGATTCCAAGTGTTGGAGCTATCATGACCGCAAGCATTGCCGGATAAACTCCTGCACAGCCATTTTGACCAATACTTGTTCCGAGTGAAGCAGATAGATTTGCATGACCACTGGATACTCCGAGCTTTTCTATTTGCGTTTCAATATTGATTGGTAATGCGCCTGCTGACGATCTTGAAGTGAAAGCAAACATCAATGGTGTTGCCGCTTTTCTTACATAGGTGACTGGGTTCAATCCAAATATCACCAATATTATTAAGTGTATTACAAATACTATAGCCAATGCAACATAAGATGCTATAACAAATTTAATCAACCTCAATATTTCTGAAAAATTGCTTGTTGAAACCATAGTTGTCATAAGTGCCAATACTCCAAAAGGTGTAAGTCTCAAGATCATGGTCACAAGTCGCATTACTACATCATGAAGTGTCTGAATAAGTTTAGTAAAATTTTCTGCCGATTCAGGCTTGCTTTTTCTAATGCCTATGGTTGCCAATGAAATGGCCACTGCAAATACTACAACGGATAACGTAGAGGAGCTGCCTTGACCTGTCATGGAATAAAAAGGATTTGTTGGTATAATCTCTACAATTTGCTCTTGCATAGGTTTCGATTGATAATCTTCAAGTCTTGTTTCAAGGTTTGAACCGGCATTTTGTTCTGCTTCTCCAATTTGCATTCCTTCAGCAGATAAGTTGAATATGCTTGCAGTCCCGGCACCTACAAATGCTGCTATTGCCGTAGTAATCAATAGTATCGCTATTATCTGAGTTGCCATTTTGCCTAAGTTCTTAGAATTTTGATTTATGATTGCACTCGTAATGGAAACGAAGATTAGAGGTATGACTATCATTCTAAGTAGCCTAACATAACCTGTCCCTATAATTGCAAACCAACTATTGGACTGTTTTACAACAGCTGATGAAGCACCAAAAATTAATTGA
This sequence comes from Paratissierella segnis, assembly GCF_014385195.1. GTDB lineage: Bacteria > Bacillota > Clostridia > Tissierellales > Tissierellaceae > Paratissierella > Paratissierella segnis. The sequence goes on from NZ_JACRTG010000016.1 coordinate 308,396, forward strand.
AGCACTGCTCCAAATACTATACCCAATGCCATTGCCAATAATACCCTTACTGTAAATGAGACATTTCTTTTCTTTAAAAGAATCAATCCATATACAATGGCTAACATAATTATTACATTAATAATGACTTCTAATGTTGTATTCATAATATCCCTCCCTATTTATAAGTATACTAAAATAGTATGATTTAATATAAATAAAAATACTATATAATAATAGCACTTGCAAAATATTATATACCCAAATTATCCTTAAACATGTATACATTGAAAAAAATATACAGGTAAATTCATACCTGTATATTTTAGAACATTATTTGCATTTTACTTGATGATAGATTTTCTTGCCTTTTCTTATTAAAATCTTTCCTTCGTTAAAGTCATCTAAAGTAATTTTTTTGTCAGTTGTTTCAACCTTTATATCGTCAATAGTGATTCCGCCTTGTTCAATCAATCTACGACCTTCACTGTTGGTTTTGATGAGCCCTGTTTTTCTTAAAAGGTCGATGATGCCTATTCCATCATCAAATATAGATTTTTCTATTTCTGTTGTCGGAATAGATCCTTCTTCTGTACCACCGGCGAACAATGCTTTAGCTGCCTGTTGAGCTTTATTTGCTTCTTTTTCACCATGAATCAATTTTGTAACTTCAAAAGCTAAGACTTCTTTTGCCTTATTTATCTCTGCTCCCTCTAAAGCTCCGAGTCTTTTCACTTCATCCATAGGAAGGAAAGTTAAAAGACCTAAGAATTTTTCCACGTCTCTGTCATCTGTATTTCTTAAATATTGGTACATCTCATAAGGTGGAGTCTTATTTGGATCAAGCCAAATTGCACCTTTTTCAGTTTTTCCCATTTTAGTACCAGATGCTGTAGTCAACAATTTAAATGTCATTCCGTAAGAATTGCCCTTTTCCAATTTTCGGATAAGTTCATAGCCTCCTAGGATATTTGACCATTGATCGCTTCCGCCCAGCTGAGCTATACAATTGTAATTCCTGTATTGATATAGGAAGTCATAGGATTGCATCAACATATATCCAAATTCAAAAAAGGTTAAACCCTCTTCCATCCTATTTTTATAGCAATCAAATGTCAACATTCTGTTTACTGAAAAATGAACTCCTATTTCTCTCATGAATTTAACGAAGTTTAAATCTAAAAGCCAATCAGCATTATTTAAGATTAGCGCCTTTCCTTCACTAAAATCAAGGAAATGAGATAACTGTTCTTTAAACCTGCTTGCATTGTAATCAATCATCTCTTTTGTCATTACTTTTCTCATATCGGTTTTACCTGATGGGTCACCAATCATTGTAGTTCCGCCGCCCAGCAATGCAATGGGTTTGTGCCCGGCCCTTTGCATATGCATCATTACCATTATCTGAAGGAAATGTCCAAGTGTTAAACTGTCAGCAGTAGCATCAAAGCCTATATAAAAGGTTATGGACTCTTTACCCAAAAGTTCTCTAAACTCTTCTTCATGTGTTACTTGGTCTATAAAACCCCTTTCTTCTAAAACATCAAATACATTTCTCATAGTATCAACTCCTTTCAATTTGCAATTTCAATTTAAAAAGGGCTATTACTCGTCTAAGGACGAGAAATAACCCGTGGTACCACCTTAATTTGCATAAAGCCTTAAGTCACGTAACGTGTGATAATCGCCAAGTAAACTTGAAACTCAGAACTTGTAATTCGATAATTCTTATATTTAGACCTTTCACCCCAGTCTACTCTCTGTCAAAAATTAGCATTATCTACTGTAGTCTTCATAGTTTTTATATGGTTAATTTATTTTAGTATATAATCAAAAGAAAGTCAAATACCATTTTAAAGGATGTTATTCTACTTTCAACTCTACGCTATTTTCCCAGAGTCCGTGAATATTACAATAACTGGTCGCAATTATTGTACCGGATTTTGAAGCTTTAAATTTAGCTGATACAAAGGGCTGCGTATATATTTCGCTTTCACCATGAGCTTGGAAGGTATAGGAGCCGATTTCAACTGGGAATTTATTTCCATCTTGCAAGAAATATACCTTAATCCATGCTATGTAATGCTCTAATGTATTTGGGTGTGGGATTTCTTCACCGACTAATACTTTAATTTCAATATCTTCTCCGGCTTTAACATTTTCAGGAGCGTGGATAACAGGTACGTGTTTTTCGCCCTTCCAATCTCCGCTTTGATATAAAGAACCGATACTTTTCATTGACAATTCCTCCTTTTAAATAATATTATTTTTCATATTCTTTTATTTTCATACCCTATAAATATAATATTACTCAAGATTTTACACTAAAAACATTCACAATAGAGTATAATATAATTAGCAAATTAAGGAGTGAACGTACTATGGATAAAATTGAATTGATTGCAACCACCACATTTGGATTGGAAGCAATTGCTAAAAGAGAACTGCTGAATTTAGGATATAATGATTTGAAAGTTGAAAATGGAAAGATAGAATTTAAAGCCGCATTAAAGGATATACCGAGAACAAATATATGGATGAGAACCGCTGATAGAATATTACTGAAAATGGGTCAATTTAAAGCACTATCCTTTGAAGAGCTGTTTCAAAATACAAAAGTGCTTCCTTGGGAAGAGTGGATTCCTGAAGATGGCAATTTTGTTGTTGAAGGGAAAAGTATAGATTCTAAGCTCTTTAGCATTTCGGATTGTCAAAGAATAGTTGAAAAAGCAATAGTGGAAAAATTAAAAACTAAATATGATGTGGAATGGTTTAAAAAAACAGGAGACAAATATGTAATTGAAGTTTCGCTTCTTAAGGATATTGCAACATTAACCATAGATACATCAGGAGAGGGCCTTCATAAAAGAGGATACAGAAACAGAGCAGGGGATGCTCCTATTAAGGAAACTTTGGCTGCTGCAATGATTCTTTTAAGCTATTGGAATAAAGACAGAGTACTCCTTGATCCTTTCTGTGGATCCGGCACAATACCCATTGAGGCAGCAATGATAGGTAAAAATATAGCACCCGGACTGGATAGACATTTTGCATCAGAAGGTTGGAAGATAATTGACAGAGAATATTGGACTATAGCTAGGCAGGATGCATTTAATGCAATAGATAATAATGCAAAATTACAAATAATGGGTTGTGACATAGACAAAAGATCCATATTGCGGGCAAGGGACAATGCAGCTAATTTGGGTTTATCGGATGATATTACTTTTTTTATGAAGGATATGAGGGATGTGGATTTAAATGATGAATATGGGGTAATTATAACTAATCCACCTTATGGGGAAAGAGTAGGCGACAAAGAAGAAATTACAAAGCTATATGTTGATTTTGGGGAAAAGTTCAGAAAGTTGAAAACATGGTCTATATATGTAATAACTTCGGATAAGAGCTTTGAAAAAAAATATGGAATGAAGGCAGATAGGAAAAGAAAACTATATAACGGCAGAATAGAAGTGGACTATTATCAATATTACGGGCCGAAACCTACGAAAAATATTTAGAAGAGGTGAGAGAATGAATATTTATACAAAAACCGGGGATAAAGGCACTACATCATTATTCGATAATGTTAGAGTATCAAAGGATGATATAAGAGTTGAAAGCTATGGTACTGTGGATGAATTAGGTTCTTTTCTAGGGCTGGCTAAAAATTATGTAGAAGATGAAACTATATATAATCAAATCCAAGATATACAAAATAAATTATTTACTGTAGCTACGAATTTGGCCACTGAGGATGAAAATAAGGTGAAACACCATATATTAGATGAAGATATATCAAATCTGGAGAGCCTTATAGATTTATATATGGGTAAATTGAATAACCCTACAGGTTTTATTGTTCCAGGAAGTAGCAAAAAATCTTCATATTTGCATGTGGCAAGGACTGTTTGCAGAAGAGTTGAAAGAAGGATAATATCTCTATCCAATATTAGCTATGTGGATCCATTGGTATTAAAATATGTCAATAGACTTTCAGATACGCTATATGCTATGGCAAGGTATCTGGAGAATAATCAGATAGAAGTTAAATATTAAATTTTATGCTAAGTAATCTAATTTTTCTATAGTATTTTTTGGGATTATATTATACAATGGTTGTACAAAGGGATGATGTAAGGTAAAATTTAAAAAAATGTTAATATATTAACAATATAGGTGATATAATGTTAAAAAGAGATAATTATTCTTTGGCACAAAACATAAGAAGTTTAGGGATATTAGATTATTCCATTTTAGATGGCATGGTAGATTGGGTTAGGGTAGTGGATAAAGAAAACAATATTATTTATGCAAATAAACCTATGAGAAAAGTTTTGGGCAACGATATAGTTGGGAAGAAATGTTATGAGATGCTGGACAATGAAGAAAAATGCGAATTTTGTATATGCAATAGAACTTTGTTATCCGGTGAAATTATACAAAAGGAACAAACTATAAATGGAAGGTATTATTCTGTTAAAAGCTCTCCGCTGGTAAATAGTGAGGATGAAATCATCGCTTCTGTCGAGGTTTTTAGAGATGTTACAAGGGAAAGAAGACTTGAGCTTGAACTTATTGATAAAAATAAGAAAATGATTGATGATTTAGAGTTTGCAAAGAGAATACAGGAAAGAATATTACCCAGAAAGGGTTTTGTTCAGAATATAAAGATTGATTATATATATAAAGCATCAGGGCTCTTAAGTGGTGATATGTTTGATATATTTTATATTGACGACGAAAATATAGGTATATATATAAGCGATGTAGCAGGACATGGAGTAGCTGCATCTATGATGACTATGTTTATTAGACAAACAATGCGTTCTATAAAGGATGATATACTTAGCCCATCTGTAGTATTAACTGAACTTCATAGAAGATTTTCGGTTTTGGGCTTAGAGCCTGACAAATATTTTACAATTTTTTATGGTGTATATAATAAAAACAATCATACTTTTAAGTTTGCTAATGCAGGGCACAATTGTATTCCGATCAAATATAATGATAATCGATTGGAATTATTGGAAATTAAGGGACATCCAATAACATTGTTATTTGATGAAATACAATATGAAGAAAGATATGTTAAGTTAAATAAACATGACAGGATACTTCTTTACACTGATGGCATAACTGAGGCAAAAGATTCTAAAGGTAATGAATTTGGAGTAGAAGGAGTAATTGATATAATAAAAGAAGATCCTATGGATTTATTGGCTGAAATTGATAATAGGATTATTCAACATAATTGGGGAGATCAAAAAGATGATTTCGCCCTTGTGTTAATGGAAGTTTTAAAATAAACCTAGAAATTTTTCTAGGTTTTTTATCGAATGGGGGAAATTTAATGGATATAAAATTGGATTTTGCGAATAGTTTTATTGTGGAAAATGAGCTGAATAATTTAAAAGCATCAATTGAATTGAATCACAATCAACTTCACTTAAAAACAGGTGCAGGCAGTGATTTCCTGGGGTGGATTGACTTGCCAAAAAATTATGATGATGAAGAATTTAAAAGGATTAAGAGAGCAGCCGAGAAAATAAGAGACGATTCTGATGTGTTTATAATTATCGGGATAGGTGGTTCTTATCTGGGAACCAGAGCATGTGTGGAAGCATTGACTCATTCGTTTTACAACTTGGTATCGAAAAATGGGAATAGAACTCCGGAGATTTATTTTGTAGGGAACAATATTTCCAGTACCTATTACATAGAATTAATGGATGTTATAAAAGATAAAGATATAAGTATCAATGTAATATCTAAATCCGGAACGACTACAGAACCTGCCATTGCATTTAGAATATTTAAGGAATATATGGAAAATAAATACGGCAAAGAAAATGCCAAAGGTAGAATATATGCGACAACGGACAAACAAAAGGGAGCATTGAGAAAACTGGCAGAAATTGAAGGGTATGAAACATTTGTTATTCCTGACGATGTAGGAGGGAGATATTCTATATTTACACCTGTGGGTTTATTAGGGATAGCAGTTGCAGGTATTGATGTAGACGAGCTTATGTCAGGTTGTTACTCCGGAATGGAAGAATACTCGAATCATGATTTAGATAAAAACATAAGTTATAAATATGCGGCAATTAGGAATATCCTATATAGAAAGGGCAAAGAAATAGAAATCTTAGTAAACTATGAACCTTCATTATTTTATTTAGGAGAGTGGTGGAAACAGCTTTTCGGTGAATCGGAAGGCAAAGACGGAAAGGGAATTTATCCCGCAAGTGCAAACTTTACCACTGATTTACATTCTTTAGGGCAATTGATACAAGACGGACGCAGAAATATATTTGAGACAAATATAATTATCGATAAACCTAAAAAGGATTTAATGTTTAAGAAAAATGAGGATAATTTGGATGGTTTAAATTATCTGGATGGAAAAACTTTGGACTTTATAAATAAAAAGGCATTTGAAGGAACTTTAAATGCTCATGTGAAGGGCAATGTCCCAAATATTGTAATAAATGTACCGGAATTAAATGAATTTTATTTTGGTAAATTAATATATTTCTTCGAAAAGGCATGTGCTATGTCGGGATACCTTTTAGGAGTTAATCCTTTTGATCAGCCGGGAGTTGAGGAATATAAGAAGAATATGTTTAAACTTTTGGGCAAAATCTAAATACTTAATGAATCTGCTTCAAAACCATAAATGTGACAGAAATCCTTCACTCTTAGTTCTTCACTATCTTAAAACCGGAGATCCTTCGATAGTTAAGTTAATCCTGCCGTGTACCCTTAGACTACAAAGGGTACACGGCAGGACGACCCAAGGGTCGATTGTGAACTGTGCATTGTGCATTGTGAATTTAGAAAGGGGGGTATTTTATGACTTATGAAAATGTTTTATTGACCAAGGAGGGGAAAATAGGGTTATTGACTATCAATCGACCGGATGTATTAAATTCTTTAAATTCAAACTTGCTGGATGAGCTAAATGATGCGATTGACTCCATAGAAAGGGATGGTGATCTCTACGTATTGATTTTCACCGGTTCAGGTAAGGCATTTATTGCAGGAGCTGACATTGGTGAGATGAAAGATTTTAATTCTGATGAAGCAAGATCTTTTGCAAATAAAGGAGTGAATTTATTTAGAAAGGTTGAATTGTTAAAAATACCAACTATTGCAGCAGTTAACGGTTTTGCTTTAGGTGGTGGATGTGAACTTTGTCTTTCTTGCGACATAAGGATAGCTTCTGAAAAAGCTAAATTTGGTCAGCCTGAAGTAGGTCTTGGCATTATACCCGGATTTGGGGGTACACAAAGACTTACAAGATTGGTAGGAAGCTCTGTTGCCAAGGAGTTAATCTTTACGGGGGAGGTTATTGATACTAAAAGAGCCGAAAAAATTGGATTGGTAAACAAGGTAGTTCACCATGATTATCTAATGCCCGAGGCATTTAATATAGCTTCTAAGATTGTCACAAAAGGGCAGATATCTGTAAGATATGCTAAAGAAGCTATAAATAGGGGATTTGGGCAAGACATTGAAGCAGGAATGGAAATAGAAAAGGAACTTTTTGTAAAATGTTTTGATACTGAAGACCAAAAAGAAGGAATGATTGCATTTCTGGAAAGTCGTACACCAAGTTTTAATTTAAAATAATGGAGGTGCCTATGAGAAAAATTGGTATATTAGGCAGAGGTACTATGGCTTTGGGAATAGTACAAATATTTGCTGAAAAAGAATATGAAGTATTGATGTGGGTTAGATCGTTGGATGAAACTAATCCCAGACAAAGTGTTAAACCTATCGAGAGAGTTTTGGATAGACTTGTGCAAAAAGGAAAAACAACTGAAGAACATATGAACATCACTTTAAGCAATATTGAAATTGTGAACGATTTAAATAGTTTAAGAGATTGTGATTTGATAATAGAAGCCATATCTGAGGATATGGAAATAAAGAAAGGGATTTTTAAAAAGTTAGATAATATATGTAAAGAAAATACTATTCTGGCTACAAATACCTCATCTCTTTCAATTAGCGAAATTGCAAACGTTACCAGAAGATCGGATAAGGTAATAGGAATGCACTTTTTCAATCCGGTTCCTCTTATGAAACTGGTGGAAGTTATAAAAGGGATAGCAACATCTGATGAAACAAAAGAAAGAATAATAAAAATATCTAAAGAAGTGGGAAAAACACCGGTAGAAGTACAAGAGGCACCCGGATTTGTTGTTAATAGGATATTGATTCCAATGATTAATGAAGCAGTTGGAATACTGGCAGATGGTGTTGCTACTAAGGAAGACATTGATGAAGCTATGAAGCTTGGAGCAAACCATCCTATGGGGCCTTTGGCTTTAGCTGATTTAATTGGACTGGATGTATGTTTGGCAATTATGGATGTATTGTACAAAGAATTTGGGGACACAAAGTATAGAGCTCATCCTCTTCTAAGAAAGATGGTACGGGGCAATCTATTGGGAAGGAAAACTAAAAGAGGCTTTTATCAATATTAATTTTAACTATAGTATAATATAAATTATTAAATGTGGATACAATAGACTTAAGTTTTCTAGGGAGGTTTTTTATTTTGAAGACTTTTATAAAAGTGTTTATTGTATCTTTTTTATTTTTTATTGTTGCGTATTATTTAGGAGGGTTTTCATATATCAAAGACCAAGGACTAAGTGTGAAGGATAACTATGACTTTGGGTTTTATCAGGCTGAAAATATTCCAGATATTATATTATCAAAAATTAAAACCGAAGCTAAGGAAGATAAAACATTTACATCCCTTGAAGAAGCTAAAGAATTGAGTTCAAGGGTTAATTTTTTGATAGTGGGTATGGAAGATGTGAGAACCGATACAATAATCTTTGCATCTTTCAATAAGGATACTAAAAATATAGATATGATTTCAATACCAAGAGATACTTATGTTCATAGAAAGGGTCATAACAGGGGAGAAGAACGTAAAATAAACAGCGTGTATAATGATCACGGTATTGAAGGAGTAAAAAGGACGGTGTCCTATATACTTGGAGATATTCCAATTCACCATCATATAATTTTAGACTATAAAGGAGTTAGAAATATTATAGATTTAGTAGGCGGGGTAGAGGTAGATATACCTCGAAATATGAAATATGAAGACCATACTGCAGATCCACCTGTATATATTGATTTAAAAAAGGGCAGGCAGGTATTAGATGGGAAAAAGGCATTGGATTTTATAAGATGGCGTAAGGACAATAGAAATAAAGGATATATTGATGGCGACTTAGGGAGGGTAAAAGCTCAACAGCAAATAATAAAATCCTTGGCAGCCAAGGTAAAAGACAATTTGGTTAATATTATAATAAGTGGTTTTAAACATGTAAAAACCGATGTTAATTTGCTTGATGCCATAGGATATGGGAGAGATGCTATTGGAATAGATGAAGATAACATGCATTTTTCGACTCTTCCCGGAGAAGCTGAATCAAGAATATACAATAGAAAGCTATTCTCATATTTTATTTATAATAAATCTGAAGTTATGAAGTTGGTAGAAGAAATTTATAATGTGGTGAATAATTAATACTACAAAATGAAAGGACTTGATAATTCTCATAATGGTCTTATCAAGTCTACTTACCTCTTACCTATCTTTTAAACCGCTTCTCTTTTTTTCACATGTTTTAAAATTGATTCACCAACTTGATACACATTTCCTGCACCCATAGTGACTATAATGTCTTTTCCTTGAACTTTTTGTAACAAATATTCTTCAATTTCTTCAAATGTAGATAAATAAATTGCATTAGAACTTTTTTTATTTATTTCATTTACTAAATCCCTTGAATGAATATCTCCATTATCTCTTTCTCTCGCTGCATAAATATCAGGAATAATGACCTTATATACTCCGTCAAAGGCATTAGCAAAACTATCCAATAGAATTTTAGTTCTTGTGAAGGTATGAGGTTGAAATATGCAATATATATTCCCTTCAGCAGTATTTTCAATAGCTTTTAATGATGCTCTTATTTCTGTGGGATGATGAGCATAATCATCTATTATTTTAACTTCATTTAAATAACCTTTTAGTTCTAATCTTCTGTGTACTGCTTTATACTTCTTTAAATACTCAGCTATTGTTTTAATTGGTAAACCATAGGTATGAGTTGCCGCTATGGCTGCTAATGCGTTGTAAATATTGTGGACACCCATTATACTTAAGGAAATATTGTGATATTCTTTATTCTTAATATTAAGAGTAAATGTTGGGAAACCTTCTTCAGTAAATTTTATGTTTTCTGCCTTATAATCTGAATCTTTATCGATTCCTATGGTTATTACCTTTGCATCAGTATGGTCTATAATTATATCTGTATGTGCATCATCATTATTTATCACTAGGAAACTTTCTTTATCAAGATTTTGTACATAGCCTACAAATGTATCTACAATATGATCAATATTTTTAAAGTAATCCAAATGATCTTCATCGATATTTAAGATAATTGCCATAGTGGGAAAATATTTAAGTATATTTGCTTTATATTCACATGCTTCAGTAACAATATATTTAGAACTGCCTAATCTAACGTTACCTCCGATATCATCAAGTATTCCTCCCAACAATACTGTAGGATTTAAATTGGCATGGTTGGTTATAGTTGCAATCATACTGGTAGTAGTGGTTTTACCATGAGTACCGGATACTGCTATAGAATTGATATAGTTTTTCATTATGGCTCCCAAAAAAGTAGCCCTGTCAATTAAATTTGCATTAGAATTTTTAGCTGCTATTAATTCTACATTATCCATTGATATTGCATCGGTATATATTATTAAATCTGCACCCTTGATATTTTCTATACTATGTCCTATGTAAATTTGGGCTCCTAAAGTTTTCAGCCTTTCAACGACCGAACTATCCTTTGAGTCCGATCCGCTCACCCTATAGTTGTTTGACAAAAGTATTTCGGCAAGCCCACTCATGCTAATTCCACCGATGCCTATAAAATGTATATGTTTATATTTCTTATCCATTATGGAAAATTCAAACATTTTTTTCCTCCTATATTATATATTCAATTATATTATAGCCAAATTGTATCAATATTATAGTATTCACAGGTTAGATTAACACCACTGATAGATTATATCATATCAAAAATAAAATAAAATAACAAATATGAGAACTTTTATACAAAAATTTAAATTATTTTTCAAAAAAAGAAGGATTTTGGTAATTCTTTGGAGAATAAAGTATATAAGATTTATAATTCCAATACTTCAAGGATAAGGTGGTGATTAGACAATGAAGATTACAGACGTTAGGGTAAGAAAAGTAACCGAAGAGGGAAAAATGAAAGCAATAGTATCCGTCACCTTCGATGATGAATTTGTTGTACACGATATCAAAATTATTGAGGGACAAAATGGATTATTTATTGCTATGCCAAGTAGAAAAATGGCAGATGGTGAATTCAGAGACATTGCTCACCCTATCAATGCTACCACTAGGCAAAAGATTCAAGAGGCTATTTTCGTTGAATATGAAAAAAGTCTTGCCACCGAGTAAGAGGACCCCTAAAGGGTCTTTTTACATTTAACCCTCTATTTGCATACTTCCAGTAGTTTTTTACCTTTCTTTTTAATGACTCTAAAGTTCGACCCCAGCAACTCTTTACTCTTAGCTCTTACTTCTTCACTATGTTTTTTAAGCTTTAATCTTTTACATATCTTTTAAAGCCGGAGATCCAGGATGACGTAAGCAGTAATCTTAGTCCAATAAAAGCAGTATAATCACTGCAGGAGGTCATTCTGAACGAAGTGAAGAATCTCTATTAAAGCCCCTAAAGCTCGACCCTAATAATTGTGAATTGTGAACTGTGAATTGTGAATTGAAAGTTATTGTGAATTAATATTTTATATTATTATATGTAATTTGTTGTAGACTTATAATGAAAATGGGTTAAAATATTAATATAAGACTTATAAGAAGAGGTGTTAATTATGATTATTTCTGTAACTTTGGCTGCAGGTGAAGGCACTAGGATGAAATCTAAGATACCTAAGATACTGCACAAAATTTGCGGTAAGCCACTACTGGAATATGTGATCGATTCTTGTAATAGAATAAATGTTGACAAAAACATAGTAGTTGTTGGTCACGGTGCTGAAATCGTTAAGGAATATTTTAAAGATAGTTCATTAATTTTCAAAACCCAGCCGATTAGTAAAGATGCGCCTTATGGGACAGGCTTTGCGGTAATGCAGGCAATTGATGAAATTTCCGATGACTCTATAGTGATTATCTTATATGGAGATACTCCGTTGATTACTGAAGAAACAGTAAGGAAACTATTAGATTTCCATAGAACGGGAAATTTTGACGCTACAGTATTATCTGCAATTTTTGAAAATCCGGAAGGTTATGGTAGAATAATAAGAGATGATGAAGGAAATATCTCAAAGATTGTAGAAGATAAAGATGCCACGACTTTTGAAAAAGAAATAAATGAAATAAATTCAGGCATGTATAGTTTCAGTGGGAGAGCTTTAAAATATGCATTGGGTAAATTAAAAAATTATAATTCACAGAATGAATATTATATAACCGATGTTATTAGAATTTTAAATGATGAGGAGTATAAGGTCGGCGTCTTTGTGATTGATAATCCCATAGAAGTTTATGGTGTCAATTCTAGGTCACAATTGGCGCTCTGTGAAAAAGTTATACAAAAAAGAATTAATGAGAAATTAATGCTGGATGGTGTTACTATTATTGACCCTGATAACACATATATAGAAGAGGATGTAACAATAGGTTCTGATACAATTATTTATCCGGGGGTTACTCTTGAAGGCAATACAATTATAGGTGAAGATTGTATAATAAGAGGAAATACCAGAATTACCGACAGCCAAATTTTAGACCGGGTATATATTGAGTCTTCGGTTATAGAATCAAGCACAGTTGGATATGATTGCCATATAGGACCTTATTCTCATTTGAGACCCGATTCTCATTTAGGACAAAATGTAAAGATTGGTAACTTTGTAGAGGTTAAAAAGGCTACGATAATGGATAATTCCAAGGCAGGTCATTTAGCTTATATAGGGGATGCCCAAGTTGGGAAATGCGTTAATGTAGGTTGCGGTGTGATATTTGTTAACTACAATGGAAGAGAGAAATTCAAGACAATTGTAGGAGATCATGCATTTTTGGGAAGCAATTCAAATTTAGTTGCACCTGTTTTAATCAAAGATTGGGGTTATATTGCTGCGGGTTCAACCATTACAAAAGATGTAGAGGAAGGTGATCTTTCCATAGCAAGGGCTCATCAAGTCAATAAAGAAGGATGGGTTGAAAAAAAAGGATTTAAAAAGCGTAAATAACTAAATAGGAGGAAATGGCAATGAATTTATGTTTGGGTGGGATTAGGGTCCTATCAGGTAATGCAAACAGGGAGTTAGTTACCAGAATATGCGAAGAGTTAGGAGTTGAAATGGTCATCAGCGAGGTTAATCGTTTCAGCGATGGGGAAATAAGTGTTAGCATCAAAGAAACAGTAAGAGGGGCAGATGTATTTATTATTCAACCTACGTGTGCACCTGTTAATGATAACCTTATGGAGACTTTGATTTTAATTGATGCTTGTAAGAGAGCTTCAGCAGGTAGAATTAACGCGGTTATACCATATTATGGATATGCAAGACAGGATAGAAAAGCAAAAGCTAGGGAACCTATTACCGCGAAACTGGTTGCAGATTTAATTCAAGTAGCAGGTGCTGACAGAGTTGTAGCAATGGATTTACATGCCGCGCAAATTCAAGGATACTTTGATATCCCCGTAGACCATTTATCAGCCATAACGATATTGGCTAATTATTGTAAAGGCTTTATAGACAAAAATTCCGTTATAGTTTCCCCTGATTTAGGTGGAGTAACTCGTGCAAGAACATTTGCTAATATATTGGATTTACCTATAGCAATCATTGAAAAGAGAAGGCCAAAAGCTAATGTTTCCGAGGTGATGAATGTTATTGGAGATATAGACGGAAAGGATGTTGTATTAGTCGATGATATAATAGATACTGCAGGGACTATAGTCAAGGCAGCCAGTGTACTAAAGGATTATGGTGCTAAAAAAGTATATGGTTGTGCAACTCATGGAGTGCTATCAGGATCTGCTATTGATGGAATAATGAACTCGGAAATAGAGAAATTTATTATTACAGATACCATACCTTTAAATGAAAAAATAGATAAAATTGAAGTTGTAAGCGTAGCACCCTTATTGGCAGAATCCATTAGAAGAATTAATGAAGATGAATCGGTTAGTATATTATTTGATTAATCCGGTTCAACTTAATGAATAGGATAGTTTTATCTCAAGGAGTTGATTATTTGTTTATTGTAATAGGGCTGGGCAACCCTGGGAAAGATTATTCCAAGACAAGGCATAATGTAGGCTTTGATACAATAGATGTTTTAGCAAATAGGAACAATATTAAGCTGAATAAGATAAAGTTTAAGTCGGTTTTCGGAGAAGGAATCATTGGAAGTGAAAAAGTCCTATTGGTTAAACCTCAAACCTATATGAACAATAGCGGAGTTGCAGTAAGGGAAATCTATCAATTCTATAAGGTCCCCATAGAAAATATATTAGTAGTAGTTGATGACGTAGATATTGACTTTGCCTCTGTAAGGATTAGGTTAAAAGGAAGTGCAGGAAGTCACAATGGAATGAAATCAATTATATATCATTTGCAAAGGGATGATTTTCCCAGGGTAAGAATTGGAATAGGTAAAAAAGAAGAAGATGAAGATTTAGCAGATTTTGTATTAAGCAGATTTTCCAAAGGTGAAAGGTTGGACATGGATGTAAGCATACTAAATGCAGCGGAAGCTGTTGAGATGTCAATCAAAGAAGGTATAAATCAAGCAATGAATAAATATAATATAAGAACACATATAGCCCAGGACTAAACCTGGGCTTAAGGTGTTAGAGGAGTTAAGTAAAATGGTTAATTTTTTAATAGACCCACTAAAAAACTTAGATTCATATAAAAATTTAATAAATGACGTAGAAAGAAATAAGTCCCCTATAGCTACATACGGGATTATAGATGAGAACTTAGGTCATTTTACTTATGCCTTAAATGAGCATCTGGGGCGTCAATTGCTGATAATTACTTATGATGAGGTAAGGAGCAGAGACATATATGATGATATAAGAAACTTAACCGGCAATATTGAACTTTTTCCTAAGAAGGAAATATTGTTCTATGATGTGGATGCCTTTAGTTCTGAAAGCACACACCAAAGGCTCACTGTTTTGTCTAGGTTAATGGATAATGAAGATTTAATTATTGTAACATCATTGGATGCTTTATTGGATAAAGTTTTAGACAAAGATATAGTCAGTAAATATACAATAACTCTAGAATACGGTAAACAATTGGACTTGCAAAAGCTAATGATTGCACTTATAGATGGAGGATATGAGAGAGTTCCGATGATAGAAGGGATAGGACAATTTAGCGTTCGCGGGGGGATTATTGACTTCTTTCCGCCAAATAGCAAGGATCCCTATAGAGTTGAGTTGTTTGATGATGAAATTGATTCAATAAGGGCTTTTGACATAAATACTCAAAGATCGCTAAATGTAGTTAATAAGGTTAAGATTCCTCCGGTTAAGGAAATTTTGATTGTTGATGAATTCAAAAATGGTATTATTAATGGTCTTGAAAAGGATTTAAAGAAATCAAAAGATAATCATGAAAAGTTTGAACACTATCTTGAACTGTTAAAAGAAGGGGAATTTATACCTAATAGAGATTTGTTAATCCCATATATTTCTGATGAATATATGGGAAGCATTATTTCCTATTTAAAGACAAATGCGTTGATATTTATTGATGAACCTAAAAGGGTTGATGAAAGGTCCCGGAATATTAAAATAGACTTTAATCAAAAATATACGGATTTATTTGAATCAAAGGAAGTTTTATCCGCGCATATAAATATTAATTATGATTATAGAGATTTATTGCCAATTATTAAGGAAATGGTATGTATTACCAATAGCGCTCTAATAAAAGGAGACTCCAATTTTAATCCAAAGGCAATTTACAACTTCCCATCTAAATCCGTACCTTCCTATCAATCAAAGATGGAGCTATTGAAGGAGGATTTAAAAGATTATAAATATCGAGGATATAAGATTATAATTCAAGCCGGATCTGAGGAAAGAGGTAAAAGGCTTAAAAAAAGCCTAATAGATATGAACATAGAATCCAGTTTTGTGGAAGACACAAATGCTGAAATAAAATCAGGTCAAGTTTTTATCACGCCGGGAACTCTCAAATCAGGTTTTGAATATTCCACCTTAAAATTTATGGTAATTGGAGATAAGGAAGTATTTGGAGTAGGAAAGAAGAAAAGAAAAGCCAAAAAGGAACAGAAACAATCAGCTCTTGCCCTTTCCGATTTGAGTATAGGTGATCTTGTAGTACATGAAAATCATGGCATTGGTCGGTATGAGGGAATTGAGCAATTAAATATTCAAGGAATTAAAAAAGACTATTTAAAGATTCAGTATGGAGGTCAGGATAAACTATATTTACCTATTGACCAAATGAATTTAATTCAAAAATATATTAGTTCTGATAATGCAAAACCTAAATTAAGTAAATTGAGCAGCACTGAATGGAAAAAAACCAAGGAAAGAGCAAAAAAAGCCGTTGAAGATATGGCAATTGATTTGTTAAATCTCTATGCTAAAAGAGAAAGCATGAAGGGATACTCCTTTAATCCCGATACTGTATGGCAAAAGCAATTTGAAGATTTATTCCCATATGAAGAAACTGAAGGACAGCTTATAACTGCTGATGAGATTAAGAAGGACATGGAAAAAGAAAAACCCATGGACAGATTGTTATGTGGTGATGTAGGTTATGGAAAAACCGAAGTTGCATTAAGAGCAGCTTTTAAGGCATTGATGGATAACAAACAGGTAGCAATTCTGGTACCTACAACAATACTAGCCCAACAGCATTATAATACAATAATGGAACGGTTTGGAAGTTTTCCTATTAGGGTTGCTTTACTGAGCAGATTTAGAAGTTCAGCAGAACAAAAATTATCTATTGGAGAGATTAAAAAAGGTTCTATAGATATAGTTGTTGGAACCCATAGATTATTATCAAAGGATGTAGTATTTAAGGATTTGGGATTACTTATTATTGACGAGGAGCAACGTTTTGGAGTTAAACATAAAGAAACGTTAAAGAAACTTAAAGCAAATGTTGATGTATTGACATTAACAGCTACACCAATTCCCAGGACTTTGCATATGTCTTTAGCGGGTATAAGAGATATGTCTGTAATTGAAGAACCTCCGGAGGAAAGATATCCGATTCAAACCTATGTGGTTGAATTCAATGAAGAGATAATCAGAGATGCAATACTTAAAGAGATTGCAAGAGACGGGCAGGTTTATTTTGTTTATAACAGAGTGGAGACAATTGATAGAATTGCTTCCAGGCTTAGAGCTTTAGTTCCGGAAGCTAGTTTTGTAGTGGCTCACGGGCAGATGGCAGAAAGACAATTGGAAAGAGTTATGATGGACTTTCTAAATAAAAAGCAGGACGTGTTGGTTTGTACTACTATTATAGAAACCGGATTGGACATTCCGAATGTGAATACGATAATTGTATATGATGCTGACAAAATGGGATTATCACAATTATATCAATTGAGAGGTCGTGTTGGCAGAACAAATAGATTGGCTTATGGATATTTTGTTTATGAAAAAGACAAAGTATTAACGGAAATTGCTGAAAAAAGATTAAGAGCAATTAAAGAGTTTACAGAATTTGGCTCCGGATTTAAGATAGCGATGAGAGATTTGGAGATAAGAGGTGCTGGAAATCTAATTGGAATAGAGCAACATGGGCATATCGAATCAATAGGGTATGACTTATATATGAAATTTTTGTCTGAGACCATAAGGACTTTAAAAGGAGAGAAGGTTGCAGAAACCATAGAAACTTCAATAGATATTAAAGTTGATGGTTTTATACCTAAGAAATTTATTGAAGATGAGGAACAGAAAATTGAAATTTACAAAAAGATAGCTTCCATCGAAAATTTAGATGATTATGGAGAACTCCTTGATGAACTTATAGACAGATTTGGAGATATACCCAGTGGAGTTAAAAATTTAATGGATATTTCGTATATAAAATCAATTGCTAATAAAAATAATATCAAGAATATAAGCCAAACTGAAAGGTATATAAAGATTGATTTTGTATCGACAGAGAACCTGTCCTTGAAGCTAATACATTTTTTATCAACTAATTATGGAGATAAAATATCCTTTGATTTATCTAATTCTCCTTCAATTAAATATCATGTCAAAAAGAACCCGTTAGAGAACTTAAAACAATTAATTGAAAAAATTGATAGTTTTACAAAGAATAAAAATAATATATAATGTAATTACAATTCACAATTCACGATTCACAATCGACCCTTGGGTCGTCCTGCCGTGTACCCTTTGTAGTTTAAGGGTGAGACGGGCAGGGTTAACTTAACTATCGAATGATCTCTGGTTTTAAGAAAAGTGAAGAGTGAAGAGTTGTTGGGTTCGAGCTTTAGGGGCTTTAATAGAGATTCTTCACTTCGTTCAGAATGACCTCCTGCAGTGATTATACTGCTTTTATTGGTCTAAGATTACTGCTTACGTCATCCTTGAGTGCAACGAAGGATCTCCGGTTTTAAAAGATAGGTAAAAGATTAAAGATTAAAAAACATAGTTAAGAGTGAAGAGAAACAGTGAATAAGTAACAGTGAACAACGAACAACAGTTGAAGAAAGGTGAAGAACTAAGAGTGAAGAGTTGTTAGAGTTGATGTTAACAATTATACCGATAAGAGAGGATGTATGTACTTGAATAAAATAGATATAAAGAAATTAGGAATATTGCTGATAGTATCTTTAATTACGGTTAATTTCTTTGGCTGTTCTAAGCCAAAGGAAGGAGTAATAGCAGAAGTAAATGGAGTTGATATTACTAAAGAGGAATTTAATGGAGATTATCAAGTTTATAAAAAAATATATGAGAGATTATTAGGTGAAGATGCGTTACAGCAGGTTGGACAGGATGGGAAAACATTAGAGGAAACATTGAAGGAAGACATTCTGGAAAAATTGATTATGGAAAAATTAGTTGAAAAAGAAACCGAAGGAATGAAAATAACCGTAACCGATGAGGAAATCCAAAACAAATTGGATGATTATGCTAATCAGATGGGAGGAGATGAAAAATTCGATGAATTTTTGCTTTCAAACAACATATCAAAAGATTTTTTCAAAGAGAATATGAGAAAAGAAATTTTGGTTGATAAGCATAAAGAAAATATAATAAAGGATATCAATATTTCAGAGGAAGATGCAAAAAAGTTCTATGAAGAAAATAAGGATAACTTAATTCTTATAAGAGCCAGTCATATTTTAGTAAGTAGCGAAGAAGAAGGTAAAAAAATACTTGAAAGGCTTAAAGATGGAGAAGACTTTGCAACTCTTGCTACTTTAGAATCCCTAGACAGCGTTTCTGCTGCTCAAGGCGGAGATTTAGGATATTTCCGTAAGGGACAAATGATTTCTGAATTTGAAGATGCTGCTTTTTCATTGGAGATTGGAGAAACTAGTGATTTGATAAAGACCGAGGTTGGATATCATATTATTCATCTGGAGGATAGAAAAGAGACCTATGAAGATTTGAAACAGGATATAGTTGATATGCTGAAGGAGCAAGAATACATTGAGAAAATTAGAGAATTAAGAAATAAAGCAAAGGTTAAAACTATATAGATTATTATTTAAGATGTATAAATTTTCCCAATTAGTAAAATAATAATCTCACTAAGATGTTTAAGGAGGTTATATTTTGAAAGCCACAGGAATCGTTAGACGTATAGATGATTTAGGCAGGGTTGTAATTCCTAAAGAAATAAGAAGAACTTTAAGAATAAGAGAAGGCGACCCATTAGAGATATTTACTGATAGAGAGGGGCAAGTAATTTTAAAGAAGTATTCACCTATAGGTGAATTAAATGAATTTGCAGCGGAGTATTGCCAATCTCTCCATGATAATACCGGTCATATTGTACTTATTTCCGATAGAGATACAATAATAGCAATATCAGGCGGTTCGAAAAAGGAATACCTTGAAAAAAGAATAAGTCCTGACTTAGAAAAGATTACAGAGGGAAGAAGCACCTATATTACCAATGATATAAATAAGCCTATTAAAATTTATTATGAGGATGAAAATGAGGATAAATATACAGCTCAAGTTATTACTCCAATAGTAATGCAAGGAGATCCTATAGGTACCGTGGTATTATTTTCAAAGGATGCGAATGTGAAGATGGGAGAATTGGAAGTGAAGTTAACGGAAACTGCAGCTGGGTTTTTATCAAAACAAATGCAAAGTTAGAACCTACCAAACGGTAGGTTTTTTTATGCATTTATTAGATTAAATATGATATAATAATTAAAAAATTATAGTTTACAATTATTAGGGTATAACTTCGAGTCTTTTTTTGACTTTAGGGATCCTAATGGGCGGATAGGGTCATCCGCCCCTACGAATGATGGCTAATGCTTTCAATTATGAACTGTGAATTGTAAAAATGGGGGTGGAAATTATCGCTAAGCAAAACAATTTTTTAAAGGGGGCAGCTATACTTGGTATAGCCGGTATTATTGTAAAAATATTAGGTGCAGTATATAGAATACCTATTGTCAATATAATAAAAGACGAAGGAATAGGATATTATCAAACAGCTTATCCTTTTTATTCCTTGTTATTAACAATTGCAACAGCAGGATTTCCTGTTGCAATAGCTAAGTTGGCATCGGAAAAAAGGGCGGTAGGTGATTACAAAGGAGCGTATAAGGTATTTAAAGTAGCTCTTTTGGGTTTAATTATAGGTGGTACGCTGGCATCTCTTTTTGTTGCATTAGGCGCTAGGACTATAGTGGAGAAATTGAAAAATCCAAATGCCTATTATTCTTTAATAGCATTGGTTCCCGCATTGTTTTTTGTGCCTATTATGTCAGCCTTTAGAGGGTTTTTTCAAGGGAGACAGAATATGACACCTACGGCAATATCTCAAATTGCTGAACAGCTTTCAAGAGTAGCATCCGGGTTGTTTCTAACATCCTATTTGTTGAAATACGGGATACCCATAGCTGCAGGAGGAGCATCCTTTGGAGGCTCTGTAGGCGGAATAGTTGGAGGAATAACAATTTTTATCATATTTATGATGAGCAGAAAAGAAATTCATCATGAAATTGAAAATAGCATAGAAAGTAAAGAATACAAGGTAAGTAATATAGTTAAGGATTTGCTCGTTATATCTATCCCAATAACCCTAGGCTCTTCTATAGCACCGATTATGGATGCTATAGATACCACTTTTGTGCTTAATAGGCTTCAAGCTATCAACTATTCTGAAGAATTGGCAAATAGCTTGTATGGACAGTTAAAAGGAATGGCGCAAACCTTAATCAATTTACCCCAAGTATTTTCTATTGCTATATCAATGAGTTTGGTTCCAGCAATTGCTGATGCAAAGGCAAGAAAGAGAAAAACAGAAATCAACAGCATTGCATCCTCCGGGATTAGAATGACTCTGTTAATAGGTTTACCTTGTGCATTTGGACTCTTTGTTTTAGCTAAGCCTATAATTGGATTATTATATTATAAAAACACATTGGAAACGATAAATAGTACCGGTGAGATACTATCCTATCTTTCGTTTGGTGTAATTACATTAACTTTAGTTCAATGTTTAACGGCAATACTTCAAGGATTAGGAAGGGTAATGGTCCCTGTAATCAGCTTATTTATCGGTGCTGTAGTTAAAGTAATTCTTACATATGTACTTACCGGTATACCCAGTATAAATATTAAAGGGGCAGCAATCAGCACTGTAGCAGCTTATACCATAGCAGCATTACTCGACCTTATGAGCCTTGTTAGGTCAAGTAAAATAAAACTTGACTTTAAAAATATATTTTTGAAACCTTTAATATCTTCAATCGTTATGGCTATAATTGCGAAAGCAAGCTTTATTTTATTAAATAATATTATAGGGCAAAGATTAGCTACTATTCTGGCAGTTTTAATAGGAGTAGTCTTATATTTCATATTATTGATTATAACAGGTTCAATTACGACCGAAGATTTCAAGCTGCTTCCTAAAGGTGATAAGATAGAAAAGAAATTAGAAAGATTTAAAATTTTTAAATGATATAAAGGAGAACAAAATGGGAAAAATATATATTATAGGATTAGGACCGGGGAATGAAGAATTATTGACATTAGGCGCGATTGAGAGGATTGAAAGTGGAAGGAAAAATTTTTTGAGAACTGAAAATCATCCTTCTGTAAAGTATTTTGAAAGGCATAATATACCTTATAAGTCCTATGATTATATTTATGACAGTGAAGATGAATTTAATGATGTATATGTGCTTATTGTAGAGGAATTAAAAAAAGAATCTGAATCTGAAGAGGAAATCAATTACTATGTGCCTGGTAACCCTCTAGTAGCGGAAAGGACAGTTGAGTTATTATTAGAAGAGAATTTGGATATTGAAATTGTTTCAGGAATGAGTTTTATTGAGCCTATGATAGAGTTGGTAGGAAGAGATCCTATCAATGGGTTGAAAATAGTAGATGGCGCTGTATTTAATTCATCCATGGTTGATATAAATGTTGATTTGATAATTACGCAAACATATAATCAAAGAATATTATCGGAAGTAAAAATAATACTTTCAGAAATTTATGGAGATGATTATAATGTATATTTAGTTCAAAATGCAGGGGTTAGAGGAAAAGAGAAAAAACTCTGTATTCCTATATATAAATTGGATAGATTAATAGAAACAGGCCCATTATTGAGCATTTATGTACCTAAAATTGATAAGAATATAAAAAAAGTATTTGATTTTAACGATATTATGGGTATAATGAAGGTATTAAGAGGTGTGGGGGGTTGCCAATGGGATGCGAAACAAACTCATGATTCTATCAGAGAATGTCTGATAGAGGAAGCTTATGAGGTTGTTGATGCTATAGATAATAATGATATAGACAATATCATTGAAGAATTGGGAGATTTGCTGTTGCAAGTGGTATTTCATTGTCAAATTGCCTATGAGGAAGGAGAGTTTTTCCCTATAGAAGTTACATCAGCGTTGGCTAATAAATTAATTTTCCGCCATCCTCACGTCTTTCAAGAAAAAAAGATAGTAAATTCTGATGAAGTAGTATATAATTGGAATAAGCTCAAATATGGCAAGAGAGACATTACAGGCCTCATTGACAAAATCAATAATATACCGAAACTTCCGGCTCTTATGACCAGTTTCAAAGTTCAAGAGAAAGCAGCAGAAGTCGGCTTTGACTGGGACGACATCAAGGGACCTATAGATAAGGTGGATGAAGAGTTTAAGGAAGTTTTAGAAGCTTTGGAGGATTTTGGCGGAGGTGATAAAAGGGTAGAAGGAGAAATAGGAGATTTACTCTTTGCAGTTGTTAATTTGTCCAGACTTTTAGATGTAAATCCGGAGATAGCATTGAATAGAACGATAAGAAAGTTTGTGAAAAGATTAAAGTTTATGGAAGACAAATCTGAAGAATTAGAAATTAAATTGGAGAATATGACGTTAAATGAAATGGAAATTCTCTATCAAGAAGCCAAGAGGCAAGAGTGTTTATAATTAATAAAACCTTATGGGCACATAATAAATGGGAAGTTCTGTCTGGAATTTTACTTTCCATTATGTTTAAAAAGATTTATCTTTTAGCCCTTTTTATTAATTTATATAGTAATAATGAATAAACTTAAGGAGGAATTTTAATGAACAAGGCTGAATTAATTGCTAGTATGGCAGAAAAGAGCAACTTGACTAAAAAAGACGCTGAGTCTGCACTGAATGCATTTATGAAATCTGTAGAGGGATCACTAGCATCTGGGGAAAAGGTACAACTAGTAGGTTTTGGTACATTTGAAGTTAAAGAAAGAAAAGCAAGAGAAGGCAGAAACCCTAGAAATCCAGAAGAAGTTATTAAAATACCAGCTTCCAAAGCACCTGTATTTAAAGCTGGGAAAGCATTGAAGGAAGTAGTAAATAAATAGTGTAAACAAATAAAATCAGGTTCAAAGAACCTGATTTTTTCATAGGAGTATAAAAATGCGTATAGATAAATTTTTAAAAAATGCAAGAATTATAAAGAGAAGAACAATAGCTAAAGAGGCATGTGATCAAGGGAAGGTTTTTATAAACGGAAATAGTGCAAAGCCCGGTGATGAAGTTAAAGCAGGGGATCAAGTTCACATCAACTTTGGAAGCAATACAATGAAATTTGAAATACTTGAAGTAAAAGATAATGTAGGCAAAGATGCTGCTTCTTCTTTATATAAAATAATTGAATAATTTTTATATATAATAATAAAAAAGGCTTTTGGTATAAAAGCCTTTTTTTATTCATAAATATAAGATAGAAGTTTAGGAGGTGTAGGTATATGACTGAAAACAAATTGCAATCTCAGAATATTGTGATAGAAGATAGAAATTTTGTTACTATAAGCGGGGTAGAACAGGTAGATAGCTTTAATGACAATAATATTGTCCTTTCAACCATAAAAGGAGGGTTGAGCATCAAAGGTGAAGGACTTAATGTAGCAAAGCTGAATCTGGATGATGGAAGCGTTAAGATTTCGGGATTAATAAATAGTATTGTATATATCACTAAGGAAGGGACTCCTAAAAATTTGATAGGGAAAATATTCAAATAAGTGGTGTAATATATGGAAATCGATATAATGAAAGATTTCATGTCTTTTGGAGTTTCTATTTTAATTGGTATGTCTATAGGTATGTTCTATGATTTTTATAGGGTTTTCAGACGTTTTTCTAAACCCAGCAAAGTGATGTCCTATATTGAAGATTTATTGTTCTGGATGATAATATGTTTTATATTTTTCATATTGTTAATTAAGTTGACCGGAGGTGTTCTTAGAGGATTTGTATTTATAGCGGCACTTGTCGGCATATTGTTTTATATGTTTTTTTTATCAAAGATAGTTTATTCTTTATTTTATCACATTTTTAGGTTGATTTTAAATTTGTTAAGTGAGATAATCAATGTAATAGCTAATCCATTTAAAAAGAGCATAGGATTTATAAAAGCTAAGATTAAAAAGATATTTTTGCTGATCAGAGTATTTTTTAAGGAAGTGGGTAAATATAAAAAAATAATTTCACGCAAAAAATAAAGTAACTGCGGTACAAAGGGAAAGGTGGTTTTATGAGTAACAAAAAAAAATATAAGGGAATAAGGTTAATACATGTGTTTCTTATATTCCTAAGTTTTTACGTTATAGTTGTTTTAAATCACCAACGAAATCTAATGAATACCATGAAGGCAAAAAAAGAAGAGAATCAAGTTGAAATTGAGCAACTTAAAAAGGATATTGATGCATTAAACGAAGAAATCAAGAGCAGTGATTCCTTAGAATTTGTGGAAAAAGTTGCTAGAGATGAATTGGGTATGGTTAAGCCTCGAGAGATAATTTACATTGATAAAAACAAACCTAAGAATTCATTTTTTGACATATTTAAAAGGGATAATTGACATACCTTGATTTCTTGTATATACTATTTTTAATGAGAATTAGGTAAGTTTTACTTAAACAATATTATATAAGGAGGAATTATTAGTATATGGCCATAGCTGTTGGTGAAGTAGTTGATGGCACTGTAACAGGTATAACTAACTTTGGTGCTTTCATTCAATTACCGGAAGGAAAAAGTGGACTTGTTCATATTTCGGAGATATCCCATGAATATGTTGAAAAGGTAGCTGATCATCTAAAAGTAAATCAAAAAGTAAAGGTAAAAATATTATCTGTTACAGATACTGGGAAAATCAGTCTATCCATTAGGCAAGCAAAACCCAAGTCAAATAAGCCTGCTGAATTTGAATGGAATAGACTTGAAGAAAATCAAAAATATATGTCTTTTGAAGATAAGTTAAATAGATTCTTAAAAGACAGCAATGAAAAAATGGATCAATTAAAAGTCAGAGATACTCGCAAACAAAATGGATTTAAATCCAAGAAGATGAGTAATATGGAATTATAAAACCGGTTTATCCGGTTTTTCGTTTTTTGTGACAAAATAATACATTTGATAAAAAAATGCCTTCATAAAGCTTTTAACCTTTAAAATTCAATGGTTTTAAAGTTCATATTCGAATTTCAATGTTTTATAACCTTAACTTAACTTCATGGGTAAAAACCTGGGTTTATGTTGGAAACTTCTTGTTTCTAAACACCTAATACTGACAAATATAACGATTGATTTTTGCTACTATAAGTTTACAAATATTTTATAGGGGTGAGATAAGTGGCAAGAATGGAGTCGGTATTGAGTAAAAACAAATGGGAATTGGGTATTGATAAGCGTGAGGTGTTCGTGATTTTGATAAGCTTTTTTCTTGCGAGAGTAAATGTGCTTAATAAGCTTACACCTTTTGGGATTGCATTTTTGGGCAGTTTTATGATTTTGAAAGAAAGAAAATTGAGTATATTGCTTGCAACAATACTGGGCACATTTACGGTTAAGGGTTTAGCCGGGTTTGATTATTATATCGGAGCAATTATTTTATATGCATTTTTTACAAAGTATAAAACAAACAAGGAATATACATTGATTTCGGCTTCCGGCATAGTAGCGGTTATATTTACAATATCAAAATTGTTGACTATGTATCTATCAAGGGAGACTTACATATATGATTTTATAATTATTGCCTTTGAAGGGATATTGCTATTTACTATGACATATATTTTCACATTTTCTGCGCCAATAGATGGATTAGGAAAAGGGGAAGTACAATACGAAAAATTAGTTTCAAGTTTTATCATATTAGCTCTTGTCCTGTCGGGACTAGGGAATATTAGCGTATTTGGGGCATCGCTTAAAAATATAATAAGCTTATTTATAATAGTATATTTAAGCTATTCCAAGGGAATTTACATGGGTGCCACATCCGGCATCATATTGGGAATGATTTCATATATATCAAATGTTGAAATGCCTTTTATAATTGCAATATTAAGCATCGGGGGATTATTAGCCGGATTATTTCGGGATATTGGGAAAAGTGGGTCAATCTTGGGATTTATTTTAGGGAATGCTATAGTAAGCTATTATATAAACGGATTGGGGACAAGCTTTCTTAAATACAATGAAATAATCATAGGCTCCTTAATGTTTTTAGCATTTTATGATCCGACCTCAAAATATATAGATAAGATATTTGAAAAAGAAAATAAAGTAAAGAAAGATTATGAGAATCGAAGATTTGAATTGGCAAGTGAAAAACTTTCAAATATCGGCGAACTGATTCATGATCTATCGCTTGTTTTTAATGAGAGCATTGAAACAAAAGACGTGTTCTCCAGCTATGAAATATATAACTTAATTGATGATATTTCCGCTTCCAAATGCAATGGGTGTAAAAATCATAACAAATGTTGGAAGGATGAGTATTATTCAACATATTATTCACTTTTTACTGCAATGGGAATAATGGAAATTAATATGGAAGATAAGGAGAGTAAGGTTAAATCTATTATGGAACATTGCAGTGATAAAGATCAGCTGTATAAGGTTATAAATGAAATGTATTTAAAATTTCAAGAAAAAGAATCGTTAAATAGTCAATTGATGGATCAAAGGAGTTTTTTAGTTGAACAACTTCAAAGCATAGAGAAAATTGTAAATGAAATCAATTTGGATTTATATAAAAGCCCGGTATTTAATGAAGAGCTTGAGGATTTATTATACAAAGAGATAAAGAATAATAGAATCGATATAAATCAGATAATAGTTGCTTATTTAGAAGGTGAAAATATTGAAATATACATGGAGTTTGATTCATGCAATACAATAGATAAAATAGAAAAAGTTACTAATATAGTCACTGAATCTTTAGGGTTTCCTGTAACAAGTGATTATTCTTATGGGCAAGTAGCAAATTCAAATAGATTTAAATTGATACGTGTCAATAGATATGGGACATTAACTAAAGCGTCCAATATTATTTGCTCGGATGATGGAGTTTCCGGTGATAGTTTTACCTTTGGGGAAATGGAAAATACCTCATTTGCAGCCATAAGTGACGGTATGGGAATTGGTCAAAAGGCAAATGATGAAAGCGCTATGGCGATAGAATTATTAGAGAAAATGATGGGAATAAATGTTGACAGAGAGATGGCATTGAAGACCATCAATTCGGTCATAAGAACAAAATCGACTGATGAAAGATTTGCAACTCTTGATATTGCCTTTATAGATTTATTTAAAGGAAGGTTACAGCTGATAAAATCAGGAGCAGTGCCTACGTTTATCAAGCGTAAAGATGAGATAATCATGATAAATTCACTATCTTTACCCATTGGGATTTTCAAAGATGTGGATTTCAATGTCTATGAAGAAAATATTCAAGATGGGGATATTATGGTGATGATGTCAGATGGAGTATTGGAGAGCAATAAAGCTATTGAAAATCCTGAAAATTGGATGAAAGAAATAATAATGAATATGGACTCACAAAACCCACAAACAATAGCAGATAGAATAATTGATATAGCCAAAGACTATAGTGAAGATAACATAAAAGATGATATGACTGTGGTTGTTACAAAGATATGGAAGAATTAGGGACAATTCGTAGTTGTGAATGTAAAAAGATAGGTTTAGGAAAACCTCAGAGATAGACTTTGGATAATTGTGAATTGTGAATTGTGAACTGTGAATTGTGAATTGTGATTTACGAATTTTAAAGTGAACTTCATAAAATAAATTAAGAAGTTCTCTTTTTTTGTTGAAATATTGTTAAACATTAGGGTATATTAGATAGTAGGTGAGGTTATGATTTCTATTGTTTTGGAGAATATACATAGATACAATTTGATTACTAAGGGAGATAATGTAGTCATTGGATTATCCGGAGGACCGGATTCAATGGCTCTACTTTATTGTCTATATGAAATACAAAAAGAGCTGGATTTCAATATTGTTGCAGCACATGTAAATCATGGTGTAAGAGGAGAAGATGCCCTAATTGATCAATTGTTTACCGAGGATGTATGCAACAGGCTAAAAATACCTTATCATACAATCAATGTAGATATGAACAAATACGGGAAAGAAAAAGGGATAACAGCCGAGGAAGCAGGCAGGGAATTAAGATATGGTTTTTTTAGAAATTTGCTTAAAGACTTGGGAGGAGGTAAGATTGCCGTTGCACACAACAAAAACGACCAAGCGGAAACCCTGCTTATGAGAATCATGAGGGGTACCGGGATAGATGGTCTAAAAGGTATGGAATTCAAATCGGGAGACATTATAAGACCAATATTAAATATATCTAGGGATGAAATAGAAAAGTTTATTAAGACAAATGACATTGAAACAGTGTTAGATAAAACAAATTTATTTCCCATTTATAGTAGAAATAAGGTAAGATTAGAATTGATACCTTATATAGAGAAAAATTTCAACTCAAATATAATTGAAGCCTTGTGGAGATTGTCCCAAACGTCTAGCTTAGATGTAGAATTTTTAGACGATTATTGTGAAAAAAAATTTAAATTGATGGTGAAAGAAATACAAGATGATTGTATAATTATAGATGGGGATTTATTTGGTAGCGAACAAAAAGGTATAAAGCAAAGATTGTTGAGGATGTTTGTTTTAAAATTAACAGGAAGCTTGCAGGGTTTTACAGAACAACATATTGTGTTGATGCTGGATTTGTTTACCGAATTAGTAACCGGTAAACAAATAAATCTGCCTTTAGGATTAACTGCCAGAGTAAGCTATGATGAGTTAATCATAGAAAGGGAGAGAAGTTTTAAATATGAAGGTTTTGAGTATAAATTAGGAATGGGTGAGAATTATTTTAAGGACTTAAATTTAAAATTTAAATTATCTTTAATTGATAATTATGATGGTTTTAAAATGGGTAAAGATAGAAAGTATTTTGATTTCAATAAGATTAGAGGAAATCTTTACATAAGGAATCGTAAATTTGGAGATGTTTTTGTTCCTTTGGGCATGGTTGGCAGCAAAAAAATTAAGGATTATTTCATTGATAAAAAGATACCGAGAGATAAAAGGGATAGGATACCATTATTGGTTGACGGGGAGGATATTATTTGGATCATTGGATATGGAATTAGTGATAGATATAAGATAGATAAAGATACTACGAAAATTCTGATGATTGAATATAAATATACTACATAGGAGGATTTGACATGGAAGATATTATAAAAGAAGTATTGGTAACTGAAGAAGAAATCATAAAAAGGGCAAAGGAATTGGGAGCTGAAATTACAAGAGACTACAGAGATAAGGATTTGATGATAATAGGCATTTTAAAGGGTGCAGTTATTTTTATGTCTGAATTGGTAAGAAATATAGATATGTCTGTAACAATAGATTTTATGGGGGTCTCAAGTTATGGGAAATCTGCGATTTCAACCGGAGAAGTAAAAATAATTAAGGACTTGGATTTTAGCGTTATAGGAAAAGATGTACTTATTGTTGAAGATATTATAGATACAGGCTATACGTTAAATTATCTTACCGATAACCTTAAAAAACGAGGTGCAAATAGCGTAAAAATTTGTACTTTGCTTGATAAACCGGAAAGAAGAAAGGTTGATGTTCCTGTAAACTACCTTGGATTTGAGATTCCGGATGAATTTGTTGTAGGCTGGGGACTAGATTATGCAGAACAATATCGAAATCTTCCATTTGTCGCAGCATTGAAGGAAGAAGTTTATAATAGGGGATAGTAACAATTAAAATTCACAATTCACAGTTCACAATCGAAAAGATAGGTAATAGGTAAAAGATTAAAAATATAATGAAGAGTTAAGAGAAACAGTGAATAAATAACAGTGAACAACAGTTGAAGAAAAGTGAAGAAGTAAGAACTAAGTGAATAGGGAGAATATTAAAGATAAAGGGATAAAAAAATTTTAGAGGAGAATTTATCCTACCTTAATTGATATATATTTTTTCTTATGTTATAATGTTTAAATGCAATTTACATTAGTTGGAGGGAGGATTTGGATTGAAACGATTTTTCAAAGGGATAAGCGTCTATCTACTGATTATTATTTTGATAATGTTTGGAGTTAGAATGTTTGGAACTGATGTCGAACAAGTCAAAGAGATGGATGTAACTGAATTAGTAGATAATTTAGGCAGAAATAATGTTGAAAGTATCACAATGATAGGAAATACGGCTCATGGTAAATTAAAAGATGGGACTCAATTTACTACAATTTTACCTGAGGAAATAAGGTCCTATGATTTTTATAGAGATTATATAAAAGATTTGGTTGACACAAAGCAAATTGATAGCTATGCAGGTGAACAGATACCAACGAGACCTTGGTATATTGATATGCTACCAACTATTATGGTTCTTTTAATCTTTGGAGTATTTTGGTTTGTATTTATGCAGCAATCTCAAGGCGGAGGCGGAGGCAGAGTAATGTCCTTTGGCAAGAGTAAGGCTAAATTACACAAAGAAGACGCAGGTAATATAATAAAATTTGACGATGTTGCCGGTTTGGAAGAAGAGAAGGAAGAATTAAAGGAAATAGTTGACTTTTTGAGAACGCCTAAAAAATATATAGAGATTGGAGCAAGGATTCCAACCGGAGTATTATTAATAGGACCTCCGGGGACAGGAAAAACATATCTTAGTAGAGCAGTAGCCGGTGAAGCCGGAGTACCATTCTTTACAATATCGGGTTCTGATTTTGTTGAGATGTTTGTAGGAGTTGGAGCCAGCAGAGTAAGAGATTTATTTGAACAAGCCAAAAAGAACTCACCTTGTATAATATTTATAGATGAAATTGATGCTGTAGGCAGAAGAAGAGGCGCAGGGCTTGGCGGTGGCCATGATGAAAGGGAGCAAACATTAAATCAACTGTTAGTTGAAATGGATGGCTTTGGAACCAATGAAGGAATTATAGTAATGGCTGCGACAAATAGACCGGATATATTGGATCCTGCTTTATTGCGTCCGGGTAGATTTGACAGACAGATTTATGTTGGACTGCCGGATATAAGAGGCAGGGAAGCAATTCTAAAAATTCATACAAAAAATAAACCTTTAGCTGATGATGTAGATCTTCAAGTAGTAGCAAAAAGAACCCCTGGATTTACACCGGCTGATTTGGAAAATTTAGTTAATGAAGCAGCTTTATTAACAGCTAGACACAATCTGAAGAGTATACCAATGGATTTAATCGAAGAAGCCTCGATAAAAGTTCAGGCAGGTCCGGAGAAGAAGAGCAAGGTAGTCAGTGAAAAAGAAAGAAAGCTTACGGCATATCATGAAGCCGGGCATGCTTTAACCGCCAGACTTATTCCGGGAATGGATCCGGTTCATATGGTGACTATAATACCAAGAGGTATGGCAGGCGGCTTTACTGCATATATTCCCGAGGAAGATAGAAATTATGTCACCAAGAAACAAATGGAAGATAAATTGGTAACATTGCTTGGCGGAAGAGTTACAGAAGCTCTCGTCTTGGATGATATAAGCACAGGAGCGCAAAACGACATTGACAGAGCAACTAAAATAGCCAGATCAATGGTAACTCATTATGGTATGAGCGATATACTGGGACCCATGACATATGGTACCGATGATGAAGAAGTATTTGTTGGGAGAGATTTTGGCAGAACAAGGAATTACAGTGAAGATGTTGCCGCTGCTATTGACAAGGAAATGAGGAATTTAATTGATACTGCTTATAACAGAGCGGAAACATTAATAAGAGGAAATATGGATAGACTTCATAGAATAGCCAGCGCTTTGTTAGAAAAAGAAACAATTGATGCTAAAGAATTCGAAGAATTATTCTTAGGTACTGTTTAAAACATATAAAAGTTAGTTTATAAATTTATAAACTAGCTTTTTTTGTTGTAGATAAGTTAAAGATTTAATATAATAAAGGAGATGGAGCTACCAATAGGAGGTTTTATTATGGAGAAAAATTTTGACGGATATGAAGAGATTGATAAATCTTATAACAACTGGGAGAATAATAAGGTTGAAAAGATCAAATTAAGGTTTCCTGAAAGAAAAGAAAAATTTACTACCAGTTCTGACATTGAAGTAAAAGGACTCTATACACCGTTGGATGCAAAAGATCTTAATTATGTTGAAGACTTAGGATTTCCGGGTGAATATCCATTTACAAGAGGCGTACAACCTACAATGTACAGAGGCAGACTATGGACTATGCGACAGTATGCGGGATTTGCAACTGCAGAAGAATCAAACCAAAGGTATAAATATTTACTTGAGCAAGGTCAAACAGGTTTAAGCGTCGCCTTTGATTTACCTACACAAATTGGCTATGATTCAGATCATGGATTGGCAGAAGGCGAAGTAGGCAAAGTTGGGGTTGCAATAGACTCCTTAAGAGATATGGAAATATTATTTGATGGGATACCATTGGACAAGGTGAGCACCTCGATGACTATTAACGCTCCTGCCGGTATACTCTTGGCTATGTATATTGCTGTAGCAGAAAAACAAGGTGTTTCCAGTGATAGGCTAAGAGGTACTATTCAAAATGACATATTAAAAGAATATATAGCAAGAGGAACTTACATATTTCCCCCTGAAGCATCAATGAGGCTTATTACAAATATCTTTGAATACTGCTCAAAGGAAGTTCCGCAATGGAACACAATAAGTATAAGCGGCTATCACATAAGGGAAGCCGGAGCCACGGCTGTACAGGAAGTAGCATTTACATTGGCTGACGGGATAGCTTATGTTGAAGCCGCAATAAAGGCAGGTTTAAATGTTGATGATTTTGCGCCGAGACTATCATTTTTCTTTAATGCCCATAACGATTTATTTGAAGAAATAGCGAAGTTTAGAGCTGCTAGAAGGCTTTGGGCAAAAATAATGAAAAATAGATTTAAGGCAAAAAATGAAAAGAGCATGCAGTTAAAATTCCATACTCAAACTGCAGGATCGACATTGACGGCACAACAACCCGACAACAATATTATCAGAGTTACGATACAAACATTAGCTGCTGTTTTAGGTGGTACACAATCGCTACATACAAATTCCAGAGATGAAGCTTTGGCACTTCCGACAGAAGATTCAGTTAGAATAGCCTTAAGAACTCAGCAAATAGTAGGGTATGAATCAGGGGTAACCGAAACGGTAGATCCTTTAGCAGGTTCATATTATATTGAGAGCCTTACGGATAAAATTGAAGAAGAGGCATATGAACTTATCAAAAAAATTGATGAATTAGGAGGGGCTCCAAAGGCTATAGAAAAAGGATATATTCAAAAAGAAATTCAATCATCCGCCTATAAGTACCAGATGGAGATTGAATCAATGGAAAAGATTGTTGTTGGAGTCAACAAATTCAGAATAGAGGAAGATGCTAAGAGTGATATTCTAAGAGTAGATGCAGATGTTGAAAAAATACAGAAAGAAAAATTAAAAGCATTGAAGCTTAACAGAAATAACGAGGATGTAAAAACAGCACTAAATATTTTAGAGAAGAAAGCTCAAACAGACGAAAACCTTATGCCATATATTTTAAATGCCGTTAAAAAATATGCAACTTTAGGAGAAATTTGCAATATATTAAGAAAAGTATTTGGAGAATATGAACAAACTGTAATATTATAAGAAAAGCTTTCTATAAACTATAAGGAAGTTTTGACTATCTGCTTACAGGTTTTATATTTAAATATGGGAGGTTAATAAATGGTAAGACCAATTCGAGTATTAGTTGCTAAGCCGGGATTAGATGGGCATGACAGGGGTGCAAAAATTATAGCCAGAGCATTAAGAGATTCGGGTATGGAGGTTATATATACAGGTTTGAGACAGACTCCGGAGCAAATAGTAGCCGCAGCTGTCCAAGAAGACGTGGATGTAGTAGCGATGAGCATCCTATCCGGAGCGCATAATCATTTATTCCCTAAAGTGGTAAATCTTTTAAAAGCTGAAGGCGTAGATGACGTATTGATAATAGGTGGCGGCGTAATTCCGAAGGAGGATATTCCGTTTTTAATGGAATCGGGCGTAGAGGCTGTTTTCACTCCCGGAACACCTACCAAAGATGTTGTGGATTATATTTATAACAATTTGAAAAGATAACTGGTGGTGCGAAATTTGAATTTAGAAGAGGGATTATTAAAAGGAGATAAGAAAGCTTGCGCAAGAATGATTTCTCTGTTGGAGAATGATGACAAAGAGGCAATAAACATAATCAAGAGGCTATATAAAAATACGGGAAATGCATATGTTATAGGGATTACAGGTCCTCCCGGGAGCGGCAAATCTACCTTGACTGATAAGCTCACAAAGGAATTAAGAAACGAAGGCAAAAGGGTGGGAATTATCGCAATTGATCCTACCAGTCCATTTAGCGGAGGAGCTATTTTGGGAGACAGAATAAGAATGCAAGATTTAGCACTGGACAAAGACATATTTATCAGAAGTATGGGTACCAGAGGATTTCTTGGCGGCATGTCTCAGGCAACTTGGGGTGCTGTTAAGGTATTGGATATTTATGGATGTGATTATATTTTTATTGAAACTGTAGGTGTAGGCCAATCTGAAATCGATATTGTAAAGATTGCGGACACCGTTCTAATGGTTATGGTGCCTAATCTGGGAGACGACATTCAAGCTCTAAAAGCAGGCATTATGGAAATAGCAGACGTTTTTGCAATTAATAAATCAGATTTGGGTGGAGCAGATAAGACTCAGCTGGAAATTGAAATGAATTTGGACTTAAATGAAAAATCGAATTACAGACCGCCTGTTATAAAGGTTTCAGCTGTAAAAAAACAAGGTATAAATATGTTGTTGGAAAATATATTGGAACATAAAGAATATCTGGAAAGAACAGGTGAATTAAATAAATCAAGAACTGTTAAGAACCGAAATTTAATTATTAAGTTGGTAGAAGAAGAATTGATGAAAATTATCTTAGATAGGACAATAAAAGAGGATTTAGACTATTTATCCAAAGACGTAACCGATAGGGCAATAGATCCATATACAGCTAGAGATAGAGTTATCGGAGGTGCCATTTCAACCGGAGTTAAGGGATATTCTTTTAAGAAGTGATAACTAAGAGTGAAAAGGTAAGAACTACTGGGGGTGAAAAGATGATTGAAAAAGTTGACCATATAGGAATTGCCGTAAAGAATTTGGATGAAGCAATAAAATTTTATGAAGAAGTATTGGGATTAAAATGTATCGGTCAGGAAATAGTCGAAGATCAAAAAGTAAGAGTTGGATTTTTGCCATTAGGAGATTCGGAAGTGGAATTATTAGAATCAACAACAGAGGACGGAACAATTGCCAAATTCATTGAAAAGAAGGGGGAAGGGATTCAACATATAGCATTAAGAGTTGATAGTATAGAAGAGGCTTTGAGGGACTTAAAAGCTAAAGGTGTTAGATTAATTGATGAAAAACCAAGATATGGAGCTGGAGGTGCAAAAATAGCTTTCCTACATCCTAAATCCACATCGGGAGTTTTAATTGAAATATGTGAAAGAGAATAAGGTTTGATAAGGAGGATAAAATGAGAGAAAAAATTGAAAATCTTCTTGATATAAAGGCTGGGATTGACTTAGGAGGCGGAGCAAAAAGGATAGAAAAACAACATAATTCCGGTAAGATGACGGCAAGAGAAAGAATCAATTCTTTATTGGATGAAGATAGCTTTGTTGAAATCGATAAATTTGTAGAACATAGGTCTACCAATTTTGATATGACAAACACAGAAGCTCCGGCAGATGGGGTCGTAACCGGTTATGGAACGGTTGATGGCAGATTAATCTTTGTATATGCTCAAGACTTTACAGTAGTTGGGGGTTCACTGGGAGAAATGCATGCAAATAAAATCTGTAAAGTTCAGGATAT
Organism: Paratissierella segnis; assembly: GCF_014385195.1. Lineage (GTDB taxonomy): Bacteria > Bacillota > Clostridia > Tissierellales > Tissierellaceae > Paratissierella > Paratissierella segnis. The sequence goes on from NZ_JACRTG010000016.1 coordinate 345,472, forward strand.
GGCTGTAAAGATGGGTGTTCCAATAGTAGGTTTTAACGATTCCGGAGGTGCTAGGATACAAGAAGGTGTAGATGCTTTATCAGGATATGGAAAAATATTTTATCGAAATACAATAGCATCAGGAGTCATACCACAGATATCGGTAATTATGGGTCCATGTGCAGGTGGAGCTGTTTACTCTCCGTCATTAACCGATTTTACCTTTATGGTGGACAAAACGAGTATGATGTTTATCACAGGACCTCAGGTTATTAAATCAGTTACAGGTGAAGAGGTAACACAAGAGGAACTTGGAGGAGCAAGTACACATAATAAAGTAAGCGGAGTTGCTCATTTTATAGACAAAACAGAACTTGAATGTATAGAAAGAATAAAGGAATTATTATCATTTTTACCTTCAAATAACCTTGAAGTATCACCTATATATGACACAAATGATTATATAAACAGAGTGGAAGACAAACTGAACGAAATTGTGCCTGATAATCCTAACAAGCCGTATGACATGAAAGAAGTTATCGGGTTGTTGGCAGACGAAGGAAAATTCTTCGAACTCCAGAGTTTATATGCACAGAATATATTAACGGGATACATCAGACTAAACGGGAAAACCATAGGAGTAGTTGCAAATCAGCCAAGGGTATTAGCAGGCTGCTTGGATATCAATGCATCTGATAAGGCAGGAAGGTTCATCAGAACATGTGATGCATTTAATATTCCTTTACTTAGCTTGGTAGATGTACCAGGGTTTTTGCCCGGAACAGATCAAGAATATGGTGGAATAATAAGGCATGGAGCCAAGATGTTATATGCATTTAGCGAAGCGACAGTACCGAAAGTTACATTGATAATTAGAAAGGCATATGGAGGGGCCTATTTGGCTATGTGCAGCAAGGATTTAGGAGCGGATCAGGTATTTGCATGGCCAAATTCAGAAATTGCGGTAATGGGTCCGGAAGGTGCGGCTAATATTATCTTTAAAAATGATATAAATACATCCAATGATCCGATACAAATACGAAAAGAAAAAATTGAAGAATATAGAGACACGGTTGCAAATCCATATATAGCAGCACAAAGAGGATTTGTTGACGATATTTTGGTACCAAGCACAACTCGACCTAGACTTATATCAGCCTTTGATATGCTTGAATCTAAAAGGGAAAATAGACCAAAGAAAAAACATGGGAACTTGCCGGTGTAAAGGGGTGGTATGAAATGGTGAAAAGCGAAAAAACAAAAAAAATGTCATCAATTGAAAATGTACCCGATGAAGTAGTTGCTGTTCTTACTGCAGCTATTGCATCAAAGCAAGGCATAAATGCCAATGATGTAAAAATAAAGAGAATCAGAAAATTAAATAATAATATCAATTTTGAAGATAATCCTGATGAATTAATTGCAGTAATTGCGGCAGCAATACAAGTAGGACTAGGGCTAGATATACCTGATATTAGGATAAAGACTATAAAAAGAGCGCCGCAGAATTCAAATGCATGGGCAAGCATGGGAAGAATGGAACAATTGTTGGGAAAATTAAATTAACGGAGGTAAGGAATATGAGAAAGTTTTTAATAAATGTCAATGGCAATTCATATGAAGTGGAAGTTGAAGAGATTGGTAATAACATACAAAGACCTGCACCGGTACAAACAACACCCCCTGCACCTGTTAAGGAACCAACACCGGCACCAAAGGTAGAAGAGAAAAAGGAAATTGAAGTATCGGCGGGACAAGAAATAGTGGCAGCTCCTATGCCGGGGAATATATGGAAAATCCTTGTCGCAGAAGGACAAGAAGTTAAAGAAGGAGACAATTTGTTAATTCTTGAAGCCATGAAAATGGAAAATGAAATCCTAGCTCCAAGAGATGGGAAGGTGGCTAGTATTGTAACAAAAGAGGGATTAGCTGTAAATACAGGGGATCAATTAGTCATAATAGAATAACAGCACTGTAAATTGTAAATTGTGAATTGTGAATTGTGAACTGTGAATTGTGAATTGTGAATTGAATTTGGAGGTATATTTATGTATTCAGGTTATATAACTGATGTTCCCGGAATTAAGGTTGGACATAGTCAGTCATCCGAAGGGATGACAGGCTGTACCGTTATCATATGCGAAGAAGGTGCTACAGGAGGAGTGGATGTACGAGGTTCAGCACCGGGTACAAGGGAAACTGATTTATTTAAAGCTGAAAAAATGGTGGATAAAGTCCACTCCGTAGTTCTTTCCGGAGGATCTGCATTCGGTCTTGATGCAGCCTCGGGGGTTATGAAATATTTAGAAGAAAAAAATATAGGATTAGATGTTGGGATTACAAAAGTCCCAATTGTTGCTTCAGCAGTTATATTCGACTTAAACATAGGGGATTTTACAATACGTCCTGATTTTAATATGGGATATGATGCTGCAAGAAGAGCCAGTGTTAATGAAAGAGGACAAGGGAATATAGGCTGTGGAATGGGAGCTACTGTAGGAAAAATTCTAGGTCCCGATAACGCAATGAAATCAGGTATTGGAAGTGCAAGCATGAAATTGGGTGAATTGGTGGTCGCCGCAATTGTGTCTGTAAATTGTTTTGGAGATGTTTATGAGTTTACAAACAATACTCAAATAGCAGGGGCATATGATTATAAAAACAAAAAATTATTAAACACAGTAAATATAATGAAGGGTAAAGATATAAATATTGATTTTCCAGTGACCAATACCACAATTGGAGTTGTAGCCACCAACGCAATAATTTCAAAAGCAGAAGGAAATAAAGTAGCACAGATGGCACACAATGGGTTTGCACGATCCATAAATCCTATTCATACAATGCTTGATGGAGATACGATTTTTACTATGGCAACAAATAAGGTTCATTCTGATGTCAACTTAGTTGGAACTGTTGGATCGGAGGTAATGTCTATGGCTATATCTAATGCAATAAAAGCTGCAGAAGGCTATGAAAATATTTTAAGTTATAATGATTTACATTTAATTAAATAATAAAAAAATATTGTATAAAAGCATATTTACATTTATAATGAGTAGGAAAGGTTCAAATTATATTATTTTAACTAATAAGGACCTTTTTTCATTAATTTGCCGACATCTAAATGAGCCGGACATTTAACAAACAAAGAAATTATCGACTGGTATCCTTTATGGAACCAGAGCGGAGGGAGAAAATGAATAAAAATAGTAAATTTAACGTAAGAAAATTGACAATTATAGCCATATTAGGGGCTATATCAGCTGTATTTGGGATGACACCATTAGGATTTATTCCTGTTGGACCGACTAGAGCTACCATAATGCATATTCCTGTGATTATTGGAGCAATTATGGAAGGACCTGTTGTCGGAGGTTGTGTTGGATTGATTTTTGGATTATTTAGCATATTTCAAGCAATTACCAATCCTACGCCTGTATCTTTTGTTTTTTTAAATCCTTTAGTATCAATACTTCCGAGGGTATTGATCGGTATATTTACCTATTACGTCTATAATGCTTTGAGGAAAATAGGAAATAAAAAAACTATGGGCATACTATATGTATTATGGATATTAATAATTCTTTATTTAGGAAATGGAATATACATAGATATTGTCGAAAAAAAACCTATATATCTATTGTTAACGAATGTTGCTCTTATAATTCTAACACTGATATTAGCTTATTTTACCCATAAAAATCTAAAAAGAAGTTCTCTGGATATTATTATTTCCACTATAATAGGGACATTAACAAATACCGTTGGAGTTCTTATTATGATTTACTTCTTTTATGGTGAAAAGTTTGTGGAAGCATTAGGTCAAGATATAAGTATAGCACGAAAGGTAATATTTGGAATTGGGATAACAAATGGGATTCCGGAAATTATTATAGCAATTATTATTGTAACTGTTGTAGTAGGAGCACTTAAAAAAGAAACAAATGATAGAAGGTGAATTAAATGTTATTGGTTATAGATGTGGGAAATACTAATATAGTATTGGGTGTTTATGATGGCAGGGAATTAAGATATAATTGGAGACTGTCAACTGATAAGGATAAAACTTCTGATGAATATGGACTTGTTTTGCATCAGATATTTGAATACAATGGAATTGATATTAGTGAAATTGAAGATATAATAATTTCTTCAGTCGTGCCAAATTTGATGCACTCATTACCCAGTATGTGTATAAAGTACTTTAAGAAAAACCCTATGGTAATAGGACCCGGTGTTAAAACCGGCATGAATATAAAATATGATAATCCCAAAGAAGTTGGGGCAGATAGGATAGTAAACGCGGTAGCGGCATATGAAAGATATGGAGGCCCCATCATAATTGTGGATTTAGGAACCGCCGTTACATTTTGCTGTGTAAATAAAGAAGGAGAGTATTTGGGCGGAGCAATTGCACCGGGGATAAAAATATCTTCCGATGCCTTGTTTTTAAAAACGGCAAAATTGCCTAAGGTAGAAATAATAAAACCTGAAAAAGTTATTGGTAAAAACACTGTTAGCAGCATACAATCTGGTTTGGTTTATGGATATATAGGACTAATAGATTATATAATAGAAAAGATGATTGATGAGATGGATATAAGTCCTGAAGAAATCAGAATAATAGCAACCGGAGGGTTTTCAAATCTTATCGCTAAAGAAAGCAAATATATACAGAAGGTAGACCGAAATCTGACCTTAGAAGGGTTAAGAATTATATATGAAAGAAATAAGTAAGTAGAAAGCTACTTACTTTTCTTTTTAAAAATAAGGAGTTAAGGTTTATTCCAATAATTGTGGAAGATTTTTGAAATGAGGTGTACAATGAGAATTGGAAATGTTGAATTAGAAAACAATATATTTTTGGCTCCTATGGCAGGGGTTACGGATTCAGCTTTTAGGATAATAGTCAAAGAAATGGGAGCAGGGTTAGTATTTACTGAAATGGTCAGTGCTAAAGCCATGTACTATAATGATGAAAAGACAGATAAATTGACTGCCGTAGATGTAAGGGAAAGACCGGTCGCATTGCAAATTTTCGGATCCGATCCAATGATTATGGCACATGTTGTGGAAAAGAAATTAAATAAAAGAAGTGATTACGATATAATTGATATCAATATGGGATGTCCTGCTCCAAAGATAGTTAAAAATGGAGATGGCTGTGCTCTGATGAAGGACCCCAAACTTGCAGGCAGAGTGATTAAAAGCGTTGTTAAAGTTTCTAATAAGCCTGTAACTGTTAAAATTAGAATGGGTTGGGATAAAGAAAACATAAACGGTGTTGATATTGCAAAGATATCCGAAGATGCAGGCGTCAGTGCTATTACCATACATGCCAGAACTAGAGATATGTATTATGCCGGAGAAGCTGATTGGAGCTTTATAAAAAAGATCAAAGAGACAGTTTCTATACCTGTTATAGGGAATGGAGATGTATCTGAGCCGGAAGACGGGATAAGGCTATTAAAGGAAACAAATTGCGATGGGATAGCAATTGGAAGAGGAGCCATGGGTAATCCTTGGATTTTCAAAAGAATTAATAATCTTATCCAAGGAAAGGAAGATTTCGTACCAACAAATGAAGACATTATCAATATGAGCATAAGGCATTTGGATATGGTATGTGAATTTAAAGGGGAAAGAGTTGGAGCAAAGGAGATGAGAAAACAACTTGCGTGGTATTTAAAGGGAATGAGAAATTCCAATGAGATAAAAAATAAGATCAATATTATAGAATCTAAAAGGGAAATGACCAATGTTTTGTTAAATTATCTTGATAAACTTTCAAGTTAATGTATATCAGTATATTCCCCTTCATATAATGTTAAAAACAAAGGAGGGGAGACTATTTTATTATATATATTGGATTATGAAAAATATAAGAGCTGGTTTAAGACACAGGGGTTGAAATATTTACCTGATTTTTTATTTCCTAAATTTAAACCTAAAATCTTAGATTATATAAAAAAGGATAAAGAAAATTTGGGACGAATAATTGGGATCAATCTTAAACCGATTAACTTTTTAGATGAGAGTCAACTTTCAATGTTTATTGAGGGGATATTAAAACTAAAGTCTTGCGATGATACGATGTTTTATATAGAAGGAATGGAACATATTCCTAAGTTTATTCTAATAGAAATAGGGAAAAGAACAGGTTTAAATTTTAAATTCGGAGATAATACTAGAATATTTAATATACCACAAATTATTATCAAAGCATATGATATTTTAGAAGAGGATTACAATAGTAAAGAGACCTTAGTTATTTGTAAAGATAAGGAAAGATTGTTAGAATTAATGCAAATGTTATCCGATCATTTTAAATTTTTATCTGTTTTTGGATTAGACGAGGTAGGGAAGAATGAATTATATGAGGCAATACTTGAGGCCACTGGGATCTCAATTTTTCAGCCTGTTCAAATTGACAGATTGATTAAAAACTATAATATCATCATCAATTTTAATGATGAAATAGATTTTAACATATCAAATATTAGGAGTGATGCGTTGATTATAGATTTTAGTGAAAAAAAGCCCTTTAATTTGGTCGATAAGAAGGGTATTATCATAGAGGACATAAATTTTGAATTAAATATTGAAAATGAATTCATCGAAAAATTCGTATCTCCCCCTTTTTTGGAGAGTTTATGTGAAGATTGGGATAAAGTATTTACTCGAATAAAGGTTAAGGATTCTTTCTATAGTATTGAAGAAATAATAGGATTGAAGGTGAAACTAAAAGGTAAATTTTAATTTGCTTGACAATGCAGTAAACGTTGATTATAATATTTTGCATACAATGAGGGAAACATGTTTTAACAATTATAAAATAAGTACAATTTAAAGTTATTATATTTTATTAATATTTATCAAAGTTTGAGGAGTGATAAGCATGTCAGAAAAAGATGTATTTTTGACAGTTGAAGGTTTGACTAAACTTGAAAATGAATTGGATGAACTAAAGTCTGTTAGCCGAAAAGAGGTTGCTGAAAGGATTAAGCAGGCTTTAGATTTTGGAGATATAAGCGAAAACGCTGAATATGATCAAGCAAAAAACGAACAAGCGAAGTTAGAAGAAAGAATAGCTAGATTGGAAACAATTCTTAGAAATGCAAAAGTTATAGATGAAGATGAGATCACTACGCATGTAGTAAGCGTTGGCTCAAAGGTTGTAGTTAAAGATTTAGAATTTGATGAAGAAATGGAATATACAATAGTCGGTTCTGCAGAGGCAGACCCATATAGTGGGAAAATCTCAAATGAATCCCCGTTAGGAAATGCTTTAATTGGGAGTAAACCCGGAGAAGTAATTGATGTTCAAGTTCCTGATGGCGTAATTCAATATAAGGTATTAAATATAACTAGATAGATGTGAACTAAGGAGGCAAAAATGAGCGGTACTGAAGTTAATTTAAATGAGATGCTAAAAATAAGAAGGGATAAATTAAACCATTTAATGGAAGATGGTAAAAACCCGTATTTGATTGAGAAATTCGACTATACACATCATAGCACGAGTATTAAAGAAAATTTTGAAGAGCTGGATGGTCAAAAAGTCGCAGTAGCAGGAAGAATCATGTCAAGAAGGGGACATGGTAAAGTAAGTTTTATTGATATTCAAGATGAAGAAGGAAGAATACAAATATTCGCTAAACAAGATCTGTTGGGTGAAGAAGAGTATAAAGATGTGTCGGTATTAGACATTGGAGATATAATCGGCGTCAATGGTGAGGTATTCAAAACTAAATCCGGCGAAATATCCATAAGGGCGGAAAAGGTTTTACTGTTAAGTAAATCACTGCAGATTTTACCTGAAAAATGGCACGGTTTAAAAGATCAAGATTTAAGGTATAGACAAAGATATGTAGACATGATTGTTAATCCTGAGGTAAAAGAAACTTTTATTTTAAGAACGAAAATAATTAAGGCTGTAAGGGAATTTTTAGATGAGAGGGGATTTTTAGAAGTTGAAACTCCTATACTAAGTACCATTGCCGGAGGAGCAAATGCAAGGCCATTTGTAACGCATCATAATGCTCTAGATATTGATATGTACTTAAGAATAGCAAACGAATTGTACTTAAAGAGACTTATCGTCGGCGGTTTTGAAAAGGTGTATGAAATGGGCAGGATGTTTAGAAATGAAGGAATGAGCCCTAAACATAATCCCGAGTTTACAAATGTTGAATTATATCAAGCTTATGTAGATTATGAAGAAATGATGAGGCTAACGGAAGAGCTGTTTGCCTATGTTGCAGAAAAGACATTGGGAACAAAGATAATCAATTATCAGGGAACAGAATTGGATTTAACCCCTCCATGGAGAAGGCTTGATATGGAAGATGCCATTAAAGAATATGTAGGTGTAGATTTTTCTACTATTAATACAGATGAAGAAGCAAGAGCTATAGCTAAGGCTAAGGGTTTAGAAATAGGGACCAATATGACGAGAGGGCATATCATATCCGAGATGTTCGAGGAGTTTTGCGAAGAACATTTGATTCAACCTACTTTTGTTATAGGACATCCGGTAGAGGTATCCCCATTGGCCAAGAGAAATCCTGATGATCCCAGAAAAACACATAGATTTGAGGCATTTTTAAATACATGGGAGTTAGCAAATGCTTTTTCTGAACTAAATGATCCAATAGATCAAAGAGAAAGATTTGAAGAACAAATGAAGCAAAAAGAATCCGGTGATGATGAAGCTCATCCGATGGATACGGACTTCTTAAATGCAATAGAAGTTGGATTGCCTCCAACAGGGGGGTTAGGCATAGGTATAGATAGAATGATAATTCTATTAACAAATCAGCCGAGCATTAGGGACGTATTGTTGTTTCCGACAATGAAGAACATCGGTGGTGTAAACGAAGTAAATGATGTAAGCACTAAGGCTGCTGAAACTGCCACTGATGATGTAAAAGCTGAACCTGAAAAGATTGATTTTTCTAAAGTAGAGATTGAGCCTTTGTTTAAGGATTTCGTAGATTTTGAAACATTTTCTAAATCCGATTTCCGAGCAGTAAAGGTTCTTGAATGTGAAGCAATTCCGAAGTCAAAGAAGCTATTGAAATTCGTTTTAGATGACGGAACAGATACAAATAGAGTGATTTTAAGCGGTATTCATGGGTATTATGAGCCGGAAGAACTTGTTGGCAAGACTTGCATTGCAATTACAAATCTGCCTACAAGATCGATGATGGGAATGGACTCCTGCGGTATGCTCATCTCTGCTGTTCATTCTGAGGAAGGCGAAGAAAGACTTCATCTTTTGATGGTAGATGAACACATTCCTGCGGGTGCAAAACTGTACTAAGATGTACCATTTTACCCTTTAAAATGGGATGTACTTCATTTCATAAAAATCGCTAAAACTTATATTTTACATCAAACTTATATCAAGCCTCCTAAACTTGGACCAAGAAAATACCAAGTTAGGGGGTTTTTGTATGTCAAAATATAATTGGATTTTAAATTAAAAGATGTACTAGAATATTTGAATTGGCAGAAATTCCATTTACAGAAATATGGCGAAAAATATGGTTTCCCGGTTGGTGCGCCTGATGATGTACCTGGACTCGCACTTGCTTATGGGAAGCACTTTGCAGAAAATGAAGAAACTGAAGGAGCTTTATATTGCTTTAATATTGCCTACGAATTAACGGGAGACGAAAATATCAAGAAAATAATTGATGACTTGAGCAAATAGAACTTATATAAACGGCAAAAAGTGAAAGAAGGTTTTCAGATGCGGCTCAAATTAGATTTGTGAGGTATTGAAATGAATTTGGCTTCTTTCCAAATTAAAAGATAATTATAAGGTGACATTATCAAAAGATAATCACAAAATTGAGAAAAGGGTATTGACAATAATAACTAAAGAGAGTATCATGATAAAAGTTGACTGCAAAATTTGATAAACAGACAAGTGGAATTTTTAAATTGTTATCAAAAAGAATTTAAAAAAGTAGTTGACAACATCTGACAGGATGTGCTATACTAAAAAAGTTGTCTAACTCATTAGCATGATTCGATTTGGAAGCAAATTGATGATAGCTAAGATGCAGCAACAAATGAACCTAGATAATTAAACAGTGTGAGACTTTGAATAAATTACAAAGAATCAATTCAAAGATTTGTGGAAGAAATGAAGCAAATCGAAAATAGTCAGCAAAGAGCTAGACAAACTTTCAAATGAGAGTTTGATCCTGGCTCAGGACGAACGCTGGCGGCGTGCCTAACACATGCAAGTCGAGCGAAGTGAGATTAGAAGAAATCTTCGGATGGAATCTAAACTTATCTTAGCGGCGGACGGGTGAGTAACGCGTGAGGAACCTGCCTTTCACAAAGGGATAGCCTCGGGAAACTGGGATTAATACCTTATGAAACTATAATATCGCATGGTAAGATAGTTAAAGCGAAAGCGGTGAAAGATGGACTCGCGTCCCATTAGTTAGTTGGTGAGGTAAAGGCTCACCAAGGCAGCGATGGGTAGCCGGCCTGAGAGGGTGAACGGCCACACTGGAACTGAGAGACGGTCCAGACTCCTACGGGAGGCAGCAGTGGGGAATATTGCACAATGGAGGGAACTCTGATGCAGCGACGCCGCGTGAACGAAGAAGGCTTTCGGGTCGTAAAGTTCTGTCCTTGGGGACGATAATGACGGTACCCAAGGAGGAAGCCCCGGCTAACTACGTGCCAGCAGCCGCGGTAATACGTAGGGGGCGAGCGTTGTCCGGAATTATTGGGCGTAAAGGGTTCGCAGGCGGTTACATAAGTCAGATGTGAAAGCCATAGGCTTAACCTATGTAAGCATTTGAAACTGAGTAACTTGAGTTAAGGAGAGGAAAGTGGAATTCCTAGTGTAGCGGTGAAATGCGTAGATATTAGGAGGAATACCAGTGGCGAAGGCGACTTTCTGGACTTAAACTGACGCTGAGGAACGAAAGCGTGGGGAGCAAACAGGATTAGATACCCTGGTAGTCCACGCCGTAAACGATGAGTGCTAGGTGTTGGGGGGAAACCTTCGGTGCCGCAGCTAACGCATTAAGCACTCCGCCTGGGGAGTACGTACGCAAGTATGAAACTCAAAGGAATTGACGGGGACCCGCACAAGCAGCGGAGCATGTGGTTTAATTCGAAGCA
>NZ_JACRTG010000018.1 GCF_014385195.1 Paratissierella segnis
TTTTCGTCTGGTGACGATAGCAAGAGGGAAACACCTGTACCCATACCGAACACAGAAGTTAAGCCTCTTAACGCCGATGGTACTTGAGTGGTAACGCTCTGGGAGAGTAGGAAGTTGCCAGGCATACATATATTAAAGGCTCTATTACGATATATTGATTTATCGTAGTAGGGCTTTTTTTATGTCTTAATTCAATCTGTCATAGTAGCTTACAAAATTTGCACAAAAACGATATGATATAGTTAAAATCGTAAGAAATTCTTAATATTTATATCAACATTATTGTAAGATTAAGGAATTATTATAAATACATAGGTTCACTGGGAGGTATTGTTGTGGAGCATACGAGAATATTGGTGGTGGATGATGACAGAGAAATAGCAAATGCTATTGATAAACTGCTTAGAATGGAAGGTTATGACATCATAAAAGCATATAACGGTTTAGAGGCACTTGATGTGTTAATATCTAATAACATTCAGCTAATATTGTTGGATATTATGATGCCCAAGCTGGATGGACTTTCAACTATCTTAAGGATAAGGGAAAAGAAAAATATTCCTATAATCATTATATCAGCTAAGTCGGAAGATAGTGATAAGATTTTGGGACTTTCAATGGGTGCAGATGACTATGTTACAAAACCTTTTAACCCTCAAGAGTTACTGGCAAGAATAAAAAGTCAATTAAGGAGGTATATGTTTCTTGGTGATATGGGAAACATCAAGAACTCATCACAATTGATTGTAGGAGGACTAACATTAGATAAGGATTCAAAACAATTGTTTGTAGATGGAGAAGAAGTAAGACTTACTCCAACTGAATATAAGATAATGGATTTTTTAATGACAAATGCCGGAGTAGTTTTTTCTGCCGAGAAAATATACGAGAAGGTATGGGAAGAACCGGCCTATTCAGTTGAAAACACTGTAATGGTTCATATTAGACGAATTAGAGAGAAAATAGAAATCAATCCTAAAGAACCTAAATATTTAAAGGTGGTGTGGGGTATTGGATACAAAATTGAAAAGTATTAGTAGAAAAAAGTGGGTAAAATGCATTGCATTTGCATTAGCAACAGTATTTATAACTCTTGCATTTATGCAATTGGTCTATATTAAGTATATTAATGTGGACTTAGAATCAATAATTGTGAGAGAGTATAGAGAAAGTAAATCTTTTGCATATGAAGTAAATAAAGCAATTTCGACTACATATAAGATTTTAGAATCCAATACCATTGTGGAACCGGGGGAAATTAATTATTTTTATCTTATAAAAGATGATGAAAGAATTTTTAGCAATGCCCCTATTTACTATAGGAATTTTTTTGAGAGATATAAGGATACATTCTTTTCATATGAAAATGGAATGTCTACTATTGGGAAAAGAATTAATTCTGATTTAATAGAAAATCCCCATGGGGAAAATGATTATACAATGTATATTGCGTTTCCAGATACGTTTATGGAAGAACATCAAAGATTATGGAATCAAGCAAGGAATATCTCTATTCCAATAATTTTATCTGTGATTTTATGCCTAGTGCTATCTTTATTGCTTCTTATATATTTGGGCTTGGTTTCAGGCAGGAAGATAGGAGAAGCCGAGTTATATACTTCATGGATGGATAATCTCTATACTGAGATAATACTTTGTGGATTCATTCCCATGATTATATGGATTTTGACCTTATCTAAGGTTTTATATTACGATACTTCTGTGGGATACGGATTAAGCGACAGACAAATTTTCAATATGTGCTTAATAGGGATTGTAACAGTAGTTATCACTATCATATCTATTCTGGCATTTTTATCAATTGTAAGAAAAGTTAAAGGACGAAATTTTTATATGCATAGTATAATGTCCAAGATTGTACCAATTATCACTGCATATATAAAAAACTTATTTGACGGAAATAAATTTAAAAACTATCCATTAACAAAGCGTTTGCACAAAAGGCAAGTTACATTTATAATTTTAAGCGCTATATTGGTTCTTTTCATGCTTTTATGCACATTGGTACCTTATCTTATGATATTGCCTATTATTATTGAGGCCATTATTATTTACTGGTATGTAAAATATAATAATGAAACCTTTGATGAGATTAATGAGGGATTCAATGAGAGTATTAAAGAACAGATGAAGGCTGAAAGAATGAAGATAAATCTTATCACAAATGTATCTCATGATTTAAAAACTCCATTGACTTCAATCATAAGCTATGTTGATTTATTATCCAAAGAAGAGGATTTATCTGAGGCTGCAAGGGATTATGTTAGAATTTTAACTGAAAAATCTAATAGACTGAAAAATATTCTTGGAGATATTTTTGAACTGGCAAAGAGTACAAGCGGAGATGTGAATTTAGAAATGGAGATGCTTGATTTAAAAAAACTTATTGAGCAAACTTTAGGAGATATGCAAGATGACATTGAGAAATCAGGGTTTCAAATCATAACTAAGCTTCCGAAAGATCCAATATATATTGTTTCTGATGGCAAAAGACTTTATAGAGTTTTTCAAAATATAATTGATAATGCATTAAAATATTCTCTGCAAGGGACAAGAATATTTATAGAAGCAGGGAAAAAGAGAGAAGATATATTTGTGATTTTAAAAAACATTGCAGGCTATGAGATGAATTTTACTGCCGAAGAGATTTTACAGAGGTTCAATAGAGGCGATAAGTCAAGGAATACTGATGGAAGTGGATTGGGATTATCCATTGCAGAGAGTTTTACCAAGGTATGCGGGGGAGATTTTAAAGTTGATATAGATGGAGATATGTTCAAGGTAATAATTAGTTTTAAAAACGCTAATTAATAATTTGAGAGGAGAAGTGGGTATGAAGAGATTTTTATGTTTATTTATGGCATTAGCAATTTTATTCGTTGGATGTGGCTCAACTAAAGAGACAGAATCAAAATCACCGGAATTGCCGGAAGAATCAGAAGAGCCTTCGGAAATATTAAGTGATAATACACTTGGTATTGTTAGAAAGCCTTATGCAGCAGATTATTCTGAAATGTATCAAGAAAAGATTAAAGAATTGCCAAAGTATAATCCAGATATAAAAGAATCTTGGCAGGTAGATCTAAGAAGTGCAGATTTAGAACATCTTGATTTATCAAAAAATCTTGATGATTTGCTTTATGCTGACTTTGATAATAAAACAGAATGGCCTGACAAGTCGCCTGAGGGTTTTAATCCGGACATTATAATGGAATTAGGGAAAAATCCTGGATTAGGTATAAGAAAGCTACATGAAAAAGGAATAACCGGAAAAGGGGTAGGTATAGCGATAATAGATCAAGAATTATTAGTGGATCATAGGGAGTATAAGGAACAGCTTAAATCATATGAAGAAATTCAATCTTCCAGCGATACGGCACAAATGCATGGGCCTGCTGTAGCTTCAATAGCTGTAGGTAAGACAGTCGGAGTAGCACCAGATGCTGATCTTTATTATATTGCGTCAGACTTTGGAACATATAGCGATGATGGATTCGTTTATGACCTCTCCGTGTGTGCAGAAGCTATAGACCGTATTGTTGAAATCAATAGAGCATTGCCGGAAGATAAAAAGATAAAAATCATATCCATTTCTTTAGGGTTATCGGATTATATGAATGGATACAGAGAGGCTATTAAGGCAATAAAAAATGCGGAAGAAGATGGAATATATACTTTGTATGTAGGCAGCAGGGGTTTTATGGGGCTTGGCCGTGATCCTCTAAAAGATCCGGACGATATTGCTTCTTATAGAAGAGGAGATTTTTGGGCAGATAGCATATATATGAATGATAAGCTTTTAGCTCCAATGGATTCAAGAACGTATGCCAGTCCTACAGGTGATGATGATTATACTTTTGGGAGACAAGGTGGCTTGAGTTGGACAGTTCCTTATTTTGCTGGATTATATGCACTTGCATGCCAGGTAAATCCTGAAATCTCATTAGGGTATTTTTGGGAAGAAGCTATCATTACGAGTGAAACAATATCAATTGATGAAAACAATGTTGAGAAACTTGGAAGGATAGTCAATCCTACAAAATTGATTGAAAGAATCGAAAAAGTTAAGTAATGTTAGTCTATTATGTATTGTGAATTGAAAATTGTTGTGATTTGTTAAATTTTATTAAATGTTGTATAATACTTTACGTATTAAATTTTAGATTGGAGCAAAGAAATGAGACATTCACAACGAGAACTATTCAGATTTAAGAATAAAAAAATTGAAGGGATATTTACCTTTATAATATTGATACTGTTAAGTTTTTTGATTACTTGTATTACCTTAATGTTTTCAACTGCAACTTGGGATTTAAGTATGCCATTGTTTAGAAGCTATTTTAAGAGTCCACTATTATTACTTATGAATTTTATACCCGTATTTTTGCTGATGATTGTTCTTTATTTGGCTTTTAATAGACTATGGTTAAGCTTTTTTATATCGTCTTTGCTATTTGTCATAATGTCCTTTGTCAATAAATCTAAACTTACTTTTAGGGATGATCCGTTCTCCTTTATTGATATAAAATTGATAAGGGAATCTTTGGAGATGGCAGAAAGATATAAAATTAGATTGAGTCTAAATATGATAATATTAGTGATTTCACTTGTCGTCATTACAATCCTTTTAAAAATTTTATTCAATTATAAGATAGATTCCAATAAAATAAGGTTATCATTGTTAGCTGTGCTTATTATAGCTTCAATTGCAATATATAAGCCATATTTTAATACTGAAGTATATAATGAAATCGGGGATAAATCACTTATTAACATCTGGTCACAAACCCAGCAATTTCAATCAAAAGGATTTGTGTATCCATTTATATATAGCATAAAGGATGCACAGGATACAAAACTAGAGGGCTATGATGAGAAAAAAGCTGTAGAAGAATTAAACAACATGAGTTATTATGATATTCCTGAGGACAGAAAAGTCAATGTCATTGCTATCATGTTGGAAGCATATAATGATTTTTCAAAATTTGATACGGTGGATTTAGGAATTGATGTATATAAAAATTTTCACGATATACAAAAAGAATCAATTCATGGGAACTTAGTTACAAATATATTTGCAGGAGATACCATCCAAACAGAAAGATCCTTTATTACAGGTTATCATAATCATCCAAAATACTTTAAAGAAACAAACTCTTTTGTATGGTATTTTAAAGAACAGGGTTATCATACGGAAGCAATGCACCCAATATACGGCTGGTTTTATAATAGAAGAAATATTAATCCTTATTTAGGATTTGATTCCTTCGATTTTTATGAAAATAAATATAAGGATATTAGAGAGGAATTCTTTGAAGATTATGATTTCTTTGATTTTATATTGGAAGGCTATAAAGATGCTAGGGAGAATAATACACCATATTTTAATTTTAGTGTAACCTATCAAAATCATGGACCTTATTCTGATGAAAAATATTCTGAGAATCAATTTTTGCTAAAGAAGTCTCATTATGATGATAAATTATACAATATTGTCAACAATTATTTGGCTGGAATTAAAAAAACTGATGAAGCACTGAAAAAGCTTGTAGATAATTTGAGAAATGTAGAAGAGCCAACGGTTGTTGTTGTGTTTGGAGACCATAATCCCTGGCTTGGCAAAGATGCAGCATGTTATGAGATGATGGACATCGATCTTGACTTATCCACAGAAGATGGATTTGAAAATTATTTTGAAACTCCATATATTATTTGGGGAAATGAAGCCGCAAAACAAGCTTTAAATAGGGATTTTGCAGGAGTAGGCGAAGATATAAGTCCGAACTTCTTAATGTCCGAATTGTTTCAGTATTTAGGCTGGGAAGGCAATGAGTATATGCAATATCTAATGAACGTAAGGGAACATTTTGATGTAGTTAATAAAGTGAATTTCAAAGAAAACGGCAAGTATACCTCCGTCTTAAGTCGTGAAAATCAACAATTATATGAAGATTTTTTAAATGTAGAATATTATCAGAGTCATAGTTTTAAGAAAAGATAGAATGGATATTACTTTATAAAGCCTATCAAAATTTTGGTAGGCTTTTGTTTTTATGGTATAATAGGCTAAGATGGGGGTGATTAAATGAGGATGATTGACAAAGTATACAATATTTTATTGGACCTGGAGATAAAAAATAAAAGTGGAGTATCCGCTATAGAGATATCCAAAAAATTGGACTTGGATCGATCTACTATAAGCAGATATCTTAATTTATTATATAAAGACAAAAAGATAAATAAAATGGATGGAAGACCTGTTTTGTATAAGTCAATTAAAAATAATACCGTAATACCTTTTACTACAAAAACTTCAAACATATCAAATAGCTTAGATAAATTGGCCGGAGCAAAGCAAAGTCTGAGTATTCCCATTGAGAAGGCCAAGGCTGCAATTATCTATCCTCCAAAAGGCTTACATACTTTGTTACTGGGGGAAACTGGTGTAGGAAAGTCCCTCTTTGCTGAACAAATGTATGAATATGCAAAAGATGTGGATGTACTGGATGACAATGCTCCTTTTATAAGATTTAATTGTGCGGATTATGCAAATAACCCCAGTCTTTTAACTGCACAAATATTTGGTGTAAAGAGGGGGGCATTTACCGGAGCGGACAGTGATAAAGAAGGACTTTTAAAACAAGCAGACAATGGGGTACTGTTTTTAGATGAAATTCATAGATTAACACCTGAAGGACAAGAAATGCTTTTTACCTATATTGACAAAGGGTTTTTTAGACCATTAGGTGAAACGGCTAAAAACATATATGTTAATGTCAGGATAATAGCAGCAACGACGGAAGATCCGGATTCATATTTGTTGCAAACGTTTTCTAGAAGAATCCCTATGGTTATAAGATTGCCAAGTTTAAGCGAAAGGTCTTTAGAAGAAAGATATTTTTTAATCGAGTCTTTTATTAGAGAGGAGTCCCGTAGAATCGGAAAGAGTATTTACATAAATAGAAATTCAATTATTTCGTTTTTATTGTATGATTGTCCAAACAATATAGGTCAATTGAAAAGCGATATTCAATTATCCTGTGCTAAGGCATTTTTAAATTACAAGGCAAATATCAATAATTACCTTATAATCAACCAAGGAGATATACCAAACCATGTAAGGAAGGGTTTGTTATATTTAAATGAATATAGAAATGAAGTAAATGAATTGTTGAGCTCAACCTATGATGTTTTAAAATATAGTGAGATAGAAGAGCCTCCATTGCGGTTAATCCACGAGGAGGAAAATATTAGCGAAGATTTTTATAATATTATTGAAAATAAAATTGATTCTCTGAAGATTTCAGGTATGGATGAATCGGATATAAATGAAATATTAAATATCGACATAGAATCACATTTTCAAAAATATATAGGTGAAATAAGTGAAAGGTATAAAAAAGAGGAGATAAACAAAGTAGTAAGCACATCGGTATTGAATTTAGTTGAAGAGATTCTTATATTGGCACAGAAAAATCTAAATATTGATTACGATGAGCGTATATATTTTGGATTGTCTTTTCATCTGGAAAGAAGCATTGAAAGGATTAAAAACGGAGAAAAAATTTATAATCCAAAATTGAATTTTATAAGAATCAATTATGAGGATGAGTTCATTTTTGCTATGAAAATTGCAAAGCTCATAGACAGAAAATTTGGCATAGAGACACCTGTGGATGAAATTGGATATTTAGCCATGTTTTTTTCATCTGAATATTTTAGAGATAGAAAAGAAGAAAAGCCCAAAATAAAAATCATAGTTGCCATGCATGGAAGAACTACAGCAAGCTCTATGGTAGAAGTGGTAAATACCCTGATTGGAACTGAATTCGTTGTTGCCCTTGATATGCCCTTATCTATGAAACCGCAGATTATGTATGAAATCACCAAAAATTGTGTTCAGGAAATTCATAGAGGTAGAGGAATCATATTGATGGTAGATATGGGCTCTCTAACCAACTTTGGGCATATGATTACCGAAGAGACAGGCATAGAAGTAAGGACAGTGGACATGGTAAGCACCCTTATGGTATTGGATATTGCAAGAAAAGCATTTATGGGGTATGCAATAGATGAGATATTTGACCCAATAATCATGAGTCATGGTTCCTATGTAAAGAATCCAAGAAAAGAAAATGTTATTCTCGCCGCTTGCTTTACAGGAGACGGATTGGCTAAGGGAATTGAAGATCTGGTTGTCAATAGGATAAATAGTAAAAACATCAGAATTATCACCATGAATATAGTAGATGAGATAAAGCCTGAAGATAGGATCTTACAAATGGAAAATAGATACAATATCTTGGCAATTATTAGTGCAGTAGATATTCATGTAGGACTGATACCTTTTATATCAGCTATTGACATTTTCTCGAAAGGAGGGGAAGAGATATTAGATGATATAATAGCCGAATCTGAAATGTATGATAAAATTTGGGATTCTCTTAAAGATCATTTAAAATATTTAAACAGCGATTTGATAATTAAAGATTTAAAATATCTATTAAATGGAATCGAAAAAAAATTGAATTTTAGAATAGGTAAAGATGTTAAGATGGGGATAGCATTGCATATCTGTTTTATGATTGATAATCTGTTATCGGGAGAAAAAACAAGAGAATTTGAGAACTTAGAGAATTTCAAAAGCATATACTCAAATGAGGTAAATATAGTGAGAAAAGAATTTATGATTTTAAAGGATAATTATGAGGTTGAGATTAGCGATAATGAAATAGCCTATATCGTAAAATTATTCATAGAAAACAACATTTGTGTGTAATAGTGTGCAGCTAATTTGCACACTTTTTAAATTGAATATATGAAAGCACCCTTTTTTCTTTAGATATATCAATGTATTATGGCGCATAGCAGCAATATATTGCGTTGGCATCTATCTTGCAATATATATTATTGCACTGATTATTAAATGCCTAAGCAAAGGAGGGATTTATTTGTACAATATTTTATTAGTATGCTCTGCAGGAATGTCTACTAGTCTATTAGTAACTAAAATGCAAAATGCGGCAAAAGATAAAGGAATAGAGGCAAATATCAATGCAATAGCAGAATCAGATTTGAAAAATAGCACTGAAGGCGTTGATGTATTACTATTAGGACCACAGGTCAGATATATGCTTTCAAAAGTAAGGACATTAATGGAGCCTAAGGGTGTTCCTGTGGATGTAATAAACAGTGTGGACTATGGCACTATGAATGGCACAAAGGTTTTAGACCAAGCGATTTCTTTGATTAGTGGGAAGTAATAATTTTATTAATTTTAAAAAGGGGGATATCTATGG
This sequence comes from Paratissierella segnis, assembly GCF_014385195.1. Classification (GTDB taxonomy): domain Bacteria; phylum Bacillota; class Clostridia; order Tissierellales; family Tissierellaceae; genus Paratissierella; species Paratissierella segnis. The sequence goes on from NZ_JACRTG010000018.1 coordinate 9,321, forward strand.
ATAAGTTTATGAAGTGGATGGAAGAGAAATTTGTTCCGGTGGCTGGGAGGATAGGTTCACAAAGACATCTAGCGGCTATTAGAGATGGTTTTGTCGGTATTATGCCTCTTGTTTTAGCAGGTTCGATTGCAGTACTTTTAAACAATACTTTAGGAGCTTGGATTCCGGGGTTGGGGAACATACTTGGACCAATCAATAGCAACGTATGGTGGGGAACGTTTGCAATGTTAGCTTTGCTTGTTACATTCTCGGTAGGATATAATCTGGCTAAAAGCTATGAGGAAGATGGATTATCAGCAGGATTAATTTCAGTTGCAGCATTCTTGATAACTCTACCGCAAGGAACTGATGAATCGGGATGGGGTTTTTTATGGAATGGCTATTTGGATGCAAAGGGCTTATTTACCGGATTGATAGTAGCTTTGATTGCGACAGAAATATTCGTGAAACTGACAAAGCGCGGTTTAGTCATAAAAATGCCTGAAAATGTTCCTCCTGCAGTAGGAAAGGCATTTGCTGCATTAATACCCGGATTCATATCTGTTTATGTATTTGGTTTAATAACATTTCTTATTACAAAAGCAGGATTAAACAGTCTGTATGATGTTATCTTCAATATAATTCAAAAACCTCTAATGGGCTTAGGCCAAGGTGTAGTTTCAGTAGTATTGATTCCTATACTGATAAATCTATTTTGGTTCTTCGGACTTCATGGAGCAAATATTTTTGAACCAATCATGCAAAGTATCTATATGCCGGCATTAGTAGAAAATGCAGCAGCTGTAGAAGCCGGTTTAAAAGCGCCTCATCTAGTAACTAAGACATTCTTTGACTCATATGTACACTTAGGAGGATCAGGTGCTACTTTAGCATTGATTTTAGCAATATTCTTAGTTGTAAAGGAGAGAAAAGAATATAAAGAGGTTGCAAAATTGTCCCTTGCACCGGGCATATTTCAGATCAATGAATCAATAATGTATGGACTGCCAATAGTGCTAAATCCAATTTTATTTATTCCGTTTTTATTGGTGCCGGGTGTAATTTCATTGATTGCATATTTAGCTACAGCAATAGGACTTGTGCCTCCAACGTATGTGGTTATACCTTGGATCTCGCCTGTTGGAATTGGTGCGTTTTTAGGTACAGGAGCTAAAGGTATAGGAAGCATAATGGCAGCAATACTGGCATTAGTGAACTTTGCGGTGGCTACATTGATTTATTTACCATTTGTAAAGATGGCTGAAAAACAAGCCATAGATAGGGAAAAAGCAAAATAAAGATTAATAGATAGGGGCTTAAGTGCCCCTATCTAGCCCAACATCAATAAAAAAGGGGAATGATTTTAAATGAATGAAGGATTGAAAATTGCAACTATTGGTGGGGGTTCTTCCTATACTCCTGAGTTTCTTGAAGGATTGATAAAAAGATATGATGAATTACCGGTTCGAGAATTGTGGCTTGTAGACATAGAAGCAGGGTTAGAAAAGCTTCAAATCATTGGAGATTTGGCGAAACGAATGATAGATAAGGCAAATGTCCCAATGAAAATATATACAACTACCGATAGAAGGAAAGCACTTGAAGGTGCGGATTTTGTTACCACACAAATAAGGGTAGGTCAGATGAAAGCGAGAGCCAAAGATGAAAGGATACCACTATCCTATGGATTTATAGGGCAGGAAACAAATGGAGCAGGTGGACTTTTCAAAGGGCTTAGAACAATACCGGTAATCTTAGAAATAGCTGATGAAATGAATGAGCTCTGTCCAAATGCATGGCTAATAAATTTTACCAATCCTGTTGGAATGGTTATGGAGGCATTGATTAGATATTCCAAGCATAGGAAGTTCATTGGACTATGTAATGTGCCCATAGGGGTAGAAAGAGGTATAGCAAAGATATTGGACATAGATTATAATAGAGTAAGAATTGATTTTGCGGGATTAAATCATATGGTATACGGATTTGATGTATTTATAGATGGAATTCGGAAAACAAAAGAGGTTTTCAATAGGTTTATCGAAGATTCAAATTTAGTTAATATGAAAAATATTGAACTTTTGGAATTTGATAAGGAGTTTTTAAAGGCATTAAAATTAATTCCTTGTCCATATCATAAGTATTATTATAAGACGAAGGATATGTTGGAAATTGAGTTAGAACACTTTAAAAACGGAACTACTAGGGCTGAAGAGGTTATAAAAACCGAATCAGAACTATTTAATCTATATAAAGACCCCAGTTTGGATGTGAAACCTGTTGAATTGGAAAAACGGGGAGGAGCTTATTATTCTGATGTAGCATGTAATTTAATATCTTCTATTTATAATGATAAAGGGGATTTGCAGGTTGTAAACACAGTAAATAAGGATACAATAAGAGATTTTCCGACTGATTATGCAATTGAAATTACATGTAAAATTACCAAGGATGGTCCAATTCCTCATAAATTCATAGACGAATTTCCTTTAACTATTAAAGGATTAATTAATCAGATAAAAACTTTTGAGATATTAGGGGCACAAGCAGCGGTAGATGGAGACTATGAAAAGGCATTATTGGCAATGATCCTAAACCCGCTCGTAGCAAATGATATATTGGGTCATAAATTGTTGGATGAAATGCTAGAAGTCAATAAAGAATACCTTCCAAGATTTTTTAATAAATAATCTACCAGTTAATCAAAAAAGGAGAGAACACAATGGATTTAGAACTTACAATTATGAACATTATAAATTTTAGCGGCGATGCGAGAAGTCTTTCAATGGAGGCAATATCTTTTGCAAAAAATGGAGATATAAATAAGGCTCTGAAATATTTGGAGGATGCCAATTCGAAGCTATCTGAGGCGCATAGAAGTCAAACTAAGCTTATATCAGAGGAAGCTAACGGGGTCAACAAACCCATATCTCTGTTGTTGGTTCATGCACAGGATCATCTAATGAATGCCATAACTATTAAGGACATGGCAAACGAATTTGTAGACCTCTATAAAATTTTGTATGATGCTAAGGGGGTAAGCATAAGTGAGTAAATTGGGGATATCTGTTTATCCTAATAGATCTAAATTAGAAGATGATATTGAGTATCTTTATTTGGCAAGTAAATATGGTTTTCAGAGAATTTTTCTAAGCTTGTTAAGTGTTCAAGATGAAAATAGCTTAAATAAATTTAAAGATATTGTAAAACTAGCAAGGAAGCTTGATATGGAAGTTGTGGCAGATGTTGCACCGGACGTATTTAAGGATTTGAATGTTGACTATAAGGATTTGAGAGTTTTTAATGATTTAGGGTTAACAGGCATAAGGTTGGACTTGGGGTTTAGTGGCAATGAGGAGAGTATCATGTCGTTTAACCCATATGGGTTAAAGATAGAGTTGAATATAAGCAGCGGAACTAAATATATAGACAATATAATGAGTTATATACCTAATAAAGATAATATAATAGGTTGTCACAATTTTTATCCTCATAAATATACAGGGATTTCCAGAAAACATTTTACTGAGTCCACTAAAAAGTTTAAGGAATATGGACTTCGCACAGCCGCATTCATATCGTCAAATGTTGGTACTTTTGGTCCTTGGGCAATAAATGAAGGACTTCCAACTTTGGAGGAACACAGAAATTTACCCATTGAAGTACAAGCAAAGGACTTTTTAAATACCAATTTAATAGATGATGTCATCATATCAAATTGTTATGCAAGTGAAGAGGAATTTAAGACATTAGGCAATTTGAATAGGGATATACTAACCCTAAATGTGAATATAATCGATAATCTTCCTGAAACAGAAAGAAGTATATTGTTTGATGAACTGCATTTTAATAGGGGGGATGTATCGGAATATATGATTAGGTCAACTCAAAGCAGAGTAAAATATAAGGACCATAATTTTGAATTAATTAATCCGAAGAATTTAGAAAAGGGTGATATTATAATAGAATCCAGCCTCTATGCACATTATGCAGGTGAGATGCATATAGTTTTAAAACCCATGTTAAATAGTGGTAGAACATCGGTGGCTGGAAGAATTGTGGATGAAGAAATCTATTTATTAGATCATATAAGACCTTGGCAGAAATTTATGCTAAAGGGGAAAAACTGTGAGTAACCGGGGGGATTCACAGTTTTTTTCTATTCAATGGACAATATTATAAAATAAGGTTAAAATATAATAGAGACTTTTTAAAAGGAGTTTAAAATGGCTAACAGGATTATAATCGTAGGTGGAGGGGCTGCCGGTATGATTGCAGCAATAATAGCTAAAAGAAACGGCGGAGATGTTACTCTATTGGAAAGAAACGATAGAGTTGGGAAAAAGCTATTAGCTACAGGAAATGGGAGATGTAACTATACAAATCTGAATATAAGTTCAAACAATTATCATGGTAAGGATTTAAATTTTATAAAAGGACCACTATCTCAATTTAATACAGATAGTGTGATTGATTTTTTTGAAGGATTGGGGATAACTCCTGCTGTGGAAGACAATGGCAAGGTATATCCTCTTTCATTTCAAAGTTCCAGCATGTTGGATGTACTTCGCTTTGAAATGGAACATTTAGATGTTCAGTTGATTACTGATGCCTATGTAGTTGATATAGTTAAGGGAAAAAATTTTATATTAAAATTAAAAGATGGCAGGATATATGAAGCGGATAGGGTTATATTGGCAACAGGCGGCATGGCAATGCCTGTAAGCGGCTCTGACGGGAATGGCCATTCGTTGGCAAAGTCATTGGGGCATAAAATTGCAGAGACTTTTCCTGCATTAGTACAATTGAAGCTAGAAGGAGATATTTTCAAGCAGGTTAATGGCGTTAAAATTATAGGTAAAGCTTCGGTATATCATAATGAGAAGCTAATTAGAGAAGATATAGGGGACATATTGTTCACCGATTACGGAGTCTCCGGACCTCCTATACTGCAGATAAGCAGAGAAGCGATAGAACATATTAACAACAATTTGGAAGTCGAATTAAGGCTGTCTATAATCTATACAAAGTCATTTGATGAGCTATACTTTTATTTGATTAAGAGATTTGAAATGATGCCTTGGAAGACAGTGGAAGAAGGATTAATTGGATTAATAAATAAAAGGCTTATAATTCCTATATTAAAAGCAGCAGATATAGATAAAAAGACATATGTTGATAGACTTAACAAACGTGAAATAAAAGATTTGGCGAATATATTAATGGATTGGCGGTTTAAGATAATAGGAAATAAAGGTTGGGGACAGGCGCAGGTTACAGCAGGGGGAGTAAGCACTAAGGAAATAAATGATAAGACTTTGGAATCAAAACTTGTAAAAGGATTGTATATAGTAGGAGAACTTCTGGATGTAGATGGAGACTGTGGAGGGTTCAATCTTCAATGGGCTTGGTCAACAGGCTATATTGCAGGGTTAAATGCAACATTATAAGTATGGAAACGGAGGGATAAAATGTCTGGTTTAAATACAAAATTGAGAAAATTAGATGAAGATAATAAACACATTAGAGTGGCGATTGTCGGAGCAGGACTTATGGGGAAAGGTATGGTAAGCCAGATTATGCTGGTTAAAGGCATGATACCTTCTTTGGTGATTAGCCATAAGATTTCGGATGCAGTCGAAGCTTATACTCTTGCAGGGATAAAGAAAGATGATGTAGTTGTAGCTAAAAATCTTGGCGAAATAAATAGGGCAATGGAACAAAATAAATATGTAGCTTCAGATATTACAGAATATGCATCGGAACCTAATTTGATTGATGTGGTTGTGGATGCAACAGGTGTACCTGATGTCGGTGCTAAGCTGGCCATGGATGCTATATTTAATAAAAAACATATAATCCTCCTTAATGTAGAGGCAGATGTGGTAGTGGGTCCTATTTTAAACAAAATTGCCAAAAGCGCCGGAGTAGTATATTCCGGAACAGCAGGAGACGAACCCGGAGCTGTAAAAGAGATCTTTGATTTTGCAGAAGCCACCGGGTTTGAAGTTCTTGCCATAGGAAAAGGCAAAAACAATCCATTGGATTATGAAGCTACACCTGACAGCGTAAGGGAGCAAGCTTTAAAGTATAAATTAAAACCATTGAGACTAGCTTCGTTTATAGATGGAACCAATACCATGATTGAAATGGCTGCTATGGCAAATGCTACCGGATTTCTACCGGATATACGAGGAGGACATTGTCCGACTACAGATGTTAAAAGCCTGCCGAAAGTCTATAGCCTTAAAGAAGAAGGCGGAATTTTAAATAAATATAAGATTGTTGACTATGCGTTGGGAATAGCACCGGGTGTATTTGTAATTGTAACTACACCAATGCCGCAAGCGCACCATGAAATGCAATATTTGAAGATGGGTCCTGGTCCTAATTATGTACTATATAGACCATATCATCTCACAAGTTTAGAGACGCCTATTTCAATCGCCAAGGCGTATTTTGACAATGAACCAACTATAGCGCCTATTTTTGATAAACCTGTGGCGGAGGCTATTACCATAGCTAAACGAGATTTGAAAAAGGGAGAAAGGCTGGATGGAATAGGGGAATATACAGTATTAGGAAGTATCGAAACCTATGAAAAAGCAAAAGAAGATAATCTTTTACCGATAGGATTGGTAAATAAAAATACAATAGTAAAACAGGATATTAAAAAAGGTGAGTTTATAACTTATGATATGGTTGAACTGGATAAGACTACAACTATATATAAATTGAGACAATTGCAGGAAGAAATGTAAGATGAAAAGATAATAGGCAAGAACTAATAAAAACTTAGTTTATGCATTAGATTATATATATTAACATATTTATACAACATATATCTATTCGATATAATTAACAGCAAGTGACTTTATAAGTTCAATAATATACTACAGGAGGACAGAATGTATAATTTATTAGCTCTTGATTTAGATGGTACTCTACTTAATGAAAATCATGAAATTTCCGAAACAAACAAGCATATGCTTTATGAAGCTAAAAAAAGAGGAGTAAAAATTATATTAATATCGGGAAGAGAACCTAAGGCGGTTAAATATTTTGGTAATGAGCTGAAATTAAATGAATTAATTGCAGGTTTAAATGGAGGAATGATTACAGATAGTAAAGCAGAAAAGATTTTTTTCAACGAATTTATAGATGAAAATTTAGCGAAGAAAGTTGTTTATTCCGTGGAATATGAAAATTTATGTTGTGTGGTTTTTATTGGAGGCAAGATATTTACAAAAGATAAAAGCGATCTGAGATTTAGAATTTTTGAAAATTACGCGGTAATGGACATTGGGGAAGTCGGTAAATTATCAATATTTTTGGGAAATGAAAGTTTTTGGAATAAAATTAGTAAAATATTATTAATTGACGATAATAAGAAATTAAATAGCTATAAGGAATCATTGTTATCATCGGATTTTATGGAATTAACTATGCAATTTTCTTTACCACATTTCTTAGAAATTTATAGTGGGGCTGTATCAAAGGGGAGAGCATTAGAGTATATATCTAAATTTTATGGGATCAGAAGAGATCAAATTATAGCTATAGGTGACGGGGAAAATGATATTGATATGATAAAATTTGCGGGCTTAGGTGTGTCTATGGGCAATGCTCCTGATATTGTAAAGAAAAGTTCAGATATAGTTACATTGTCTAATAACGAGGATGGAGTAAGTGAAATAATCAAAAATTTTATTATTAAATAATCAATTATTATATTTCTATATTTTTTAATTCAAATGTCAAGGATGAAGTAACAAGTAGAGGTGCTTTATCCTTGACATTTAATATTTAAGTCTTGAATTAGAAATTTTATTTATGAATTAAAAGCATATGAAATTAATCTTTCATATAATCTATAAATAAATTATAAACATCTGTTACATCTTCAGTATCCCTTAACTTTTTCACTTTACCTTCCTCTTGGAAGATTTCAACTAGTTTTTTTAAAACAGAAAGATGTACTTTAGGCTGAGTAATACTTAGCATAAAAATCATTTCTACAGGAATTCTTCTGTCAGGTTCTCCCATTACTGCAAAGGAAACAGGATTTTCAAGAAATCCTATGGCAATAGCAGGTGTATAAACATGGTCCGGCGTTGTGTGAGGTATTGCAATGTTTATGTCTGCTAATTCTAATGCAGTTGGGAATTCACGTTCACGCTTTATTATAGAATCTGTATAGCTTTCTTTAACAATCTTTTTATCAAATAATCTTTTGCTGATAATATGAAGAGCTTCTTCGTCAGTAGTTGGATTAATCCCTTTGATTATCAGGCTTTTATCAAAAAACAGATTATCAAGTATTTTGGTACCTTCATTTTGCATAAAAATCCTCCTTTAATCGCTTTTCATAATTTGTCTATGTTAAAGGATAGCACTAAAAAATAAAAATGTAAAGGTAAAAGAAGAAAACGGTTACTAAAATTTATTATTTTTTTTATTCAAAGAATGTGATATTATATGAAGAATACATGCTTCATGGTATAGCCGTGTAATTTATTACTAAAAATACTTTATCTTGGAAGTTAAAAAGTATTGACATATTTGAAATGTTTGATAATATATAGTAAAACAAATAAAAACAATACCAAATAAAGATAAAATAATTATAATTGATGCAAAAAACTTTTATTTTTCTAGAAATTATTATTAGATTCTTATAAAATGGCTAATATACTTAATTGTATCGTCATTGATAGTTTTGATTTTTAAATAATTAAAAGCAATGGTATTTTTGAAAATATTTGATAATGTACATGAAACAAATAAAACAATAATAGGAGGTGATAAAATCAATATGGTAATTGAAAGAGAAAGTTTTATTCTGCAAAAAATTTATGAAAAAAAAAGAGTAAAAGTAAATGAACTTGCTGAAGCATTGAAGGTCACTCCGGAAACAATCAGAAAAGATTTGACTGAGATGGAAGATAAGAACTTACTAAAGCGTGTTCATGGAGGTGCAGTTGCATTAACCTATTTTAAAAGTATGGAACCAATATATTCTAAGCGAAGTGTGGAACAAATTGATGCTAAGCAAACAATAGCCTCAGAAGTTGCTAAGGATATTTTGCCTGGTGAAACTATTATAGTAGACAATGGTTCGACATGTTACGAGTTTGCTAAAAGCATAATAGGTATACCGGGATTAACTGTCATAACACCTTCAGTAAAAGTCGCATTGCTTTTGTCTGAGAGTGCTACCATTAGTGTATTTTTATTGGGAGGCTGGTTAAGACCTACAGAACCATCAACAAAAGGGGATGTTACCTTAAGCACATTAAAGGATTTTCATGTTAATAAGACTATTCTTTCATCTGCGGGAGTATCTGCAGAATTTGGATTAACAGAGTATTTAGAGGAGGATGTTGTGATTAAGCGTCAGGCTATGGAATGTGCGGAAAAGGTAATCGTAATTGCCGATCATACAAAATTTGATTTGGCTGCGCTTATTACAGTAGTTCCCATTGAAGAAGTTGACGAAATATATGTAGATTCAAAGGTTGATGATGAAAAGTTAGCACCTATTAAAGATAAGGGGGTATTAGTTATAAAAGCGAAAGATGAAGATAACGATCCCCAAAATATGGACAAGTCCAAAAAGGAATAGTAATTATAAAATATATTTATGAAGGAGGTGATTTTATGAAACCGACTATACTGGTTAGTTGTGCTAGTTCAATTGCCACATCTACTGTTGTAGCAAGTAATATTAGAGAAATATTGGAAGAAAGGAATTATGCTGTAAACGTTGTACAATGCTCTTTTTCTGAAATTGAATCTAAGCTTGAAACAGTTCGTCCAATACTTATTTTGGTGACTGGAGCTGTAAGAAAGTATGACGATATTCCTGTTATTGTAGCAACACCGTTTTTAACAGGTATCGGTAAAGATAAAATTATTGAGCAGGTTATAGAAATAGTTGAAAAAAATCTACCAAATAATTAAAGGGGATGAAGTTATGCAAAGTATAATTAAAATTGCCAACAATATAATGCAATTTCTGTTAAGTTTAGACTCAGCAGTTTTAGTTCCGATTTTTTTATTTATTTTAGCATTAGCATTGGGCGCTAAATTCAAAAAAGCATTAAGGTCAGCATTAACGGTTGGTGTTGGATTCGTTGGTATTTTTACATTAACCAATTTATTTTTCTCGGAACTTGCTCCGGCCGCTGAAGCTATGGTTCAGCGTTGGAATTTATCATTAAACGTTATTGATGTAGGTTGGGGACCTTATATGGGTTCAATTTGGGCATCTCCTATATCACTTTTGATGTTGCCTTTATTTATTGTTATAAATATTGTTTTGCTTGTTATAAAACAGACGGATACATTAGATATTGATTTATGGAATTACGCTTTGTGTTTTTATGCTGGTATGCTAACTTATGTTAGTACTGGTCACAATATTGTACTTACTCTTATTGCATTTGCAATTTCTGTCTTTATTACACTTAAATTAGCAGATTTAACAGCACCTAAAATGCAGGAATTTTTTGGGCTACCGGGCATTTCTTTTCCTCATGTAGTCTCATTATCCTTTTTACCGATTGGATATGTATTGTCTAAGTTACTTGACAAAATTCCGTTTATCAGGGATTTAGATTGGGATGAAGAAACACTTCATAAAAAGTTTGGTATATTTGGAGAACCCATATTCATGGGCTTTGCAATTGGTCTTATAATTGGACTATTAGCCGGCCAATCATTTGCAGATGCATTAAGCCTTGGAGTTACAATGGCGGCTGTTATGGTTTTACTCCCAAGAATGGTTTCTGTATTAGTTGAAGGTCTAGTACCGCTTAATGAAACTATACGTGAGAAATTCCAAAAATGGATGCCAGGACGAAATATCAACATAGGGCTTGATACAGCTATAGTAATTGGGAATCCAACAACATTGACAGCAAGTATAATGCTTGTGCCGGTTGCATTAGTCCTTGCAGCGATTTTACCCTATAATAGGGTTATCCCTTTTGCAGATCTTTCTAGTATAACATTTGCAATTTGTCTAATAACCCCATATGTAAATGGGAATATAGTTAAATTATTTATAATTGGAACATTAATAATTGCACTTGTCATGTTGCCTTTATCAACATTGGTGGCACCGGATATTACTAGGATAGTACAAGAGGCAAATATGTTTGATCTACCCGAAGGATTTTCACAAGCTAATATGGTTACAGCATTCCTTGATGGTTCCAATCCGATTAGCTTCATAATATACAAATTAGTGTCTCTATTTAACTAAACAATGATAGATAAGAAGTTTAATTATATGTCAAGGATTAGATTATTTATTAAGTAAGCAAGGCTTAAATAGACATTTAATGTGAAATAAATTTATTTTACTGATAATGATCTATTAAGATAAAAATAACCAGAAGTATTGAAAAATACTACATGATTTTAAAGAGGAGGAAAAGACATGAAAGATTATCCAAATACTTTTGATGAGAAAACAGAAGTGAATCTACGTGAACATTTAATGTTTGGTGGACCATGGAGAGGACCTTTGATTGTAAAAGGAAAAGGAATTTATTGTTATGATAGGGAAGATAATGAATATCTTGATTTTGAATCTCAAGCTTGGTCGCTTAATTTGGGGTTCGGGAATCAAGAAGTAATAGATGCCGCGTTTGAACAAGCCAAATATCTTTATCATATAAAGGGTGGTTTAAATACATTTCCGAGACTTAAGTTGGTGGAAAAAATTCTAAACCTAGTGCCTGATGTGTTCAATAGGGTGTCATTTGAACCAAGCGGTTCAATAGCGAATGAAGCAGCAATGAAAATTGCCATGATAAATAATCCGGATGCTCGCTATTTTATAAGCTTATATCATGCATTTCATGGTAATACTTTAGCTACTGCAGCAGGTGGATGGCATGCTACAAAGGCACAAGGCGACAAATATGGCGGTGGGACAAAATATATGGGTTTCATGAACAATTTTGTAAGAGTTCCAAATCCGTATTGCTATCGCTGCCCATATAACAAAGAATATGGATCTTGTGAATTCCTATGTGCAGAACAGTTAAGAAATACGTTGCAATATGGCGTTTCCGGTCCGGTAGCAGCGGTTATTTTAGAACCTGTTCAGGGAAGCGGTGGTCAAATACCATGTCCAAAAGGCTATTTAGAAAGAGTTCGTCAAATTTGTGATGAATTTGGTGCACTTTTAATATTTGACGAAATGCAAACCGGCTTTGGAAGATGCGGAACTATGTTTGCTATAGATTATTATGATGTTGTACCTGATATATTTACAATAGGGAAAGCTTTGGGCAATGGATTCCCGATATCTGGTACAGTTATTCAAGGAAAACTTGAAGGCTTTAAAGATGGAAATGATGATAATTTCACTTTCTGTAATAATCCAATGTCACAGGCTGCAGCCATAAAGACCATTGAAATTCTTATACGAGATGATCTGCCTAATAATGCAAAGAAAATGGGGGAGATATTAACAAAGGGGCTTAAAGAAATACAAAAACTATATCCAATAATGGGTGACGTACGTGGACCAGGACTTCATATTGGAGTAGAAATTGTAAAAGATCCTGTTACAAAAGAGCCGGATCCGGAAATGGCTCAAAGAATATATAATCAAGGACTAAAAAATGGTTTAATTATGGGATTGGCAGGTTCTTCTCCACAAGTAATTAAAATAAAGCCACCACTTATTATAAATGCTGAACAATGTGCAACATTCTTAGAAAAATTTGAAAAGTCCATAAAAGGAGCATTGGAAGAAAATTAGATAAAAATGAATAAATATCTTTAAACGAGCTTTTTTAAGCTCGTTTTTTGTATGACTTCTGTGTTCGTAAAATTCAGTGTAAAAATATTATTGTTAAATATTTGATTATGCTTGAATTAGTATCTCAGTAATGTTATAATTAAGCATAGTGAAAATAATTTAATAGTATGAAATTAATTTCAAGGGAGTATATAGATGGATAATAAACATGGTTATAGTATAAGGCTCATGGTTAAATGTGCTAAATTATATTATGAAGAAAATTTAAGTCAAGCACAAATATCTGAAATTTTACAAATATCTAAATCTTCTATATCCAGAATACTATCTGCTGCAAAAGACGAAGGCATCGTTAGGATAAGTATTGAAAATCCGCTAAAAGATGAATATATAGGATTGGAAAAAGATTTAGAGCGCAAATTTGGACTTATAGAAGTTATTATAGTGAACAGCAGCAATGATGTAGCAGAAGTAAAACATAATCTTGGTAAGGCAACAGCTGATTATTTAAAAAGAGTAATTAAAGATGGACAGATAATTGGTGTTACTATGGGAACAACTCTAAGTGAGGTACCTAAATTTATTAGGAATGATAAAAGAAATAAGGTAACCTTTATACCCATGCTTGGGGGAATCGGAGAGACGGAAATAGATATTCATTCTAATCAAATTGCCTTAAAAATGGCTAGAAAATTTAATGCGGATTTTAAATTACTTCATGCACCTTCAATAATAGATGATTTGGAGAGAAAGGAAATATTTATTCAGGATAGAAACATACAAAACTTTTATGAATTATTTAAAAAAATTGATATTGGAGTAATGGGTATTGGGGATCCATTGCTCAATACATCTACTTTATTAGAAAGTGGTTATTATACAATAAATGATATTAAGCTTTTAGAAAAAGAAGGAGCAGTGGCAGATATATCTTTATTATTTATTGATAAAGATGGTAATGGTGATAAATTTGATTTCAATAAGAGGGTAATTGGAATCACTTTAGAGGAAATAAAAAGGATTCCGCTTTCAATAGGGATTGGAGGACCTATTGAAAAAAGAGATGCTATTTTAGCTACGTTAAGAGGCAATTATATCAAAGTTTTAATAGTGGATTATGAAACTTCCAAATCCTTATTAAGGGATTAAGTAAGTATAAATTAAAAGCAGGTGATTAAATGATTCATGGAGTCGTTATTTTTATATTCAGTTTATGGATTTTACAGGGGTTTATGACATATTGGCAAATTATAAATTATAGGAAAACCTTATCCCGATTAAAAACAAAAGGAAAGGTATACATAGGGGAAGAAAAAGGTAAATTAAAGGCTGGAAGTATTGTTTTGATAGCAGTGGATGAGAACAATATGATCATTGATGTGCAAGAAATGAAAGGATTCACTGTTTTTAATAGATTTAAATCAAAAGATCTATACATAGGTAAAACATTAGATGAGCTATTTTCTGACTTATCAAAATTAGATAAAGATACTGTGACTACAAAGGCTATGAAAAAATCCTTAAAGGATTTTTCTATATCTTAAAATAAGATATTAAAGGAGGGTAGTATTTAAATTTAATAATTAAATAAAGGAGGAAGGCTAATGGAATTTCTTGCAAAAGCAGCAGAATGGTTTATAGGTTTATTCCAAGCAGGTGGGGAAAATTTTATGGGATTAGTGACAGGAATTTTGCCGACTTTGATCGTCCTAATAACTTTTGTAAATTCTATCATAAAATTGATAGGAGAAGAAAAGGTACAGAAGGTAGCTCAAAAAGCTACAAAAAATGTTTTTAGCCGCTACGTAATATTGCCAGCATTGTCAGTATTTTTCTTAACAAATCCAATGTGCTATACCTTTGGTAAGTTTGTAGATGAAAAATACAAACCAGCATTTTATGATGCAGCTGTATCTTTTGTCCATCCAATTACTGGATTGTTTCCTCATGCAAATGCATCAGAACTATTTGTTTATTATGGTATTGCTGAAGGTTTAAAACAACAAGGGTTAAGTCTTGGACCGATTGCAGTTAGATACTTTATAGTAGGATTAATTGTTATATTCATAAGAGGTATATGTACCGAGGTTATAACTTCTAAAATGATGGAAAAAAGAGCTGTATTTAAGGAGGGAGTCTAATGTATAGAGCTGTTAAGATAACAAAGGGTTCTGGTGGATTTGGAGGTCCTCTTGTAGTCAAACCTGAAGAAGGCAAAGATATTATTCTTTCTGTAACCGGAGGAGGGATTGCACCTATAGCTCAAAAACTTGCTGACATGACAGGTGCTAGTATAGTAGACGGATTCAAAACATCTGTTCCAGATGATCAAGTTATAATAGCAGTCGTTGATTGCGGAGGAACGGCAAGATGCGGCGTATATCCTAAGAAAAGAATTTATACCGTTAATTTAACGCCGGTAGGGCAATCGGGTCCATTGGCAAAATATATAACTGAAGATATTTATGTATCGGGTGTCACCGAAAAAAATATTGAGTATGTCGAAGAGGAAGATATTATATTAAAAGAGGAAGAAATAAAAGTAAAGCATGATGAGGATAAAAAGGTTGCAATTCAGGAAATACAAAGTAAAGGAAATATTATAGAAAGAATTGGAAAGGGTGCTGGTAAGGCTGTAGGAATATTTTTTTCAGCGGGAAGAGAATCAATTGATTCGGTGCTGAAAAATATTTTACCCTTTATGGCATTTGTATCCATGTTAATAGGTATAATTCTAAAATCTGGTATCGGGGATATAATTGCTAACGCTATAGCACCTTTTTCCGGTTCAATACCTGGTTTATTGCTAATATCGGTTGTATGCGCATTACCTATTTTATCGCCATTATTAGGTCCCGGAGCTGTTATTGCTCAAGTTGTTGGGGTTTTAATTGGCGTTGAAATCGGGAAGGGGAATATACCGGTTCAATATGCATTACCTGCATTATTTGCAATAAATCCTCAAGTGGGAGGAGACTTTATACCTGTTGGATTGAGTTTAGGAGAAGCTGAACCTGAAACCGTTGAAATAGGTGTTCCGGCAGTATTATTTTCCAGATTAATAACTGGTCCGTTAGCGGTTATAATAGCATTTATATTTAGCTTTGGTTTATATTAAATATTAGGATGATTTACTAATGAAATTTGAGGTTAAAATTATAAAAATAGGGGATTTAGTTAAAGAATTACTTTTAGAAAATATATTAATAATATTTAAATCGGAAGCCCCTGATGAGTTAGCTGAAATATCTGTTTTGCATACGATGGATGATTTAAAAGAAAATGTAGAACCTGGTGACACTATTAAAATAGGCAATATTGAATATATTGTTACAGCCGTAGGTACAGAGGTAAACAAAACTTTGAAACAATTAGGACATTGTACTTTTAAATTTAATGGGTCAAGTGAGCCTGATTTACCCGGTGTTATTAACTTAGATGGTTGTACTCCAGATATAAAGGTTGGAGATATTATATCCATATATAGTATATAATTTTCAATAATATTTTATTAGGAAAGCCCTTTTCTCAATCAGGGGAGGGCTTTCTTCTTTGAATAATAGGAAGTGATTTTTATAACATATAAGGGGGAATGTAAATGTTAGGATTAAATACAAAATTAGCTCAGCTTGATGCCAATAATAAAAAAATAAGAGTTTCCTTAGTTGGAGCAGGGCAAATGGGTAAGGGTATGGTTAGCCAGATGATGCTAATGAAAGGAATGACGCCTTCATTAGTAATTGATATTGATATTCAAAATGCATTAGATTCTTATATTCTGGCAGGTGTTTCAAAAGATGATATAGTTATTGCTAAAACATTGGAAGATATTAATGTTGCAATGGAAAAGAATAAATATGTAGTTTGCGATAACTCAGATTTAGCAGCATTAGCTAATTTAATCGACGTAGTGGTGGAAGCAACGGGTGTTCCTAATATAGGTGCAAAAATTGCAATGGATTCCATATTTAATAAAAAGCATATAGTAATGTTAAATGTTGAGGCTGATGTAGTTGTAGGACCTATTTTAAATAAATTAGCTAAGAACGCAGGAGTTGTTTACACAGGAACTGCCGGAGATGAACCGGGAACAGTTAAAGAACTGTTTGATTTTGCAGATGCATTAGGTTTTGAAATAGTTGCTATAGGCAAGGGTAAAAACAATGTAATAAACTATGAAGCCAACCCTGATAATGTACTAGAACAAGCTTTAAAGGACGGAGTCAGTCCTAAAATGTTAACCTCATTTAAGGATGGAACTAAGACTATGGTAGAACTAACAGCTATGTCAAATGCAACGGGTTTCATTCCAGATGTAAGAGGAGGACATGGGCCTAAAGCAACGGTAAATGATCTGCCCGACCTTTTTAGGTTGAAAAAGGATGGAGGAATATTAAATCAATATAAAATAGTAGAATATGTGAATGGAGTTGCCCCGGGAGTATTTATCATCGTAACAACTTCTTTACCACAAGTGCATAATGAAATGAAGTATTTGAGTATGGGTTCTGGACCAAATTATGTTTTATATAGACCATACCATTTAACTAGTTTAGAAACACCACTAACAATAGCGAGAGCAGCAATTTATAACGAACCAACCATAATACCAAGGGATGGATTACCAAGTGCAGAGACGATTGCCATTGCTAAGCGTGATTTAAAGAAGGGGGAAAGGCTTGATGGGTTAGGAGGTTACACTGTTTTAGGAAGCGTTGAGACCTATCAAAAAGCTAAAATTCAAAATTTATTACCTATGGGTTTAATAAACAATAATACAATAGTGAAACAAGACATTAAGAAAGGTGAATTTATAACCTATGATATGGTTGATCTGGATATGGATACCATAATTTATAAATTAAGACAATTACAAGAGGAATTAATACAATAGTAAAGAAACCTGATGAAAAGACATCAGGTTTCTCTAAATGTGCAGTTAAAAATGTGCATTTAAGGAATCAGATCATCTGATTATTTATTTATCTCTATAGCATGACATAATACAATATCATTGACATATGTCAATGATATCTATATAATATAACTAACATATATAAAATATGGAAGGGGTAAATGAATTCATGTTAGTAGATGGACGTAAAAGAAGATTAGCTGAAATATCGTATAAGTACTACATAGATAATATGAGTCAAAATGAGATTGCTAAAGAATATTCCATATCAAGGTCGATGGTTTCAACACTCCTAACCGAGGCAAGAGAGAGCGGCATAATTAAGTTTATAATTGAGGACGCAGATTTATATTGTTTTGACTTACAAAAGAAATTAGAAGAGATATTTGGGATTAGAAAGGCAATTATAGTTCCTAAATTATCTAGTAATGAAGACAATCTTATTTACCAATTAGCCGATGGATGTATTGACTATTTATATCAAATTGTTGAGGACAATATGACTATTGCTATTTCATGGGGAAGAACTTTACAGGCAATTGCAAATAGAATTAGGACTACTGGGAAACAAGATTTATTAATAACACCAATGGTAGGTGGAATAGGCAATGAAATGACAAAATATCATTCAAATTTAGTATGTGAACTAATGGCAAAAAATCTTGGGGGAAATTCTTACGGTTTATATGCGCCGGTATTTGTATCTACAAAGGAGATAAAAGACATTATATTTCAAGATAAAGGAATAAGAACGGTAATGGAAACAAGCAAAAAAGCAGATATAGCTATTGTAAGCATCGGGAATATTTTATCTTCAGTAATGAGACAAATAGACATTCTAGAAGAAAAAGAAGTCAAAGAACTTTTAAGTAAAGGTGCAATTGGAGATATGAATACATCATTCTTCGATAAAGATGGTAATATAGTTCCAACAAAACTATATGAAAGAACAATATCATTAACAATGGATGAGCTAAACAACATACCTACGGTTGTAGCTGTTGCAGGTGGTGAAGGCAAAATTGAAGCTATTCATGGAGCTTTAAAAGGGAAACTAATGGATGTAATTGTATTAGATGAAGGAACTGCAAGAGAAATTTTAAGTAATTATTAATATTTTTATATAGGGGGGAAATGAGTATATTATGAGTACTATCAGTAAGGAAGTTTTAAAAGAAATGTATAAGAGAATGAATGAGGCTAGAGCATTTGAGGAAAAGGTGAGCTATTTTTTCTCTAGGGGAATGGTTCATGGAACTACACACTTATCTATAGGTCAAGAGGCGTCTGCAGTTGCAGCTTGTATGGCATTAAATGATGATGACCTAATGACTTCAACTCATAGGGGGCATAGTCAAGTAATAGGTAAAGGTATTGATTTAAATATGATGGTAGCTGAGCTATTAGGTAAATATACTGGATACTGTAAAGGTAAAGGAGGTTCAATGCATATAGCCGATGTTGATGTTGGAAATTTAGGGGCCAACGGAGTAGTTGGAGGCGGACATGGCATTGCAGTAGGAGCTGCTCTGACGCAAAAAATGAAAAATACGGGAAAGATTGTTTTATGTTTTTTTGGCGATGGAGCAGCAAATGAAGGTAGTTTTCATGAAGCATTAAATTTAGCATCTATATGGAAGTTACCAATCATATTCTATTGTGAAAACAACCAATATGGTATGAGCGTACCTATAGGAAAAGCAATGAATATAGTAAATGTGGCTGATAGAGCATCATCATATGGTATTCCAGGATATATACTTGATGGCAATAATGCGGTAGAAGTATATACTAAGATAAGGGAAATTGCAGATTATGTCAGAGGAGAGAAGGGTCCGGTGCTAGTTGAAAGCAAGACATATAGGTGGTTAGGACATTCAAAATCGGATGCTCAGGCTTATAGAACTAAGGAAGAAGTAGAATCATGGAAGAAAAAATGTCCAATTAAGCAGTTAAGAACATATATTATTGAAAATAATATGCTGAGTGAGGGAGAACTGGATGAGATAGAAGATAATGCAAGAAAAGCAATTGAAGATGCAGTGATATATGCAAATAATAGTCCAAACCCACCAGTAGAATCCGTCACAGAAGATGTATATGCGTAAGGGGGGTTTATTGTGATAAAGGAAATGACGTATAAAGACGCAATTAATTTAGCAATGTGTGAAGAGATGAGAAGGGATGAAGATGTATTTTTAATGGGTGAAGATGTTGGAATATATGGAGGAGCATTTGGGGTTTCTGTAGGTATGATTGAGGAATTTGGAGAAGAGAGGGTAAGAGATACTCCGATATCTGAAGCGATAATTACAGGAGCTGCAGCTGGAGCAGCGGTTACAGGAATGCGTCCAATTGTTGAAATAATGTTTATGGACTTCACAACCTTGGCCATGGATTCATTGGTAAATCAAGCAGCTAAAATGAGATATATGTTTGGGGGGAAAGCCAAGGTTCCAATGACTTTAAGATGCGCCGGAGGTTCGGGGACAGGCGCTGCAGCGCAACATTCCCAAAGTTTAGAAGCGTGGTTCTGCCATATTCCGGGGTTAAAAGTAATAGTACCCGGTACACCTAAGGATGCTAAAGGGCTGTTAAAAGCAGCAATAAGAGATGACAATCCAGTAGTATTTGTTGAGCAGAAGACATTATATAAGGAAAAAGGTCTAGTTTCTTTTGATGATGATTTTATCATACCACTGGGAGTAGGAGAAATTAAAAAGGAGGGCATTGATGTAACTGTAATTACTTATGGTAGAATGCTTCCTAGAGTATTAAAAGTAGCAGAGGAGCTTGAAAGTGAAGGAATAAGTGTTGAAGTTGTAGATCCAAGAACATTGGTACCTTTGGATAAAGAAATTATCATTAATTCTGTTGTCAAAACGGGAAGAGCAGTTTTAGTTAACGAAGCATGTAAAACAGGAGGATATTTAGGAGAGATAGCGTCAGTAATAATGGAGTCGGAAGCGTTTGATTATTTGGATGCACCCATATTAAGATTGGCTGGATTAGATGTTCCCATACCATATAACCCTGAGTTAGAAAAAGCAGTTGTTCCAAGTGAGGAACAGATCAGAACAGGAATTCTTAATGTTCTAAATAGATAGGGGGTGTAATTGTGGTTATAGAAGTTATAATGCCTAAAGCAGGTATGGATATGCAAGAAGGTCAAATAGTAAAATGGATGAAAAATGAAGGTGATTATGTAAAACAAGGGGAGATATTGCTAGAAATAACAACTGATAAGGTAAATATGGAAATAGAAGCAGAAGCTTCAGGATATTTATTAAAGAAATTAAAACATGATGGTGATACAGTACCGGTAATAACAACAATAGGTTATTTAGGAGATAAGGATGATAAAGTTCCTGAGTCAGAGGTAGAAATTTTAAATGATAAAAAGGAAGTTGAAATATCCAAAAGCTATACTGCTATAAATGAGAAAGAAAATTATATAAAGACAGATAAAATAAGAGCAACTCCAGCAGCAAGAAAGATTGCTAGAGATAGTAGCATAGATTTAAGTGATGTAAGAGGAAGCGGTCCAAAGGGAAGAATTCAAAAAATTGATGTTGAAAATCATAAAATGCCAGAAATTAAATCTACTCCTCTTGCAAAGAGGATTGCTAATGATAAAGGGATTGATTTATCTGCGATAGGAGGTTCAGGGTATGATGGGAAAATCTTTAAAGAAGATTTGCCGCTAGATGCAAGTAAATCAATACCAATGTCTAATATGAGAAAGATTATTGCAAAAAGAATGACGGAAAGTTATTTTACAGCACCAACATTTACATTGGATTTAGATGTTGATATGACAAAATCCATTTCATTCAAAAATGAAATTATGGATTATATAATGAAAGAAACCGGAAAAAAAGTAACTATTACAGATATTGTTTTATATGCAACTACAAAGTCGTTAATGAAACACCCATATGTTAATGCCAGGTTAGATGGAGAAAATATAATTATTCATGATTATGTCAATTTGGCCTTAGCTATTGGTTTAGATGAAGGGTTATTAACGCCGGTGATTAGAAATGCACATATGATGACTTTTAAAGAACTAGTACTGGCAGCAAAGGATATACAGGAAAGAACTAAGAGTATGAGACTATCTCCAGATGAATTGCAGGGAAGTACATTTACTGTGAGCAATCTTGGAATGTATGGTATTACTAAATTTAATCCGATAATCAATCAGCCTAATTCAGCAATTTTGGGAGTAAATGCAATTCAAGAACGGGTTGTATCTGAAAATGGAGAAATAAAAATCAAGCCGATGATGACTTTATGCTTAACATTAGATCATAGGGTTATTGATGGAGTTATAGGATCTAAGTTTTTACAAGAATTAAAATGCTATCTAGAGAATCCTGCAATTATGTTATTAGGCTAGGAATGGGGTGAAAGGTAATGCTTAATGGGGACATATATGATGTAGTAGTAATAGGCGGTGGTCCTGCTGGTTATGTTGCCGCTATAAAGGCAGCTCAACTTGGAGGAAGAGCAGCAATAATTGAAAAAGGAAATATGGGTGGAACTTGTTTAAATGTAGGATGCATACCTGCTAAGACCTATTTAAAAAATGTTGAAATAATAGATGAATTGAAAAATGGAAATCGAAGGGGAATTATATTGGATTCCTCTTCAATTACGATTGATATCTCAAAACTAAAAGGCTTTAAAGATGAAGTTGTTACTACTCTTATCAATAGTGTTGTAGGGCTTTTAAAAAATAATAAGGTTGATATATATAAGGGTGTCGGAAGATTAGTAAGTAATACCCATGTTTCTATAAATGATGAAGATATAATAGAAGGCAAAAGCATCATTTTAACCGGAGGTTCTAAAGTTAGCAAAATCAATATACCTGGAATTGACAGTAATTTGGTTATTTCTAGCGATGAAATATTTAATCTAAATGATATTCCAAATACACTTGCTATTATAGGAGGGGGTGTTATCGGGGTAGAAATGGCAGTAGCCTTTAGCGCCTTCGGCAGCAAAGTTTTCATAATAGAGCTAATGGATCGAATAATACCAACTATGGATCAAGAATTATCTAACGGTCTTTTAGATGAATTAACTAAAAGAGGTATAGAGGTGTATACTTCAAATTCATTAAAAAAAATAATAGAGCAAAAAGACAAATTACATTTATATTTAGATAGCGGAGAAAACATAATTGTAGATAAGGCCTTATTATCCGTCGGGAGAGTACCGGATTTAGAGGCGCTCGGTAATTTAAATATAAAAAATGAATACGGAAAAATAAAGGTAAATGAATATATGGAAACTAGCATTCCTAATATTTATGCTGCAGGGGATATTAATGGTTTAAAAATGTTAGCCCATGCAGCATCTAGGATGGGGGAAATTGCAGCATTAAATGCTATGGGTGATAAGGGTAAAATTCAATATAAATAATATACCAACGGGTATTTATACGAATCCGGAGGTAGCCTCAATAGGATTAACTGAAGATGAAGCTAGAAAAAAATACGATATAGTAGTTGGAAGGTTCAACTTTGTAGGCAATGGAAGGGCATTGACTTCTGCAATAACTAAAGGCTTTGTTAAGGTTATAGCCGATAGTAGGTATGGTCAAATTTTAGGAGTCCATATATTTGGTCCGTCCGCAGTAGAAATGATAAATGAAGCAGCTGTTTTAATGGAAATGGAAATAACCGTTTACGAAGTAGGTCAGATAATTCATGGACATCCAACATATTCTGAGGCATTGGTTGAAGCATGTCTAGATTGCATAGGCAAATCAATTTATATACCGCGTGCATAATTTTAATATTTTTCTTGACAAAGTGTTGTTTTCTAGTATATATTAGTGAATGAGTGAAAATATGTGCGTGGATAAGGACAGTAGCAAAGAAATGAATATTACAGAGAAGCAATCATTTGATGAGAGATTGCTATATCAAGCTTTGTGAAGATCACCTTTGAGCATAATACCTGAAATGCAGGAGATGACCTATGTGCCATTTATTAGGGTATTACGTGGAGACGTTATACTTATTAAGTGACAAGATTTATTCTTGTAAATTGGGTGGTACCGCGGAATTTCGTCCCTGAGTCTTTTGACTTAGGGATTTTTTATTTTGTATAGAAGGAGAGATTAATTTGAAAAGGTTTAATGAATTATCAAACGAACCTGTAAAGACAAGAGAACATAAAATTTCCGAGTATTGGAAAGAGATTGATTTATTGCACAGATCAGTTGAAACTAGAGATTCAAACAATCCATATATTTTTTATGAAGGACCTCCGACAGCAAATGGGAGGCCAGGAATTCATCATGTAATGGCAAGGACATTGAAGGATTTAACATGCCGTTATAAGACAATGAAAGGGTATCAAGTTAAAAGGAAGGCAGGTTGGGATACTCATGGACTTCCGGTTGAGATTGAAGTAGAAAAGCAACTAAATCTAAAAGATAAAAAGGATATTGAAGCCTATGGAGTAGAAGAATTCAATAGACAGTGCAGAGAGTCAGTATTCAAATACGAGAAGCTTTGGCGTGAAATGACAGAAAGAATGGCCTATTTGATTGACCTTGACAATCCATATATTACGCTCGACAACAACTATATAGAATCCGTATGGTGGATATTGAACAAATTCTATAAAGAAGGATATATTTATGAAGGGCATAAGATATTGCCGTATTGCTCTCGTTGCGGAACAGGGCTTGCATCCCATGAAGTAGCTTTGGGATATGAAGAGATAAAAACGGACACAGTGGTAGCAAAATTTAAATTAAAGGATAAAGACGAGTATTTCCTAGCATGGACTACAACTCCTTGGACGCTGCCTTCGAATGTAGCATTAACGGTTAATCCGAAGGAAACATATTTAAGAGTAAAACAAAATGATGAAATATATTATGTATCCAAGATATTAGCTTCTAAAGTATTAGGAGAAGATTATGAAGTATTAGATGAAATGCTGGGTAAAGATTTAGAATATGTGGAATACGAACAGCTTATACCATTTGTAAGTGTGGATGAGAAGGCGTTTTTTGTAACTTGTGCAGATTATGTAACCACTGAAGACGGCACTGGGATTGTTCATACAGCACCAGCTTTTGGTGAAGATGACTACAATACAGGGATGAGGTATAAGCTACCGGTTGTCAATCCCGTTTCTGAGGAAGGCAAGTTCTTAGATACAATTTGGGAAGGCAAATTTGTAATGGATGCTGATCCAGACATTATTCAATGGTTAAGAGAAAATGGTAAGCTGTACAAAAAGGAAAGGATTGCACACAACTATCCACATTGCTGGAGATGTCATACACCATTATTATATTATGCTAAGCCATCATGGTATATTGAAATAAGTAAGTTAAAAGATAAGCTCGTAGAAAACAACAATGGTGTAAACTGGTATCCTGCATTTGTTGGTGAAAAGAGATTTGGGAATTGGCTGGAAAACATTAATGATTGGGCGATTTCCAGAAGTAGATATTGGGGAACACCACTTCCAATTTGGAGATGTGAATCTTGCGGACATACAGATAGTGTTGGGTCAAGAAAAGAATTAGTTGAAAGAGCTATTGAGGATATAGATGAGTCAATTGAACTGCACAGGCCATATGTAGATGGGGTTCATCTAAAATGTGACAAATGCGGCGGAAATATGACCAGAGAAAAGGATGTAATAGATGTTTGGTTTGATAGTGGAGCGATGCCATTTGCACAGTATCATTATCCATTTGATAATGAAGAAAGATTTTTTGATGAACTTTTCCCGGCTGATTTTATCAACGAGGGCATAGATCAAACAAGAGGATGGTTCTATTCATTGATAGCAATTTCAACATTTGTTACAGGGAAATCACCATATAAAAATGTGCTTGTAAATGACTTGATTTTAGACAAAGAAGGAAAGAAAATGTCTAAAACCAAAGGAAATACAGTTGATCCATTTGATTTATTCGATAGATATGGTGCAGATGTTTTAAGATGGTATTTGATATATGTTTCGCCCCCATGGACTCCGACAAAATTTGATGAAGATGGATTAAGAGAGGTAGAATCCAAATTCTTTAGAAGTTTAAGAAATGTATATAATTTCTTCTCCCTTTATGCGAATACTGATGGAGTTGACCCCAGAGAATTCTTTATAGCATATAAAGATAGACCTGAAATAGATAAGTGGATTCTTTCAAAATATAATACTTTAGTTAAAAATTGTACTGAGGATTTTGAAATCTTTGAATTAACTAAAGTAGTCAGAGAGATTCAGGAGTTTGTAATCGAAGATTTGTCCAATTGGTATATTCGTAGAAATAGAAGAAGATTTTGGTCTACTGAATTGGATGATGATAAAAAGGCAGTATATAATACAACTTATGAAATCTTAGTTGGAATTTGTAAACTGATCGCACCATTTGTTCCTTTTATTTCCGAGGAAATATTCCAAAACCTGACAGATAACGAATCAGTCCATCTTGAATTCTATCCGGAAGTTGATGGTGAATTAATCAATACTGAGATTGAAAAAAAGATGGATTTAGTAAGGAATTTAGTTGGGCTTGGAAGGGCTTCTAGGGAAAATGCTAAGATAAAGGTTCGACAACCATTAAATGAAGTACTAATAGACGGAAAATATGAGGAACAAATAAGGGATTTAGTGCCGCTGATAATTGAAGAGCTGAATGTAAAGAATGTAGTATTTGAGAAAGATTTATCCCAATTTATGGAGTATTCTTTAAAACCCAATTTTAAAGTGGCAGGATCAATTTTGGGGGCAAAGATAAAATCCTTCGGTAAAGCTTTAAATGACCTTAATGCTCATGAAATTGTCGAAAAATTGGAAAGAGGAGAAAAACTAGTACTAAATTTAAATGGAGAAGATACAGAAATTGAAAAAGACTATGTATTAGTTACTATTTCTTCTAAAGAAGGATTTAATGTAACTATGGAAAACAATTTGTTTGTAATATTAGATACAACCTTAACAAAAGAATTAATAAACGAGGGATATGCCAGAGAATTTGTATCAAAAATACAGCAGATGAGAAAAAATAATGGCTACGAGATACTGGACAACATCAATATTTACTATGATGGCAGTGATGAAATAAAGTCTGCTGTAGATAGTTTTGAGGATTTTATCAAAGTTGAAACATTGGCAAAGAAAATTGAAATGGTAAGAGATGAGGCATTTGAAAGGCAAGATTTAAATGGTCAAATGACGGGAATAAAACTAGAGAAAATATAATTTGAGACAATATATTTTCATACTTCTAATATAAAGAAAGGTAGGTGGCATAAGCTGCTTGCCTTTTTTGTATCTAGGTAAAGGACTTCATTGTCCCTAAATCAAACTTGCAGTAAAGGCTCTTTTTTGATATGTAACACTTTTACTTGCTTGTACATAGACTATTAGTGGGATTTGAATAAATTAAATTTTATTCAGTATTCCTATATTCGACGTAAAATTTTGAAACCATATCTTAATTAAGAGAAAGGAGTAAAAGAACTGTGAGTTATTGTGAAAAACATTCAAATTCAGTAGTAGTACCACCAACTTGTGCTTCTAATAATTATTATCCTTGGTCATGTGGCTGCTCTCCATGGAGACCACCTAGCCAATGTAATCCTCAATGGTGTTGCCCATGGGCATGTCCTGGCCCCCAAGGACCAAGAGGACCTCAGGGACCGATAGGTCCGCAAGGACCACAAGGATTTCTAGGACCGGAAGGCCCACGAGGTCCGCGAGGATTTACAGGACCGATAGGTCCGCAAGGTCCTCAAGGAATTCCAGGGGAGACTGGCGCACAGGGACCAGCAGGTCCGGCAGGAGCACAAGGTCCAGCAGGTCCGGCGGGTCCGGAAGGCCCGGCAGGAGCAATAGGTCCACAAGGTCCGGAAGGTGCAGCGGGTCCGGCAGGAGCACAGGGACCAGCAGGTCCGGCGGGTCCGGAAGGCCCGGCAGGAGCAATAGGTCCTCAAGGACCAGAAGGTGCAGCAGGTCCAGCAGGCGCACAAGGTCCAGCAGGTCCGGCAGGTCTACAAGGACCGGCAGGAGCAATAGGTCCCCAAGGTCCAGAAGGTCCACAAGGGCCTCCAGGAACCACAGTTACTGATAATTCAATGTTTGCGGCAAATACAACCGGAGGAACTATATCAGTAGTTTTAGGTGGAACTTTGGTACCACTAGCAGATAGTCAGATACTGGATGGATTTACAGCAAATGCTGATGATACGGTGTTTACTGTACCGGAGACAGGAACTTATTATATTAGCTACGCTATAAATCTAACAGCCGG
Organism: Paratissierella segnis; assembly: GCF_014385195.1. Classification (GTDB taxonomy): domain Bacteria; phylum Bacillota; class Clostridia; order Tissierellales; family Tissierellaceae; genus Paratissierella; species Paratissierella segnis. The sequence continues at coordinate 37,293 of NZ_JACRTG010000018.1, forward strand.
TGCACTATTACAATCAATGATATTAATCAATGGAGCTGCTAATGCTGCGTCTACAAGAAGTCCTCTATTATCTCTATCCAGCTATAGTGCTGAAATTATTGTGAATCTAACAGCAGGAGACACTATTTCATTACAATTAGCAGGGATATTAGGATTAGTAATACTTGAAGGCGGAGTTGGGGCATCTTTGAGCATTATAAGATTGGTTTAATAGGCAACATTGGTCGTAGCAGCATAATTGTTAATTAAAGGTTAATATAATAAATTACCCCAAATGCTTTTTAGCTTTGGGGTTTTATATATAATATAAAATATCCATTTATAGGTATAAGAATATATGATATGATACTAATTAGATATTGAGGAAGACAGGGTCTTCTGACTCTATAAAATGCGATATATCCCATATCGTTATTATGTATTATAATTATAAATATAAATACAAAGGGGAGGGTAAAATGAAGGCTTTATTGGTAATAGATATGCTAAAGGATTTTATTGATGAAAATGGAGCGTTGACAACAGGAGAACCCGGAAGAGAGATTATAGATTTTATAAAAAAACGGATTGATGAATTTAGAAAACAAAATTATCCAATTATATTCATTTGTGATAATCATGAAATAAATGATAAAGAGTTTGAAATGTTTCCTCCTCACTGCATAAAAAATACAGAAGGATCAAAGATAATAGATGATCTAGAGGTAAAGGATACAGATAAAATAATCACTAAAAGGCGATATAGCGCGTTTTATGGAACGGATTTAGACTTAACTCTAAGAGAAAACAATGTAGACGAACTATATCTGGTAGGCGTTTGTACAAATATTTGCGTTCTATATACTGCTGCTGACGCAAGGAATATTTCATATAGAGTCAATATTTACAAAGATGGGGTAGCATCATTTGATGAAGGTGCTCATATATTCGCACTAAAGGAATTGGAAAGAACATTAGGTTGTAAGATAATCTAAGTATGTAGGAAAGGAATATATCTATGACGCATTAGGAAAATGTGATGTAGAATTTGATGGAGGAAATAAAGGTGAAAAGATGAACAACAAAGAGCAAGAAAAAATATGCCCTTTATGCGGGGAAAATAACAACTGTCAACATGGAAAGGAATGCTGGTGCACTACAATTAAGATACCTAAACATGTATTAGACTTAATTCCGGAAGATAAAAAAGGTAAAGCTTGTATATGTAAGAGTTGTATCGAAAAATATAGTTAGGCATTGTAATTTTACTAATAATCTGGTTGAATAAGAAAAAATTAATCTGAAGTATTGGAAGATACAGCTTGATTAAAGAGGGGGTATGTCCAATGTTTAAATATATAATAGATAATGATGTAGAATTACAATTACTTGATTTGTATCATGCAGATGAAATATTTAAGTCCATAGATTCAAGCAGAGATCATTTAAGAGAATATTTACCATGGGTTGATAGTACAATTTCTATCAGTGATACTAGAGAGTTTATACAGGGTAGTAAAAAACAATATGCTGCAAATAATGGGTTTGATACAGGTATATGGTATAAAGGAGAATTTGCAGGTATTATAGGTTTTCACAGTATAAATCGCAATATTAAATCTATAAGCATTGGATATTGGCTTAATGAAGGATTTGTAGGCAAAGGTATTATGACAAGAGCATGCAGTGTACTAACAGATTATGCCTTTAATATATTGAATTTTAATCGAGTAGAGATTCAATGTGCTATTGATAATTTAAAGAGCAGAGCTATTCCTGAAAGACTTGGATTTGTTCAAGAAGGGGTAATCAGGGATGGAGAATTATTAAATGGTAATTATGTGGATTGCGTGATTTATGGCATGTTGAAAAGAGAATGGGTTTAATGAAATATCAGGGGTGAGATAAAATGAAACAGTTTAGTTTAAAAGATGGACAGAGATTAACTATAAGAACAGCAAAACATGAAGATGCCTCAAATCTAATAAACTATGTAAAGAAAATAGGTGGGGAATCAGATTATCTTACATTTGGAGAAAATGAATTTGAAATTACGGTAGAAAAAGAAGAAGAGTTGCTTGAAAGCTTTTTAATTTCTGATAATAAATTATATATTATAGCAGAAATTGATGGGAAGATAGTTGGAAGTTTAAACTTTAGTGGAGGTTCCAGACAGAGAACAAAACATACAGGAGAATTTGGAGTAAGTGTTGAAAAGAAATATTGGGGATTAGGAATTGGGAGAGAACTTATCAATTACTTAATTGACTGGGCAGAAGAGGGAGACGTAATAAAGAAAATAAATTTAAGAGTTAGAGAAGATAATAAAAGAGCAATAGGATTATATGAAAAGTTGGGCTTTAAAAAAGAAGGAGTTATATCTAGAGGTTTTTTTGTTAACGATGAGTATTATAGCTTCATTTGTATGGGATTAGAACTATAAAAGTGGACACACGAGAATAGGATAAAGTATCCTTATAATAAAGGGACAAAAGATGCATATGCCAATTCACAGGAACTTAAAACAATTTCTGAATGTGAAAATATCCTTTACCCATATTTAAATAAATTTGTAGCTATGCTAAAAAATAAGGAAAATATGTTATTAAAATAAGAGAATTCCGCTTAATTTGTAAACAGGTGCGAAATGTGATAACTATAATAAAATCAATGAAGCAATTGAAGATATTTTAATTTTTATATACTATGAAAAGTTAACAGCGGTGAGGCAGACTTTACAATATTTGGAGTTATATTGCGGTGTAAAAAAATAATCGATAGGATTAAAGGGCTAGCACTTTTAATATATCTTCTGAAGTTCAAAGAGAATGCGCTTAATTATAGCAAAAGACTTTAAAAATTTTGTTAGGCTGATTGAGAAATAATAAATCTGTCATTTTTTGTAGCTACAAGCACCATAAGGTGATGCGGGTAGACAAACTATAAAGCGTAAAATTTAATACTGGAGGTTATTATAAATGAATTTAGATAATAATGAAATATTTGGATCAAAGAATGCGGTGGTAATTTCTTATCTCGCCAAATTATTGCTTTCGCTAGAAGTTGGTGATAAATTAGAAACTGTTGAGGAAATTTCAAAAAAACTAAATGTTGGTAGAGGCACCATACAAACGGCAATGACGAGATTAAAGAATAATAACGTTATAAAGACAGTAAGTCGTGGATATCAAGGTACTTTTATTACTTATATTAATTTTAATAAATTGTTATCCTTGGCTGGGGTACATAGTATAGTAGGAGTTATGCCTTTACCATATTCGAAACGTTACGAAGGTTTGGCAAGTGGTATTTATTATACATTAATGAAATTAGAGAATGTTCGCATAAATTTAGCATTTATGCAAGGTTCTTTTAATCGATTAAATGCTTTACTTGATGGGCGTTATGATCTTATGGTGGCATCAAAACAGACAGCTATAAAATATATCAATGAGAATTATCCAATATCTATTGCTGCAACTCTAGGTGAAGAATCCTATATAAGTAACCATATTCTAATTGTAAATGATAAGTTTGATGGAAATACAAACGAGATGAAGCTCGGGGTTGATTTATCTTCAGATGATCAAGTTTTTATGACCATGAATTATTTTGAAAATCAAAATGTCCAAATAATACCTTGTAAAAGCAGTAATGTTGTTGAAGCGATTCTCAAAGGAGAAATTGATGGTGCTATTGGTAGCTCAGGAAACATTAATGTTGATTTTCCTAATTTAAAAACTATTAATTTAACAAATCCATCAGAAACATCAGATAATACAAGAGCAACTATAGTTATAAAAAAGGATAATGAAGTTATGAAAACAATTTTACAGAAGTATTTAAATATAGATAAAATACAAACTATTCAAAAAGAAGTAATCTTAGGAAATAGAAAACCTGTATATTAAATCTTATTATAATTCTTTAAATAAACTTGTGGTAGTACAAATGTTTATGTTAATCTAAAAGTAGGCCACCATAATAATTGAAAACTAGGCCACCTTAAAATATAATACCCCTTAAAGATGTTTTCAAAAGGGGGAATTGGAGGGTGATACATTTGGATCAAAAAGCTGAAATATTAATGAGATATTTCAGAGAAAACAAATCACAAAGGGAAATTAGTAGAGAGCTAAAAATTTCAAGAGATACAATATCTAAATATATTAAAGAATTTGAATCTAAAAATGAACGTTTAACAGATTTGGAAAAAGATGAAGAAAGGAATAGAAATGAGATATTGCTTCTTATCGAAGAAATGTCTTCAAAACCCAGATATGATACCAGTAGTAGGAATAAGACTAAATTAACAGATGATGTAATCAGTAAAATAAATGAATTGTTGGATTTAAATGAAAAGAATCGGTTACTAGGCAGATCCAAGCAATTAATGAAAAAAATTGATATACATGAGAAATTAGTAGAACTAGGATTTGATATTAGCTACCCTACAGTTTGTAATTACATTAGGGAAAATCATGAGAAGAAAGAGGCTTTTATCAGGCAGGAATACAATCTAGGAGAAACATTAGAGTTTGATTGGGGTGAAGCTAAATTAACAATAGGTGGAAAACCTACAACACTGCAAATGGGTCTTTTAACAACAGCCCAAGGTTCACATCATTATGCAAGGCTCTATCAAAATCAAAAGATGGAAAACTTTTTAGATATTCATGTGCAAGCCTTCAAAAGCATTGGTGGAATCCACAGGGAACTAGTTTATGATAACTTAAAACAAGCAGTAAGGAAATTTGTAGGCAGAAATGAAAAGGAGGCAACGGAAGATTTAATCAAAATGTCATTGTATTATGGCTTTAGATATAGGTTTTGCAACATAGCTAGTGGCAATGAAAAAGGACATGTAGAAAGAGGGATTGAATTTGTCAGAAGAAAGGCATTTTCTAGTAAAACTGACTTTGATACAGTAGAAGAAGCAAATGCTCATCTGCAGGATAAATTATTAGAACTTAATTCAAAGAAAAGAAATTGGCTACAAAATCAAAGTCCTCTAGATATACTAAAGCAAGAAATGCCTTATCTAATACCATTAAAACCATCATATGATACTTCTAGAAGAATCGAAGCCAGAGTTAATAAATATAGTGTAATAAACATAGATCAAAATAAATACTCAGTGCCAGACTATCTAGTAGGCAAATTTGTAAATGTGAAAATATATCCAGACACAATAGAAATATATTACAAGGACAGTAAAATAGCTGAACATGACAGATCCTACTTAGTTCATAACTGGAGCATAGATATAAATCATTTTGTTAACACATTAAAAAAGAAGCCTGGAGCATTACATTCTAGTGTTGGTAGACACCAGCTTAGCCCAGAGCTTCAAGAAACATATCAAGAATATTATACCAATAATCCAAAGGAATTCATAGAGCTTTTAGAATTAATCAAAGAAAAAGATTTAGAAAGTGTACTCAAAGCTATTGATGAATTAAAGAAAATAAAGAAAGAGCTAGTAACAACTGATAACATTAAAAACATAATTTTCAAACTCCCAAGAGATGATGAATCTCCAGGAACTAAAGATATATCAATACAAAATGCATCATTGAAGCAAATTGCAACACTAAATGAGCTGTTTAACTTAAAATCCGCAGGGGGGTATGAAAATTGAATGAGATGACATTGGAGATTAAAAAACATGTATCAGAACTAAAGATACCTGGAATAAATCAAGGTTTAAAGATGAATATTGAAGAAGCATATAAATTTGATAAGTCCTATGAAGAATTTTTAAGGGATATATTAATAGAAGCCTACGATACAAGAAAGGAAAATGGTAGAATAAGCAGAATCAGAAACGCCAAATTTCCATATAAAAAGTATATTGATGAGTTAAAGGTTGATTACCTTCCAGAAGACTGTAGAAAGAGGCTTAAAGAACTTAAAACCTTAAACTTTATTGATGAAGGCAGAAACATAATTCTAGCAGGAAATCCTGGTACAGGTAAGACTCATTTATCAATAGGTCTTGGAATAGAAGCATGCAATAAAGGATATAAAGTATATTTTACAACAGTTGCATCCTTAATAAATGAGTTAAAGGAATCTAGGAGTGAGAAAAAATTATATACATTTGAAAAAAGATTTGAGAAGTATGATTTGATAGTAGCGGATGAATTAGGATATATTTCTTTTGATAAGGAAGGGAGCGAATTATTGTTCACATTTCTCTCCCTCCGGGCAGAGAGAAAATCCACAATAATTACTACAAACCTATCATTTGATAGATGGAATGAGATATTTAACGATGCGACATTAACAGCTGCATTAATAGATAGATTAACCCATAAATCTTATGTTATAAATATGAATGGTGATTCTTATAGGATAAAAGAAACTAAGGAATGGTTGGAAGAAACCAATTAGTTTTTTTCCCTTAAGTGGCCTAGTTTTCGATTATAATATGGCCTAATTTTCACTTGACAAATACAACAAATTAGTTAACTTTTCAAGAAACTTGCAAAAAGTAGACTCAAATGTCACGTAATCAAGAACTTTGATTATACAACATTAATGTAATTCAGGGGTTTTTAAGTTAAGGACTAAATTTTCAATAGAATTAATTCTTGATAAGATTAAATAATTTTTTTAAATTGGAAAAAGAGTTGTTTTTTGTATATAGATATAACTATGGATTTATTAAATTGCCAGATATTTTTAAAATATGAATATGACAGTTTAATCAATTTTAAATGTAGTTTTATTTAAATAAAAATGTTGACTTTATATACAATATACCGTATAATGTATTTACAAAGGGTTTTGTGAAATCTAATAAAATTATAGTTTTGGGGGGATAACAAGACATGGTAATAAAAGTATTTAAGGATTATGATAATTTAAGTAGATTTGCAGCAAAGATTATTGCTGAACAGGTACATGCGAAACCTAATACAGTTTTTTGTCTTCCAGGAGGAAGCTCTCCCATAGGCATGTATAAAGAACTTGTAACTATGTATAAAAAAGGAGAGGTTGATTTTAAAGATATGATTGCATTTGATATGGATGCTTATATTTCCTTAGGACCTAATCATAAAAATAGCTATGCATATTTTAATAATATTCATTTTTTGAATCATGTTAATGTGAAGGAAAGTAATCGTTTTATGCCAAATGTATTTGCAGAAAATTTAGAAGAAGAAGCAATAAGATATAGTGAGAAAATTGAAGAATTTGGTGGACTTGATATTTCTGTTACAGGGGTTGGTGATAATGGACACATTTGTTTTAATGAACCGGGCTCTTATCTATTAGCTAAATATCATATTGCTAATTTACATGAGGAGACCATTAAGGCAAATTCAAGATTCTTTAATGATATTTCAGAAGTACCAATTCAAGCATTTACACTAGGTTTAGAAGAAGTTATGAAATGTAAAACATTTTTAGTTATTGCAAGCGGGAAGAAAAAGGCTCCAATACTTGGGAAAATGTTTAAAAATGATCATATTTATTCAGAATATCCTGTTACATTTTTACGTATGCATCCTAACTGTATATTTCTATTAGATGAAGATGCTGCAAGTGAAATATAGAAAAAAGAATTAGTAATAAATATAAAAAAGGACTAATGAATATTAATTTATATTATAATTATGGTAAGATAAGAATACGTTTTATTTTAAACAATGTGATTTTTAATTTTGAAGATTAATCTAATCTATATAAATTTTAAAATGAGGGTTTATAACAAAACTCATTAATTATTTTGACAATACCAATATAGAGAGGAGGGGAGGAATTTTGAAGAAAATTGTTTTTTTTAGAATTGATGAAAGGCTAATTCATGGTCAAATTGTAACTTCATGGTTAAATTCTGTAAAATGTGACACAATTGTTGTGGCAGATGATAAGGCAACTAAAGATCTGTTTTCTAAGACAGTATATAGCATGGCTGTTCCTCGTGATTATAAGTTTATTTTATCTACTGTTGATGATGCTATTACATATTTAAAGGATAATGGATCTGAAGATGTATTTTTAATTGCTGGTAATATTCATGCTGCTGAACTACTAATTAATGCTTTGAATTTATCTTCTGTGAATCTTGGATATCTAGGAAGTCATCCAGGAAGAATGAAATATGATAAATCATTATTTTTAAGTCAAGAAGATTTGGTAATAATTAAAAGATTATTAAATAAGGGAATTGAAATTTTTGTTCAGAATGTATCGACTGAAAGAAAAAAGAATATTAATTCGATAATTAAATAATTTGCTTTTATATGTATTAATCTCGATTTAATAATACTAATATTATCAATATAATTAATGATTAATCATATTAGAAAATTTATTATGAAAACATTTACTATGTAACTAGATTTATTATTTAAGATAGGGGATTTTTAATTATATTTAAATTTTAGTATATTCTATTAGAGCAAATAAGAATTACAACAAATATAAGGGGGATGAATATGATGTTAATACAAGCTTTGCTTATAGCTACATGGGTTGTAATAGCGTTTATTGATGAAGAAACATTACAATTTCAATTAATGAGACCAATAGTGACTGGACCTATTGTAGGATTGATTTTAGGAGATTTAGGAACTGGACTAGCAGTTGGTGCAGCTATAGAATTAATGTTTATAGGAGTTGTATTTGTTGGAACTGCTGTTCCGCCGGATGCGTGCATTGCAGCTTCAGTTGCAACAGCATTTGCAGTTTATACAAAAACTGGAGTGGAAACTGCAGTTGCTCTTGCACTTCCAATAGCAATGATAGGTCAAGTAATAAGCACGATTAAATATACAGTTGTAAATGTAGCCTTCCATAAATGGACAGATCGTGAGGCTTCAAAAGGTAATAGTAGAGGAGTATTATTTTCTTTGTTATTACCACCATTAGCTAATATTGTTTTATATGGTATACCTGTATTTTTAGCTGTTTATTTTGGTTCTGATTACATAACATCACTTATAAATTTGTTACCTGAAACATTTATTGATGGACTTGCAATTGGTGGGGGCATGATTGGTGCTGTTGGGTTTGCATTATTATTGACAACCCTTAAAGGTAAAGGATTATGGCCATATTTTATTATAGGGTTTATTTCTTCATCTTTTCTTGGATTAAATATGCTAGCGATTGGTTTAATATCGGCAGTATGTTGTGGTTTGCATGCTTATTTTACAAACGCTAAAAATGTAGTTTAGGAGGGCAAGTTAAATGGAAACAAAAGTTAAAAAAACAACAAAAGAAAGATTAACAAAAAAGGAACTTTGGGCTATTTTTCGTCGTTGCTTTTTAGTAAGAGCCCATAATGATTTCGAAAAGTTTCATGCTGGAGGATTTATAAATGCCTTAGTTCCTGTGTTTGATAAGTATTATCCAAACACAGAGGATAAAGCAAAAGCTATGATGCGACATTCAGAATTATTCTTGACACATCCGCAATTAGAAGCTTGGACAGTAGGAATTGCTGCTTCAATGGAGGAACGTTTGGCAATTGATGGTGATATTGATCAAGATAGTATTCAAAGTGTTAAAACTGCATTAATGGGTCCGATTGCTGCACTCGGTGATAGCTTAATTAATGGAACAGCAAGACCATTATTAGCAGGTATAGCCTGCTCTTTAGCAATTCAAGGAAGCACAATTGGTATTTGGTTATTTGTTATTATCATGGGTAGTATATCTGTTATTAATCGTTATACAGGTGTTTTTATAGGTTACAAGAAAGGTTCCGAATTTATTAGTGATATCCACGAATCAGGGATTATTTATCGTTTAACTGATTTAGCTTCAGTTGCAGCCTATACAATTATTGGTGGATTTATTCCTGGTGTTGTGTCATTTTCATTACCATTTACATATGAAGTAGGTGGGGAGGTTATATCTGTACAAGACAATTTAAATGCTCTTATCCCTGGATTATTGCCATTATGCTTGACATTGCTAATGTTTTTCTTTATTAAAAAGAAAAAGATTAATCCATTAATACTAATGTTTACGGTATTGGCAATTGGTGTTGTCGGCCATTATGTTGGTATCCTCTAGGTGGTAGTATTTTAATATATACTACTTATAAAAGAAATTAAGTTAAAGGAGAAGGGATTTATATTATTTCTAACGTTAGAAATAATATACTCTTTTCTCCTAAACTAATTTAGGTTGAAATTAACATGATAATAAAACCTTAGACATTTTGATTAATAATTAAATAAACAAATGAAAATAATTTTTAAATTTACAGTATAGAGGAGATTACTATGAAAAAGATACTTTGCCCTTCTATGATGTGTGCTGATTTTGACAATCTTAAAAAAGAAGTTGAACTTCTTGATGAAGCTGGAGCAGATATGTTTCATTGTGATATCATGGATGGTGTTTTTGTACCTAACATGGCATTAAGCCCTTACGATGTTGAGTGTATTAAAAGAAATACAAAAAAACCCGTAGATGTACATTTAATGGTAAGTAATGTTGAGATTGTTTGTGATATTTATATTGATTTAAATATAGATATTATTTACATTCATCCAGAAAGTAGTTTTCATATATCAAAAACGCTTTTACGGATTAAAGAAGCAGGAATAGCACCTGGCATTGCAATCAGTCCTGATGTTTCAATTGAAACTGTTAAGGAGTTATTACCTTTGGTCGATTATATTATGATAATGACTGTGAACCCAGGATTTTCAGGACAAGTTTATTTACAATATGTAAATGACAAGATTGATAGAATTATTAAAATACGCAAGGATTATGGATTTAAAATAATGTTGGATGGTGCAATTTCAGATAAAATAATTCAAACTTTGACACAAAAAGGTGTGGATGGTTTTGTGCTAGGAACTTCTGCACTCTTTAGGGAAGATAAAGATTATGAAACAGTTTTAGCCAAATATAGGAAATTATAGAATCATTATTAGGACATATATATTTAATAGAAAGGAAATAGCAGGATATAAATACTGTTTAGGTAAAAATATGGTTGGAATTGTGTTAATTAGTCATGGAAAAATGGCTCAAGGCATGTTAGATTCAGCAAAAGTTTTATTTGGGGAATTAGCTCAAGTAGTGTCTGTAGAATTAAATGTAGATGATAGTCCAGAAGATTTCCGAATAAAATTAAGCAATGCGATAAAAAAAGTTGATATAGGGGATGGGGCTGTTGTTTTAGCAGATTTATATGGTGGGACTCCAAGTAATCAGGCAGCTTATATTGCATGTAATAATGTCCAAGTTATATCAGGTATGAATTTAACAATTTTTCTGGAATTACTTTCCATGCGTTTAAATGATTTGGTGGAAGTAGAGAAATTAGTTGAATATGGTAAAAATGGCATTGTGCATATTAATAAAATATTAGGTATTGAATAGAATTTTTATTATCTTTAATAAAGTAAATTTTTTATAAAAGGATATAAAAGAAATCGGAAATATAGAATTGGGAAAGAATTTAATAAGATTTTCGTAAATTATTTATAAAGATGGTTTTCATAAGTTGAACTGACCCTTGTCAAGTAGACAATCAATTCAATTAAAAAATTTATGTACATTAGGGTACATGGTTTCTATATTCTAACGAAGCCATGCACCCTAATCTTTTTTGAAATCTTTCTTCATTATAAAATTTAATATATTCAATTATCCGTTCCCTTAAAGCTTCCAGTGTTTTGAAAGATTTACCATAATACATCTTAGTTTTTAAAGCACCAGAGAACTCCCCCATAGGCCCATTATCAATACATTTACCTACTCTAGACATACTTTGAGTCATGCCTGCTTTTTCTATCCTACTTTTAAAGATATTACTAGTATACTGAAAACCCCTGTAATTATGAAATATTGATTTAGCTTCAGGATGTTTTTTAAATGTTCTATCAAACATTTTAAATACTAATTGGTTATTATTTTTAAAGGATATTTTATATTCAATAATACTATTGTCGTATAAATCCATAATTGGATTTAAATAGAGTTTTCTATTATCTCCAGGAAGTGAAAACTCAGCTACATCTCTATACCATTATACCATTTATTAACCCAATCACTGAGCATCCCTACAGCTATATTATATTTGACAGCTAAATCTGTTGTAGAACCTTTACCAGAGATATATTCTTCAACTACTGATAATTTAAACTCTTTTGCATATGATCTATTTCTATTTGATGTTTCGAATACATCGGGGCCATATTCTTTGTATTTAAGATACCATATTCGTATTGTTCCTTTTGTTGTTCCAATCTCTTCAGCAATACTGGCAAAACTTCCATTTTCTTTTTCATAATCCTCACAAGCTTTAATATTTGCTTTCCCACTAAACTTTGATTTTCTTCCTATAAAAATACCTCCAAGTAGATAATCTAATCTTTAATTAATTAGACTGTCTATTTTGGAGGTATCATATCATAAGTCGTGAGGCCATCTTTTTCTATTTTAAATTAACATTACAATCAAGAACATTTATTATTAGGGACTAATTGCATAGTTAAATTTATAATTGTTTGATGGCAGACAAAATACTTATTATCTTAACAAATTTAATTTATTCTATTTTATGAAATTTATGTTTAATTTTGTGATTATTATTAAATAAAGCAGAAGGGTATAAAACATACATTCCATTGAATAATTTATATTCATGAGGATTAAAATAACACAGATAGTATTTTATTTAATAAATTATTGTGATTATATAAATTTTATCTATTTATTTAAATTCCATACCTTTAAAGCATTTGTTCTAAATATTTTCTCTTTGTCTTTCTCAGATAAATTCAAGTCATTAAATTTTACCATTTCAGCTTCAGCTGATTTATAAGGCCAATCTGTACCAAATAAAATTCTTTCCGAACCTAATTCTTTAATTGCCTTATTAAGAATCGGTAATTCATATTGTCCTGAAGTATCAACATATATATTATCGAGTTTTTTTGCATATTCAACACAACTGTATCCTCCATTGAACATTCCTATGTGTGCAAACACAAATATCTGTTTGGGATGCTTTTCAGCAACTAAAGCCCACTGACTAGGCATAGATAACGGAGTGCCACCGGTATGAGTGAGGATTGGTACATTATAAGGTTTGATCGCATCAATTACAGCATCTAAACTTTTTAAATTATCCGGATAATAGCCATGTTTCCAAGAGTGCATTTTTATGCCTTTCAAACCTAATTCTGATAGGCAACGATGTACCTCATAAATAGCATTTTCCTCACGTGGATTAATAACACCATAACCAATAATTCTATCAGGATATTTAGCAACACATTTTGCAATTATATCATTTAATGGCTTTGTCAGAACATTGTTAATAGTAGACAGACCACAGCGTTCAATATTAAATTTATCCATATAGGCAATTAAGTCCTCAACTGTATGAGTTGCTCCTGAGCTGCTTGTACCTAGGTGAAGATGATAATCATTAATTTTATACAAATTTTTCATCCTTTCTATTTTATACTATCCTGTGTTAATCCTCATAATTCATTATACTACAAAATACAGGATATTGTAAATTGATTTTAATGATTATCTGAAAATATTTAATATTTGTTGACGATACAATATCTACAAGTGATATAATACATTTGCGTGATGAAATAACAAGGTGTATTTTCACCTTGATTTTAAAATCCTCTTTAAAAAATCTTTTGGTATAGCTTTAGTTAAGATTAAAACAAATATATAGGATAAGCCGGCAATCATTAAACAAAAAATAAAAGCAAATAAATTTCCATTTTGAAGATGGCTCAAATCATAGGTAGTCATTTTAATATATCCAATCATAAATACAGATGCAATGAATGGCTTTCCGATTATATCGAAATAATCCAATTTTAATCTTATTACCTTTTTTAAAGTAGCTATATTCAATAATATTACAACAATATGTGATATGAAAAAGGATATAAAGTACCCATTTATGCCCAAATTGGGATTTCCAACCAAGAAATATATAAGTATTACATTCAGTATCATCATAAACAACCTATTAAAGGTCGCAGCAACATGTTTATTTAGCCCATATAAGATTCCCGATAAGATATGCTGTAATGCTAGAAGGATAGTACCATATCCCATTATATGAATATAGTCTGCCACAATAGGATCGTTGTATAAGAATATAGCTAAAGGCTTTGAAAGGAAAACGTAAACAAACATCAAAGGAACTGACATAAGGAAAGTAGCTTTGATAGCCAGTCTAATATCATTTCTCATATCGTTGTATTTTTTTAGCACCATTTGCTCCGATAGACTGGGTATGAGATTAGTAACCAAAGATGATGTAAACATAAAAGATAAACCTATTAAGGGCATTGCCATGCCATTTATTCTTCCCAAGGTAGCAATAGATTCACTTATTGTATATCCGGCCGCATTAAGTCTGGAAGGTATAAGAAGAGTATTAGAAAAGTTTAATAATACTTCCAATAAACCTGAAACTGTCAATGGAAATGATACTAGCAAAATCTTTGATAATAGCATGAAACTATTGTTATCTTTATTGGGGCTATTTATTTTGTATGTATAATGTTTCTTTTTAGAGACGTATGAAAATAGAAGGTCAAAAAATTCTCCAATACTTATTCCGAATAATGCTATCATTGTACCATGTATAGGCTCTACCGGTTTAATCAACATGAGAATTCCGATTATAATTATAAATCTTGCAAAATGTTCAATTATCTGTGCTATGCTAGGAAATATTACATTTCTCATACCGTAGAAATAAGCTCTAAAGACATTGCTTAAGGAAAGAATTATAATAGCAGGAGCTAAGGAATATACTCCATAAAGCAAGTATTCGTTTTTAAATACCTTAATTGCAATGGAGTCGGAAAAAATTAAAAGTATTGTAGCGAGAATAAGGGATACGAAAAAATTGAATACAATGGTTGATCTGTATATATTTTCGACATTTTGCTTATTGCCTTTAGAATTTTCTTCAGCAACGAGTTTAGTTATAGATGTTGGTATGCCTGATGTGGTGATAGTATTAAAAATCATTAAAGTTGAAAGCCCTATTTGAAACCATCCTATTGCCTCTGCTCCAAGAATATTTGATAATGATACATCATATACAAAATCAATTATTCTATTTACTATATTTAAAATCAACATAACTGTTGACCCATATACAAATCCGTTTTTAGTCAAGGAATCACCCCATTAAGAACTTTATTAAATTTATATGTGAAAATTAGAAGATAATGCAAAAATCATTTGAATATCAAAAGCAATGAAAAATCAAAATATTTATTAATTTCCGACTCATGTTGGGTATATATAATATAGTGTGAAAAAATCTTATATAGGGGGAGATATGAATGGATAGAATTTATAACTTTTCAGCAGGACCATCAATGCTTCCGGTGGAAGTGCTCAAAAAAGCAAGTAAAGAGATGTTAAATTACAACAATACGGGAATGTCAGTTATGGAAATGAGTCACAGAAGCAAGGTATATGGCGAAATTATAAAAGAGACGGAAAGTAGATTCAGAAAGATGATGGGTATTCCGGATAATTATAAAATTTTATTTCTTCAAGGCGGAGCAACTCTGCAATTTTCTATGGTTCCAATGAACCTTCTAACGAAAAGCGGAATGGCTGATTATGTAATTACCGGGAATTTTTCAAAAAAGGCATATGAAGAAGCTACTAAATATGGGAAAATAAACATTGCCGGCTCAACAAAGAATGAAAACTTCAGCAGAATTCCAACTCAAAAAGAACTAAATTTAGATATAAATGCAGACTATTTGCATTTATGTACAAACAACACAATCTATGGGACAACGTGGAAATACATACCGAAGACAGGAAGTGTGCCTATAGTTGCTGATATGTCATCTTGTATATTGTCAGAGCCCGTTGATGTTTCTAAATATGGGCTGATTTATGCCGGCGCACAGAAGAACATGGGACCGGCAGGACTCACAGTTGTTATAATCAGGGAGGACTTAGCAGGTAAGACATTACCGGGAACCCCTGTTATGCTTGACTATTCCATTCAGATTAAAAATGAATCCATGTACAATACTCCTCCGACATATGGGATTTATATATTAAAATTGGTATTGGAATGGCTTGAGGATTTGGGCGGATTAGAAGGAATGAAAGAAATAAATAAAAACAAGGCAAATTTGTTATATTCTTACTTGGAAGAAAGTAAATTGTTTAAATCCACAGTATCTAAAGATGACAGATCAATGATGAATGTAACCTTTATAACAGGGGATGCAGATTTGGATAGTAAATTCGCTAAAGAAGCGGAGTCAAAAGGTTTTGCAAACGTAAAGGGACACAGAGCTGTTGGAGGAATGAGGGCTTCAATATATAATGCTATGCCTACAGAGGGCGTTGAAGCATTGGTTGAATTTATGAAAGAATTTGAAATGAAAAACAGATAATCCAAGTTGATATAAGGGGGAATTGAATTGTTTAGAATATTGGTAACTGATGGTATGGAAAAGGGTGCGGTTCAAAAATTAAGGGATTTGGACTATGAAGTTGTAGAAAAATTTTATGAATTAGATGAGTTAAAGGAAAAAGTAAAAGAATTTGATTGCTTAGTTGTTAGATCTGCTACAAAAGTTAGAAAGGATATAATTGATGAAGCCCTAAAAACAAACCGACTCAAACTTATAATTAGGGGTGGAGTTGGAATCGATAATATAGATAAAGATTATGCAGAAGCCAATGGAATAAAAGTTAGAAATACCCCAAATGCTTCCAGTGTATCTGTTGCTGAGCTTACCATGGGACATATGATAAATATTGCGAGATTTTCTTTTATTTCCAATTACACAATGAGATTGGGTGAGTGGAATAAAAAACAATATAAGGGAGTAGAATTGAGCGGCAAGACATTGGGATTAATTGGCATGGGGAGAATAGCCAAAGAAGTTGCTGCAAGAGCCGGTGCTTTTGGAATGAATGTAATATATACAAATAGGAGTGGACCTAAAATGCAAATTCCATATAAATATGTTAGCTTCGATGAGTTGTTGGGAAATTCCGATTTTATTTCACTTCATATACCGTCAACATCCGATGGAAAATATCTGTTAAGTAAGGATGAATTTTCAAAGATGAAAGACGGAGTATATATAATCAATACTGCCAGAGGAAAGCTTATAGATGAAGCGGCTTTGCTTGAAGCCTTGGATTCGGGGAAGGTTGCTGCAGCAGGATTAGATGTATTTGAAACCGAGCCAGTAAAAAATGAAAAACTCTATACACATGAGAGAATATCTTTGACTCCTCATATAGCAGGATCTACAAAAGAAGCTCAAGAGAAAATAGGTGAAGAAATTGTAGAAATTATTAAGAAAACGTTATGATAAAAGCATTGCCATGTAAATTTTTCTAAAAGAGGTGGGATAGATGGTAAATATTAGAACTTTCAAGGCGGTAAGACCAAGACATGATTTAACAGAGAAAGTAGCTGCCCTTCCATATGATGTGTTGAGTTCAGAAGAAGCCAAGGAGCTTGTAAAGGATAATCCCTATTCATTTTTACACATTGATAAAGCAGAAATAGACCTAGAAGAGGACATTGATATATATGATGAAAGGGTATATAAAAAAGCAAAAGAAAATTTGGATACTTTCATAGAAAAAAGTATTCTGGATAAAGACAAAAAAGAATCCCTTTATATTTATGAACAAAAAATGAATGAAAACAAGCAAACCGGATTAGTTGCTTGTGCTTCAATAGATGATTATATTGAAAATAAAATTAAGAAACATGAATTTACAAGAGAGGATAAGGAAATAGACCGGATAAAACATGTTGATACTACAAATGCCAATACAGGACCAATTTTTTTGACTTACCCTTATAAAATGGAAATCATCAAGGTTATTGAGGACTATAAAAAGAACAATACAACTATATTTGATTTCATATCTGATGATGGGGTTGCGCATATAGGATGGAAAATTGAAGAGGATGAAATTATTGAGAAATTAATAAATCTTTTCAAGAATGTGGATTCTCTTTATATTGCAGATGGGCACCATAGGGCAGCATCAGCTGTAAAGGTGGGATTAAATAGGAGGAATGCAAATCCGCATTATACTGGCAACGAGGAGTTTAATTATTTCTTAGCAGTGCTATTTCCAAGCAATCAACTTGAAATAATGGATTATAATAGAGTTGTTAAAGATTTAAATGGCTATAAAAGTGAGGAGTTTTTGAAAAAGATAAGCGAAAACTTTATTGTTGAAGAATATATGGGAGATGGGTCTTTTAAGCCAAGAGAGAAACATGAATTTGGTATGTATCTTGACACTAAATGGTATATACTTACTGCAAAGGAAAACTTAATTGATGAAAAAAACCCTCTGAAAGGATTAGATGTTTCTATACTGCAAGATTATTTATTAGATCCTATACTGGGTATAACTGATCCAAGAACTTGTGATAGGATTGATTTTATAGGGGGAATCAGGGGTTTAGGTGAACTCGAGAATAGAGTGGATGAAGGAATGAGGGCGGCGTTTTCTATGTATCCAACTAGTATCAATGATTTAATTGATATAGCAGATAAAGGAGAGGTAATGCCTCCCAAATCAACTTGGTTTGAACCAAAACTAAGAAGTGGATTGTTTATTCATGAATTGGATTGATAACAATCGGATTTAAAGATAAGGAGGCCTCAGGCCTCCTTAAAATACTTTATTTTATTATTTTATCTATTTTTGCAGCCATTATAAAGTCATTTTCGTGGAGTCCATTAATCTTATGAGTCCATAGATAGATAATTACCTTACCCCAAGCAAGATATATATCAGGGTGATGGCCCTCGGCTTCTGCCAGTTCTCCTACCTTATTTGTAAAGTCCAGTGCTTCCTTGAAATTCTTAAATTTATAGGTTTTTTCAATTTTTTTGTCTTCAATTACTTTCCAGCCGTTTTGTAAATTCTCAAGATATTCATCTATTTCATCAGGGCTCAAAGGTATGTCTCCTATACTGCAAGGGATACATTTTTTCTCTAATAAGCTTTCCATATTGCACCTCCAATATATTTGTATATCATATTATTTATTATATACTATATACTATATACCCTAAATATTGTAAGGATATATCTATTAAATGTAATATAAATTATAGATTATAAGACGAAAAATTATGGTATAATTAGTTCATTAATATTTACTTAAAGTTTATTACATAAGAGGAGGGCATTTTTATATGCTATTTAAAGTAACAAAAAGAAGAAAAAGATTCTCTTTTCTAAAAGAAATCTTTGAGTGGTTATTTGCTGTGGTATTTGCATTTATAATAGCTTTATTTATTGTTTCCAATATTGGTTCATTAACTCAGGTCAAAGAACAATCAATGGAGCCGACCTTTTTAGAAAATGATAGGGTGATTATAAATAAGATAGGATATATCTTAGGCAAACCAAAAAGGGGTGACGTAGTAATACTAAGCAAAGTAAACACTGAAAAAGGATTATTTGTCAATATGAGAAATGAATTTAATGATATCAAGGATAATATAAGCTACAGATTTACAGGTGTCATTAAGAAAAATAATTTGATAAAAAGAGTCATAGGAATCCCCGGTGATGAGCTTGATATTAGGGATGGAGCAGTATATATAAATGGAAAATTAGAAGAAGGTTATACTTTCAAAGGAGAAACATTTGAAGAGTCAAACTTGAAGTTTCCTTTGGAGGTACCGGAAAACAAAGTCTTTGTTTTAGGCGACAATAGGGAATATAGTCTGGATAGCAGATCCATTGGATTTATAGATTATAATCAAATAAAAGGCAAAGCTTTTTTTAGATTTTTTCCATTTAGTAGAGTTGGATTGATTAAATAGGGGGGATATTATGGACATGTTTTCGGTTACAAATTTTGTAGATTTTATATTTCCTTTGTTTTTCCTATTATTCTTTGGAATAATAATATATAGGATTATACAAGGCGCAAGGGAATGGAATTCTAATAATAAGCAACCTATTTTAAATGTTGATGCAAAAATAGTATCCAAAAGAGCTCATAATTCTGTAGATACTCACAATCATAATGGGCATGTTAGCAGCTCTACTGATACCACTTATTATGTAACATTTGAGGTGCAAAGCGGAGACAGATTGGAATTTAAAGTACCATCAAAAGAATATGGCATGCTTGTAGAAGGAGATAGGGGAAATTTAATATTCCAAGGTACTAGATATCATGGATTTGATAGGGAGATTTGATGAGACTAAAGGAAAATTTTTATGAAAGGAACACTATATTAGTGACTAGGGATTTACTTGGCAAGGTTCTAGTCTATAAAGAAAATGACAAAATTTATAGAGGTATAATTGTAGAGACGGAAGCCTATATAAATGCCAAAGACGAAGGAGCTCATTTCAATAAGGGTTTGACCAATAGAACAAGGATTATAGATGAGGCAGGGGGACATATCTATATATATACGATTTACGGAATGTACCTTTGCTTCAATATAGTTACTGAAATGAAGGGCACTCTCGGAGCAGTGCTAATCAGAGCTCTGGAGCCTATAGATGGCATAGAGTATATGTATGAGAATAGATATAAGAAACCTTATAAAAATCCTTCCAAAAAAGAAATAATCAATTTAACCAATGGACCTGCGAAATTTGTTATGGCTTTTAATATTAAAAAGGAAGGATTATATGGAGCTTATTTGGTAAATGATGAGAGAATATGGGTTGAAGATGCTCCTACAATACCTAAAGAGCAAATTGTTAAGACCAAGAGAGTCAATATAGACTACGCAGAAAAGGGAAAAGATTATTTATTGAGATATTATATTAAGGATAATCCTTTTGTTTCGAAAAGGTGATATCTTAGCTATCAAATATATCGGAGGATAATATTATATGAAAGTAAATTGGAATACTAAATATACCACCATTGCCGTTTATACTTTTATAGTATTAGCGTTGAGTACTGTTTTTTATCTAATTGCATCTGAAGTTAATGTCTTTAGGATACAGGTCAGTCAGTATTTGAGCATCTTGCAACCATTTATTATTGGGTTGTCTTTGGCTTATCTAATAAATTTTATCCTAGAGTTTGTCGAAGTTAGATTAATTGATAAATTATTTAAGAAAAAGATGAAAGAGAATGTTAAAAGGATATTAAGTCTCTTTGTGACATATGCAATTGTTATATTTCTTGTTTTTTTATTTTTAAATTTTGTTTTACCTCAATTAATTTCATCTATTGTTGGACTTGCAACCGACATACCTAGTTATTTTGCAAATATAAGCAAAATAGTATTAAAATATACCAACCAATTGAACATTCGTGAGGAATATTATAGCTTGATTGTTGAAAAATGGAATGAATTTGTTAACTATATAATAAATTTTGCAACGGATTTAATTCCTAAATTCGGTAATGTGTTAAAAAACATATTTTCAAGCATTTGGAATATTGCTCTTGGAGTTATAGTTTCAATCTATTTACTCATTGAGAAGGAAAAGTTTTTAGCATTATGCAGGAAAATTACTTTTTCAATGTTTAGTGAGGAAAGAGCCAATAGATTGATGGAGTTAACGAGAAGGGGAGATACCATATTTGGACGATTTTTAGGGGGAAAGATAGTAGATTCTACTATTATAGGCATACTTACATTTATAGTTCTTAAAATATTTAAAATGCCGTATGTTACATTGGTATCTTTTATAGTAGGAATTACAAACATCATACCTTTCTTTGGACCGTTTATTGGGGCTGTACCATCGTTCTTTATTATATTGTTCGTATCCCCTACTAAGGCACTTTGGTTTTTACTCATCATATTTATAATACAACAGATAGATGGAAATATAATCGGACCAAAGATACTAGGAGATTCATTAGGAATATCCGCATTTTGGATTTTGTTCTCATTGCTTGTGGCAGGAAAGTTTTTAGGCTTTATTGGACTTGTGATTGGAGTACCCCTATTTGTGTTTGTTTACTCAATAATTAAAGACATAGTGGAAAATAGATTAAAGAAAAAGGGATTACCCATTGAAACAAAAGAATATTATTAAAATAAATATACTGAAGGTGTCATTATCTAATTAGATGGCACTTTTTTTGTGCAATCGGGAACTTTATGTTATATTTATTCATCTAATTAGTGAGAGGAGGGGATGAAGATAATCAAGCTTGAAGATATATTTCAAAACACCATATTAAAAGTATATGAAAACATTTCAAGCCTTAAAGAAATTAAGTATTTTGAAACATGGTTTATATCTATCCTCATAAATGAATGCAGGCAAAATCTTAGAAACAGAAAAGGAGAAGTCTTACAAGAAGAAATAATACTTAAGAACACTTACAATGATAATTATGAATTTTTCCAAGAGATAAATTCAATTGATGACATTTATAAGGAAGTCATCGTTTTAAAATATATATCCGGATATAGCCAAGAGGAGATATCAAAAATACTTAACATCCCCTTAGGAACTGTTAAATCCAGAATTTATAGAGGTTTAAGGGATCTTAAAATTCTACTTAAGGAGGTAGAGTAAATGGATTGTAAAGAAGTAATGGAGAAATTGATTGATTATATGGACGGAGAATTGGATAGGGATGAAGAAGCTGAGATAAACATGCATTTAAATAGCTGCATTGGTTGCAAAAAAGAATATGACGAATATAAATCAACAATAGATTATTTAATAGATAATTCAAAAAAAGTAGATACAAATAAAGATATAAAATTGGACGTAAAAGCAGCTAAAAATAAGCCTATTAGAAGAATTACAAGGACAGGATTTATAGCAATAGCATTGTCTCTAATCTTTGTAGTGACCGTATTTGCCGCAGATATATTTGGATTTATTGAAGATTGGAAGAAATCAAGTGAAAAACCAATGGGTGCATGGGAAGAACTAATTGAAAATAATGTAGGTCAAAAGCTGGATATATCAACAATAGATAAGGATATAAAGATTACTGCCGAAGGCGTAATAGCGGATGAAGTAAACACCATCATTCTCTTAAAGATAGAGGATTTAACCGGGAATGAAAGATATGTTCCTGATATGTTTGGCAGAGGAGAGGAGAATCGGTCTATATTGTTGAGCGGAAATATATCCGATGTGGAACATTATAATGATGGTATTCCTCCGATTTGGAGGAATACACCTCTATATTCAGAGGAAGAAAATACCGTAAAATTAATGATAAGTACAAATCCCATATCGAAGGATGAAGGAGATATAGGGATACACATAAATAGATTAACACGTTTTTTTTCTCCTGATATAGCAAGAATAGAAGATAGGGAAGTAATCCATGGGAATTGGGATATTTCCATTCCCGTTAAACAAATTGAGTCTAAAACGTATATGGTAAATAAGGATATTGATTTAGATGGAAATAAGCTCACTATCAACAAAGTAATATTGGCTCCCACAACAACAGTTATTGACTATACCCTAGAAAAATTTAATAAAAAAGAAGATTATTTAATAGGAGATATAACATTTTTGGTGAAATCGGGTTTTAAAACATACGAAAGATCCGAATTGAGTTATAGCTTAAACGGAATAGATTATGATTATGGTTCTAAAGATGGCGATTTTCATATCCAAAGTCTTTATCTCAAAGATCCAAAGGATATAGACTTAATAGTAAATACCTATGATTATAAAAAAAGGGGATATGATATATACAATATAGATTACGACAATCTGCCTCAGACAATTGATTACAAGGGAAATAAAATTATAATAGAAGAGATGATAAAAGAAGATGATGGCATAAGCCTTATTATAAAAGAAGATGACAGTAAGGATAGAGAGTATTGTGAAACGGGATTTTACTTTAATATCATTGGTCCTAAAACGATTGTTGATGATGGTAAAAAGATAACTTTCAAACATTCTTATACCTCCTATTCTACTGATATTGACTTTGAAACAAGGGATTCAAAGGGGAAAAGGGTGGATTTAAGCAAAGAAGAGAGTTGGAAGGATGAATTTTATCACTATACTTTTAAACATAAATTAACGATAAATGAGGATGACCTCATTAGAATGGGAATGGATGAGAAAGACGTAGATAATTATCTTAAACCAAGACATCTTTATGTAGAAGGGCCATATTATATAAAATTTCCAAATTTAAAAACAAATATTAAATTGAAGTAGTGGATGGCCACTACTTTTTTCTTTATGAATAAAGGGAGAATTATTGTATAATATTATTAACAGAGTAAGTTTATAAAGGAGAGTAGTATGTCAACTATTATTGTTAATGATATAGAGATAGAAGTAACGAGAAAAAACATTAAAAACATACATCTATCGGTTCATCCTCCAGATGGGAAGGCAAAGATTTCTTCTCCAATATATGTAAATGATGATGCCTTAAGGTTATTTGTCCTATCTAAAATCGACTGGCTGCAAAATCAAATATTTAGATTCAAAAGTTTAGAGAAAATTAAAGAAATTGATTATACAACAGGGGAGATTCATTATTTTTTTGGGAAACCCTACTCGTTGAATGTAATTGAAATAGATAAAGGATCAACTAAAGCTGAACTTAGAAACAAAAAAAATATTGATTTGTATGTGAAGAAGGGTTCGTCTAAAGAGCAAAGAGAAAAGATCATGAAGGAATGGTATAGAAAGGAATTGAAAGAGGAGATTCCACCTTTAATAGAAAAATGGGAGGAAATAATAGGAGAAAAGGTCGAGGGTTTTGGTGTAAAACAGATGAGAACAAGATGGGGTACCTGCAATACTAAGGATAGAAGAATATGGATAAATTTAGAGCTTTCAAAGAAAGCCCCCCATTGTTTGGAATATGTTGTAGTGCACGAAATAATGCATTTAGTAGAGAGAGGGCATGGACCGTTTTTTCAAAGGTTAATGGACCAATTCTATCCAAATTGGAGAGATATAAAACAGGAATTAAACAGGATATAATTCAAAGTTCACGATGCACAATTGAGAGAGGTCAAGCTATAGGTTTTAAGCACTTTTTAATTGTTAAGTTAAAATAATACTTTGATATTAGAATATTTTCATGATATAATCAAAAAGTGTATCGAACGGTGCTTTTGGATATAATACAATGGCAAAATTAAGAAGTTTCAGAGCAAATAAGGATTTTAAATCTTTAAATAATAATGTTGGTTAGGGGGAAAAGGTATAATGAAAACATATCAAACCGATGAAATTAGGAATATCGCTTTACTGGGGCACTCAGGCAGTGGTAAGACAACATTAACTGAAGCAGTATTATTTTCAACAGGTGTTACAAAAAGGCAAGGCAGAGTAGATGACGGCAATACAGTATCTGATTTTGATAAAGAGGAAATCGCTCGTAAGGTTTCCATAGGAATGACTGTTGTGCCGACGGAATTAAGTGACATTAAATTTAATATCATGGATACTCCCGGGTATTTTGATTTCGTTGGAGAAACCTATGGTGCTTTAAGAGCAAGTGAAGGCGCAGTATTACTGATTGATGCCTCTTCAGGAATCGAAGTAGGTGCCGAAAAAGCTTGGAAGATTCTTGAAAAACACAATAAACCGAGAATAATCTTTGCCAATAAAATGGATAAGGATAATGTTCAATTCGGTAAGTTATTAAGTGAACTAAAGGAAAAGTTTGGCGATAAAATCGTACCGTTTGCATTGCCAATAGGTCAATCCAATGATTTTAAGGGCTTTGCATGCGTTATCACCGGCAAAGCTTATGAATATGATGGAAATGTAAGAAAAGAAATAAGTTTAACTGATGAACTAGCATCTGAGATTGAAGAAATAAGAGAAGGTTTGATGGAAAAAGTAGCAGAATCTGATGAAGAATTGATGGAGAAGTATTTTGAAGGGGAAGAATTTACTCCCGATGAAATATCAAAGGGTTTAAAGATTGCTATATCACAGGGCGATTTAGTACCTCTAATAGTTGGGTCTGCGGAAAAAACAATGGGGTGTGATTTTCTTTTGGAAGTTGTGGAAAGATATATTCCATCACCTGCAGAAGTAGGTTCTATTAAAGCAATTAAGGATGAAAAGGAAATAGAAATAAAAGTAGATTCAAAAGAGCCTTTTTCAGCAATCATTTTCAAGACTATAGCGGATCCCTTTGTTGGTAAATTATCCATATTTAAGGTTTTAACCGGTAAAATAACAAAGGATATGGAAATTTATAATCCAAATAAGGAAAGGTCAGAGAAACTTGGCGGACTTTTTGTGTTAAGAGGAAAAAATCAAATAGAAGTTCAGGAAGTATTAGCGGGGGATATTGCTGCTACATCTAAATTGCAATATACTCAAACCGGAGATAGTATAACGGATAAAAATTTTGGAATTGAGTATTCGAGAATAGAGTATCCGCAGCCAACTTTATTTTTAACTGTTGAACCAAAGACTAAAGGTGATGAAGAGAAGATAGGCACTTCATTACAAAGACTGACAGAAGAGGACCCTACATTTGTTCTGGAAAGGAATTCAGAAACAAAAGAGCTTTTAATCGGCGGGCAGGGGAATATGCAATTGGCTGTTATTGTAGATAAGTTAAAGAATAGATTTGGTGTGGATGTAGTCCTTAAAAGCCCAAAGATTGCATATAGAGAAACCATTAAAGGGACTTCATCCGTTCAGGGAAAACATAAGAAACAATCCGGTGGGGCAGGTCAATATGGTGATGTCCATATAAGGTTTGAACCTACTACTGAGGATTTTATTTTCGAAGAAGAAGTCTTTGGCGGCGCAGTCCCAAGAAACTTCTTTCCTGCAGTTGAAAAAGGAATTCGAGAATCTTTGGACCATGGAGTGCTTGCCGGATATCCGGTTGTAAATGTGAAAGCAGTTTTGTTTGATGGATCATATCATCCGGTTGACTCAAACGAAATGGCATTTAAGATTGCTGCATCTTTGGCATTTAAAAAGGGTATAGAAGCTGCTAAACCTATATTATTGGAACCTATAGTTAAAGTTCAAATTAATATCCCGGAAGATTATATGGGAGATGTAATGGGAGATATGAACAAACGCAGAGGTAGGATATTGGGCATGGAACAGCAAGCAGACGGTTCTCAAATTGTAATAGCTGAGGCACCTCACGCAGAAATGTTTGAATATGCAATAGATTTAAGATCAATGACGCAGGCCAGAGGAAGTTTCACAATGGAATTTGTAAGGTATGAAGAAGTACCAAGCAATATCGCAGAAAAAATAATTGCTGAAGCTAAAGCAGAAAAAGAAAATAATTAATTATTTCGTACCCAACCTAAAACTTCAGGTTGGGTATTTTTAGTAAATTAAAAAAAATACTTTATTTTTGTATTAAAAAATGTTATTATATAAGCAAGAGAAGCTACATCTTTAATGTAAACTGTAAAACGATAAAGGCAAACTTAGGGAAACCTAAGGACGCAAAACTAAAGGGCCTGAAATGGCAGCCAGTTACCGAAAGGAGAGTTTATGTGTATAAAAAAAGATTTGTTGGCTTTGTATTAATTTTTACTGTTTGCATATTAAATGTTGGACAGGCTTATGCATCATCATACAATGTAAGTTTATTAGATGATAAAATAATAGAAATAGAAAGCCCTCAATATGGAAGCAATATGCGGATTATGGTAGAAAAGGACAGCGATGTATACTACTATAGTTTAAAAAATGCGAATGAACATATACCGGTTCAGTTAGGAGCAGGCACTTATATAGTTAAAATTTTACAAAATGTTGAAGGTAATAAATATAAAGTTATTGAAAAATCAAATTTAAACATAAATAATGATAACTTGGATGTATTTCTTTCGTCTAGTCAGCCTGTATACTGGAATGAAGTTAAATCAGTTATAGAATTGGGAAATGAAATAGTCAAGGATTCTTCCTCTGAATTGGGAAAAGTTGAAGCAATTTACAATTATGTGGTGGAGAATATTAAGTATGATAATTATAAGATGAGTGTGATACCCGATGATTATGTACCTGATTTAGGGAAAATACTACAAGATAAAAAAGGTATATGTTATGATTATTCAGCTCTGTTCGCAGGGCTTTTAAGGTCACAAGGCATTTATACAAAGCTTGTTAAAGGATATAAAAATGATATCGAGGAATATCATGCTTGGAACGAAGTTCTTTTAGATGATAAATGGGTTATAATAGATACCACCTATGATGCAGCCCTATTTAGAGGGAATAGGAATTTGAGTATGATAAAATCGAGTAGTGAATATAATAAAATTAGAGAATATTAATAAATATTGGGGTATCGATACCCCATAATATTTAATTGTAAGGTCAAGGAAAGTCAAAGTCAAAGGAGGATTGCCAATGCCCGGACTTAGTAATATGATTGAAAGATTTATTAAAGAACTTATAAATGAAGCGAATGGTACTGTTGAAATACAAAGAAATGAATTAGCAGAGTATTTTGATTGTGCACCTTCTCAGATAAATTATGTACTTACAACCCGATTTACCCCCTATAAGGGTTATTATGTGGAGAGTAAAAGAGGCGGTGGTGGGTATATAAAGATAATAAAGGTTAGTATAGAAGAGTATGAAGATATTAACAATATAATAATGAATACTATTGGAGATTCAATAACGAAAAGTAAAGCATATCATATTATAGATGGGTTGATGGAGGAAAATTTAATTACAAATAGAGAAGGAGAAATAATAAAGGCAGCATTGGGGGATAGAGCCCTGGGAAGCGACCCAAACAATAGAAATGCTATAAGAGCTGATATTCTCAAAAATATATTATTAATTTTAGTAAAGTAGGAGGGATTAGTATGTTGTGTGAATCCTGTCATAAAAGAGTTGCAAGTTTTCATTTTACAAAGATTGTAAATGGGCAAATAGAAGAACATCATCTATGTGATATATGTGCTAAGGAAAATACCGATTTTGATTTTGATAATCAATTTTCTTTTAATAAATTATTTACAAATTTATTTGGTAACAATGAGATTAAGGAAGAAAATTTACCGGATATTACATGTTCAAATTGTGGCTTGAGTTTTAAAGAGTTTCAAGAAACGGGGAAATTAGGATGTGCTAAATGTTATGATGAATTTTCACTTTATCTTAAACCCATTGTAAAGAGCATTCATGGACATGGCAGACATAGAGGCAAAATTCCTAAGTCAAGTAGACCTAAACTTAATTTGATAAAAGAAGTCGAAGGTTTAACTACTCAATTAGAAGATGCTGTGAAAAAAGAAGAATTTGAAAGAGCAGCAATTATAAGAGATGAAATCAAAAAGGTGAAAGAAAAACTTCAAGGTATTGGGAGTGAATGTAATGACTAAATGGTTAGATAACGATACTCTCCATCAAGACGTAGTTGTAAGTTCCAGAACCAGAATAGCAAGGAATCTAACGAACTATACTTTTCCGTTATATATGTCTGTTGGCGAGTCGGATAAATTGACCGATGACATTCTAAATTCTATGAAGGAAAATTATATGAGTTGGAATTTTAAATTTGTACGAATAAGAGATTTAACTCCGAGAGAAAGGTTATCATATATAGAGGAGCATTTGATAAGCCCTGATTTAGTACAAAAGATAGATAAAAGCAGTTTTCTCTTAAGAGATGACGAGAAAGTCACTATAATGATAAATGAGGAGGATCATTTAAGAATACAAACGCTGTTACCGGGACTAAACCTTACGGATTGCTGGGAATTGTGTTCTAATATTGATGATTGTTTGGAATCAGAGCTTGAATTTGCTTTTCGTGAGGATTTGGGCTATTTAACTGCATGCCCGACAAATGTCGGAACCGGATTAAGAGCATCTGTTATGCTGCATCTTCCTTGTCTTACAATGGCAGGCAATATAAATTCATTAGTCGAAGCATTAAGAAAGGTAGGGCTTACTATAAGAGGTATTTATGGTGAAGGAAGTGAGGCAATAGGGAATCTATATCAAATTTCCAATCAAACTACATTGGGGGAGACGGAAGAAGAGATAATCGATAAATTAAATAAGATTATAACTCAAGTTGTAACAAGGGAAAGGAACACAAGAAAGTATTTACTGGAGAATAAAGGATTGGAGTTAGAAGATAGATTGTTTAGATCCTATGGCATATTGTCAAATTGCAGGTTAATAAATTCTAAAGAAGCAATGAATCATCTGTCAAATGTAAAATTGGCTTATGATGCACATTTGTTAAATGATGAAAAATTTGATAAAATAATAGAACTTATGATAAAAATAAGGCCTGCTACAATCCAAAAAGACTGCAACAAGGATATGGACCAAGAGGAAAGGGATAAGATAAGAGCAAATATTATTAGAGATTATTTTTTAGATATGGAGGGATAAATTGTGGCGATGTTTGGGAGATTTACAGAAAGAGCACAAAAAGCCATTTTATTAGCACAAGAAGAAGCTAAAATCCTAAAGCATAATTATGTAGGAACAGAACATATTTTATTGGGAATTATAGCTGAAGCTCAAGGTGTTGGCGCACAAGTATTACAAGAATTTGGAGTTAATTTAGACTCAGCAAGAAGAGAAGTAGTAAAATTGATAGGTCAAGGAGATCAAGTCTCGGAATTATTGGGATTTACTCCGAGAACCAAAAGAATCTTTGAATTATCTTTCTTGGAAGCAAGAAATTTAGGTCATAATTATGTAGGGACAGAGCATCTTTTATTGGGGTTATTAGCTGAAGGCGAAGGAGTTGCTGTAGTTGTTTTACAAAGACTTGGTGTAGATATTGGTAAACTTCAGGAACAAGTAATTGCCAAAATAACTGAAGCAAATAACAACCAAAACATGGAAGCGGAAAAATCCGAAACACCTAATTTAAATAAATATGGAATAGATCTTAATAAATTAGCTTCAGAAGGGAAAATCGATCCGGTTATTGGAAGGATGAAAGAAATAGAGAGGGTAGTACAGGTTTTAAGTAGGAGAACCAAAAACAATCCTGTCTTGATAGGTGAACCGGGTGTAGGTAAGACAGCTATTGCTGAGGGGCTAGCTCAAAGAATTGTTGAAGGTAAGGTGCCTGAAATTATTAAGGATAAGAGAATTGTTACTTTAGACTTACCTGGAATGGTTGCCGGAGCCAAATATAGAGGAGAATTTGAAGAGAGACTCAAATCGGTATTAAAAGAATTGCAGGATTCAGGCGGAGTTATACTCTTCATCGATGAAATCCATACTCTTGTCGGTGCGGGAGCTGCAGAAGGTGCCATAGATGCATCTAATATATTAAAACCTGTATTAGCAAGAGGAGAAATCCAAATAGTCGGGGCGACTACAATTGATGAGTATAGAAAATATATTGAAAAGGACTTAGCTTTAGAAAGAAGATTACAGCCTATAATGGTAGAAGAGCCATCGGTGGAAGATACTATTAAGATTTTACACGGATTAAGAGATAAGTATGAAGCTCATCATAGGGTTAAAATTACCGATGATGCATTAACTGCAGCTGCAGAATTGTCCAGCAGATATATTAATGATAGATTCCTGCCGGATAAGGCAATCGATTTAATTGATGAAGCAGCTTCTAAGAAAAGGGTAAACGCCTATGTACCGCCGGTTGAATTAAAGAATTTGGAAGAAAAACTTGGAGAATTGCAGCACGAAAAAGAGGAAGCAATCAATACGCAAAATTATGAACAAGCAGCTTATATTAGGGATCAAGAGAGAAAAATCAAAGAAGAACTATCCAATAATAAAGTGAAATGGGAACAAGAAAAACAAACGACAAATATGGTAGTTGATTATGATGAAATAGCTGAAATAGTATCCGATTGGACCGGCGTTCCAGTAAGTAAGATGACTGAACAAGAAAGTGAAAGATTATTAAATTTGGAAAGCATATTGCATGAAAGGGTAATCGGTCAAGATCAAGCTGTAAATGCGGTTTCTAATGCAGTTAGGCGAGCGAGAGTAGGACTTAAAGATCCAAACAAACCAATTGGCAGCTTTATATTTGTCGGACCAACCGGCGTTGGGAAAACATATCTGGCCAAGGCATTGGCGGATGCTTTGTTTGGGGATGAGGAAGCTATGATTAGAATTGATATGAGTGAATATATGGAGAAACACTCAGTATCAAGATTAGTAGGCTCCCCTCCGGGATATGTGGGATATGATGAAGGCGGTCAGCTTACAGAAGCAGTTAGGAGAAAGCCTTATTCAGTAGTATTGTTTGATGAAATTGAAAAGGCTCATCCTGATGTATTCAATATTTTGTTACAAATATTGGATGATGGAAGATTGACTGATTCCAAAGGTAAAACAGTGAACTTTAAAAATACAATTGTTATCTTAACTTCAAATGTCGGCGCAACCTCTTTGAAAAAACAAAATGTATTGGGATTTTCAACAGCGGCCGATGAAAGCAAAGAAGAATACGAAAGGATAAAAGAGACAATTACAGAAGAATTAAAAAGGACATTTAGACCTGAATTTTTAAATAGATTAGATGATGTAATAGTCTTCCATCAATTAAAAGAAGAACAAATAAAAGAAATTGTTGATATAATGATTAGGGACTTAGAAAAGAAAATGGATAAATTGAATGTAAAAATCAAGGTCACTGAAAAGACTAAGGAGTATTTAGCTAATACCGGTTTTGATCCGGTTTATGGGGCAAGACCATTAGAAAGAACAATAAGGAAGATGATTGAAGATCAACTTGCTGAAGAGATACTCAAAGGCAAGCTATCAAAAGAAGAAGACATTGTAATAGATTATGACGGCCAAGAGCTGCTATTCAGTAAAAGCCTGTAGTTTTACTACAGGCTTTTAACTTAAAATGGGGGAACTTAGAATGAAAAAAAGAAAAATTTATATCTGCAGCAATTGCGGATATGAAAGCGTGGGGCATTATGGGAAATGTCCGGAATGCAATTCATGGAATACATTGGTTGAGACTATAGTGGAAGAAAAACCTGATGCAGGGGAAAAAGGGAGAACATATGCAAAAAAAACCATTAGCAGGTTAAATGAGGTATTATCAACCAACAGTGATAGAATTGTGACCAATATAAATGAATTCAATAGGGTTATGGGAGGTGGAATTGTAAAGGATTCAGTAACTATTTTAACAGCTAAACCTGGAGCCGGTAAATCCACGCTTTTGTTACATGTGGCAAATGATTTGGCTCTTTTAGGTTATAAAGTTCTTTATGCATCCGGAGAAGAATCGGAATCACAAATTAAAGCTAGAGCGGATAGAATATTGGAACATATACATAGAAATCTATGGGTGGTATCAGACAATAATATGGATAATGTACTAAATTATATAGAGGAGACGGATCCGGATTTAATTATCTTAGATAGTATACAGACCTTTACATTGGATGAATTTCCAAATTCAAGAGCAGGTTCTCCGACTCAAACCATGGAGTGTGCATATAGCCTTGTTAAACTTGCTAAGAATCCCAGTAGACCGAGAGCAGTATTTCTGGTTGGACAGATGACAAAGGAGGACGAAATTGCAGGAGTTAGAGCGTTGGAGCACCTAGTTGATACTGTTTTACTTATCGAAGGTGAAAGCGGTGAGGAATTAAGATCCTTATTGACAACTAAAAACAGATATGGTTCTACAGGAGAGATTGGGTTTTTCAATATGACTGAAAAAGGGATGATATCCATTGATAATCCTTCGGCATTTTTTATAACAAAGAGAGATAAAGGGGATATAGTATCGGGTAATTCCATTACTGTGGTAAGAGAAGGTACAAGAGCTATAATATTGGAAGTTGAATCCCTGGTGTCTAATTCTTTCACACCATATCCTTCAAGAATCAGTGAATGCATGAATAGAGAGCAATTGAATACATTAATTTCTATATTGGAGCAAAGAGGCGGGATAAAGCTTTACGATAAAAACGTTGTAATAAAAACAACTGGTGGGATAAAGCTCACAGAACAATCCTCAAATCTTGCTGTTATTATGAGCATTGTCTCATCAGTTTTTCAGGTAGGGATACCAAATGATAGGGTATTTGTTGCAGATGTAGGGTTGACGGGTGAATTAAAAAAAGTGCCTTCATTAGAATCCAGGCTAAAGGAGGTCGATAGAATGGGTTTTGCCAAGGCATACGTTGCAAAGGGTTTTATCAAGAATTTAAAATTAAACAATTTAGAAATAATAGAGATGAAAAGCTTAAAGGATGTAATTGATGATATTTTTAATATTTAAGGGGTGGCATGCCACCCCTTAAATATTATAACTAATAGAAAAGTTACACTTAATTAACAAAAAATTTTACTTAAATGAGTTTTAAGAAAAGCTGCTTTAGCACAGCAATAGATGATTTTTATTTTAAACTATATATTCCTAAAGTCCTCGCCCTCTCAAATTCTTTTTCCAATACGTCTTGTAAACTAATTTCCAATGTATCACATAAGGCTGCTAAATAAAACATATATGATCCAATTTCTTCCTCAAGTACATCACTGCAACTATCACAAATATTGCCTTCTACATGGGACTTAGCACTTAAGGGTAATTTTCCAAAGGAATCAGAATCAAAATTTTGCCTATGTGCGTTAATTTCTAAACACCCGCAAGTAGTCACGGATTTAGCTACTGCCCTATTGATTCTTGCATTATATTCATCTAATTTTGTCATTATATCAAGAATACTTTTATGTCGTATGAGAATTTGAGAAACTTCTTTTTGAAAATCATCACAAAGTGAGACTTTCGCTTCTAAATTATTTCTGTCCATTTTCTCCACCCCTGTAGCTTATATTTCATATTTCAATTATACTTGTGAGGACAAGTTGTTGTCAAATATTTCTAGCAACTATTTTCAATATTTTATTTTTAAATTTATATTGACAATAACAAAAAAACTTGATAAAATAATAGCTTTACAATTTTATAGCAATAATATATAATAATAATATACGGTTTTGTGCAAATCAGAT
Organism: Paratissierella segnis; assembly: GCF_014385195.1. Lineage (GTDB taxonomy): Bacteria > Bacillota > Clostridia > Tissierellales > Tissierellaceae > Paratissierella > Paratissierella segnis. Next base: position 72,162 of record NZ_JACRTG010000018.1, read on the forward strand.
AGGAGGTTTTCCAATGTTTAGTATTGGTGATAAGATTGTTTATCCAATGCATGGAGCGGGTATTATTGAAAATATTGAGGAAAAAGAAATTCTTGGAGAAAAAAGAAAATATTTTATAATGAGAATGCCTATTGGAGATATGAAGGTTATGGTGCCCGTTGACAATGTTGATGAAGTAGGAGTAAGACAAATTATTGAATATGATAATTTAAAGGAAGTTATTGACATATTACATGGAGATAAGTCAAATATGCCTCAAAATTGGAATAGAAGATATAGAATAAACATGGACAGAATCAAATCGGGAAATATCTTTGAAATTGCCGCCGTTGTTAGAAATTTGATGATTTTGGACAATGAAAAAGGGTTGTCAACCGGTGAAAGAAAGATGTTGACCAGTGCAAAACAGATGTTGGTTTCAGAAATGGTATTGGTAAGCGATAAAGATATTGAAGAAATAGAGGAGATTATATTAAAAGCAATAAATTATACTGATGATGAAGCTTAACAAAACAGATTCTAGTTTATTAGGTAAATATTGCTTCCCAATATTTTACCTTATTTTCAACTTAATGTTTATGAAATATTCTTAAATAAAATGGCTTTTCCATATAATATAGTTATATATTATTTTTTTATGGTAATAAATATAGTAGGAGGTGAAGGAATGTTCAATAAAATAATTAGATTTGCAATAGGTATTATCGGCATGGTTTTAGGATTTGGAATAATAGCTTTATTAAAAACAATGGAAGTATTTGATTTATTAGGTAGTGGCTGGGTTGGATTATTAATTAGTTTAGGGTTTTCTTTAATATTCGGAATTATCTTTTTTATATTGTCACCTAAAATCATTCAAAAAGGAAAAGGTATAGTTCAATTTTTTGAAAATGAAATATCTAAACTCCCCGCATATGATATTTTAATTGGTTCAGTCGGTTTGATTATAGGGTTAGTTATGGCTTTTTTAATAAGTCAGCCAATTGTAAGGTTAAATATACCTTATTTGACTATTCCGGCTTCAATCATACTTTACGGGTTGTTCGGATACTTGGGGATTAAAATCCCCATAAAAAAACGGGAGGACATAATAAATGCTATAAGCAATATTGGGAATACAAAAAGGACGAATAAAGAGAAAAGCAAAGTGAATAATTATAAATCTTGTCCTAAGATACTTGACACTAGTGTGATTATAGATGGTAGAATTGCCGATATATGTAAGACGGGATTTATTGAAGGGCCACTAATTATACCGGAATTTGTGTTAGAAGAATTACAGCATATAGCTGATTCTTCGGATGGATTAAAAAGAAATAGAGGTAGAAGAGGTTTAGATATACTTAACAAAATTCAAAAGGAATTGGATATAGAAATTATAATCCATGATAAGAAATTTGAAGATATTCAAGAAGTAGATTCAAAATTATTAAAATTAACCCAGTTGATGAAAGGGAAAATCATCACGAATGATTATAATTTAAATAAGGTTGCAGAAGTTCAAGGTATAGAAGTACTCAATATCAACGAGCTGGCTAATGCTGTAAAGCCTGTTGTATTACCGGGTGAGGAAATGATAGTGCAAGTAGTGAGAGATGGTAAAGAATCCGGTCAAGGATTGGCGTACTTAGACGATGGAACTATGATAGTGGTTGAATCGGGAAGAAAGTATATTGGTGAAACTATTGATGTATTAGTCACCAGCGTTTTACAGACATCTGCAGGTAGAATGATATTTGCTAAGCCTAAAACTTTGGTGGATAAGGCTGTATAGACCCTGAAATGGGTCTTTTTCTTTTATTTATCATATTAAAAAACATTTTCTTTAAATTTTAGAATCTTATGCTATAATAATAAAGAGGTGAATCCAATGTATGATAACTACTTTGTATCTGTGGTTATAGCGGCTGCGGGTATGAGTAATAGAATGGGCAGCAAAATAAATAAACAGTTCATAGCAATAGACAATAAGCCAATATTAGCACATTCCATTGAAAAATTTGAAAGGTGCAAATATATTGATGAGATAATACTAGTAGCAAAAGAAGAAGAAGTTGAATACTGTAGAAAAGAAATAGTTAGAAGATATGGTTTTAAAAAGGTAACCAATATTATCAAAGGGGGAAAAGAAAGGCAAGATTCTGTTTACAATGGTTTGTTAGCCGTTAATGAAAAATCAGACATAGTTTTAACTCATGATGGTGCTAGACCTTTTGTTAAGATAGAGTCGATAGAAGATGGAATAAAAGGTGTAATCAACTATGGAGCCTGTGTAATAGGAGTTCCGGTAAAGGATACTATAAAGGCTGTAACATCATCTGAAAATGTACACCATACTCCAAAAAGATCATTGCTATGGGCAGCTCAGACGCCACAATGCTTTTGGGTATCGTTATTAAAAAAGGGTTATGAGATGGCAAATCAAGAGGGAATAATTGGAACAGATGACAGTTCTCTTGTAGAGAAGATGGGGCATCCTATCAAGATGATTATGGGAAGTTATGACAATATTAAAATAACTACGCCTGAAGACCTAATAGTAGCTGAATCATTGCTAAAAGACAAGGATGTTTTCTTAAAAAGAGGAATATTTTATGGGGTGGACTAGGTGAGATTAGGTTTTGGATATGATGTACACAAGCTGGTTGAAAATAGAAAATTAATCATAGGTGGAGTGACAATTCCTTATAAAAAGGGATTATTAGGACATTCAGATGCTGATGTTTTAGTACATTCAATTATGGATAGCATTTTAGGAGCTTTAGCATTAGGAGATATTGGGAAATATTTCCCTGATACTGATATGGCATATAAAGATATTTCAAGTATGAAATTGCTTGAAGAGATATACAATATTATGAATGAAAATGGATATGAAGTAGGAAATATAGATGCTACAGTAGCTGCAGAGAATCCAAAACTTGCGACTTTTATTTTGGATATGAGAGAAAATATCAGCAAGATTTTAAATACTTCAGTAGATAATATCAGTGTCAAAGCTACAACAACCGAAAAATTAGGTTTTGTTGGCAATGGAGAGGGCATATCTTCGTATTGCGTGTGTTTATTAAAGCCGATAACAGAAACATGCAAGGAGTGAATGGTTATAACAAATTGAGAATTGACAGATTAACAATATATATCGTAATTTAGTATATTTTAAATAGTTATAGCGAGGATAGGAAACAGTAATTATTAATGGATTAAGAGAGGAAATCATTTGGTGGAAGGTTTCTATCCCTCTTTTTAATGAACCGGTCCTGGAGCATTTAAATTGAAGTTGTAAGTATATTTAAACGGGGGTTACGTTATAGCCTTTAAGTGAACCTTTAGGGTTTATTAGAGTGGTACCGCGGAATATTAACCTTTCGTCTCTTGTTTTTTGAGATGGAAGGTTTTTTAGTATAGGGGATGAAAGGTAATAGGCAATAAGTAATAGGTAAAAGATAGTGAAGAACTAAGAGTTAAGAAGTAAAAGATAAAAGATATTGAACAGTGAACAACAAAAGACATACAGTATAATTACTGCAGTATCTCTGGTTTCAATTGTAAATTGTGAATTTGAATTAAGTTGTGAATTATAAAAAGGAGTGTGATTTTATGAAAATGTCAAAAATGTATATGCCTACATTAAGGGAAGTTCCGGCTGAGGCAGAAATTCCAAGTCATCAACTTCTACTAAGAGCAGGAATGATTAGGAAGTTAGTAAGCGGTGTTTATTCATATTTACCTTTAGGGTGGAGAGCAATAAGAAAAGTTGAACAGATAGTTAGGGAGGAAATGGATGCTGCAGGTTCTCAAGAACTTTTAATGTCAGCCATTCAACCTAGAGAACTATGGGAAGCCTCAGGAAGGTGGGCTAACTTTGGACCTGAAATGTTTAGACTAAAGGATAGGAATGACAGAGAATTTTGTTTGGGACCTACTCACGAGGAATATTTTACTTCAGTTATTAAGGACGAAATAAGATCCTATAAACAACTGCCGCTAAACTTATATCAAATCCAAACTAAATATAGGGATGAAAAGAGACCTAGGTTTGGACTCATGAGAGGCAGAGAATTTATAATGAAAGATGCTTATAGTTTTGATGTAGATGAAGAAGCTATGAAGGAAGCATACCAAATCATGTGGGATGCATATGATAAAATCTTTACTAGATTAAACCTCAAATTTAAAATAGTACAGGGGGATACAGGTACAATGGGGGGAAAGACATCCCATGAATTTATGGCTATGTCTGAAGTTGGAGAAGGGGTTATAGCATATTGTGATCACTGTGATTATGCGGCTACTGATGAAAAAGCAGAAGTTGTTTATCACATTACTGAAGATGCATTGGATATATTGCCCATAGAAAAGATATATACACCTGAGGTTAAAACTATCGATGATTTAAAAGAATTCTTGAGTATTGAGAAGTCTCATTTTGGTAAAGCTATCGTTTATAAAGCTGCCGGCAACCCGATAGTTGCAATTATACCAGGGGATAGAGAGCTAAATGAAACAAAATTAGCAAATTATTTAGGTGTAGCAGAGCATGAATTGGAAATGGCTGATGAAGATACGATTATAGCTATAACCGGTGCAAATAAGGGTTTTACCGGTCCTATTAGACTAAAGCCTGATGCAAGATTAATCTTAGATTATAGAATAACAAAGATGAAAAACATAGTAGTTGGAGGCAATGAAACAGATTATCATATAAAAAATGCAAATTACGGCAGAGATTTTAGCGGAGAAATTGTAGACGATTTATTGACAGTAGAAAAAGGAGATACTTGTCCGAAATGCGGGATGCCACTTATGATGGACAGAGGAATTGAAGTAGGCAATATATTTCAGTTAGGAACAAAATATAGTGAAGCTATTGGTGCCAAGTTCTTGGACGAGAACGGAAAAGAGAAGCCTTTTGTTATGGGAAGTTACGGAGTTGGAGTTTCCAGAACAGTTGCAGCAATCGTCGAACAATACCATGATGACAAGGGCATAATTTGGCCATTGGTTGTTTCACCATATCACGTAATAATAACAGTCATAAATACTAAAAATAAAGAACAGCTTGAATTAGGAGAAGCTCTATACGACAAACTTAATAAAATAGGTGTAGAAACGCTGTTGGATGATAGAAATGAAAGAGCCGGGATAAAATTCAATGATAGAGATTTGATTGGAATTCCAATTAGAATTACAGTAGGGAAAAGAGCGGCAGAAAATATAGTTGAATATTCACTTAGGACTTCAGAAGACAAACAAGAAGTAAATGTTGATGAAATAGAAGAATTGGTATTGGGTGAATTTCAAAAGGCCGGACTAAGTATTAGGTAATAGGTAATAGGTAATAGAGAAGAACATAGTGAATTGAACAGTGAACAACAAAAGTCAGTATAATCATTGCTTGTGTCTTATTCTAAGCGGGCAGAATAATTGCTGCTTGTATCATCCTGAGGATAGTAGTATAAACTTTACTACCGAAGGATCTCCTCTTTTTAATTGTGAATTGTGAACTGTGCATTGTGAATTGAAATAAGTTGTGAATTGTGAATTGTGAACTGATGTAGTATAATATATGTTAACTAAATTGGAGGTGTATTTTCTTGGAAGAGGTCAGATTGAGATTTGCTCCAAGTCCAACGGGATATTTGCATATTGGAGGACTTAGGACAGCTTTATATAATTATTTATTTTCTAAACATAACAATGGCAAATTTGTATTGAGAATAGAAGATACGGATCAAACAAGATACGTGGAAGGTGCTATTGAAAATCTTATTGAGTCATTAAAATGGGCAGGAATAAAATATGATGAAGGTGTATTTGTAGAAGATCATAAATTAGTACAAAAAGGTGAGTATGGTCCATATATACAATCGGAGAGGTTGGATATTTATAAAAAATATGTAAATGAATTGATTGAAAAGGGATACGCATATTATTGTTTCTGTTCGAAAGAAAGGCTTGATACATTAAGAGATGAACAAAAGATAAAGGGTTTGGTTCCGAAATATGACGGATTTTGTAGAAATATTCCCCTTGAAGAAGCGAGAAAGAGAATTGCAGATGGCGAAGAGTATGTTGTAAGACTAAAGCTTCCTCATGATAAAGACATCAAATTCCATGACTTAGTAAGAGGAGAAATCGTTATAAATACAAATGATATTGATGACCAGGTATTACTAAAATCAGATGGATTTCCTACTTACCACTTGGCTGTTGTAGTTGATGATCATTTAATGAAGATTACTCATATAGTAAGAGGGGAAGAATGGCTGCCTTCTACCCCAAAACATATTTATCTTTATGAAGCTTTTGGTTGGGAACAACCTGTTTATGTTCATCTCCCGACAGTTTTAAATAGTGAAAGAAAGAAGTTGTCAAAGCGCCACGGGGATGTTTCTGTAGAAGATTTTAGAAGCAAAGGATATCTTTCGGAGGGACTTGTTAACTATTTAGCCTTGGTGGGCTGGAGTCCGGAGGATGACGAAGAGATTCTTACATTGGAAGAAATGGTTGAAAAATTTAGCTTTGAAAGAGTATCCAAAACAGGAGGCATATTTGATAGAGATAAATTAGACTGGGTTAACGGGCATTATATAAGGGAATTGGACTTAGAATACATTACTGAATTAACTATTCCATTCCTTAAAGAGGCTAAGCTTATAGATGATAAATTTTGCGATGAAAATAAAGAATGGTTAAAGGTATTGGTAGACACAGTTAGAGGTAATATGTCTACGTTGGCAGAGATAGTCGATAAAACTGATTTTATTTTCAAGGATGAAGTTGAAGTCGTAGAAGAAGATGCTAAAGAAATATTAGGTGGAGAGAATACCGATACGCTTATGAATGCAGTAATTGAAGAGTTAAACAATATTGATGAAATTGATTTTGACTATGCTAAGATCTTTATGAAGACAATTCAAAAGTCTACCGGAATAAAAGGCAAAAATCTATTTATGCCGGTTAGAGTAGCTTTAACCGGTGTTGCGCATGGACCGGAGATGGTAAATATAATTTATCTACTGGGAAAAGAAAAAATAATTGCTAGAGCCAATAAGGTTTTAGGTAGATAAAGTCATCGGGGATTGTCTCCAATGACTTAATAATGAATAGATACGAGGAAGTGATGATGTGAAGTTATATAATTCGTTAACCAGAAAAAAGGAAGAATTTATACCTGTTACGGAAGGTCATGTAAATATGTACAATTGTGGACCTACTGTATATAACTATATTCATGTGGGAAATGCAAGACCATTAGTTGTATTTGATACATTAAGAAGATTCTTTATTTATAAAGGTTATAACGTCAAATTTGTAGTTAATTTTACCGATATAGATGACAGAATGATAGATAAAGCTAATGATGAAGGTACAACTGTTCAGAAAATAGCAGAAAGATATATTGAGGCATTCATGGAAGATGCGAAGGGGTTAAATCTATATGATTACGAAACTATTAATCCCAGAGCAACTCAATTTATATCCCAAATTGTTGAATTTATAGAGGGGTTAATCGAAAAAGGGGCGGCTTATAACGTTGATGGGAATGTATATTTTAATATATCCAGTGCAAAGGATTATGGGAAATTATCAAAGAAAAAATTAGAGGATTTAATTAGCGGCGCCAGAGTTGATATAAATGAAGAAAAGAGAAATCCAATGGATTTTGCTCTTTGGAAAAAGGAAAAAGAAGGAGAACCTTCATGGGATAGCCCTTGGGGAAAAGGTAGACCAGGATGGCATATAGAGTGCTCTGTAATGGCAAAAACCCTATTGGGCGAAACCATAGACATTCATTCAGGCGGAGAAGATCTTCAATTTCCTCATCATGAAAATGAAATAGCGCAGTCTGAAACTTTAAACAACAAACCATTTGCAAATTATTGGCTTCATAATGGCATGATTACAGTTGATAATCAAAAAATGTCCAAATCCTTGGGGAATTTCTTTACTATAAAAGACGTAGGCAAAGAATATGATTTAGAAGTTTTAAGATTTTTCTTGTTATCAGCGCATTATAGATCTCCAATGAATTTTAGCAGAGAAGTAATGAATCAGACACAAAATGCTCTGGAAAGATTATATAATAGCAAAAAAAATCTTGAGTATCTTATGGATAAGGTTGAGAACCGCGAAATAGATGAAGATGAAAAACCTTTAGTTGATGAAATAAATAATTATAAAGATAAATTCATTGAGAGTATGGAAGATGACATAAATACAGCGGATGCCATTGCATATTTATTTGAAATGGTAAAGCTTTATAATACTCATATCAATGAAGATTCATCCAAAGATTTTGTTAAATATGCATACAATACCATGATGGATTTAGCAAAGATATTGGGGATATTGACAAGACGGGATGAAATTTTAGAATCTGAAATTTTGGAACTTATTGAAAAGAGAACAGAGGCAAGAAAAAATAAGAATTATAAACTGTCTGATGAAATTAGGGATATTCTAAAAGAAAAGGGTATAATTTTAGAAGATACTAAAGACGGAGTTAAGTGGAAAAGGGTTTAATATGGAAAATAATAATATCTTTAGAAGCATAAATACAAATTTGAGTAGGGAGGATATCTCAATGCTATCACCCCTACAACTTGCTTATATAGGGGATGCAGTTTATGAATTGCTGGTAAGAACATATCTTTTGAATATAGGGCTGAATGTTAACGAATTGCATAAGTCTGCGACAAAATATGTAAAATCAAAGGCACAAGCTGATATAACACATAGCATTGAAGAAATATTAACTGATGAGGAGAAATCCTATATTAAGAGAGGAAGAAATGCAAAAATTCATTCATCTCCTAAAAATGCGGATATACTGGAATATAAGTATGCTACAGGGTTTGAATGTTTGTTTGGATATCTATTTCTTACAGGTGAAGATTTGAGAATGAAAGAGATATTTGACAGGATAACTGCACTTGATATTAAATAAGAAAGTAGGGATACTATGCTGAATGTTGAATTATTAAGATACACACCGGATGGTGAGAAACTTGTAGCATCTGCGGCCAAGCTATGCTATTCATCTGTTGGAATCAGCCAAATTGAACAAGGGTTGGATGATGAGAAGTTAAATAAATTTTTAAATTTATTGATGGATTTAGGACATGAAAGTCCAATAGAACATGTGTCATTTACATTTGGCATTGAAGGGGTTTCGAGAACCCTTACCCATCAGCTGGTAAGGCATAGGATTGCTAGTTTCTCTCAACAATCTCAAAGATATGTCAGGTTAAATCAATTTGAATATGTCATTCCTCCTGCAATAGAAAATAATAAAGAGGCAAAAGAGATTTTTATCAAGGCTATGGAAGAGGATCAAAAAAGATATGAAAAAATATCAAACCTTCTTTTTGAAGACCACTTTAATAAATACATAGCTGAAGGATTAAAAGAGAAAGACGCAAAGTCAAAAGCTGAAAAAGAAGCAATTGAAGATGCAAGATATATTTTCCCCAATGCTTGCGAAACCAAAATCGTTTTAACAATGAATGCAAGGTCATTATTTAATTTTTTCAAATTGAGATGTTGTAACAGAGCTCAGTGGGAAATCAGGGAATTAGCAACACAGATGCTTATAGAAGTAAAAAAAGTATATCCGATTTTATTTAAGAATGCAGGTCCAGGCTGCTTAAACGGACCATGTCCGGAAGGAAATATGACCTGTGGGAAGATTGCAGAAGTAAGGGAGAAGTTTAGAACCTTAGAATAGCAGGTAAGAGGTAAAAGATAGGTAAAAGGTAATAGGTATAAGATAAAAGATAAAAGATAGTGAATAGATAACAGTGAACAACAGAAAAGATAGTATAATTACAACAGAAGTCATTTGTAGGGGCGGATGACCATAATAATTGTGAATTGAATTAAGTTGTGAATTGTGAATTGTGAATTGTGAACTGTGAACTGTGAATTGAAGGAAAGGATTGAGTGAATGAACGAACAGTATATAGTAGGAAGAAATCCCGTTTTAGAGCTATTAAAATCTGATAAGCAGGTAGATAAATTATATATACAAAAAGGAGATTTACATGGCTCAATCAATAAAATCATTGGGATTGCAAAATCTAGAAATATAATAATACAACAAGCGGATAAAGCAAAACTTGATTCTATGGCAAATGGTAATATACACCAAGGAGTAGCAGCATTGGTTACTGATTATGAATATTCCACCATAGATAAAATATTGGATAAGGCTAAAAGCAGAAACGAAGATCCCTTTATAATAATATTAGATGAAATAGAGGATACCCACAATCTAGGGGCAATTGTAAGAACAGCTGAATGTGCCGGGGTACATGGTATAATTATACCTAAAAGAAGAGCGGCAATGGTAAATCAAACAGTATACAAGACTTCAGCGGGTGCAGTTGAACATATGTTGATAGCAAATGTCAATAATATATCCTCTGCAATAGATGAATTAAAGAAAAATAGACTATGGATATATGGCGCGGATATGGGAGGAGAAGATTATTATTTTGATATTTCATTATTAGGACCTATAGCTTTGGTTATTGGGAATGAGGGAAAGGGTCTATCTAGGCTGGTTAAGGAAAAATGTGATTTTCTAATTAAAATTCCTATGGTAGGTAAGATTTCTTCTCTAAACGCTTCTGCAGCTGCTTCAATATTGATATATGAGGTAGTGAAACAGAACCATGAAAAAAGGAAATAAGCAAAAAGAATATTTATTTGTTGACGGATACAATATTATCAATGCATGGGAAAACTTAAAAAAAAAGGCATCCATAAGCCTTGAAGAATCGAGGTTGGAATTGTTAGAAATTTTAGCCGAGTATCACCATTACTCAGGCATTGAAATAATTGTCGTATTTGATGCTCATCTAGTTAAAGGGAATACAGGAACTAGGGATTGCTATAAAGGGGTTAAAATCATATATACAAAAGAAAATGAAACAGCCGATAATTATATCGAAAGAACTTTGGATTCAATCGGCAGGATAAAAAGGGTAAGGGTTGCTACATCAGATTGGATGGAACAACAACTTGTGCTGTCCCGTGGAGGCACACGAATATCAGCAAGAGAGTTGGAAGCGGAAATATATAATTGGAAGAACATGATAAAAAGAAAAAGCAAAAATAATAATCAGAAGAATGATTTACAAATAGGAAGTTTAGATGAAAAAACATTATACAAGCTTAAAGATTGGAATAAGTCAAATAATTGATCTTGACTAAATAGAGCCAATTTTCTATAATTAAAGTGGTTATAAAGATGGAGGGGTTCTAATGGTTTTTGAATTGTATGATGATAGCAATTTACCTAATTTTGAAACCATGGAAGATGAGGAGATAGTCCAAATGGCTAATTCTAATTGTCCTCTGGCTTTAGAATTTTTGATTAACAAATATAAGAATTTTGTACGTTCGAAAGCTAGGTCTTATTTTTTGATTGGGGCAGATAGAGACGACATTATTCAGGAAGGTATGATAGGTTTATTTAAAGCAATTAGAGATTATGATAGTGATAAGCTTACTTCCTTTAAATCATTTGCGGAAATATGTATTACAAGACAAATAATAACAGCAATTAAAACTGCAACCAGACAAAAACATATTCCGTTAAATTCGTATGTCTCATTAAATAAGCCGGTTTACGATGAGGAATCGGAAAGGACATTGATTGAGTTTATTTCCGGCAACAAAATAGAAGATCCAATGGAACTGTTTATTGGTAGGGAAGACATGGTGGTTATGGAAAATAAAATAGGTGAAATCTTAAGTAAACTTGAGATTGACGTGTTAATGTCATATATAGAAGGAAAAACCTATCAGGAGATTGCAACAGATTTAAACAGAGAAGTTAAAAGTGTGGATAATGCTCTTCAAAGAATAAAAAGAAAACTTGAAAGATTTTTTATAACTAATAAGAATATTCAACTTTAATATTTATTCTTATTGAGGACAGTAAGTATTGACATTATTAAGTATTAATAGTAAAATGTTTTACTATAAGCCCACGTAGCTCAGTAGGTAGAGCACTTGCATGGTAAGCAAGAGGTCACCGGTTCGATTCCGATCGTGGGCTCCACAGAAACACAGTATTTGACACCCTTCGGGGTGTTTTTGTTTTTTTCTAAGTTAAAGTAAGATAGGTTAAAAAATAGGTTTGTAGCTAACAAGTAGCTAACAAATATTTTTATCATTTATTTCACCTTCCTCATTTGTTCATGTAAATATTTTTCGTCTACTTCTACATATCTCTTATCGGTAAAATCTATAGAGGTATGACCTATCATATCGGTTATTGCTTTATCGTCCATTCCTGCCATTTTCATTTTACTAGCAGCGGTATGCCTAAAACTGTGAGGATTTAGATTAGATAATTTTAAATCTTCAACAAGTTGATTGTGATAATATCTCCTATAATAATCAGGAGTTACTTTTTCTCCATTTCTGCTAAATAAATATTCACTTTCTGGAAATTCATTAAAGAAGTATTCTACATATCTTTGAATATAAGGGTGTATTGCTATGGCTCTGTCCTTGCCTGCTTCTGTTTTATTTCCTCCGACTATGAGCATTCTTTTCAAGTCTACGTTCAAAAATTTTCTTAATTCTAGAAATTCACTAATTCTAAGACCTGTGTAAGCTAATATTAAAGAAGACTTAGCAATTCTATTTTTGTCATTTTTGAATAAAGTTTGAATATCTTTTTCAGGGAACGGTGGAACATCTCCTTCTTTTTTACCTCTAAGGCTAATAAATTGTGCATGATTGACTTGTGTTACTTGATGCATTATTAATATATTATACATTTTGTTAATTAACGATTTAATTTTATTTAGCTTGCTAAAAGAAGATTTTTGATTTGGGTCTTCTATAATACTGTCAATGATGAATTGAAAATCCATAGATGTAAGGTCAAAAAGTGGTTCACCTTTTAAAGTCTCTATTGCCTTGTAGGAAGCCTTTAATATGTCAAGTGATGATTTACTTAACCCTTCCTTCTCTGACTCCTTATAGAGCATATCATACAGTTCTTTGACTGTTGTCTTTTCATCTACTATAGTGACATAAGGTTTTTCTTTATAGGTGAGTAGTGCCAACATAGCTTCATCTTCTTTTTCAAAGTAGCCTATTATTTTTCTTTTTTGTACAGATGCATCTCCTTCATTCTCTCCTTCCATCCACCCTACAGTTTTAACCGCTACCCAAGGTTTTCGGCGATTTCCTGAAAGTCGATATACACTTCCGGAACCATTTTTTCTTTTATATTTCTTCTTTTTCTTACTCATATTATCTCCTTCCTCTTTAAGTTAATGTTAAGTTAAGAATAAGAGAGGTATTCTGCAGTTATACCTCTCTATAGTCTCTTATCCTCTTATGTTTAGTACTGCTACTAGTTTGCCTAGTATACTGATGTTCCCATTCGTGAATATCATAGGCTTGTAATTATCGTTTTCTGCTTGAAGAATTACAGTTCCATTATCCTTATAGAATTTTTTTAATGTTGCTTCATTTTCAATTAATATTGCCCCTATTTCTCCATTTTCAAGGCAATCTTGTTTTCTTATAAAGACTATATCATCTTGATAGATTCCTGCATCAATCATACTGTCTCCTTTAATTCTTAGTGCAAAATCTGCATGGATTCGACTATCTAAATTAAAATAGTCCTCGATATTTTCTTCTGCTAAAATTGGAAGACCTGCCGCAATGGTACCTATTAGGGGAATGAAGTTGGAATTTGTAATAGGTTTAATCGGGACTTTAATTCCCGTTAAATCTTCATTCATCAACTCTGATAAACTAACTCCAAAAACCCTAGCTATATCGGAGATAACCCCAACCTTAGGGGTGTAGTTCCCACTTTCCCATTCGCTTATAGAAGATGCACTTTTTCTTCCTAGGAGTTGAGCTAACTCTAGTTGCTCAATCCCTCTTTGGGTTCTTAAATATTTAAGGTTGCTGGAAAAGAAATTTTTGCCCACTTTTTTCACCGCCTTTCTATATACATTTTATCATAGTTTCGACTATAATGAAATAGACTTCTTTAAAATAATTTCAGAAAAAATGAAATAAAACACTTGACATCAGAAATACCGAAATGATATAATGAAATCAGAAGGGAGGAATGAGGTATGAAAAAGGGACAGTATTCCATAAAAGAACTTAGGGCAAGAAAGAATATATCGCAAGAAGAATTAGCAAGGCTCGTAAATTTAACTACTAGAACAATAGTAAGCTATGAAAATAACATTTCCGCCCTAAGAAACGCATCTTATAATAATATAGAGAAAATAGCCAAGAGCCTTGATGTAGAAATAAGTGAAATTTTTTTAGGATGAATTTCAGAAAAACCGAAACAAAGGAGGAAAGAGAATGTTAGCAAATGAACTAAAGTTAATCGAAGGCGGAAAAGAACAAAGAGATAAGTACATTGAAAGAATTGACATCTTAGAAAAAGTAAAAGAATTAAACACATTAGCAAATACAGAATTTATGACTACAAATCAAGTAGCAGAATTTTATGAAGTAAAAATTGGTGTGATTAGAAATGTTTATTCAAGGAATTTTGATGAATTTGAAGATGACGGGATTATTAGAAAATCGGGTGGAGAAATTTTTGAAGAGTTTGCCCGTCGCAACTTGAGACGAGCAACAAAAAAGAGAGGATACGTATTAATAGACAATGAGAAATTAGCCAATAGTCAAAACAATCTATTTTCCAAAAGAGCAGTATTAAGAATCGGAATGTTATTAAGAGACAGCGAAGTAGCAAAAGTAATAAGAACGTTACTACTAAATGTATATCATGATACAGAGCAAGGCAAAGAAAATGTAATAGAAAATATCAATAAAGAAATAAGTCTAGAACAACAGTTGATTATGGACAAGGCATCAGCAGAATATGAAGGAAACTGGAATGAAGTATCGGTTATAAATGCTAAACTATTTAACCTGAAAAATAAAAGAATAAAAGAGTTGGAAGTAGAAAACAAGAACTTAATAACTACAGCTACAACTATAAAGGACAGTAGACAAGTAATAAATGTATTAATTAGAAATATAGCAGTGAACAACTTTAACGGAAATTTTGGTGTTACTTGGTCAGAGTTTTACAAGAAGATTAATTACCAATTAGGAATAAACTTAAAAGCTAGGGAAGGTAAAAAGAGCCATTTAGATAAGGCGAATGAGAGCGAAATGCATAAAATTGAGAAGATTGCTAGGGCATGGGCAACTAAACTAGGGCTTGATTTAGAAAGTTTGCTGGAATTGAAATAAGGAGGAATGAAAATGTCAAAATTTATAGAAGTTCACGGGATAGACTATAGGGGGTGCAATTATGAAAATGACAGTAAGTGAAGCTGCCAAACTATTAGGAATCTCGCCAATGGGATTAAGAATAGCTTTAAGACAAGGAAGATTTAGTGAATTTGGAGAAGCTTGGAAGAATGAAGAAAAATGGACCTATTACATTAATAGAATCAGACTAGAAAAATATCTAAGTAAGGAGGCTTAATATGCATCCAGTCACACTCGGTCTAATAAAAAGTAGCTGGCTATGGCTACCACCATTATTATTTTTATACGTTATAACTTATTTATCAGAAAGGGGACAAGCTAAATGCAAGAAATCAAGTTGTTACAAATGCAATAGAAGATATTTAGGTTGTCGCGATAGGTGTAAGGCTTATAAAGATTATAGAGAAACTCTAAGCAAATGCAAAAGCACTAAAGACTATGACTATCTCGATTATCTAGACGGAACAATTTATAGAATGAACGGATATGTACACAGGAGGGGACAAATTTGAAAACTAAATCAATTAAAAAACTAATTAATGGTACAACCTTAAAAGAATTTATTATCAAGAGTATGTTTGCAGGAACTAAAACATTGATTTAGAACAAATAATGTTATTTATGTGTAATAAGAAAGGAGCAGTAAAATGAGTGATGTAAATGATATTTTTCAAGTAGATTACGAACCTAGACAAAAAGAATTGCATATCAATTTGCCTGAAGAACTATGGAATAAAATTGATAGCATAATCATAACAAGACATTTCAATGAATTGAAAAAAATAAGGATATTACACAGAGAAAGTGAGGTTAAACAAAATGACTAAAGCAATACTAGAGCTTGAAAAAGTACCTAAAAGTTGTCGTGGAAGCGGGTGCCCATTTTATAAAGTTTGCGATATTTGTGATATATTGTCAAGTCGAAATAAGCATATGCCTGTATTAGTTCCTTCCGAAGGCAAAAGAGATGATTGCCCTATAAGACCAATAAACGAAATAAAGAAAAGCATAATAAATGAGGTAAGTCAATTTTTACAAGACAATAATTTTGAAGAAGCAAGCAAAGCAATAGATGCTGAATATGAATTATAATTAGCTGACTGCTGAACATAACAAGTATTAGACGAAGGAGGAAATGAAATTGAGTAAAGTCTTAGAAATAACTAAGCTAGCAATGGAAATAAACGAATTAGGCAAACATCAAGTATTCGTAGACATCAGTCCTCATGTTAAGAGTATGTCTATTTCAATATACGAAGGCAAGTGGAAAAGAGGTAATAGTTCAGTTTTTTATGGGAGCTTCTATTATGATGAATCAGATAAAAGTGATTATTACTTCATCAAGAGAAAACTACTCGAAATAAAAGAAAAAGACCTATCAGGACGGCCATCCTTCAAGGTCACAGATAATCAACTTAATTATAGCACAAATACAAACAAAGTAAAGCAAGTTAGATTAATTAGCCAGGAAGATTATTCCGATTTATATGTATTTTTATCAAACATGACAAGAGCAATAGAAAATAATGATTTACATTTAGCCCTAAGTAAACTAGAAGAGTTAAAGAAATGGAAGAAAACCTTAAAGGGAAATATAGGTGAAGTATAGATGAAATTATTTGAAACTATCTATATGAAAATTATAGATACAGATAAAACTTATTATCTACTATATAAATCGTACGCAGATGATGATGATGGTCGAATTGATGTAGAAGAAATAGACGAGAAAAGATATCTAAAGGCTAAAGAAGCAGGATTAAAGATAGAGGAAAAAGAGTTTGGAAATGCTAGGTTTGGCATAAAGAGAAGGATTGAATACGGAGAATTTGAAGGTGTAAAAAGGGAGGAAATATAAATGATAAAAGATAGATTATTAAGCTTACCAAATGAGATATTTGAAAAGAAGTGCCACTTAATAGATAAACAACAAGAATTAGAGGATATAAAGATGGAACTTAAAATATGGGAAATGAAAGAAATGAATACTATCACAAATCTAATAGATGTAAAGGGGAAGCCTTATTATTCAAATGCAGAGAAAAGAGCGGTAGCACTACAAGATGCAAAGGATAAATCAGATTTTTATGATA
Source organism: Paratissierella segnis (assembly GCF_014385195.1). Classification (GTDB taxonomy): domain Bacteria; phylum Bacillota; class Clostridia; order Tissierellales; family Tissierellaceae; genus Paratissierella; species Paratissierella segnis. The sequence continues at coordinate 89,552 of NZ_JACRTG010000018.1, forward strand.
GCAAATCAATAAAAGCAAAAATACTCGAAAAAGAAATATCGCTTATAAACATACACTTAGAGAAGCTATTCAATGAACAAGGAAACCTAAGAGCAATATGCAGATTAGAGGGTGGTCTAAATTAACGATTTAATCGAAAGACAAACGCAGATTGAGGATTTCTTATATGAAAAATATGGTGCAAGACCAACTAGAAATACAGTTGTCGGAGATAGATATGGACTAGTAGATGAATGGCACAAGAATAATGAAAAGATTAGAGAAATGCAAGAAAGGGAGTTGAATAATTATGAATATATATGAAAAGCTAATGAACATTCAAGTAGATTTAAAAGCACCTAAAAATCAATTTAATAGTTTTGGTAAATACAATTATAGAAGTTGCGAGGACATATTGGAAGGATTAAAACCTTTACTAAACAAACATAAAGCTACTCTAACGATAGATGATGAGATAGTGCAAATAGGCGATAGATATTATGTTAGGGCTACCGCAAGATTACACGATACTGGTGATGGTCCTGTTATAACAACAACTGCTTATGCAAGAGAAGATGAAACAAAAAAAAGAATGGACTTAGCACAAGTAACTGGAAGCACATCTTCATACGCACGTAAATACGCTTTAAATGGATTATTTGCAATAGATGATACTAAGGATAGTGACAGCACTAATACGCATGGTAAAGAGGATAAGGGACAATCTACAAAAGAACAATCCAAAAGCCAACAAAATAGAAAGTCGACTACAAATTCAAATACCAAATTTAGTACTCTAAAATGCATTGACTGTGATGAAGATATAACTCAAGCGGTTAAGACATTTTCAGAGAAAAAATTCGGAAGAGCTTTATGTATGAATTGTCAGAAGAAAGAGAAGTAAAGGGAGAGCAATCTCCCTCGGAGGTGAACGGATGTATACGAAAATAGATGCTTTAATGTGGAGTGATTGCAAATATAGGGAATTGACCGATGATGGAAAATTATTATTTGTCTATGTATTGACTTGTAACCACAGAAATATGTTAGGGATATATCATCTACCAATTCCATATGGTGCATATGATTTGAATTGGGATAATAAACGGTTTAGTAAAGGGTTAGAGGAACTGTTGCAAAAGGGTTTAATAAACTATAACTCTAACACCAATATTATTTTAATTCCCAACTTTTTAAAGTACAATCCACTTGAAAATCAAAATCAAGTTAAAGGTGCAATAAAAGCTATAAGTTCAATACCTACAATTGGCTTAAATACTGAATTATTAACTACTTTGAAAGCCTTTGATAAACCCTTTGTTGAACCCTTAATTAAACTGTTAGAGGAACGGTTAGGTAAACAAGAAAAAGAAGAAGAAGAAGAAGAAGAAGAAAAAGAAGAAGAAACAATAGAAGAAGAAGTAGAAGAAATTAAAAAAACCACTCCTAAAAAAATAAAATTTGGTGAATTTAAAAAAGTATCTCTATTAGAAATAGAATATCAAAAATTAATAGACAAATTAGGACAAGTATTAACTGATGATTTAATAGTTAGATTAGACAATTATAAGGCAAGCACAGGTAAAAATTATAAATCGGATTATGCGACTATTCTTAATTGGAGTAGAAAAGAACCTATAAATAATAATTCACCCAAAAAGTCAAGTAATCCATTTCTTGAAATGATGCAAGATGAATTAGATAAGAACGGAGGATATTAATTTGAATAAATTTGAAACTATAGGAATTATGGCAATCTTAAAAGAAGCCTATCCAATGTACTACAGAGATAAAACAAAAGAAGAATTAAATGTATCGGTATCACTTTGGGCTGAAATGTTTGCTGATGATGATATTAATCTTGTAAAAGCTGCGGTCAAGTCCTATATAGCAAATGATACAAAAGGTTATCCGCCAGTAATAGGACAGATTAAAAATTCACTATATAAGTTATCAGAGCCTGAACAAATGAGTGAGGTTGAAGCTTGGGGATTGGTGAGTAAAGCAGTAAGAAATGCTTACTATAATTCAGTCGATGAATTCAATAAATTACCACCAATAATACAAAAAACAATAGGAAGTGCAGATAGGCTAAGAGAATGGTCACAACTGGATATACAAACAGTTCAATCTGTAGTATCAAGTAATTTTATGAGAAGTTACAAGGCTAAATCGCAAACCGAACAAGAGTATAAAAAGTTACCAAGTGACATCAAACAACTACTAAATAATACAACTCTACAAATAGAAGGTGACTAGGTGAAATTTGAAATATATGGGCTATCAAAAGAAACTATAGACCAAGATAAATGGGGCGAAAAACAAGGAATATTTTTAGGCACTTATGACGGAGTACAATTTTCATCTAATGAATATGAACTAGAACAACTAGAAGAATTTGATTATATCCATATATTCATCAACGGACAGTTAAAATCGCATTACCCTAAAAGGTTTAATCAAAATATCAGAGAAAAGTTAAAAAGAGATTTTACAAGAGAATTCGGGGAGAACATTCAAATAAGTTTACTGTAAGGAGGTTAGGAATGGAAGCTAAAAAATGTAAAATATGTGGAGAAAAATATCCTGAAACATCAGAATACTTCTATAAAAGACGTGATTATAAAAATGGGTTAGATACTACTTGTAAATTTTGTAGAAGAAAAGAAGATGCAGAAAGAAGAGAAAGACTAAAAGCAAATACAAAGAAATGTAGTCAATGCGGTAAAGATAAGCCTTTAAACGAAGATAACTTTGACAAGCTAAAAGTAGTATATAGAAGTGTATGTAAGAGTTGTAGAGATAAAAATAAAAAGAAACATTTAGAAACTAAGCAGAGAAAGAAAAAAGAAATAGAACAATTTAAAAAAGAAAAACGAGAAAGAGACATACAAGATGAAAAAGCATTTAGAAAAATGATAAGTCAACCTCGCACAAAAGGATTAGCGGATAAGGAGTTTGATTATCCACTTACGATAGGCAAGAAATATAAAGTTATAAAACTAGCTTTACGAGAAGGACAAACTAGAACAAATGAAACTTTTCAAGGAGAACTTACACAAATAACAGATAATTTCTTTGTATTAAAAAATAAAGTAGGATTTTGTGAATGTTTCCTAAAAAATGATTACAAGCTAGGCGAAATAAAGATTTTGGAGGTGTAGGTGTGGATATAGAGAAAAACAAAGTCAACGAAACAATCATAGAAGCAGTAAGGATATTTAGAGATTATCCATCAATGACAATCTGGGATGCGATAGAGAAGGCTAAGGAAGTGATTAAGAATGTCTAAAGTATTAAAGAAAACTTCACTAAACAATATTAGGTTTAAAATAATAGAGTTTTTAGATAGAAAAAGGTTACTTGGAGTTCATAGAAAATGTTGGGCGAATTTAGTTGTATGGAGTATAGGAGCGACAACGTGGGGAGAGATACCAGATGCTATTTGTAGTAGTTGTCATTATTGCCACCCGGCAGGATATGAGAGGGACAGGTGATGAAATGAAAATAGTAATACCGGGTGAATTACCTGATCTAAATACAATAATAGCAGAATCTAAAAAAGGTAGAGGAAGGTATCAACCTTACAACGACATAAAAAGAGAAAATACTGAGAAGGTAGCTTGGATAGCAAAGTCTAAGATAAAGAAGAAGTTAAGCAAAATAGACCTTGAAGTTAATTGGATATGTAAAGACAAACGGAAAGATAAAGATAATATTCAAGCAGGAACTAAATTTATTTTAGATGGACTAGTAGAAGCAGGAATAATCGAAAATGACGGATGGAAGCAGATAGGAGACATTACTCATAAGTTTAAGGTAGACAAGCATAATCCGAGGATAGAGGTAATTATTAAGGAGGTATAAAAATGTATGCAATTTTAACATATAGCACAGACCAAACAAGACCAAATTATCAAATAGAATTTACAACATCAAAGAAAAAGGTAAGAGAAGCTTTAAATTGTGAGATGAAACCAACTTATGGAAACCCTGAACTTGCAAAGAATTGGCATAATGACATTAAGTCAGTTTATGAGATGCCACCAAGTTGGAGAAAACCGACTAAAAGCTTTATAAATAAGGAAGTAGAGCGGCAAAAAGGAAGTATATATAGTCCGAATGCTAACGGTGTAATGGCTAGTTGTATCCGCAGAGATGGGGTTGAAGTTAAAGAAATCTAAGGAGGTATAAAAGTGAATTGCTATAGAACTAATTGCAAAGAAAAATGTAACGATATAAAGAAAATGTATTGCTTATATAAATTAAATAAAGAACAGCAAAAGGTTATAGCAAGAATAAGAAAAAATAATAAGAATTACTGTAGGCATTGTGGAGGAAAGCTTATACAAAGTAAATATATGGGACAAGTTACAAGGCTATGTACAGGGTGCGGGCTGGTAACCAAAGGAGATAAAATAATAAGGAAATGTCTAATAAATAGCAGGAAGGTGAGTTAGATGAAATTTGCAAGTGGATTACTTATAGGATTTGGTCTTAGTTGGATTTCTATGTATTTAGCAATAGAACAATATATCTATAAAAACGAAGAAGATAAGAAACTAATAGATGAACTTGTAACAGAAAATAACGGATATAAAAAGGTAATACAAAAATGGAGAGATGAAGCAGATAAAACTTATTGGGGGTAGGGGAAATGATTAACAGTAAAGAAGCTTGGAAATGTGCATTAGATATCGAAGGGGAGGATAAAGGAATGAATTTAAAAAAGTTATATAAAATGCAAGATGAACTAGATAAATACATTATTAAAATTAGAAATATAGCAATGAGTGATGAAGAACTACTAGATAAGACAATATTAGCTTTATTGGTAGAAGTTGGGGAACTTGCAAATGCGACACGTTGCTTTAAGCATTGGAGTACAAAAGGACCTGAAAGCAAGGAAAGACTTCTTGATGAATTAGCAGATGTACTCCATTTTTACCTAAGTATAGGCAATCAATTAGATATTTATTATATAAATGATGAAATAAGGGAATACGAAAAAATAAGGGACATGACAAACACATTTAAATCACTTTATTATTGGATATCCAAACTAAACAATACAGATATAAAAAATGTAAATAGTCATGCTTATTACAATATAGGGATAGGCATTAAGATACTAACACACTTACTAGGCTTTACAGATGAAGAAGTAGAACAAGCATATCTAAAGAAACACGAAGAAAATTATCGTAGACAAAGAGATGGATATTAATATGTGTGATTGCATAAAACAAACGGAAGAAAAATTCAAACAGCACCTAATGTTTTTTATGTGCAATGGAAAGGGAGGATTAAGAAATGATTACATGGCTAAATACACCATTTGAAGATGTAATACAAGCAACTAGAAATTTATATGGGGACTTTGATTGTGAAATAGAGTGGGATAACAAGTTAAAAGAAAAAGAAGGAGTATATGGGCTAACGACTTTCTTGCCTGATGAAAAAGTAATTATAACTCTAGATGCAAAAACAGAAGTAGAAACACAAGTAGAAACACTGGGACATGAATTAGCACATGTTATAGTGGGCCATGAAGTAGAGCATGGGGCAGAGTGGGAAGAAGTTTTTGATAATATATTTAAAGAATACAACAGATATTGCGAAAGAAAGTATTCAGATAAAAACCAAAAGAAAGTGACTTATAAAGGTTGTAGAGGGGCTTTAGAATTTATTGCTGATATAGCTTATGGCTATGATAATTCTAAAAGTGTAAAAGCATTGGAAAAATTGATAGATGAAATAAGGATAGAGGCATTAAGAGCATTAGAATCAGGTGAAGGATATAGGATTTAATGGAAATTAGAAAGGAGTTCTGAAAATGGATAAGGAAACTTTTTTAAAAATAGAATATGAGACAGAGGCTAAATATGGTTTTGGATGTGGATATTGGAGAGTTTGTGATGACCATGCCTGTGCTTGTGCATTATCTAGTAAGGTATTTGATGCAGAAATATATGAAAAAATGAGAAAAGCAAACTTTAAAGGTTAACTGAACATAACAAGAATTAAACGTCGGAAAAACGTCGGGAAGGGGAATAAAAGTTGGATAGATATGAAAATTTAGCAAATGCAATAATAGTACAAGCCTGTAAGGATTATCAAGAGCCAAGATATAGAAAAGAAGTAGAGAACTTTTTAAAAAGTGACTGGTTTAAGGCACTTACAGATATGGATGGAGATAGATTATTAAAAGAATTAAAGAAAAAGGTTGAAGAAAAAAAGCAATCCAAGGGGGTATGACTTATAAATCAATATAGTAAAGTAGAAGGAATGTTATATGGACACTATAAGCGTAAGAAACGCTTGGACAGGCTTAGAAGCAGGGAAATAAGAGTACAAAATAGAATAGATAGACTAAGAAAAGACATCAAGGAATGCAATGTAGACCTTGAAGATACTATTAAAGCGATAGATTACTCCAAGGATGCGATACAAAATAATTTAGTTACATCAAACATAGAGGCAGAACTTGAAAGAGCGGTAGATAGAATATTTAAGGAAATAGAGATAAACATAAGAGAAAAGTATAAAACTAAAGCTAAAATAAATAATTTAGAAAAGCAAATTGAGGATGTAGAGTTATTGCTTGAAGATCTACTAGAAGAAGAAAAACAAATTATAGAATTAAGATATGCAGAAAAACTAAGTGATAAAGCAATAGGAACTATGTTAAATATGAGCAGAACTACTGCACAAAGAAGAAGAACAGAGATAATATATGAGTTGATGAATAAGGTGAGGGACTAATGCAGTCCCTTTTTATTTGTCGAAACTTTGTCGAAATAAACTTTAAAAATAATTAAACTATTTATAAAAAAATACTTGCAAAGTCAGTACGACTATGATATTATATAATCACAGATAGAGATAAACGGTAAATAGAAAAATAAAAATAGGAGGAATAAAGATGGCTTGGTATTATGGAACATTTAGTTGTGGACACGAAGGAAGAGTAAATATAATTGGACCTACTAAGGATAGAGAATGGAAAAAAGAAAGAGCGTTTAACAAAATGTGTCCTGAATGTTGGGAGAAACATCTAGATGAAGAAAGAGAAAAAGCTAACAAAGAAGCGGCTGAAAAAGCTAAAGAAATGGAACTACCTCAATTAACAGGTTCGGAAAAGCAAGTAGCTTGGGCAATTACGTTAAGACAAAACTTAATAAATTATTTTAACGAGTCGGTTGATGATAAGATGGTAATGAAAGGACTATCTGAATATTATGGATTTATAGACATCACAAAGGAAGACATACTGACTATAAGAGATTATATAATTGAAAATAAAACAGATGCAAAATATTATATAGATAACAGATCTGATAGACTTTGGGATTATATTGAAAGAGAAATTAAGAATGCAATAAAATCAGAAAAAGAATTAATAGAAGAAAAAGCTATAGTGGACATTAAATTAGAATCGACTGTTTATCCAGACAATAAAATTACAAATGTGGTAGCAGAAATAACAGTTAAAGATGATAAAGTTACTGTAATGTTTGAAAAAAACGAAGATTTTAGACAATTAGTTAAAAGTCTAGGTTACAAGTGGGAAGGCACTTGGGAAAGAAAAATTACTGAATACACTGGTAAAGCAGAAGATAGAGCAGCAGAGCTTGGGAACAAATTGCTTAATGCAGGATTCCCAATAATGATACTAGATGAACAAACAAGAAATAATGCTGTAAACGGATTATATGAGCAAGAATGTAAGAGATGGATAAAGTTCAGGGAAAAAGAAAAAGTATTAGCGATCAGTTGGCAGGGTAGAGATGACAAATTATATAAGACAGCTAGAAAATTACCAGGTAGCAAATGGAGTAGTCCCTCTGTAGTAGTTAAGATAGAAAGATATAAAGAAGTTGAAGAATTTGCTCAATTATTCGATTTTGAATTTTCTAAGGCTGCATTAAAGGCTATAGAAGAATATAAGGAAGCTTTAAAGAATGTAGAAGTAGTTGCCCCAGTTAAAGTAGAAGAAAATACTCCTAAAGATGGTCTAAAAGAAATACTAAACAGCAGTATGAAAGTATTAGAAGATTTAAAGGATGATTAATATGAAACTTCTAACAGAGTTACAATCTCACCAGGTTGCAGCTGTAGAAAAACTAAGTAAAATTAAAGTAGGAGCTCTATATATGGAAATGGGTACAGGGAAAACAAGGACAGCTATAGAACTAGCATATAAAAGGTTTATAAAAAACAAAATTGATATAGTTTTATGGCTGTGTCCTTGCTCTGTCAAAGAGACAATTAAAAGAGAGCTAGGGAAACATATAGAAGGGTTTGAAGAGAAATTTATAATTGAAGGTATTGAAAGCTTATCGAGTAGTATAAGACTTAATACAGAGCTATTAAAGCTAGTACAAAGAGAAAGAGTAATGCTAATAGTAGACGAAAGCAATCTAGTCAAGAATCACAGAGCAAATAGGACAGTTAATATAATTAGACTTTCTAAGTATTGCCCTTATAGGCTAATTTTAAATGGAACGCCGATAAGTAGGAATGAGAAGGATTTATACTCTCAATGGTATATTTTAGATTACAGAATATTAGGTTATAGGTCTTTTTGGTCCTTCGCTGCTAATCATTTAGAATACGACCAAAGAATAAAAGGAAGGATTAAAACGGTATTGAATTTAGATTATTTAGTAGGAAAGATAGCACCATATACCTATCAGATTAGAAAAGATGAATGTTTAGATTTACCTTCAAAAACTTATGAAACTGCTTATTATCACCTTACACATGAACAATATGAGCATTATTCTCAAGTTGCAGATGATTTATTGTTTGAATTAGACGAATTAGAACCTTATACTATATATCGACTATTCGCAGGGTTGCAAAGTGTTATAAGTGGCTTGAAGGTAAAGGTAGGGGAACATTTAGAAACTGAAACTTTTTTTAAAAATCCAGAAAATAACCCCAGGATACAGAAGCTTATGGATATCGTAAACTTAGATGAAAAAACAATTATATTTTGCAAATATACTCACGAAATACAAACTATAGTAAAATTGCTTAATGAAGAATATGAAGAAGGAATTGCAGTAGAATTTTATGGAGAATTAAATCAGAAGAAAAGGCAAGAAAACTTGAAGAAATTTCAAGGCGACTCTCAGTTCTTAGTTGCAAATAAAACATGCGCAGGGTATGGGTTAAATCTTCAATTTTGCAGCTATGTAGTTTATTATAGCAACGATTGGGACTATGCTACTAGGGGACAAAGTGAGGATAGAGTTCACAGAATGGGACAAAAGAACAATGTTCATTATGTAGATATATGTGCTGCTAATACGTTAGATGAAAGAATATTAAGATGCTTGCAAAGAAAAGAAAACTTGATTGAAAGTTTTAAAGCAGAGCTAGAAGAGCAAAAGGATATAAGTGTAGTAGAAAAATATATCTACTATAAAGATTATAAAGGTAGGACTAAACTTGGAAAGATTGAAAAGGAAGAAATAAAAACTATAGAAGAATTACAGGAGGTGAAATAGTTGGCTAAGATATATAATGATAAAAATGTATTGGATGCAGCAATAGAAAGATATGAAATAGTTTTTAACGCATTTGATAATATTTATTTTAGTGTTAGTGGTGGAAAAGACAGTAGTGTTATGCTTCAATTAGCAGCTATGGTTGCAAGAAAAATGAATAAGAAATTTGATGTACTCTACATAGACTTAGAAGCTCAGTACAAAGCAACAATTGAACACGTAGAGGAGTTGATTGTAGAAACAAAAGATGTTGTAGGAAGATTTTATTGGTGCGCCTTGCCATTGAGTTTAAGAAATGCGGTGTCGGTAATTCAGCCTAAGTGGATATGCTGGGACAAAAATGATAAGCACAAATGGGTAAGAGAAATGCCTAAAAACAAACATGTAATAAATGAAGATAATTGTCCTTGGAACTGGTTTAGGCGGGGAATGGAATTTGAAGAATTCATAGTTGATTTTGCAGTATGGTACCAAGAACAACATAATTCTATAGTAGGAGCAGGAATAGGAATTAGGTCAGATGAAAGTCTTAATAGATTTAGAACTATAATATCAGATAAAAAAGTTAGATATAAGAATTATGGGTGGACCACACAGTTAAAAATTAGCCAAGATAAATGGGTAGATGTATATAATTTTTTCCCTATTTATGACTGGAGAGTAGAGGATATTTGGGGATCAGTATCGAAATTAGACTTAAAGTTTAACGAAATATATGAGTTAATGTATAAAAATGGACTATCAATTTACGAACAAAGGCTATGTCAACCTTACGGGGATGACCAAAGGAATGGTCTAGATCAATTTAAAGCCCTAGAATATGAAACATGGGAAAAGGTATTAAATAGAGTGCATGGAGTTAATTTTGGGAACATCTATGCAAGAACAAGTTTACTTGGCAATATTAAATCTGAAAAACCTGATGGTATGACATGGGAACAATACACAGTTTGGTTATTAGAAAGTCTTAGATTATATGCTCCTGAGTTAGAAGATCATTATTACAGAAAAATTAAAACATTTATGTCCTGGTGGGAAAAAGAAGCTGATATTACACCTAAAAATATGCCTGATGATAAATGGGAGATTGAAGGATATAGACAGTCTCCATATTGGAAAAGAATAGCTAGAGCTATAGAAAAAAACGACTTCTGGATGTCAAGGTTATCATTCGGGCAAACGAAATCAGATGTAGAAAGGCTGTTTGAACTCAAAAAGAAATATAAAAACTTAATATACGGAGCCGATACAGACAGTACACCATTAAAAAGAATAGCTGCTCAACTTAATAAGGAGGATGAGGATGTGTTAAAGGTCAAGGTCTATAAAGGAAGTTACGACAAGAGTGAATTTTACTCAATAATGGGAAGGTATTTTGCTGAAAGAGAGTTTCGTAAGGAGCTACAATATATAATAAATGACGAAAGCATGGAGTGGTATCTTTTCTATGAGGGTGATGAATTAGCAGGTTTTTCATCTGTATCAATAGAAAAAAACAAAGTAATGTTTGGCAATATGTATGTTTTAGAAAGTTTTAGAAACAAAGGGGTATGGTCATTTATAGCCGATTATCTTGTTAAAGAATATAAATCCTCTACAATACAAGTGTTAACCAACATAGATAAATTGATTTCTGCTTGGGGGGAAAGAGGATTTGAAGTAACAGGAAATAGAGGTAGTTATAGTGTTATGAGGAGGAAAAATAAATGAAAAAAATTGAATTCCCAGTACTGAATGTTAAAATGATACCAATTGAAAAAGTTGTTGCTAATGATTACAACCCAAACAAAGTAGCAGGTCCTGAAATGAAATTATTAAAGAAATCTATAGAGGAAGATGGATATACTCAGCCAATAGTTGTGATTTATGACGAAGAACAAGATTTATATACAGTTGTAGACGGCTTTCATAGATATAGATGTGCTAAAGAATATTGGGATTTAAAAGAGATACCTTGTACAGTTATAGAAAAAGATATTAAAAATAGAATGGCATCTACAATAAGACATAATAGGGCAAGGGGAACACATCAAATTAAAGATATGAGCGTTATTGTAGCTGATTTGTACAAAATGGGATGGGATGATGCTGAGATATGTAAACAGTTAGGAATGGATCTAGACGAAGTTATAAGACTTAAACAGATTACAGGATTAAAAGAAGCATTTGCGAATCACGAGTTTAGTAAAAGCTGGGAAGAATATGAAAGCAAATACGCAGAAAAACACTGTATATAAAACAAGTCATTGTCTATTAATGATACTTAAAATAGAGGAAGAAATAGAAACATCACGAATCCTTAATTATTATAAAGAACTTGTTAAACTAGGATATGTTGAAATAAATGGCACTAAATTAAAATTAACAGAAAAGGGAAAATCTAAATTTAAGGGGGAAGAATAATGTACAAATATGAAGTAGGTCAAATAGTAAAAGGATTACAAAGTAATCAAGAAGGTGTAAGATTTGACATGACTGATATCGGATCAACAATGACTATTTTGTTTAATAAGCCAACACGAAATGAAATTGAATATGTTAAGGCTGGTAAATTACAATTTGGAATGTTTGTCAAAAATGACATTATATTTATACTTAGTAAGTTTGGTAGTCTACAGTGGATGGATGCTCCGTATCATGTAGCTTTATCGAAAAACCTGACTAAATTAAATGACATAGAAGATGGACAAGGGTATAATTGTCATATTATTTTAGCTGACAGCTCCACCGGTGAGATAAAGGCTATGAGGTTGATTGGTTTTAGCACTCAATATTCAATCAAATTAAAGGAAAACATTGAAGCACAACAGAAAACTGAATTTAACAAGGTTCAGTATGATGTAGATTTAGCTAGTACAATGATGAATTATTCTACAAAAGAAATGGTAAGATTCTCAGAAATAAATTGTAGGATAAGGTGATAAGTATGGAAACTAGGAAAGCTAAATTATTAGCTGCAATTAGAAAATCTGGAACTGGTGGCACTACCTTTAGAGCTACCCTTCCTTCTAAATGGGTACGTACTATGGGGCTTAGTGAAGAAGTAAGGAATTTAAAATTAACATTTGATGAAATTGGAAAAAAAATTATTGTAGAAAAAGATTAGTTGGGCAAAAAACGGGCAAAAAACGGGCAACACCTACTAAGAGACTTATGGTATAATGATATTGAGGTAAAGTGTATAATATAATTAAATAACTAAATTGAGACCAGATTCCTTGCGAGGACTGGTCTATTTTATTTGGAGTGATTAAATGGGATAGAACGTCACCACATAATATATCGTTCGCAAGGGGGACTTGACTTCGAACTTAATTATAAATATTTGACATCAACTGAACACAGAGGAAACAACGGTCCCCATAAATGCAAAGAAACAGATTTAAAGTATAAATTAGAACTACAAGAGAAACTAGAGCAACTACTTACTAAGGATTATTACAACATAAAAGAATTAATAGATTTACTAGGGTTAAAAGAGGTACAAGCTAATAGAGCATTTAGGAAGTTGTTGAAGGTAAATGGAATAGAACGTGAAAAAGTACTGAGAAGGCTAATGGGAGGTCGGTTATATTGACCATAGGCGAATACATAAAACTAACTGATATAAATACATACTATAAGTTATTAAAGATGTGTAGCAAGGCGATAGACAAGCCTAAAATAGAGTTGGGTTGTAGTGTAGAAGAACTAATGAGGGCAGATAGCTACACTAGACAGGGTAGAAGGATTAAACAAAGGAGATGGGGATAGATGGATGAAGAAAAGATAGGTAAATTAATAAGCGAATTAGATACTGCAGTAGGAATGTTAATAGTAGCATCAATGACAGATAATACAGTCAAAGAAGCTATGAGAAAAGTATCGGAAGTATCATTTGAATTAGGAATGATGTGTGATGGGAATTAGTTTTATCCCAACGGTGAAGGAAGTTAATCGGATGGCTTGAAATAGCGAAAGTAAAATTTGAGGGATGATAGCGTGGCAAGAGACTTTGCAATTAAATTTTACAACAGTAAACAATGGAAGAAGTGCAGAGAAACATATAAACAATCAGTAAACGGATTATGTGAGAGATGTTTGAAAGATGGTAAGTATGTACCAGGGGATGAAGTACATCATAAGGTATGGCTTACTCACGATAACATAAACAATCCAGATATAACTTTATCGTTTAAAAACTTAGAATTACTATGTGCGACTTGTCACTCGATAGAACACAATAGGATAGAAAAGGAAGTAGTACGAGAAGGATTAATGTTTAACAGTAATGGGGAGTTAGTGGAGAGCAATCCCTAAATAATATCATAATATAAGGCGAAGTGGTAGAGGAAGTGCTATCCCCCCTATAAAATAAGGTCAAAGTGGGGCTATGAATACCGTGTGTCAACCTTTCTACAATGCGTAAGCTCACACGTGACCCCCCTACCCAAAAAGAAAAGAGGTGATATATGTGGCAAAGAAGAGGGAATTGACAAAAGATGAAAGAATATTAAAAGAGGACAAGAGACTAAGAAAGATTTACAAAGATATAGACAAAGATAAACAAGCATTAATAGATGGCCTTATCAGTAGAGCCGCATATATGCGGATAACTCTTGAAGATTATGAAAATGATATAATGCAAAATGGATACTTTGAAATGTTCACTCAATCAGAGAAAACCGACCCATATGAAAGAGAGAGACCTGTTGCAAGGCTTTACAATACAATGAATAAGAATTACCAAAGTATAATAAAACAATTAAGTGACCTACTACCAAAGGATACAGAGGTGGTGGAAGACGATGGCTTTGACAAGTTCCTTGCAGCAAGATAATTATATATTAGAATACTGGAATGATATACAAACTGATAAAGTAGCAGTAAGCAAAAAGATATATAAAACTTATAAAAAAGTAGTACAAGATATAGAAAATCCAGGTAGATGGCATTATGATGATTTGAGAGCAAAACACGCAGTTTATTTCATAGAAGAATACTGTAGACATTCCCAAGGAGAAATGGGAGGACAAAAGATAATTCTTGAAACTTGGGAAAGAGCAATGATAAGTACAATATTCGGCTTTGTAGACAACGATGGATACAGAAAGTATCGTAGAGCAGTATGGATAGTAGGTAAAAAGAACGGTAAATCATTAGTAGCAAGTGCAGTAGGATTATATATGCAAATAGCAGATGGAGAAATGGGACCTGAGGTAGTAAGTGCTGCAACAACAAGGGACCAAGCTAAAAAGATTTGGGAAGCAGCTAAGGCCATGGTAATGATGAGCCCAGTCCTAAAAAAGAGAATTAAACCTCTAACTGGCGAATTATCCAGTAAGGCTTTTAACTTTGGAACATTTAAACCCTTATCAAGTGATTATAATACACTAGATGGATTAAACCTTCATTGTGTACTGCTAGACGAATTACAACAATGGAAAAATGGTTTAGCTTTATATGATATATTGGCAAGGGGTATTTCAGCAAGGAAACAACCTTTAATCTTTATTACTACAACAGCAGGAACGATAAGAGAGGATATATACGATGTAATTTATGATGAGTGTGAATTAATTATAAATGGGTACGAAGATCCAAACGGATATAAAGATGAAAGAACAATCGCATTTATATATGAATTAGACGAGAGAAAAGAGTGGACTGATGAAAAGTGTTGGGTAAAAGCTAACCCAGGACTAGGGACAATTAAAAACTATGATATATTAAAAAATGAAGTAGAAAAAGCAAAGGAAAATCCTTTATTAGTTAAAAACCTATTATGTAAGGATTTTAATATAAGAGAAACATCAACTGAAACTTGGCTTTCATTTGAAGATTTAAACAATACAGCTACATTTGATTTGAGAGAATTAAAACCGAGGTATGGAATAGGTGGAGTTGACTTATCAAGCACAACTGACCTAACCAATGCAACGGTTATTTTTATGTGTAGAGATAATCCGACAATATATGTATTACAAATGTACTGGTTGCCCGAGGACCTATTAGAGCAAAGAGCAAAGGAAGATAAAATCCCTTATAATATTTGGCGAGATATGGGACTATTGCAAACTACACCAGGTAACAAAGTTCATTATAAATTTGTGACGGATTGGTTTTTAAAAGTGCAAAACGAACTAGATATATATATCCCTTGGATAGGATATGACAGTTGGTCCGCAACTTATTTTGTAGAGGAAATGAAGTCTTATTTTGGTAAAGATAGTATGGAGCCAGTAATACAAGGTAAAAAGACTTTATCAGGTCCTATGAAATCATTAGGGGCAGATTTGGCAGCTAAAAAGATTAATTATAATAATTCGCCAATACTTAAATGGAACTTGTCAAACGTAGCAGTTGATATAGATAAAAATGACAATATACAACCTACAAAGGGGAGTAATCAAAGAAAAAGAATAGATGGATTTGCAGGCCTATTAAATGCTTATGTAGTTTTAGAAAGACACTATGAAGATTATATCAATATGATTTAAGGAGGTGATTACTTGGGAATATTTGATAGATTTAGAAATAAAACAGTAACAGTATCAAAGTATAAGATGATAACAGATGAAGGTGATGGCTTTTATGCGTGGAATGGTAACTTATATCAATCCGATATTGTAAGAGCAGCAATAAGACCAAAATCAAGGGCGATAGGCAAGGCAATAGGTAAACATATTAGGAATAGCCCTGATGGAATGAAAATCAACCCTGATGTGTATATGAGATTTCTATTAGAAGAACCGAATCCATATATGACAGGACAAATGCTACAAGAAAAACTAATAACTCAATTAGAGTTAAACAATAATGCCTTTGCCTATATAAATAGAGATGAAAATGGTTATCCTATTGAGATTTATCCTATAACAGCAACTTATGTAGATGCGGTACAAAATAACCAAGGAGAATTATTCCTTGTGTTTATTCTAAAAAGTGGCAAAACAGTAACATTTCGATATACAGATGTAATTCATCTTAGAAAAGATTTTAATAATAATGAAATATTTGGAGATAGTCCAGCTAAAGCATTAATGCCGCTTATGGAAATTGTAAATACCACTGACCAAGGCATTGTTAAGGCAATAAGAAACTCTAACATAATAAGATGGCTACTTAAATTCAATCAGTCTCTAAGGCCAGAGGACTTGAAGAAACAAACTAAGCAATTCATAGATGATTATATGAATATTGAAAGTGATACTGTAGGTGCTGCTGCTACTGATGCAAAAGCAGAAGCTAAGCAAGTAGAGCCTAAAGACTATGTACCTAATGCAGTGCAAATGGATAAGACCACTCAAAGGATATTATCATTCTTTAATACCAATGAGGATATAGTCCAGGGCAAATATGATGAAAATAAATGGATCTCTTATTATGAAAGTTCAATAGAACCTGACATAATTCAGCTTAGTGGAGAATATACAAGAAAGTTATTCTCAAGAAGGGAGAGAGGGTTTGGCAACAAAATAATATTTGAAAGTTCTAATTTAAACTTTGCTAGCATGCAAACTAAATTAAATTTAGTTCAATATGTAGACAGAGGAATAATGTCTCCTAATGAAGTAAGAGCAATACTTAATTTGGCACCAAGGGAAGGTGGAGACCAATATGTATTAAGGAAGGATACTGGTATAGTTGGAGGAGGTGATTAGGTGAGAGAAGTAAATGAAGTTAAATCAGTAACGCAAAAACAAATAGATGAAATATTATTCAATTCAGAGATGAAAGAATTTCATAGAATATTCGGCAAGCAATGCATTGTAGTAGCGCTTTTACCTAATGGCTTTACTATAGTAGGGGAGTCAGCTTGCGTAGACCCTAACAATTATGACGAAACAATAGGCTATGATTTGGCGGTGAAAGACATCGAAAAACAGCTATGGATGTTGGAAGGTTACCTATTGCAGAACAAGGAGGTGATTAGGTGAAGGTAAATATAAAAGGTCCTATAATATCAAATAGCGAAGCTTGGATCTATGAATGGTTTGGGATTGAAGCCACAAGCCCTAATTCAGTAAACAAAGTGTTGGAATCTGCAAAAGGTGAAGATGTTGAAGTGGAAATAAATTCAGGTGGCGGAAGTGTATTTGCTGGAAGTGAAATATATACTGCTTTAAAATCCTATCAAGGCAATGTTACTGTAAGGATTGTAGGATTAGCCGCAAGTGCTGCAAGTGTAATAGCAATGGCTGGTAAAAAGATTATAATGTCTCCTACAGCACAAATGATGGTTCATAATGTATCTTCTTATGCAGAAGGTGATTATAGAAGCATGGAGCATACAGCCGAAGTATTAAAAAGTGCTAATAATACTATTGCCAATGCTTACAGGATAAAAACAGGCAAAACACAAGAAGAATTACTTAGTTTAATGGATAGTGAAACATGGATGACAGCAGAGAAAGCTAAGGAATTAGGATTTATAGATGAGGTAATGTTTGAAAATGATATACAGTTAGTAGCGAGTACAGATTATTCAGGCATGTTGCCACTAGAAGTAATAAATAAAATAAGAAACACAATTAAGAATCCGATTAATTCAGAAAAGAATGAGTCGGATATTTTAATGGCAAAATTTAATTATTTAAAATTGAAGGGAGATGTTAAGCATGAAGTATAACGAATATTTAGAACAAAGAAATGCATTAATGACAGAGGTAGAAAATCTAATCAATGAAGGTAAAATTGAAGATTCCAATGCAAAGATGGAAGAAGTAAAAGCATTAGATAACAAGTTTGAAGAAATTAAGTTAGCAAATGCTAATTTAAACGCATTGAAGGACAACAACAAGGTATTAGACTTAGAAAATAAAACAGTAAAAGTAGAGGGGGTAAAAGTAGTGGATAATATTTTAGAAAACAAAGTAGTAAATGAAAGCAAAGTATACGAAAATGCATGGGCAAAATATATACAAGGTAACAAGCTAGAAGGAAATGAGTTAGAAGTATTTAACAAGGTAAATAAAGAGTTTAACAATGCTTATACTCACACAACAGTTAACACACCAACATTAATACCTGATACTGTGGTAGCTGGAATTTGGGCAAGAGCAGAAGAAATGTATCCTTTGTTAGCAGATGTTAAGAAATACAATGTTAGAGGTACATTAACTATTAACAAGCATACTGCAATAGCAGAAGGAGATGCAGCTTGGTATGATGAAGCAACAGCAACAGCAGATGAAAAGAATGTATTTGGGCAACTTCAATTAACAGGATGTGAACTTGCTAAAGCTATCACTGTGACTTGGAAAATGAGAGCAATGGCAGTAGAAGAATTTATTCCATACATCAAGAACGAACTAGGCAAGAGAGTAGGGGTAGCACTAGGAACCGCAGTGCCTACAGGTAAAGGCAAGCCAGGCGAAAGTGATACATTCTTACCTGAACCATTAGGAATAGAAACTGCATTATTAGCAGAAACAGACACTCCACAAGTAGTGACTTATGACTTTGACAATGTAACTACAGCAGTGCCACTAACTTACGCAAAGATAACTGAAGCTATTAGTAAAGTACATTCTTCTTACTTAAATGGTTGTGCTTTCTATGCTAATAACTCTACAATTTGGACACAACTTGCTAACATAACAGATGAAAATGGTAGACCAATATTTATTCCAGATACTACAGCGGGTGGAGTAGGCAGGATGTTAGGTTTTGTAGTTAAAGCAGATGCGGGAGTAACAGCAAATAATATAATCTTTGGTAACCCTGGGGAAGCATATATCATGAACACCAATGAGCCAATGAGTATTGCAACAGAAGAACACGTAAAAGCTAGAACTGTAGACTATGCAGCATACACTATCGTAGATGGAGCACCTTTAGATACTAAAGCCTTTGCATTAATTCAAGAAGTAGTAGTGGCTGGATAAGATGTATAAGGTAATTAGAGAATTTCACGATAAGTATAACTTAAAAATAGTCTACAAAGTCGGAGATGAATTTTCTTCTAATGAGCCTGATAGGATAAAAGATTTAATTGATAGAGGATTGATTGAGGGTGACAAGCCCTTTTTTAACTCTATGACGAAAAAAGAGATTATGAAGGTATTGGAAGAAAGAAGTATAGAATACGATATGAAAGCAAGGAAAGATGATTTAATTGAACTGCTACAAGGCGGTGATTAGATGTTAAACGATATTAAAGATGCACTAAGAATTAATGGAGAAGATTTAAACAATGAAATTCTAGACTTAATTGGAAGTGCTAAAGCGGATTTAATATTATCAGGAGTTAATAAAGATAAAGTTATAGACACAGACCCATTAATTAAAAGAGCGGTAATACTTTATTGTAAAGCTAATTTTGGCTATGATGATGTAAAACTATCAGAGAGATTCGAACAGTCTTATATAAGTCTAAAACACCATTTAACACTATCGACTGAATATACAGTAGGTGATGTAATATGAGAGATTATAGACATAAGATAGACTTCTTACACTTAGTAAAAAAAAGAGATGAATTCGGAGAGTATATTGAAGATTGGGAAGTGTTCAAAGGCGGAATATGGGCGAGTAAAGACCCTTTATTAGGCAATGAATATTTTACAGCTTTGACTACAGATACAAAGGTAGAAGTAAAGTTTAATATGAGATATGTAGAAGGGATTACAAACTTAATGAGAATAAAACATAATGACGAAATATACGAGATACTATCCGCTATTAATGTAAAAAGTTTAAATAGAGAACTGCTTTGCTATTGTAGGTTGGTGAAATAAGATGAGTAAAAATAAAAAAACTAAATGGTATTGTGCCGATTGTGAGTATACAGAGATAAATAATAAGCAAATGGATGGCCTTCGTTGTCCTAAGTGTAATAGTAAGTTTTTTATTGGTAAGTTGGTGAAATAATTGGCTAAGGTAAGATTTAAAGTTGAGGGCATGAGAGAATTAGAACGTAGCCTTAAACAACTAGGTAAGGTACCTCAAAAACACGTAACAGCGAGTGCTAGAAAAGGTATGAACATAGCCTTAAAACAATCTAAAGCTAATGCGCCTGTTGATACTGGGATGCTTAAAAAGGGAATTGTGTCTAAAGGTGAAAGGTCAAGACAGAAAGGCAAGAAAGTATATAGAATAATGTTTGACTCTAGAATGAATGACATATTCCAAAAACCTAACAAGGAAGGCAAAATCACAGGCTATTATCCAATTTCACAAGAATATGGGTTCTTTGCTAAGAATGGTAGGTATATACCAGGTTATCGTTTTATAAGTGATAGTTTGACCGACAATGTAAATAAAATAGAAAAAACAATAGTAAGCGAAATGCAAAAGAAAATTGATGCTGAAATAGCGAAAGCGGGGTTGAGATAAATGGATAAAGAAACTGTAAAAAAGATACTGAATGATTTTATTGATTCTGTAGATGAAATACAAGATTTTTCTATAGCAAATGAAGTAGAAGAAATAGATAGGTCTACATTAGATGGAGAAAACATAATCAGAGTACCGACAGGCTTAACTAATATTTATATAACCACTTTTAAGGAGCTAAAATAATGGAATCTGCATTAAGGCAAGAATTAGAAACCAAAATTGAAGAGTTAAAACCAACCATAAATGATGATGGAACAGAGATAGGCTATGTATTCCCCACAAACGCACCAGAAGGGGTTACAAGACCTTATCTAGTTTACACGCGTATTAGCACCAAGAAGATAAAAACTCTCGAAGGAATGACGGGTAAAGAGTATCTTTCCTTCATGTTTAGCATTATGGCTACACGTTACGGAGATATGAAAAGAATTACTAAAAAAGTTGAAAAGTTATTAGAATCATTACCACATACCGCTATAAGTGGTTTTTTTATTGAAGATTTAGACATAAATAATATTCATGAAGTTTACGAACATGAATTAAAAGTAAATAGAGGGATAATAGATTTTACAATATATTTTGAGGAGGTAGAATGATGGGTGAAGCAACTAGAGCATTAGGAACGAAGTTGAGCAAAGGTGAAAAAGATATTTCTGGACTAACTTCCATTGGCGGAATAGAAATTACAGCCGACACCATAGATACAACTACTTTAGACAGTGATGGAGGATATAAAGAATCTATAGGTGGATTTAAAGATGCTGGTGAGGTTCCAATAGAAGGTTTTTTTAATCCTGACACAGAATCTGGGCAAGTAGCATTGCAGGATGCTTTAGATAGTGGATTAGCAGAAGATTATAAAATAACATTTCCTACCACACCACAAGCCGAATGGGCTTTTAAAGGGGTTGTAACAGGGTTTAAAGTAGGAGATGTAGATGTAGATGGGACTATAGGGTTTGGGGCTACAATAAAAGTATCAGGTAAACCAGTTTTAACAGTAACTACAGTATAGGGCTAGGATTATTCTTAGCCTTATTTTTATATAGGGGGATTTAATATGGCTAAAAAGCTATTATTACCTATAGTGAAATTACTAAACAAAATACTATTTAAGATAAATAAAAAACTGAAGGAGAGGTATAAATGAGTTATTATCCAATACAATTAGACAAAATTAGAAACTTAAAATATGGAATGGTAGCAATAGACCTGATTGAAAAGAAGTATAAGAAACCAATTATGGAAATAGAATCAATGCAGAATGGTAAATTGACAATGGAAGAATATGCATACGTTATATGGGCAGGGTTAGTACACGAAGATAAAAACCTTACACCTAAAAAGGTAATGGAATTAATAGATGAACATTCATCATTATTGGCGGTTACAAAAGAGTTCTGGAATGCTTTTAATGCAGTATTTACAGATGGTGAAGCCGAAGAAGTAGAGGAAGAAGGAAAAAACGAATAGAAGGTAGTGAGGTAGAGCCTTTTACAATTAAAAGTGCTATGAAACTTGCTGCCGAAATAGAATTACCGTTCTCGGAATTTTGGGAACTGACACCTTATGAATTTAATTTAAAAGTAGAAAGCTACTACAATAAAAAGGAAGAAAACTTCAAAGAAAAAATTACATTGGAGTATTGGAACGCAATGTGGACTATACAGTGGCTAGGAAAGAAATCAGACCGTCCAAAACCACTTAATGAAATATTGGATAATTTATATAAAGAAAATAAAGTCATGACAGATAAGCAAATGCTAAATCAAGTTATGGCATTAAATAGATTATTTGGTGGAGTTGTAGAACAAAAATAATCATCCTTGCAATCTTTGGCAATAATATATATTATAAAGGTAATATGTGCCAAGGGGGTATGATTATGGGATTGTATGGTTCACCGGATTTATCAAAAAAATATGGAGATATAGAAGAATACGAAAAACAGAAGAAGAAAAAGAGTATCAAAATAAGTATACAAGCTATTGTGTTAGTAGTGATGTATTTAATTTTAATAATTAACAATGATAATAAAATAGTAATGACAGCATCTTATGTCGGAGTACTATCAATGGTGTACTTTATAATTAATTTTATAATGATGATTTATAAACTAATAAAGAAACAAAGTGTAAACAAAGAAGTGATAAAAATATTAATATGTATAGCACTTTTTATAATAAGTGGCTTACTGATTTAGGCATCTACTAAAGTAGGTGCTTTTATTATGCCAAAAAGGCAGGTGAGAAAATGGCAAAAAATAATTTTATAGTTCGCGGTGGATTAGATGTAAGTAACATTAGTAAAGGATTAAAAGATACTGAAAAGCAGTTTAAGGGGTTTGAAGGTAGGATTAATAAGGCTTTCTCAGGTATAGCCGGAGGAATGGGGTTAAACTTAGGCAAGTTAAGTAAATTTGCATTAATCGGAATGGCTGCAAAGGAATTATATAAATTTGGCAAGGCATCTATAGAAGTAGCATCTGATTTAGTAGAAGTTCAAAACGTAGTTGATGTTACGTTTGGGTCTATGTCTCAGGAAGTAAATGATTTCGCTAGTAATTCTATAAAACAATTTGGGCTTAGTGAATTGGCGGCTAAAAAATATTCATCCACAATGGGTGCAATGTTAAAATCTAGCGGTATAAGAGGAAATGCAGTTACAGAGATGTCTATAGATTTAGCCAAGCTATCAACTGATATGGCAAGTTTCTATAATTTAAGCAACGATGTAGCATTTGAAAAGATTATGTCAGGTATGTCAGGTATGACACAACCTCTTAAAGAACTTGGTATCAATATGAATATCGCAAACCTTGAAAACTATGCAATGGCACAAGGGATTAGAAAGTCTTGGCAAGAAATGAATCAAGCAGAGCAGACAATGTTAAGATATAACTATTTGTTAAGTGTAACAGGCGATGCACAAGGTGACTTTGCTCGTAATAGTGGAAGCTGGGCTAATCAAGTCAAAATACTAAAAGAACAATGGCAAGAGTTTATGAGTCTAATAGGTAAGGCTTTAATAGAAATCCTATTACCTATTGTAAAAATAATAAATAAGGTATTAGAGGGATTAATCAATGTAACAAAAGAAATCGGTAAAATTTACACAATGATTACTGGCAAAGAGGTTGCAGTCGAAACAAATAACAATATAGGTGATGCGGCAATTGATGCAGCTGAGGGAGAAGAAGAATTAGCGGATGGAATTAAAAAGGCTGGAAAAGCAGCTAAAGGAGCTATAGCGTCATTTGATGAAATAAATCAGTTGCAAGATTCAATGGGGAACAGTGGAGGAGCTTTAGGGAATGCATTAGGAGCGATAGCTGGTGAATTCAATACTTCTATGTCTACTGTGCAAGTTGACAATGGATTAGAGGAATCAAAGTCAAAGTGGGAGAAATTCTTCATTTGGTTTGGTGATAAGTGGAATAGATTAGGACAAACTATGTCAGTGCCTTTAATGGTGCCAGCACCAATATTTGCAACTATACCAAGTCCTATATATAGACCTAACTGGGGGTTAACTCCTCCATTAATACCAAAGCCATTGTTTCAACCTATACCTAATCCAGTATACAATCCTAATTGGAATTTAGAATTACCTCCAATTCCACAAGTTGTGTTTAAGCCTATTGAATATACTGCATATGATTTTTCATTAGAAAACATAAAAACAAAAACATCAGAAGGATTAATTTGGTTGCAAGCAAAATATGGCGAGTTTTCAACTCAACTTAATCTAGGGTTAAGTAGTGCGTGGAACTCAATAGAAACGAACTACAATACACACAAAGAAAATATGGGAGTTATTGCAGCAGGCATATCGACAGTATTAGTCGCTAACATCAATCAAGGTTTGTCTAAACTGGGGATAAACACCAATCTTACAATAACTACTACACAAAACAATTGGCAGACTTGGGGTAGAAACCTTGGAGGAATAGCAATAGAAACTGCAAAAGCATTTTCTGCAAATATAGCTTCAGGATTTAAAACAACAGCATCTAATACAATCGCATTTGCTAATAATCAGCTAGAAAACTTAAAGTCATGGGGTAGTAGTGTATTAGAAATTGCAGCAGAGACTTCAAAAGGGTTTGTTGAAAATATGGTTAGTGGATTTGCAACGGTATGGAATAATTTCAAAAGCTTAATGTCGGCTATCGGAGAAAAAATATCTGGTACTTTTAAAGCTAATAAGGAAGTAATAGTAACAACTGCTATTATAGGTGGTGTTGTTTTAGCGGGGGCAGGACTTGCCTTAGCAGCACCGGCAGCAATACCTTATGTAGCTAGTGCGTTAGGAGGATTAGCTGCAATCCCAGCTCTTGCAAAAGGTGGAATAACTAATGGTCCTATGTTAGCAATGATAGGTGATAACCCTGGTGGTAAAGAGGTAGTATCACCTTTAGATGATTTAAAAGGCATGATAGTAGAAGCGGTAGGGACTGCTATACTAGGTACAAGTCAATTTAACTCTAATAGTAATGGTGGAGATATTATCCTTCAAGTAGATGGTACTACATTTGCAAGAATAATAAATCCTTATAATGCTAAAGAAAATGAACGTATAGGAAACAATGTAGTGATTCAAACAACATAGGAGGTGTAGGTATGATTAAAATAGATGGAGTAGTCATTCCTACTCCTAGTGATTATATAGTTGGCATCATGGATTTATCTAAGGCTGAAAGAAATGCAAGAGGTACAATGATAATTGAAAGAGTGACGACTAAAAGGAAGTTAGAATTAGCCTGGAAGTACCTATCTAAAGTACAATTAAGCGACTTATTCAATAGAGTTAGTCCTGTATTTTTTGAAGTAGAATATATAGATCCTCAAGACAACGGAATAAAATCAGGTACTTTTTATGCTGGAGACAGAAAAGCTGGAGCAATAGATTTTATAAATGGAAACATAAGATATAAAGATATATCGGTTAATTTAATTGAAAGGTAGGTGTGTATATGAGAGAAGTAAGTAATGAATATAAACAAGCTATATATGCACCTATACGAACTACTAAAGGTAGAGTAACCTTTGATATATCGGATGTAACTGCTAGAGGTGATGTTAACGATATATCTACCACTACAGAATCAATAATAAGTAATAAACAACAGTTAATTAATAAAAAAAGAGAACAAAGTCTTAATTTAGCAACATGGGAGCCTAACAGATTTAAACTTGATGGTAGCTTTGTATTCCCGGATGATGCTATAGGAAACAATGGAGAATTAGGGTTTGTAAGCGATAATCTATGTAATGAGAATGGAATATTTGAGTTAGAACCTACACTTATATTTACCTTTGGTGGTCCTCATTCAAGTATGGGTATTACTCTTACATTTGATGTGTTAAATGACGAATATGCAACAGAGTTTATTATTAATGCTTATGATAGCTCAAATAATTTAGTATTGTCAGAGCATGTTGTAGACAATGATTTAGTTCAAGTAGCTACAATAGGGCAATTTTATCAATATAAGAAAATAGAAGTTATTATTAAGAAGTGGTCTAAGCCTTATAGAAGAGCTAGGGTTGTAGAGGTTGATTTTGGGATAGTAAAGATATATACAGATAATAACTTAATAAAAATGGATTTGGTTGATGAAATGGATATTATAACAAAAACATTGCCTTCAGCAGAGTTTAAGTTTACTGCAGATAATGCAAATAAAGATTTTAATATACTTAATCCTGACGGATTTCACAAATTTCTTCAACAAAGGCAGAATGTAGTTCCTGAAATAGGTGTTTTGGTTGGAACAACTACAGAGTATATTCAACTAGGTAACTTCTACCTCATGGAATGGACAAGTGATGAAGGGAGTTTAACTGCTACATTTACAGCTAGAAACATTATAGACTTAATGAGTAGTTTTGATTATGAAAACTTAGTAGCAAAGAGTAACTATACACTATATCAAATGGCAGCTGACATATTTAATATATGTGGAATTACCAATTATGAAATAGATCTATCATTACAAAATATACAAACTAAAGGTTTGGTAAAGAAAACTAACTGTAGAAATGTACTGCAAATGATAGCAGTAGCTGGAATGTGTAATGTATATGTAACCCGGGATGATAATCTAATTTTAAAACAGTTATCATTCGGAAGTCCGGTAGACATTATAAGTATGGATAATATGTACAATGAACCTCAGATAGAACTTGATAAAATAGTTAAGGGTGTAGAGGTAGCTTATTATAGTGACATAAATACTAAGCAAGATGTGATTATAAATAATGCAGATAAGGGCGAGGTAATCAAAGTTGATAATGCATTAATCAATACTCAAGCACAGGCTACAAATGTAGCGAACTGGATACTAAATCAAAGAAACTATAGAGCAATATACACAGCTAATTGGAGAGGTAATCCAGCTCATGAGCTTAGTGATATTGTGACAATGGAAGATGCTTATAATCAGAATAGAGATGCTATAATCACTAAAATAGAATTAACTTATCAGGGATATTTAGAAGGTAAAACAGAGGCTAGGGGGTTGATTCTTAATGCTGATTAATCCTAAAACTAATTGGACAAGTAATGACTTCTACAATTTTGGAGATTTAAATAAGGTTGAGGTTAATATACAGATTGTAGCTAATTACCTTGAAAGTATAGGCTATAGCATCCCTTTAGAAGAGGTTGTAACCAATAGGGATATGTTTGATATAGATTTTATAAGCTCAATAAATAGGGTTGAAAGAAACCTAGATAGTATTAAATCTAATATGATAACTCCACCTAGTTATGAGGAAATGAAAGTTTGGACTAACAAGATGGGGTTTGATTTTAATGATGCCAACAGATATGAGAAGAATCTATTACTATTGCATAAATGGGCTCAACTTATTTATGAAAGTTATAAATATTGTGGTGAGTTTATTTGTGGAGAGGAAGTGATTTAATGGCTTATGAACCAACAATTTGGAAGGATAGAGCAGTAGAAAAACCTAAAACATATACGATACAAGACAATGGAGACGGAACTGTAACATTAATTCCTATGCCTGGGATTGTAACGGAAGAAGGCACTCCTGTTAATGCAAATAATTTGAATAAATTAGAGCAAGGTCTTAAGTCGCATGAGGCAGATTATGCGGCACACTGGAATAAAATAGACGAGGTAATACTATCCGCAGATGCAGTTCAGGTAGATTTAAACATGCCTAGTGATTACGATGAATTTAGAATAATATGTTCAAATTTAAAAGGTACTCACGCTAGTTTAAATGGTGCATTAATATTAAAAATCAATCAAAATGGAGTGGTAAAAGGCTATAAATCTACATCTGCCGGTGGTAATAGTGCAATCACCCAATTTAAAATGGATGATGTATTAGCCTCGCCTTCGTATACTAAAAATTCTCGGGTTAATTTGTTAGTATTTAACTCAAAAGATAATCTAGGGACTTTTGTCGATTGTGTTACAAGTATCGGAGCTTTACAAACTTTTAATAAGTATTATGCTCTTTCAAATTCATACGAAAAGATAAGCACAATTACTTTATTATCTGAACCATCTTATATACCTATTGTGGCAGGAGCAACTTTTGAGATATGGGGGCGAAAATATGAGTAATTATATAATAGATGAACAAGGCAAGAAAGAAGTTGAAGGTAATTTTGAAATCCTGTATGTAGGAAATGAATCGGCAGGATATAAGACACAAAGAGAATTAGAAGAACAACAAAAGTTGGAAGAAGATTTGTTCAACAGTATCCTTCCATCGGAAAAAGAAATCTTAATGGCAGAAATAGAACTTAACATTATTAATTTATTATTAGAAATGGAGGTAATTTAGTATGAACATTATACAGAACAGATTAGTTGATTCTTATGTAGTATTGGTACTTGCAAATATGGTTGATGAAACAAAAGGCATGCCTATCGCGGATGTACCTGAATACAAGAGGATAGGTATAGTTGATTATCCTATTAGAAGTGAAGTTGAAATTATTGTAGCAGAGAAGACTATTGAAGCGTTTAGTTAATGAACAATAGGTTTCTTATATGTAGTAATTGAATTTAGTTTAACACCTAGGAGGGTGTTTTTTTAATGCCCTTCTGGATAAATTGACGGAGGTGGAATATGACAAATGATATTATAGTAGCGATAATTGCACTATTAGGGACAGCTTTGGGGACAGGTGGAGGTATTCTAGCCTCTAGCAAGTTAACAAGTTTTAGACTAAAGAAGCTTGAAGATAAAGTTGATAAGCACAATAGTGTTATTGAAAGAACGTATATTTTAGAAGAAAAAATGAAAGTCGCTAATCATAGAATAGAAGATTTAGAAGAAGCCACAAAGGAGGTAAGAAAATGATTATTGATATATCACATCATCAAGATCCAAAAAGTATGAATTATGATAAGTTGGCCAAACAAGTTGACCTTGCAATCATCCGTACCCAATATGGCAGTAGAACATTAGACAGGCATTACAAAACTCATCATAGAGAGTTCCAAAAGAGAGGTGTTCCTACTGCATGTTATGCTTGGGTTCGTGGAGTATCCCTCAATGATATGAGGGTAGAGGCTAGAGATTTTTACAACAGGACTAAAGATCTAAACCCATGCTTTTGGTTTTTGGACGTAGAAGAAAAAAGCATGGGCAACATGAGAGCTGGAATATCCGCTTATGTGGACGAGCTCAGAAAACTTGGAGCAAAGAAGATAGGCATATATATAGCACATCACCTCTACAAGCAGTTCAATTTGAATTTATCAGAAGTGGATGCAGTATGGATCCCTAGATACGGAACCAACAATGGAAAACCACAAACAAAACCAGCGTATCCATGTGATATATGGCAATATACTTCCGTTGGTAGATTGCCTGGATATTCTGGAAACCTAGATCTAAATAAACTCACAGGAACAAAACCTTTGGAGTTCTTTACAGGGAAAGAAAAGAGGACAAGTACCGTGGATGTGCTAGTAAATGGCAAAAACATAAAGCTAAAAGGGTACTTAAAAAATGGAACAAATTATATGAAAGTTGGAGATCTAGATGTACCACTTCGAGATGTAGCGGAACTTTTAGGCTTTAAGGTCGGCTGGAATGACAAAACAAAGCAGGTGACCATAGATGGATAATATTAGCGAAAAGGATTTACAAGAACTACTAAAATTAAAGAAAAAACAAAAGAAAAAGGGTAGGTTCTCGAAGTTCGTAGTAACACTAGTAATTTTATTAAATGCAATCTTCACAACAGCGGTCTTATATATCTACCTGCAAGTAGGAAGTGAACCAGTAACACTTATAGGGGCCTGGTTTGCATTTACTACGGGGGAACTTTGGATGTTATCTAGTATAAAAAAGAAGAAAGTGAGGAATGAAGATGAATATAGAGATAATTATTAAAGTGGTGATACCTATTTTGGGTGCTATTATAACGTATATATTAGTGCCTTTAATTTTGCAAAAAACCACAAAAGAACAGAGAAATAATATTTATTTCTGGGTTAAAATAGCAGTAGGGGCGGCTGAACAAATATACGCAGAAAAAGGACAAGGGAAACTTAAAAAAGAATATGTTGTAGATTTTCTAACGTCTAAGGGAATAAATATAACTATACAGGAGTTGGATGTACTTATAGAGGCAGCAGTGAAGGAGTTAAATTTGATACAGCAAAATAATCCTCCTAAAGATGCCCTGGTGTGATGCCAGGGCTTTTTTATTTTTTGTATTATCATCCACAGGAACATATATTCTGCCTATTAGTCGGCTTGTACAGGCTGTTTAATGTACATACTAATATAATAGGTATGACAAAGCATAAAACCTCCTAAAAAGGCAAATAAAGGCTATTGACAAGGGAACATATGTTTACTATGATTATCTTGAGGTGATAACGTGAAAGCGATAGAAACCATAGTACATATTGATAAAGAAGGTAATATGTGACCATATAGATTTAGACTTACCGCAGAAGATGAAAGTTTAGTTGTAGTAAATATAAGTAGAGTATTATTTTGTGAGGAAGAAACAAAAGGAAGGTTAAAATATAGGTGTGAATGCGTTATACAAGATAGAAAGAGGTGTGTAGATATTTATTTTAAGAAGATGGATATGAGATGGTATTTGAAAGTATAAAAAAAGGACCTCAAAAGGTCCTCTACAAGTAAATAAATTTGAAAATATTGTTGAATATTATAAAACAAGATAGTATAATGTATGGGTACTATATATATACGTAACTAACGGGTAGCTAACAAAACAGGCTCAAATGCTTGCAAAATACATATTAGCGGTTTGCATGGTAAGCAAGAGGTCACCGGTTCGATTCCGATCGTGGGCTCCAAATTCAAATTTTATAATAAGGTGCAAAGAGTGCCTTGATGAAATTTTTGTAGGTTTTGTACTTATGCAAAACCCTTATAAACTCTTGCTACAAGATACACCCGGATGAGTTTTCTTATACTAATATTAATTTTTAAGGAGGATATAAAGATGGGAAAAGCAAAATTTGAAAGAACTAAACCTCATGTAAACATAGGAACCATAGGACATGTAGACCATGGTAAGACAACACTTACAGCAGCAATCACATTGGTATTGAACAAGAGATTTGGAACAGGTGAATTTATAGACTATGCACATATAGACAAAGCACCTGAAGAAAGAGAAAGAGGAATAACAATATCCACATCTCACGTAGAATATGAAACAGCAAAACGTCACTATGCACACGTAGACTGTCCGGGACATGCTGACTATGTAAAGAACATGATAACAGGAGCAGCACAAATGGATGGAGCAATCCTAGTAGTATCAGCAGCAGACGGACCAATGCCGCAAACAAGAGAACATATTCTATTATCAAGAAACGTAGGAGTACCAAAGATAGTAGTATTCTTAAACAAAGAAGATCAAGTAGATGACCCAGAATTAATTGAACTAGTAGAAATGGAAGTAAGAGAACTGCTATCAGAATATGACTTTGACGGAGACAATACACCAATCGTAGTAGGATCAGCATTAAAAGCATTAGAAGATCCAGACGGACCATGGGGAGACAAAATAGTAGAACTAATGGACGAAGTAGACGAATATATACCGGAACCAAAAAGAGACACAGACAAACCGTTCCTAATGCCAGTAGAAGACGTATTTTCAATCACAGGAAGAGGAACAGTAGCAACAGGAAGAGTAGAAAGAGGAGTAGTAAAATCAGGAGATTCGGTAGAAATCGTAGGATTAGCCGACGAAGCAAGAACAGTAGTAATAACAGGAGTAGAAATGTTTAGGAAACTCCTAGACGAAGCACAAGCAGGAGACAACATAGGAGTATTGCTAAGAGGAGTACAAAGGAATGAAATAGAAAGAGGTCAAGTATTAGCGAAACCGAAATCAATCCACCCTCATACAAAATACGAAGCAGAAGTATATGTACTAACAAAAGAAGAGGGAGGAAGACATACACCATTCTTTAACGGTTATAGACCACAATTCTATTTTAGAACAACCGACGTAACAGGAGACATAAGATTAGAAGAAGGCGTAGAGATGGTAATGCCGGGAGATAATGCAAAATTTACTATAGAACTGATCACACCGATAGCAATAGAAGAAGGCTTAAGGTTTTCAATACGAGAAGGTGGAAGGACAGTAGGATCAGGAGTAGTAACAAAGATAATTGAATAAGAAAGGGGAGGGGGACCTCCTTTTTTTTATCAATTCACAATTGAAAAGACAGTGAAGAGTTAAGAACTAAGAGTGAAGAGTTGAAAAACAAAAAAAGATAAGTAGAAGGTAAAAGGTAAAAGGTAAAAACATAGTGAATAACTAACAGTGAATAGCGAATAACACCGAAGGTGTCATTCTGAACGCTAGAGAAGAATCCCATAGTATTTTAGAATATCAATAATAGAGATCTTTAGATTTGCTCGGTAGAGATCTTTAGATTTATGCTCAGGTACCATAGGATGACAATAGCAGTGATTATTCTGCATAAGATGGATCATAGATCTTAGTTCTCATCGTTTTTTAATTGTGAATTGTGAACTGCTGAATTGTGAATTGAAAGTAATTGTGAACTGAAATATATTGACATTGAAAAATTTTTGTGATAGTTTATATTAGTAGCGTTATTGAGACTCAGAAAATAGGATAAGATTTTATATAGATGCATTGGTAGGAGGTGTTTTAATGAGAGATAAAGTTATATTAGCTTGTACAGATTGTAAACAAAGAAATTATACTACTAAAAAGAATAAGAAGAATACTACTGAAAGATTGGAATTAAAAAAATATTGTAAATTCTGTAAGGCTCATACTACGCATAGGGAAACAAAATAATGTAGATTAAGGATGTGAAATCATGGCAACTCAAGCTGCTAATAAGGGCAAAATAAAGTCTTATTTCAAAGGCGTAAGAGCAGAAATGAAAAAGGTAATTTGGCCAACTAAAAAACAATTAGTTAATTATACCCTGGTAGTAATTGCTATGAGCGCGGTTATTGCTGTATTGGTTTATCTTTTAGACCTGGGAATACATGGTATATTATCGTTATTTATAAAGTAACACAAGGGAGGGAAGGGACGAGATAAGTCCCTAGCATATGACGGATAGGGATATAAATAGAGAAAAAAGAGCTAAAGATGCTAAATGGTATGTAGTTCATACTTATTCAGGGCATGAAAATAAAGTTAAAGCTAACCTTGAAAAAATGGTGGAAAACAGGGGAATGATAGATGATATATTTGAAGTAGCAGTGCCTACGGAAGAATATACGGATATAAAATCTGGCAAAAGACAAGTTAAAGAAAGAAAACTATTTCCGGGATATGTCCTTGTAAAGATGATTATTAATGATGAATCTTGGTATCTTGTAAGAAATACCAGAGGAGTAACAGGGTTTGTAGGACCGGCATCTAAACCAGTACCTCTTACCAATGAAGAAGTTAGGGCTTTAGGAGTTCAAGAATCCGTATTGCCAACAGTTGACTTTAAGGTAAAGGATGTTATCAAAGTAACATCCGGTCCTTTTGAGAATTTTATGGGCACTATAGATAGCTTAAATATAGAAAAAAGGAAGGTTAAAGTTTTTGTTTCCATGTTTGGCAGAGAAACTTTAGTTGAATTAGATTTTGAGCAAGTAGAAAAGATTTAAGTTTATTAAGCAATTAGCTTTTTAAATAGATTTAAGTGGGAGGGTTTATCCCGCAAAACCACAACGTATATAGGAGGTGGAATTTATGGCAAAAAAAGTCATAGCTTTAGTTAAATTACAAATTCCAGCTGGTAAAGCTACTCCAGCGCCACCTGTAGGTACAGCATTAGGACCACATGGAGTTAATATCATGCAATTTACTAAGGAGTTCAATGCAAAGACTGCAGATCAAGCAGGAATGATTATACCAGTTGTTCTTACAGTATATCAAGATAGATCATTTACTTTTATTACAAAGACACCGCCAGTGCCGGTATTGATTAAAAAGGCTGTAGGAATAGAATCAGGCTCTAAAGAACCAAATAAGACAAAAGTTGCAAAGCTATCTCAAGCAAAGCTTAAAGAAATAGCTGAATTAAAAATGCCGGACTTAAATGCCGGTTCAGTTGAAGCTGCAATGAGCATGGTTGCAGGGACAGCTAGAAGTATGGGAGTTGAAGTAGAACGATAGTTTAGTGGGAGAATATTTCGTTAATACCACAGGGAGGTAAATGTAAATGCCAAAAAGAGGTAAAAATTATAAAGAAAGTATGAAGATAGTTGATAGAAATAATCTATATGACTTAGGTGAAGCTATTGAATTAGTTCAAAAAACCGCTAAAGCCAAATTTGATGAAACTATAGAATTATCAGTTAGACTTGGAGTAGATCCAAGACATGCCGATCAACAAGTAAGGGGAGCTGTAGTATTACCACACGGCACCGGCAAGACTAGAAAAGTATTGGTTATTGCTAAAGGCGACAAACAAAAAGAAGCTGAACAAGCGGGAGCAGATTATGTTGGAGCAGATGAAATGGTCGCTAGGATACAGAATGAAGGTTGGATGGATTTTGATGTTGTAGTTGCTACTCCGGATATGATGGGTGTAGTAGGTAGAATAGGTAGAATACTTGGACCTAAAGGATTAATGCCTAATCCAAAATCGGGTACTGTAACCTTTGAAGTTGAAAAAGCAGTAAAAGAAATCAAAGCAGGTAAGGTTGAATATAGAGTAGATAAAGCGAGTATAGTTCACGTTATGATTGGTAAAGCGTCTTTTGGTACTGAAAAATTAACCGAAAATTTTAATACGTTGATGGATGCTTTAATAAAAGCTAAACCTGCATCATCAAAGGGCAGGTACTTAAGATCAGTTGTTATGTCAAGTACAATGGGTCCCGGAATTAAAATCAATCCGGCAAAATTAGTTGATTAATTTATTGACATTATAGATAATTACTGTTAAAATATTTTATGTTAATTAAATAGGAACCGTAGACAGTAGGAACCTAAAGGTTTAAATTACCTACCGAGGTGAGATTAAAACTAATTATTAAATTGGAATTAGGGTCTCTTATGTCTACGTAAGAGACCTTTATTTATGGAAATCCGGGAGGTGAATTACAGTGAAAGATGA
Organism: Paratissierella segnis; assembly: GCF_014385195.1. Lineage (GTDB taxonomy): Bacteria > Bacillota > Clostridia > Tissierellales > Tissierellaceae > Paratissierella > Paratissierella segnis. The sequence continues at coordinate 124,973 of NZ_JACRTG010000018.1, forward strand.
AACGCTTCAAGCAAAGAGTGCTATAATTGAAGAGATTAAAGAGAAGATAGATAATGCGGAATCAATTATTTTAGTGGATTATAGAGGATTAAACGTAGCTCAGCTAACCGATTTAAGAAGCCAATATAGAAACAGCGGCGTTGAGTATAAAGTTTATAAGAATTCAATGATGAGATTTGCATTTAAAAATGCAGGCATGGAAGAGTTCAATGAATTTCTAAAAGGGCCGTCAGCTATTGCTTTTAGTTACGATGATCCGGTGTCAGCTGCAAAAGTTACGTCAGAATTTGCAAAGACGAATGACAAATTAGAAATCAAAGCCGGTATTGTAGACGGAAAAATAATTGATTTAGATGGTATCAAGAACTTAGCTGAGTTACCACCAAGAGAAGTTCTTATTGCTCAGGCACTTGGAGGATTAAATGCTCCAATTCAAGGATTTGCAAATGTACTACAAGGTACAATAAGAGGTTTGGCTATAGTATTAAATAGAATAGCTGAAGAAAAGGAAAAAACAGCATAAAAATAAGAAAATATTTCGGAGGGATATATAAATGGCAAGTGAAAAAGTATTAAATTTAATTGAAGAAGTTAAAAATCTTACAGTATTAGAATTATCAGAATTAGTAAAAGCTTTAGAAGAAGAATTTGGGGTAAGCGCAGCAGCTCCAATGGCAGTTGCAGCAGCTCCTCAAGCAGCAGCGGCAGCTCCTGCAGCTGAAGAGAAAACTGAGTTTGATGTTGTATTAGCTTCAGTTGGCGCTGAAAAGATTAAAGTTATTAAAGTAGTAAGAGAGTTAACAGGTTTAGGATTAAAAGAAGCTAAAGAATTAGTAGACAATGCTCCAAAGGCAGTTAAAGAAGGTGCTTCAAAAGACGAAGCTGACCAAATAAAAGCTAAATTAGAAGAAGTAGGAGCTCAAGTAGAAGTAAAATAGTTAAATTAAAAAGGCTTTCGTAAGACGAAGGCTTTTTTTATTCCATAATTTTTAAATTTTCGTTGACAGGGTTGTTTACATATGATAGTATAATATATTGCATAATAATGATTATAATGGTCTTTTTGTATAAAGAATTACATATAAGGCAATATTATAATAATGTAAATTTAGTTTTCATGTTATTACCAAAAGTATATACTTTTGGATATTTTAGTTTAATAAGGGGTGAATTTTTTTATGGTACATCCTGTGACATTAGGCAAGCGGGTCAGAATGAGTTATTCCCGTATAGATGAGGTGATTGATTTACCTGATCTAATAGAAGTTCAAAAATCTTCATTTGAGTGGTTTATCAAGGAAGGGTTGAAGGAAGTCTTTGAGGATATTTCTCCTATACAAGATTATACCGGAAATTTGATTCTAGAGTTTGTCGATTATCATATTGGGGATAACTTAAAATATGATGAGGATGAGGCTAGAGAAAGAGATGCATATTATTCGGCACCATTAAAAGTGAAGGTAAGGTTAATCAACAAGGAAACAGGTGAAGTAAAAGAGCAGGAAGTTTTCATGGGCGATATGCCATTGATGACTGACAAAGGTACTTTTATTATTAACGGAGCAGAAAGAGTTGTAGTCAGTCAGCTGGTGAGGTCTCCGGGGGTGTATTTTGCAGAGGAGATTGACAAAACCGGTAAGAAGTTATATTTCTCAACGCTTATACCCAATAGAGGAGCTTGGTTAGAATATGAGTCTGACTCAAATGACATCGTATATGTTAGAATTGACAGAACAAGAAAAGTACCTATAACGACATTGCTTAGGGCTTTAGGTATTGTATCCAATAGTGAGATTGTTGAGGTTTTAGGTGAAACTGAGCAATTGCTTAGAACCTTTGAGAAAGATAATACTACTACTGAAGAAGAAGCACTTGTTGAAATCTATAAAAGACTTAGACCAGGTGAACCGCCGACTGTAGATAGTGCTCGAACGTTATTAAATAATTTGTTTTTTGACCCGAGAAGATATGACTTGGCGAAGGTTGGCAGATATAAATTCAACAAAAAATTATCCCTTTATAATAGAATTTATGGAAAAAGAGCAGCTGAAGACATAATAAATCCTGAAACAGGTGAACTTTTTGTAGCTCATGGAGAAAAGATCACTAGGGATAAGGCTATTGAAATAGAAAATTGCGGTATAAATTCTGTAAATATTCTATTGGAAGATGGCAAAAGCATCCGAGTTGTAGGAAACAATTTTGTAAATGGTGAGTCGTTAAATCTACCATTTTCATTAGAAGAATTAGGTTTAAAAGAAAAAATATATTATCCTTTACTGAAAGAACTTGTAGATCTCTATGACGATCCTGAACAATTAAAAGAAGCTGTTAAAGAGAGAGTAAAAGATTTATCTCCTAAACATATATTAACTGACGATATAGTAGCTAGTATGAATTATGAATTTAATTTATTTTTTGGAATAGGGAAGACTGACGATATTGATCATCTGGGCAATAGGCGTTTGAGATCTGTTGGGGAGCTGTTGCAAAATCAATTTAGAATCGGCCTATCACGTATGGAAAGAGTTGTAAGGGAAAGAATGACGATTCAAGATATTGATGTTGCAACACCGCAAGCACTGATAAACATAAGACCTGTAGTTGCTTCAATTAAGGAATTTTTCGGTAGCAGCCAGTTGTCTCAATTTATGGATCAAACAAATCCGTTAGCTGAATTAACTCATAAGAGAAGAATGTCTGCGCTGGGACCGGGAGGTTTAAGCAGAGATAGGGCAGGAGTTGAGGTTAGAGATGTTAACAACTCTCACTATGGAAGAATGTGTCCGATAGAAACCCCAGAAGGTCCGAATATCGGTCTTATAACTTCTCTTGCAACCTATGCGCGAATCAATGAATATGGTTTTATTGAAGCTCCATATAGAAAAGTAATCAAGGGAGCCGGGATAGTAACGAATGAAATTCATTATTTAACTGCAGATGTGGAAGACGAATTTGTTATTGCCCAATCTAACGAGAGATTAAATGAAAACAATGAGTTTATAAATAAGAGGGTTGTGGCAAGGGGTAAAGGCGGTAATGCAGATATCTACGCAAGTACGGAAGTAGATTATATGGATGTATCTCCAAAACAAATAGTCTCCGTGGGTACAGCGATGATTCCATTTTTGGAAAACGATGATGCCAATAGAGCGCTTATGGGAGCTAATATGCAGCGCCAAGCTGTACCGCTACTAAAATCAGAGGCGCCTATTATAGGCACAGGTATTGAGTATAAGGCCGCTAAGGATTCGGGAGTAGTAGTTGTTTCCAAAAATTCAGGGGTAGTGGAAAAAGTTAGTTCAAGTGAGATAATTATTCGCAGAGAAAAAGATAATCAGCTAGATAGATATAAATTGCTTAAGTTCAAAAGATCAAATCAAGGTACAACAATCAATCAAAGACCTATTGTAAAAGAAGGTGAAAAGATTGAAGCGGATCAGATAATAGCTGACGGTCCAAGTACTGATTTGGGTGAAATAGCATTGGGCAAAAACGTACTTATAGCCTTTATGACATGGGAAGGATATAATTATGAAGATGCCATTTTAATAAATGAAAAATTGGTTATGGAGGATACTTTAACTTCTGTTCATATTGAAGAATATGAGTCGGAGGCTAGAGACACTAAGCTTGGACCGGAGGAAATTACTAGAGATATACCAAATGTTGGAGACGACATGCTTAAGGACTTGGATGACAGAGGCATAATACGTATAGGCGCTGAAGTTAAATCCGGGGATATTTTGGTAGGCAAAGTAACGCCAAAAGGTGAAACTGAGCTCACGGCTGAGGAAAGACTGTTAAGAGCTATTTTCGGGGAAAAGGCTAGGGAAGTAAGGGATACTTCACTACGTGTTCCTCATGGAGAAGCCGGCATAATACTTGATGTAAAGATTTATTCCAGAGAAAATTCAGATGAATTGCCACCTGGAGTAAATCAGATGGTTAGAGTTTTTGTAGCAACTAAGAGGAAAATAAATGTTGGGGACAAGATGTGTGGCCGCCATGGTAATAAGGGTGTTATTTCCAGAATTCTTCCGGAAGAGGATATGCCGTATTTGCCAGATGGTACTCCAATTCAGATTGTACTCAATCCTTTAGGGGTTCCCTCTCGTATGAATTTGGGGCAGGTATTGGAAGTCCACTTGGGATTAGCAGCTAAAAAATTAGGGTGGTACGTTGCGACTCCTGTATTTGATGGAGCTAACGAAGAGGATATATGGGAAGCATTAAAAGAAGCAGGGTATCCTCAATCAGGTAAGATTCAGCTTAGAGATGGAAGAACGGGTGATTATTTCAAAAATCCGGTTACCGTTGGATATATGTATATGCTGAAGCTTCATCATTTAGTTGACGATAAAATACATGCAAGATCTACAGGACCATATTCCTTAGTTACTCAACAACCGTTAGGAGGTAAAGCACAATTTGGAGGTCAAAGGTTTGGAGAGATGGAAGTTTGGGCATTAGAGGCATATGGAGCTTCACATACACTTCAAGAAATATTGACAGTTAAATCTGACGATATAGTGGGTAGAGTAAAGACATATGAAGCTATAGTAAAAGGAGAGAATATTCCGGAGCCTGGAATACCCGAATCATTCAAAGTATTGATTAAAGAATTACAGAGTTTGGCCTTGGACGTTAAGGTATTGACAGAGGATGATGGGGAAATTGAAATTAAAGAATCATTAGATGATGATTTGTCGGATTTAGAGCTGATTGGTGAAGATTTATCCCAAGACAGTGTATTCGAAGATGAGGACGATGAAGAAGACAAAAAAGCTGATAAGCATATAAGCCAAGGGGTTCCATCAGGATTTATACTGGAGGAAGGCTCGGAAGATGACGATGATACAGACAATGACGACTTTGATGATGTAGATTTTGATTAATATTTTACTAAATTATAGAAAGGAGAGAGACTCCTTGTTTGAATTAAATAATTTTGATTCAATAAAGATAGGGCTTGCTTCACCTGAAAAAATAAGACAATGGTCAAAAGGCGAGGTGAAAAAGCCGGAGACAATAAATTATAGAACGTTAAAACCAGAAAAAGAAGGTCTCTTTTGTGAAAAGATATTTGGACCGACTAAAGACTGGGAATGTCATTGTGGTAAATACAAAAGGGTAAGATATAAAGGCGTAGTATGTGATCGATGTGGTGTAGAGGTCACAAAATCTAAAGTTCGTAGAGAAAGAATGGGACATATCGAATTGGCTGCTCCTGTTTCGCATATTTGGTATTTCAAAGGGATACCGTCAAGAATGGGTCTTATTCTTGATATGAGCCCAAGAGCATTGGAAAAGGTATTGTATTTTGCATCGTATATAGTAATAGATTCGGGCAATACGTCTCTATATGAGAAGCAACTTTTGACTGAAGCTGAATACAGAGATGCATATGATAAGTATCACAATCAATTTAAAGCTATGATGGGAGCAGAAGCAATAAAAGAACTTTTACAAAGAATTGATTTGGAAAGTGAATCTATAGATTTAAAGGGGCAATTAAAAGATGCAACGGGACAAAAGAAAATTAGAATTACCAGAAGGCTTGAAGTAGTTGAAGCTTTTAGAAAATCCGGTAATAGACCTGAATGGATGATACTGGATGTAATCCCTGTTATCCCACCGGATTTAAGACCTATGGTTCAATTGGACGGTGGAAGATTTGCAACATCTGATTTGAATGATTTATATAGAAGGGTTATAAATAGAAATAATAGATTAAAGAGATTATTGGACTTAGGTGCTCCGGATATTATAGTTAGAAATGAAAAGAGAATGCTTCAAGAAGCTGTGGATGCACTTATAGATAATGGCAGAAGAGGAAGACCGGTTACCGGACCTGGGAATAGACCATTAAAGTCACTTTCCGACATGCTTAAGGGAAAACAAGGTAGGTTTAGACAAAATCTTCTTGGGAAAAGAGTTGACTATTCAGGACGTTCTGTAATTGTTGTAGGACCGGAGCTTAAATTCTATCAATGCGGACTTCCTAAAAAAATGGCACTGGAGCTATTTAAACCTTTTGTTATGAAAAAGTTGGTTGAAGAAGGTCATGCACATAATATTAAAAGTGCAAAAAGAATGGTAGAGCGCGTTAAACCACAGGTGTGGGATGTACTTGATGATGTTATAAAGGATCACCCCGTACTTTTGAATAGAGCACCTACACTTCATAGACTTGGGATTCAGGCTTTTGAGCCGGTCTTGGTTGAAGGAAAAGCTATAAAACTGCATCCCCTCGTATGTACAGCATACAATGCTGACTTTGATGGTGACCAAATGGCTGTGCATGTGCCATTATCAACAGAAGCGCAAGCTGAAGCTAGATTATTGATGTTATCAACAAATAATATCTTAGCTCCTAAAGATGGAAGACCTATTACAACCCCGACACAAGATATGGTATTAGGAAGTTATTATTTAACGGTTGAAAGAGGCAGTGAATTAGGGGAAGGAAAAATTTTTAAGGACTTTGATGAAATGCTGCATGCTTTTTACAACGGTGATGTAGGCATTCATGCTAATGTAAAAGTCAGAGTACAACTTTCTTCTGATGATAAGGGTCAACTTGTTGAAAGCACAGTTGGAAGGTTCATATTCAATGAACATGTACCTCAAGACTTGGGATTTGTAGACAGAAGCAAGGATCAATATAGTCTTGAAGTTGACAGAGTAGTCGATAAGAAGTTTTTAGGAGTTATCATTGAAAAGTGTTTTAGAAAACATGGGAACATAGTTACAGCAACGCTATTAGACCATATAAAGGAAACTGGATTTAAATATTCAACAATTGGTGCAATTTCAATATCTATAGAAGATGTTGTTGTACCTGAAGAAAAGGAAGTATTAATTAATAAAGCAGAACAGGAAGTAGATAAGTTCGAGAGGTCATATCGTCGTGGACTTATTTCCGATGAGGAAAGATATGAGAAGGTAATAGAAATTTGGAATAGAACTACAGACGAGGTAACTGATGCATTGATGAATGGACTGGATCCGATGAACAATATTTATATCATGGCACTTTCAGGAGCCAGAGGTAGTAAAAATCAAATTCGTCAATTGGCTGGTATGAGAGGGCTCATGGCAAGTGCATCAGGTAGAACAATTGAAATACCAATCAAATCAAATTTCAGAGAAGGTCTGTCAGTACTTGAGTTTTTTATTTCAACTCATGGATCCAGAAAAGGACTTGCAGATACTGCCCTAAGAACTGCTGACTCCGGTTACTTGACCAGAAGATTGGTTGACGTAAGTCAGGATGTTATTGTAAGGGAAGTAGATTGCGGGACTGATCAATATCTAACTGTTAGAGCTTTTAAAGATGGTAAAGAAGTAATTGAAGATTTGAAAGATAGATTAGAAGGAAGATATTCATTTGAAGATATAGTGGATCCTAAGACAGGAGAAATACTTGTCAAGGCTAATGAAATGATTTCGGAGGAAATGGCTGAAAGAATTGAGAAGGTTGGGATAAATGAAGTTAAAGTGCGTTCAGTCTTAACATGTAAGGCTAAATTTGGTGTTTGCGCTCATTGTTATGGAAAGAATTTAGCTACCGGGCAACCTGTGAATATAGGAGAATCGGTAGGAATAATAGCTGCTCAATCAATAGGTGAACCCGGAACACAGCTTACAATGAGAACTTTCCACACTGGTGGAGTTGCAGCGGCTGAAGATATTACTCAAGGGTTGCCTAGAGTTGAAGAGTTGTTTGAAGCTAGAAAACCAAAGGGTTTAGCTATAATTTCTGAAATTGCAGGAGAAGCAAGCATAAACGAAAATAAGAGAAAAAAAGAAGTAGTTATTACATCTGATAAGGGTGAAACCGTCACTTACAATATCGTTTATGGCTCAAGGCTTAAAGTAAGACCCGGTGATATAATAGAAGCTGGGGATGAACTTACAGAAGGCTCTGTAAATCCGCATGATATCTTGAAGATTAAGGGAATTCAGGGAGTACAAAATTATTTGGTGAAAGAAGTGCAAAGAGTATATAGACTACAAGGTGTAGATATCAATGATAAGCATATTGAAATTATAGTAAAACAGATGCTGTCTAAGGTTAAGGTAGAGGATGCGGGAGATACAGATATGCTACCTGGTAGTTTAGCGAACTTGCATGATTTTGAAGAACAAAATGAATCCACTATAGCTCAAGGCGGAAGTCCTGCTGTAGGGAAAAGGGCATTGCTTGGAATTACAAAAGCTTCTTTAGCTACAGACTCATTCCTGTCAGCTGCTTCATTCCAAGAAACTACAAGAGTATTAACCGAAGCTGCTATCAAGGGTAAAGAAGATCATCTATTGGGGCTAAAGGAAAATGTCATAATAGGTAAATTAATCCCTGCAGGCACAGGAATGAGAAGATATAAAAATGTTTCTATAAAAACAGATGAAAATTTACAATTACTTGAGGAGAATGATATTGACAGTGAAATTCTATAATGGTAAAATGTTATAGTGTGTAAACTTGAAGTTAGCTCTTGATAACAATAAAGATTATGTGGGCTTTAAGTCCACATAATCTTTAAAATGTTTAAAGGAGGGAATCAGATTGATTTCTGAACTCAAAGGAGACAACAAAGTAGTTGGTACTAAACAGGTAAAAAGAGCTTTAAATTCATCTAAGGTAGAATTAGTTTATATAGCTGACGATGCAGAAAAAAGAGTAACCGATGAAATAGTTGAGCTATGTAAAAACAAACAAGTCCAAATTATCCATATTGATACTATGAGAGATTTAGGAAAGGCTTGTGGAATTGACATAAATGCAGCAGTTGCTGCTTTATTAAAATAAAGATAGGAGGTGCCTTGATGCCAACAATAAATCAGTTAATAAAAAAAGGCAGAGAAAAAGTTGTTTACAAATCGAAATCACCAGCTTTAGGAGTGAACCTTAACACTTTGAGGAAGAAAGAAACTACTGTAAATTCTCCACAAAAAAGAGGTGTATGTGTAGCTGTCAGAACAGTTACTCCAAAAAAGCCAAACTCAGCTCTTAGAAAAGTTGCTAGGGTAAGACTTACAAACGGTATAGAAGTAGCTGCATATATTCCGGGAATTGGACACAACCTACAAGAACATAGTGTTGTTCTAATTAGAGGTGGTAGGGTTAAAGATCTTCCTGGAGTTAGATACCATATTGTAAGAGGTACCTTAGATGCTGCCGGTGTAGATAAAAGACAACAGGGCAGATCAAAATACGGTGCTAAAAAACCAAAAGTTAAGAAGTAATTGTGCTTGAAATGCTAAATTTTATTTGATATAGATGCATTTTGCGCACTCACGGTTATTAACCGAGTACCAATGAATCTACTTTAATAGTTAAGGAGGGAAGTAAAGTGCCAAGAAAAGGACATATACCTAAAAGAGAAGTAATGCCAGATCCGATTTATAATGATTTGGTAGTAACAAAATTGATTAACAATATTATGCTTGATGGCAAAAAAGGTATTGCTCAAAATATTGTTTATGGAGCTTTTGACTATATAAGAGAAAAAACCAATGAAGATCCATTGGAAGTATTTTATAAAGCATTGAACAATATTATGCCTGTACTAGAAGTTAAGGCTAGACGTATTGGCGGAGCAACCTATCAGGTTCCGATTGAAGTTAGACCAGATAGAAGGGAAACCTTAGGACTTCGTTGGCTAGTAAATTATTCAAGAGCCAGAGGAGAAAAAACTATGGTTGAAAGATTAGCTAAAGAAATAATTGACGCATCTAATGGTTTAGGTTCAAGCGTTAAGAAAAGAGAAGATACACATAAGATGGCAGAAGCTAATAAGGCTTTCGCACACTACAGATGGTAATTAAATATTCATTTTTATGTGTGGAGGGGGACTTAGATACAATAAGTAAGGAGGAAAAATTGTGCCAAGACAAGTTTCATTAGAGAAAATACGAAATATAGGCATAATGGCTCATATTGATGCAGGAAAGACAACCACCACAGAGAGAATTTTGTTTTATACTGGTAAAATACACAAATTAGGCGAAACCCATGAAGGGGCAGCCCAAATGGACTGGATGGAGCAAGAGCAAGAAAGAGGTATAACAATCACTTCTGCTGCTACAACTTGTATGTGGAAAAATCATAGAATTAACATTATAGATACACCAGGGCACGTGGATTTCACAGTAGAAGTTGAGAGATCTTTAAGAGTTCTTGACGGAGCTGTAGCTGTTTTCTGTGCTAAAGGAGGAGTTGAACCTCAATCCGAGACCGTTTGGAGACAAGCTGATAAATATCATGTTCCACGTTTAGCTTTTGTTAATAAGATGGACATTGTTGGTGCAGATTTCTTTAGAACAATTGAAATGATTAGGACTAGACTTAAAGCCAATCCAATCCCTGTGCAATTACCTATAGGTAAAGAAGATTCTTTCCGAGGGATTGTTGATTTGATTAATATGAAAGCCGAAGTTTATAAAGACGACTTAGGAGAAAAAATTGAAATAACTGATATACCAAAAGAATTAGAACAATTAGCTTTGGAACATAGAGAAAAGTTAATTGAGGAAATATCAGAGCATGATGAAGAATTAATGATGAAATATCTAGAAGGTGAAGAGTTAACAACTGATGAAATAATTAGAGGTATAAGAACTGCTTGTATTAAAGCAAAAGTTGTACCGGTCTTATGTGGCTCTTCTTATAAAAACAAAGGAGTTCAGCCGTTGTTGGATGCGATTATTGATTATTTGCCTTCGCCATTAGATATTCCGCCCGTTATTGGGATTGGTCTAGACTCTGAAGAGGAAGAAGAACGACATTCATCGGATGATGAGCCGTTTTCAGCATTAGCTTTCAAAATAGTTACAGACCCTTATGTTGGGAAACTTGCATATTTTAGAGTATATTCTGGAACATTAAAGTCAGGAAGTTATATTCTAAATCCTATAAAGAGGAAAAAAGAAAGAATTGGTAGAATTCTATTAATGCATGCTAACAAGAGGGAAGAAGTTGAAGAAGCTTATGCAGGAGATATTGCAGCTGCAGTAGGACTTAAAGATACAAGTACAGGAGATACACTATGTGCTGAAGATAAACCTATAGTTTTAGAAACTATGGAATTTCCGGAACCTGTAATTCATGTTGCAATAGAACCAAAAACAAAAGCAAGTCAAGACAAAATGACAACTGCACTTGCTAAACTTTCAGAAGAAGACCCAACATTTAGGACATATACTGATGTGGAAACGGGTCAAACAATAATCGCAGGGATGGGTGAACTTCACCTTGAAATTATCGTTGATAGGCTTCTAAGAGAATTCAAAGTTGAAGCAAATGTAGGCAGCCCACAGGTAGCATATAAAGAATCAATTACGGATAAAGCTGAAGCAGAAGCAAAATATGTAAGACAATCCGGTGGACGTGGGCAGTATGGTCATGTTAAGTTGAGAATAGAGCCTCAAGAATCCGGTGGAGGTTACGAATTTGTCAATGCTATAGTTGGCGGTGCAATTCCAAAAGAATACATCGGAGCTGTAGATCGTGGAATTCAAGATGCTCTCCAAGCAGGTATACTCGGTGGTTATCCGGTATTAGATGTTAAAGTAACTCTATTTGACGGATCTTATCATGAGGTAGACTCTTCGGAAATGGCATTTAAAATTGCAGGTTCAATGGCTGTTAGGGATGCTATTAGAAGAGCAAATCCGGTGCTATTAGAACCTGTGATGAAAGTTGAAGTTATTATACCTGAAGAATATATGGGAGATGTAATTGGAGATATCAACTCAAGAAGAGGAAGGATTGATGGAATGGAATTGAGAAGCGGAGCACAAGTTGTGGATGCTTTAGTTCCTTTAGCAGAGATGTTTGGCTATGCAACCGACCTTCGTTCAAATACCCAAGGCAGAGGGGTATATTCCATGCAATTTAATCATTATGAACCAGTGCCTAAAGCAATTGCGGAAAAGGTAATTGGAAATAAATAGTCTTTTTTAAGGAGGATATAAAGATGGGAAAAGCAAAATTTGAAAGAACTAAACCTCATGTAAACATAGGAACCATAGGACACGTAGACCATGGTAAGACAACACTTACAGCAGCAATCACATTGGTATTGAACAAGAGATTTGGAACAGGTGAATTTATAGACTATGCACATATAGACAAAGCACCTGAAGAAAGAGAAAGAGGAATAACAATATCCACATCTCACGTAGAATATGAAACAGCAAAACGTCACTATGCACACGTAGACTGTCCGGGACATGCTGACTATGTAAAGAACATGATAACAGGAGCAGCACAAATGGATGGAGCAATCCTAGTAGTATCAGCAGCAGACGGACCAATGCCGCAAACAAGAGAACATATTCTATTATCAAGAAACGTAGGAGTACCAAAGATAGTAGTATTCTTAAACAAAGAAGATCAAGTAGATGACCCAGAATTAATTGAACTAGTAGAAATGGAAGTAAGAGAACTGCTATCAGAATATGACTTTGACGGAGACAATACACCAATCGTAGTAGGATCAGCATTAAAAGCATTAGAAGATCCAGACGGACCATGGGGAGACAAAATAGTAGAACTAATGGACGAAGTAGACGAATATATACCGGAACCAAAAAGAGACACAGACAAACCGTTCCTAATGCCAGTAGAAGACGTATTTTCAATCACAGGAAGAGGAACAGTAGCAACAGGAAGAGTAGAAAGAGGAGTAGTAAAATCAGGAGATTCGGTAGAAATCGTAGGATTAGCCGACGAAGCAAGAACAGTAGTAATAACAGGAGTAGAAATGTTTAGGAAACTCCTAGACGAAGCGCAAGCAGGAGACAACATAGGAGTATTGCTAAGAGGAGTACAAAGGAATGAAATAGAAAGAGGTCAAGTATTAGCGAAACCGAAATCAATCCACCCTCATACAAAATACGAAGCAGAAGTATATGTACTAACAAAAGAAGAGGGAGGAAGACATACACCATTCTTTAACGGTTATAGACCACAATTCTATTTTAGAACAACCGACGTAACAGGAGACATAAGATTAGAAGAAGGCGTAGAGATGGTAATGCCGGGAGATAATGCAAAATTTACTATAGAACTGATCACACCGATAGCAATAGAAGAAGGCTTAAGGTTTTCAATACGAGAAGGTGGAAGGACAGTAGGATCAGGAGTAGTAACAAAGATAATTGAATAAGAAAGGGGAGGGGGACCTCCTTTTTTTTATCAATTCACAATTGAAAAGACAGTGAAGAGTTAAGAACTAAGAGTGAAGAGTTGAAAAACAAAAAAAGATAAGTAATAGGTAATAGGTAAAAGGTAAAAACATAGTGAATAACTAACAGTGAATAGCGAATAACACCGAAGGTGTCATTCTGAACGCTAGAGAAGAATCCCATAGTATTTTAGAATATCAATAATAGAGATCTTTAGATTTGCTCGGTAGAGATCTTTCAATTTATGCTCAGGTACCATAGGATGACAATAGCAGTGATTATTCTGCATAAGATGGATCATAGATCTTAGCTCTCATCGTTTTTTAATTGTGAACTGTGAACTGTGAACTGTGAATTACTTAAATAATTTTCAATTATTTAAGTAAAAAAGCTTGTATTTTAAAATTGTTTAGTGTAAACTATACTAGTGTAATTTACGACATGCGATGAAGCAAAAGGTGGCCTCGTAATTAAGGCTTGTTTATCGGATTGAGTGCGAGGGGAATTTTTGCGGAGAATGTCCGATTTAAAATCGGGCGGCTAAGACTCATGTATTTTTCTTTTAAAAAAAATACAACACACCCGGATGGGTGTATCGGCGTCTATAGTCGCATGTATTTAGTAGGAATAAAGCATGCGATAGAAGGAGGGAATTATATGTCAAACAAGAAACAAAAAATAAGAATCAGGTTGAAGGCTTATGATCATGAATTGCTGGATGCATCAGCTCAAAGAATTGTTGAAACTGCAAAAAGAACAGGCGCGACTGTTTCAGGTCCGGTTCCACTACCTACAGAGAAGGAAGTTATAACTATACTGAGAGCAGTTCATAAATACAAAGACTCTAGAGAACAATTCGAACAAAGAACTCATAAAAGATTAATCGACATTCTCAATCCAAATCAAAAGACTGTAGATTCATTAATGAAATTGAATTTACCGGCAGGCGTAGATATAGAGATAAAGTCATAATTACTTTATATGATTACCGAGGGTAATCCGCTGTAAAATAATAGGAGGTGCAACGATGAAGAATATGTTAGGAATAAAGATAGGAATGACTCAAATCTTTACCGAAGATGGAACGGTGATTCCTGTATCTGTAGTAGAATCAGGGCCATTATATGTTGTGCAAAAGAAAACTATAGATAAAGACGGCTATAATGCAATACAAGTAGGGTTTACTGATGTTAAGGCAATCAGAGTAAATAAACCTAAAAAAGGACACTTTGATAAGTCTAATGTTGGATATAAAAAATTCTTAAGAGAAATCCGTGTAGATAATATAGATGATTTCCAAATAGGTCAAGAAATCAAAGCTGACGTATTTGCTGAAGGAGATATGGTAGACGTTACCGGTACTTCAAAGGGCAAAGGTACAGCCGGCGTTGTAAAGAGACATGGGTTTGGTAGAGGCAGGATGTCTCATGGATCTAAATTCCACAGGAGACCAGGTGGATTATCAGCAGGAACATATCCGGGAAGAGTATTTAAAGGGCACAGAATGATGGGAAGAATGGGTAATGAAAGAGTTACAGTTCAAAACTTACAAGTTGTTCGTGTAGATGCAGATAAGAATTTACTTCTAATTAAAGGCGCTATTCCGGGACCTAAAAAAGGGCTTGTATCTATAAAAGCTACAGTTAAAAAGTAATAATACCTACAGAAGGGAGGATTAAAAATGCCTAAAGTAAATGTTTATAACATGTTAGGGGAACAAGTTGAAGAAATTGAATTAAGTGAAAATGTGTTTGGCGTTGAAATAAACGAACATGTAGTGTATGAAGTTGTTAAAAACCAACTTGCAAATAAAAGGCAAGGAACACAATCTGCTAAAACCAGAGCCGAAGTAAAAGGTGGAGGAAGAAAACCTTGGAGACAAAAAGGTACAGGTAGAGCTCGTCAAGGAAGTATAAATTCTCCTCAATGGACGGGTGGAGGAGTTGCCTTTGCGCCAAAGCCAAGGGATTATAGCTATCGCGTGCCTAAAAAGGTAAGGAGACTTGCTATGAAATCCGCACTAACTTCGAAGGTTCAAGAAAACGAAATAATCGTTGTTGATGAATTGAAATTTGATGCTCCTAAAACTAAAGAGATGGTTAAAGTATTGAATAAGCTAAATGCTGATAAAAAGGCTCTTATAGTTTTGGATGCTAAAGATGTGAATGTAATAAAATCAGCAAGTAATATTCCAAATGTACAAACAACTCTTGTTAATACATTGAATGTATATGATATATTAAAATACAATTCATTTATAATCACTAAAGATGCAGTAAGAAAAGTGGAGGAGGTGTATGCATAATGCGTATTCCGCACGATATTATCATTAAACCGATAATTACTGAAAAAAGTATGGAAGATATGGAATCGGGCAAATATACTTTTGCTGTTGATAAAAGAGCGAATAAATCTGAAATAAAAAGAGCTATAGAAAGTATATTTGGAGTTAAGGTAGATAAGGTAAATACAATGAATATGCTTGGTAAAGTAAAAAGGCAAGGAATGAACAGCGGAAGAAGACCAAGCTGGAAGAAGGCCATTGTAAAATTAACAGAGGATTCTAAAAGGATTGAATTCTTTGAAGGAATGCAATAAAAAGCATCATAGAAGGAGGGAAAATAATGAGCGTTAGAAAATTTAGACCTACTTCCCCTGCCCTAAGACAGATGACGGTTTCAACATTTGAAGAAATAACAAAAACTGAACCCGAGAAGTCTCTATTAGTTAATTTAAACAGAAGTGGAGGAAGAAACTCTCAAGGGAGAATAACTATACGTCATAGAGGTGGCGGAGCTAAGAGGAAATATAGGATTATAGATTTTAAAAGAGATAAAGACGGTATTCCTGGTCGAGTTGCAGCTATTGAATATGATCCAAATAGAACTGCAAATATTGCACTTATATTCTATGCAGACGGTGAAAAAAGATATATTCTTGCACCAAACGGAATTAAAGTTGGAGATGTTATTGAATCAGGCGAAAATGCTGATATTAAAATAGGGAACACTTTAAAATTAAAAGACATCCCGGTTGGAACTACAGTTCATAATATTGAATTAAAACCTGGAAAAGGTGCTCAATTAGTTAGATCAGCCGGAGCTGAAGCACAACTTATGGCTAAAGAAGGTAAATTTGCACAGCTTAGACTTCCTTCAGGGGAATTCAGGCTTATAAGCGTAGAGTGCCGTGCAACGATAGGCCAAGTTGGAAACATTACACATGAGAATATAACTATAGGTAAGGCTGGAAGAACAAGACATATGGGAATTAGACCTACTGTTAGAGGTAGTGCAATGAACCCTGTAGACCATCCACACGGAGGTGGAGAAGGTAGAGCCCCTGTTGGTATGCCTGCACCATTAACTCCATGGGGGAAACCGGCTTTGGGACTTAAGACTAGGAAGAAGAATAAAAAATCTGATAAATATATCGTAAGAAGAAGGACTAAGAACTAATAATTTAAAGCCTGAA
Source organism: Paratissierella segnis (assembly GCF_014385195.1). Lineage (GTDB taxonomy): Bacteria > Bacillota > Clostridia > Tissierellales > Tissierellaceae > Paratissierella > Paratissierella segnis. The sequence goes on from NZ_JACRTG010000018.1 coordinate 141,644, forward strand.
GGAGGGAAAAATTATGGGTAGATCTGTAAAAAAAGGACCTTTTATTGATGATCATCTACTAAAAAAGATTGAAGAATTAAATAAAGCGAATGATAAAAAAGTCATTAAAACTTGGTCTCGCCGTTCAACTATATTCCCGGAAATGGTTGGTCATACAATTGCAGTACATGATGGAAGAAAACATGTTCCAATTTATATAACAGAAGATATGGTAGGACATAAATTAGGTGAATTTGTTGTAACAAGGACATTTAGAAGTCACATTGACAAGAATGAAAAATCATCCGGTGTTAGATAGAAAGTGAAGGAGGGAATTTAAGTGGAAGCTAGAGCTATAGCTAAATATGTGAGGATTTCACCTCGTAAGGTACATTTCATATGTGATGAAATTAGAGGGAAGCAAGTAGATGAAGCTCTTTCAATTCTTATGTTTACACCAAAAAAAGGTGCTAGAATTCTTGAGAAGGTGCTAAGATCTGCAATTGCTAATGCTGAAAACAACTTTAATTTAGATAGAGAAGATCTTTATGTCTATAAAGCTTTTGCGAATGATGGACCTAGAATGAAAAGATATAGACCGAAAGCAAAAGGAATGGCATACCCAATTATAAAAAGAAGTAGTCACATTGGAGTAGTGGTTAAAGAACGTGAGTAGAAGGAGGGATAGTTTATGGGCCAAAAGGTTAACCCACATGGATTAAGAGTAGGTATAATTAAGGACTGGGATTCAAAATGGTATGCGGACAAAAAGTCTTTTAATGAGTTTCTTATAGAAGATTATAATATTCGTGAATATGTTAAAAAGAAATTATTTATCTCTGGAATTTCAAAAATTGAAATAGAAAGAGCTGCAAATAAAATAAAAGTTACTGTATACACTGCTAAACCAGGGATGGTTATAGGTAGAGGCGGTGCAGGTGTTGAAGAATTAAGACTTGATATTGAGAAATTAACAAAGAAAAATGTTGTAATAAATGTAGAAGAAATAAAGGTTCCGGAATTAGATGCTCAACTTGTTGCTGAAAATATTGCATCACAATTAGAGAGAAGAGTTACCTTTAGAAGAGCTATGAAACAAGCAATTCAAAGAACTATGAGAGCAGGCGGCAAGGGAATAAAAACTTCTGTATCAGGAAGATTGGGCGGAGCAGATATGGCTAGAACTGAAGGATACAGTGAAGGCACTATTCCACTACAAACTTTAAGAGCGGATATTGATTATGGTTTTGCAGAAGCTAATACAACTTATGGTAAGCTTGGCGTTAAAGTATGGCTTTATAAAGGAGAAGTTCTTCCTACTAAAAAGGAGAAACAAGTAGAAGAGCCTAGAACAATAGAAGAATAACCTAATGCTGTAGGAAGGAGGAAAAGTAAAAATGTTAATGCCTAAGAGAGTTAAATATCGTAGAGTTCATAGAGGAAGAATGAAAGGTCAAGCACATCGCGGTAATACAATTACTTATGGTGAATTTGGTTTACAAGCATTAGAACCGGCTTGGATTACTTCCAATCAAATAGAGGCAGCAAGACGTGCTATGACAAGATATATCAAAAGAGGCGGAAATGTTTGGATAAAAATATTTCCAGACAAACCTGTCACAGAAAAACCTGCAGAAACTCGTATGGGTTCCGGTAAAGGATCTCCGGAATATTGGGTGGCTGTAGTTAAACCGGGCAGAATTTTATTTGAAATGGGTGGTGTCTCTGAAGAGGATGCCAGAGAAGCTATGAGATTAGCTGCTCACAAATTATCCATAAAAACTAAATTTGTAACTCGTGAAGAAGCACAAGAAAAGGGTGGTGAAGCTAATGAAAGCTAAAGATATTCGCTTAATGTCAGAAAAAGAGTTAAATGAAAAATTAATGGAGTTAAAAGCGGAATTATTTAACTTGAGATTTCAAATGGCTACAGGTCAATTAGATAACCCCTTGAGAATAAATGAAGTCAGAAAAGATATAGCTAGAATTAAAACTATCATCAGAGAACGAGAACTAGGTATAGGAAAGGAGGTTTAGTCCTGAATGGAAAGAGGAAATCGCAAGGTTAGAATCGGTACGGTTGTAAGCAATAAAATGGATAAAACAGTTGTTGTTGCAATTGAAACTTTTGTAACACATCCTTTATATAAAAAGCAAATTAGGAAGACTACAAAATTTAAAGCTCATGATGAAGAAAATGCATGTGGTATTGGTGACGTAGTTAAAATAATGGAAACTAGACCACTTAGTAAAGATAAAAGATGGAGAGTTACAAGTATTATAGAAAAGGCAAAATAGTCCTTTGAACTAGGGAGGAGGTATTCTAGATGATTCAAACAGAGAGTCGTATGAGGGTAGCTGATAATTCGGGCGCGAAAGAAGTATTGGTTATCAGAGTGCTTGGTGGAACTAATAAGAAATATGCAAGTGTTGGAGATATAGTAATTTGTACGGTTAAAAGTGCAACACCTGGTGGGGTTGTTAAAAAAGGTGATGTAGTTAAAGCTGTTGTGGTTAGAACTAAATCCGGAATTAGAAGAAATGACGGTTCCTATATTAGATTTGATGATAATGCTGCTGTAATAATAAAGGATGATAAGAACCCGGCTGGAACACGTATATTTGGACCTGTAACTAGGGAATTGAGAAAAGGAAACTTTATGAAAATTATATCCCTAGCACCGGAAGTACTATAACAAGGAGGTGTAAATTATGCATGTAAAGAGTGGAGATACTGTTGTAGTTATATCTGGAAAAGACAAAGGGAAAACGGGTAAGGTCTTGGTTGCTTTACCAAAAGAAAACAGAGTAATCGTTGAAGGCGTAAATATGATTACAAAGCATAAAAAAACTATGGGGCCAACTCAACCGGGAGGCATTGTTAAATACGAAGGGCCTATCAATGTGTCCAAGGTGATGTATTATTGTGAAAAGGATAAAACGGGCGTTAGAATTGGTCATAAGTTCTTATCAGATGGTAAAAAGGTAAGAGTATGCAAAAAATGCGGAGAAGTATTAGATAAATAGACATTTATGATATGAGAGGAGGTAAAGGAATGGCTTCCAGATTAAAAGAAAAATATAATAATGAAGTTATACCTGCTTTACTGGAAAGATTTCAGTATGAAAATATTATGGAAGTTCCCAGATTAGAGAAAGTTGTAATTAATATGGGAGTTGGAGAAGCTAAAGACAATCCAAAAGTTCTTGAAGCTGCCGTAGGTGAATTGGAAACAATTACAGGGCAAAGGCCTGTTATTACTAGAGCAAAAAAATCAATAGCTAACTTTAAAATACGTGAAGGAATGAAAGTAGGTACAAAGGTTACTCTTAGAGGAGAAAGAATGTACGACTTTTTAGATAAATTAATGAATATTGCTTTACCTAGAGTTCGAGATTTTAGAGGGGTTAGCGATACTTCTTTTGATGGCAGAGGGAATTATGCATTAGGAATTAAAGAACAATTAATTTTTCCTGAAATTGAATACGATAAGGTTGAGTCCATAAGAGGGCTTGATATAATAATTGTTACGACTGCTAAGACTGATGAAGAAGCTAAAGTATTCCTTGAAAAAATGGGAATGCCCTTTAAAAAGTAAAGAAGGAGGGAATAAATTTTGGCAAAAAAATCTATGATAGCTAAGCAACAAAGGAAACAAAAGTTTAGCACTAGAGAATACAATAGATGCAAAATATGTGGAAGACCTCATGCATATTTAAGGAAATATGGCATATGTCGTATTTGTTTTAGAGAATTAGCATATAAGGGTCAAATCCCCGGAGTAAAAAAAGCAAGCTGGTAGAGTATACGTTATGAAAGGAGGTAGCTGTTATTATGATGACTGACCCAATTGCAGATATGTTAACCAGAATTAGAAATGGGAATAATGCAAAGCACGAATCAGTTGATATTCCTGCTTCAAATATTAAAAAAGAATTAGCTCAAATCCTGTTGGATGAAGGATTTATTAAAGGATTTGATATTATAGATGATGAAAAACAAGGTATAATTAGAATTGACCTTAAATATGGAAATCACAATGAAAAAGTAATCAGCGGAATCAAAAGAATTTCCAAACCGGGATTAAGAGTTTATGTAAAAAACGATGAGATTCCAAGGGTATTAGGTGGTCTTGGAATTGCAATTCTATCCACATCAAAAGGAATAATGACTGATAAAGACGCAAGAAAACAAATGGTGGGTGGAGAAGTAATTTGTTATGTATGGTAAAAGGACTAGAAAAGGATTGGAGGTGCACTCATGTCAAGAATAGGATTAAAACCAATTACCATTCCAAGTGGTGTTGAAATCAAAGTTGACAATGACAATATTGTTGAAGTTAAAGGACCTAAAGGTCAATTATCCGAGCGTATTAATCCAGATATGGATATTAAAATAGAAGGTGGTATACTAACAGTTGATAGACCATCAGATATTAAAAGATATAAATCCTTACATGGTCTATCAAGGACATTAATTTCTAATATGATTATAGGAGTTACAGAAGGTTACTCAAAATCATTAGTAATTGAAGGAACAGGATACAGAGCTGCAAAACAAGGAAATAAACTGGTGTTGACTATGGGATATTCTCATCCGATAGAACTGGTTGATCCAAAAAATATTGAAGTAGAAGTACCGGAACCAAATAAAATTGTTGTAAAAGGAATCAGCAAACAACAAGTTGGAAGTTATGCAGCAAAGATTAGAGATTTTAGAAAACCGGAACCATATAAAGGCAAGGGTATTAGGTATTCAAATGAAGTTGTCAGACGTAAGGTTGGTAAGACCGGTAAGTAGAAAGGAGTGAGAATATATGCTTAAGAAGGTAAATAAAAATGAAAATAGAAAAGCAAGGCATGAAAGAGTAAGGAAAAAAGTATATGGAACTCCTGAAAGACCTAGACTCAATATCTTTAGAAGTGGGAACCATATATATGCTCAAATAATAGATGATGCAAAAGCTCATACATTAACTCAAGCTTCCACTCTGGATAAAGGATTAAACCTTTCTTCTACTAATAACAAGGAAGCTGCTAGAGCTGTTGGGAATTTAATTGCTAAAAAAGCTTTGGATAAAGGCATTGAAGAAGTTGTCTTTGATAGAGGCGGATATTTATATCACGGAAGAGTTAAAGAACTTGCTGACGGTGCAAGAGAAGCAGGACTTAAATTCTAATAGAAGGAGGGGAATAAATGGAACGTTCATATATTGATGCAAGTGAATTAGATTTGCAAGAAAGAGTCGTTAATATAAATAGAGTTACTAAAGTAGTTAAGGGCGGTAGAAACTTTAGATTTAGTGCACTTGTTGTAGTTGGAGATGGAAACGGACACGTTGGTGTTGGTATGGCTAAAGCATTAGAGGTACCTGAAGCTATTAGGAAGGCTATTCAAGATGCTAAAAAGCATGTTATCGAAGTTCCCCTAGTTGGGACTACAATACCACATGAAATTACCGGAATTTATGGAGCAGGCAGAGTACTGCTTAAGCCATCAAAGGAAGGTACCGGAGTTATTGCAGGTGGAGCGGTGCGTGCTGTATGCGAGCTTGTAGGAATAAGAGACATAAGAACTAAATCTTTAGGAACTAACAATCCTAGAAACGTAGTAAATGCTACAATGGAAGCACTCAAGGGATTAAAAAGAGCTGAGGACGTTGCTAGATTAAGAGGCAAATCAGTGGATGAAATTTTAGGCTAGGGGGGATAAAGATGGCTACAATCAAAATCAAATTGGTTAAAAGTCCAATAGGGAAACCTGAAACCCATAGGAAAACAATAAAAGCTCTTGGATTAAGAAAGATTGGCCAAGTAGTTGAAATGAATGATACCCCTCAAATTAGAGGCATGATACATCAAGTAGACTATATGGTTGAAGTTATAGACTAAATTAAAGGGAGGTGTACCAATGAAATTACATGATTTAAGACCAAATGAAGGTGGAGGCTCTAAGGCAAGAAAGAGACTTGGAAGAGGAATCGGATCTGGTCTTGGAAAGACATCAGGTAAAGGACATAAAGGTCAAAATGCAAGATCCGGCGGAGGTGTTAGACCGGGTTTTGAAGGTGGCCAAATGCCTTTGTTCAGAAGACTACCGAAGCGTGGTTTTACAAATATATATGCAAAAGAATATGCGATTATTAATATAGATGATTTGAATAAATTTGCTGATAATACAGTGGTTACTCCTGAATTACTATTTAGTGAAGGCGTAGTAAAGAAAGGAAAAGCCAAGGACGGCATTAAGATTCTCGGAGATGGAGAATTAGCAGTCAAACTTACTGTTAAAGCACAGAAATTTAGTAAAACTGCAGCAGAAAAGATTGAAGCTGCTGGAGGAAGGGTTGAGGTGATATAGATGTTGTCAACCTTGAAAAATGCATGGAAAATACCAGAGATTAGAAAAAAGATTATATTTACAATTCTTATGTTATTGGTATTTAGATTGGGTTCAGCTATACCAGTACCCTATATGAACAAAAAAATTATCGCTAGTTTTTTTAGCGGTGGAGAAGGCGGCATATTTCAGTTATTAGACTTAATCAGCGGTGGAAATATGAGTGACTTAAGTGTTTTTGCAACCGGAATAGGGCCATATATTACGGCTTCAATTGTTATTCAACTCTTAACTATAGCTATACCTAAATTAGAAGAGCTGGCTAAAGAAGGAGAAGAAGGCAGAAAGAAGATAAATAAATATACTAGGTATGCAGCTATTGCTTTAGCATTGATTCAGGCAATTGGGTTTACCTTTGGCTTATTTAAACCTGCTTTGGAAGCAGAAGGTGTGCTTCAAAGATCAATAGTAATAATTTCTATGGTAGCTGGTACAGCATTTTTAATGTGGTTAGGGGATCTCATCACTGAAAAGGGTATAGGCAATGGTATTTCCCTAATAATCTTTGTAGGTATTATATCTAGACTGCCTAGCAGTGTTTTCAATATGATTAAGTTAGCAATGATAGGGAAGCTAAATATAGTTAAATTATTGATATTTGGCGTGGTATTCTTAGGGATAATTACAGTTGTCGTAGCTTTACAAGAAGCTGAAAGAAGAGTAGTTGTACAATACGCCAAAAGGGTAGTAGGTAGAAAAATGTATGGTGGTCAAAGTACTCATATACCTATTAAAGTGTCAATGGCAGGAGTTATGCCGGTAATATTTGCTTCATCATTACTTGCATTACCACAGACTATTGCACTATTTTCAAAAGGTGGAGTTTCAACATTCATTACTAAGTATTTAACTCCACAAGGATCAGTTGGTATTTGGATTTACTCGATATTAAATGTAGTTTTGATTATGTTTTTCACATATTTTTATACAGCTATTCAATTTAATACTGTAGAATATGCGAAGAATTTGCAACAAAATGGAGGTTTCATACCGGGGATTAGACCTGGAAGACCTACATCCGATTATTTGACTAAGGTAGTCAATAGAATAGTATTTGTAGGTGGTTTATCTCTAGCGGTATTGACCTTATTACCAATTATTTTATCGAAGATATTTGATATGAACATTAGCTTTGGTGGAACTGCAATTATAATTGTAGTTGGAGTTGCTCTTGAAACAGTAAAACAGATAGAAGCACAAATGTTAATGAGACATTATAAAGGATTTTTAAAATAAGCTATAGGAGATGAAATAGCATGAGATTGGTACTACTAGGACCTCCGGGAGCTGGGAAAGGTACTCAAGCATCAGCTATAGTTGAAAGATATAAAATTCCACATATTTCAACTGGGGATATTTTAAGATTAAATATAAAAAATGGTACTAAACTTGGCATTGAGTCTAAATCTTATATAGATAAAGGTTTGTTAGTACCAGATGAATTGGTTGTTTTAATAGTTAGGGATAGGCTTAAAGAAGACGATTGTAAAAATGGATTTTTATTAGATGGTTTTCCTAGAAATGTTAAACAAGCTGAAGCCTTAGATTCTGAACTAAAAGCTATGGGTATAAAATTAAATGGAGTTGTCAATATTCAAGCAGATAGGGATGTATTAATTGAAAGAGCTATGGGCAGAAGAATATGTAAAGAATGCGGAGCAACCTATCATATAAAATACAATCCCCCTAAGGTAGAAGGTATTTGTGATTTGGATGGATCTCGACTATATCAAAGAGATGATGATAATGAAGAAACTGTTAGAACACGTATTGATGTATATCATGAGCAAACACAGCCTTTAATTGATTATTATCAAAAAAAAGGACTATTACTTGATATAGACGGAACTAAATCAATAGATGAGATCACCAATTCCATACTTGATGAACTTGAGAGTTAATATGTCAAAAGACATCATAAAGGTCCATAAAGAGGTGAATTTAATGGATTCAACTAGTGACATAGCCATTGGTCAAGTGGTTAAGTCAAGAGCTGGCCGAGATAAAGGTAGGATATTTTTAGTTCTTGGGGTAGTCGATGACCAATATGTTTTGGTAGTCGATGGGGACTTAAGAAAACTAGATAATCCTAAGTTAAAGAAGGTTAAACATTTAATTATATATAATACTGTTTTACCGGAATTCAAACTAAAACTTGATTCAAAAATTAAGATTAATAATGCGTACGTTAGAAAATTGTTAGAACCTTTCAATAAAAGTTTCTAAAATTGTTTGAACAGGAGGTTCGAAAACCTAATGGCTAAAAAAGATGTTATTGAAGTAGAAGGTACAGTTGCAGATGCTTTACCTAATGCCATATTTAAAGTAAGGCTTGAGAATGGTCACGAAATTTTAGCCCATATTTCTGGGAAACTTCGTATGAACTATATAAGGATACTTCCTGGAGATAAAGTAACAGTTGAACTATCGCCCTACGATTTGACACGAGGAAGGATTACTTGGCGAAACAAGTAGTATAGGAGGGATTTAAATGAAGATTAGACCATCTGTTAAAAAGATGTGCGAGAAATGTAAAATCATTAAAAGACATGGAAAAGTAATGGTTATCTGTGAAAATCCAAAGCACAAACAAAGACAAGGTTAATGGATATATTAAGTGAGATGAAGATTTTAGGAGGTGTAGACTTTAATGGCGAGGATAGCAGGCGTAGACTTACCAAGAGATAAAAGGGTTGAAATTGGACTTACTTATATTTTTGGCATAGGAAGATCAAGATCCAATGAGATTCTAAAGAAAGCAGGAGTTGATCCCAATACAAGAGTTAGGGATTTAACTGAAACAGAAGTATCTAATTTAAGAGCTGTTATTGATACTTATCATGTTGAAGGTGATTTAAGAAGAGATATAGCTTTAAATATTAAGAGATTAAAAGAGATAAATTGTTATAGAGGAATAAGACATAGAAGGGGACTCCCGGTTAGAGGTCAAAGAACTAAGACCAATGCAAGAACTAGGAAAGGCCCTAAAAGAGCAATTACTAAGAAAAAATAGGAAAGGAGGAGGTTAGATGGTAGCAAAAAAAGGCAAAGCAACTCGTGTAAAAAGAAGAGAGCGTAAAAACATTGATAGAGGTCAAGCTCATATTTCTTCATCTTTTAACAATACCATGGTTACATTAACAGATTTACAAGGGAATGTTCTTTCATGGGCAAGTGCTGGTCAACTAGGATTTAGAGGTTCCAGAAAATCTACTCCTTTTGCAGCACAACAAGCAGCTGAAGAAGCAGCTAAGAAAGCAATGGAACATGGATTAAAGACTGTGGAAGTTTACGTTAAAGGACCCGGTTCAGGCAGAGAAGCTGCTATAAGGTCATTACAAGCTGCAGGATTAGAAGTAAATATGATTAAGGATGTTACTCCAATCCCACATAACGGTTGTAGACCACCAAAACGTAGAAGAGTTTAATAGGAGGTGCAAAAAAATGGCAAGATATACAGGACCCAGTTGTAGATTGTGCCGTAGAGAAGGTCAAAAATTATTTCTTAAAGGCGATAGATGTTATACAGATAAATGTGCTATAGCAAAAAGAAATTTTGCACCTGGTCAACACGGACAATCAAGGAAAAAGGTTACAGAATATGGTTTGCAGTTAAGAGAAAAACAAAAAGTTCGTAGATTCTATGGGATTTCAGAGTCTCAAATGACTAAATATTTTAATATGGCTGATAAAATGCGAGGTATCACAGGTGAGAATTTACTAAAGATACTGGAATTAAGGTTAGACAATGTTGTATATAGAATGGGTTTGGCATCATCAAGAGCCGAAGCTAGACAATTGGTTACTCATGGACATTTTCTCCTAAACGGTGTCAAAACAGATATCCCATCGCTTCTAACTACGGTCGGAGATGTAATCCAAGTTAAAGATAGAAGCAGAAATAGTGAGAAATTTAAATCATTAGTGGAAAACCATAATGGAAATATTGTTCCATGGTTAAATATAGATTTAGATGCTTTAAAGGGAACTATTGTCGCTGAACCAACAAGGGAAGATATAGATATTCCAGTAGAAGAACACTTAATCGTTGAGTTATATTCCAAATAATATATATAACAATATCAGTTGCCCTCGTCCTTTAATAATTAAAAAATCAAGGAGGGTTTGTATTAATGATAGAAATTGAAAAACCTAGAATAGAAATTTTAGAATTGAATGAAGAAGGAAATTATGGCAAATTCGTTGTAGAACCACTTGAAAGAGGATATGGTACTACTCTTGGAAATTCTTTAAGAAGAGTGTTGCTCTCTTCCTTACCGGGAGCAGCTGTATCAAATATCAAAATTCAAGGAGTACTTCACGAATTTTCCACTGTTCCAGGAGTACTGGAAGATGTTCCAGAAATCATCCTAAACATTAAGGGAATTGCTTCTAAATCATATTCTGAAGAGCCTGTTACATTGCTTATTGATGTAGTAGGACCTAAAGTTGTTACAGCTGGTGACATAATCACCGGACTTGATGTTGAAATTGTTAATAAAGATCATTATATAGCTACAGTTAATGAAGATGGCAGGCTATATGTAGAAATGGAACTTGTAAAGGGTAGAGGGTATGTTGTATCTGAAAAGAATAAGAAGGAAGGGCAACCAATTGGAGTAATTCCTATAGATTCTTCTTTTACCCCTGTTAACAAGGTAAACTTTAGCGTTGAAAACACCAGAGTAGGTCAAATTACAGACTATGATAAGCTTGTACTTGAAGTTTGGACAAATGGAACTATGAATGCAGATGAAGCTACTTCATTAGGAGCAAAAATACTTACAGAGCACTTAAATCTTTTTATTGGGTTAACTGAGCATGTTAATGACGTAGAAATAATGGTAGAAAAAGAAGAAGATAAAAAAGAGAAAGTTCTTGAGATGACTGTTGAAGAATTAGACCTTTCTGTAAGGAGTTATAATTGCTTAAAACGTGCAGCAATTAATACAGTAGAGGAATTAACCCAAAAGACTGAAGAAGACATGATGAAAGTAAGAAATCTTGGAAAGAAATCCCTTGAGGAAGTGCAAAGAAAGCTTGCTGAATTAGGGTTAAGTCTTAAAAGAAGTGATGAGTAATCTGGTTGCAAGGAGGGATAAATGTGACAACATTAAGAAAACTTGGTCGTCCTACAGCTCATAGAAAAGCTATGCTAAGAAATCAAGTTACTTCTGTTTTAAGAACCGGTAGGATTGAAACTACAGTTACTAGAGCAAAAGAAACAAAGAGAATGACAGATAAAATGATAACTCTTGCCAAAAGAGGAGATTTGCATGCTAGGCGTCAAGTATTAGCATATGTGTATGATGAAGATGTAGTAAAGAAGTTATTTGATGAAATCGGACCTAAATACGCTGACAGAAACGGTGGCTACACAAGAGTTTTAAGAGTTGGTCCTCGTCGTGGTGACGGCGCTGAAATGGCAATATTAGAATTAGTATAAAGGGTTGGGGATTAAGTTTGAGCTTAGTCCCTTTAGTTTTAACTTAAGAGCAGTTAAAACTAATTCACAATTTGCAATGCACGATTCTTCACTCTTATTTCTTGGCAAATGGTTTATGAGTAAATTGTTTTTAAGACCATAAAGCTCGACCGTAACAATTGTGAATTGTGAATTGTGAATTGTGAATTGTGAATTGAAATAAGTGTACCTATATGTTATAGTGTTTTATGGAAATAAAAAAGATGGGGTACAAAATATGGATGATATAATGATAAAAACTGATAAAGTAACCTATGAATACAAATCCAATATAGATGATAGTGTTCAAACCGCTGTTAAGGATTTAAGTATAGAAGTGAAAAAAGGCGAATTTTTAGTTATCCTGGGGCACAATGGCTCCGGGAAATCCACTCTTGCCAAAATGATGAATGGACTTCTATTGCCTACAAGAGGAGAAGTGTACGTATCAGGAATGAATACAAAAGATGAAGATAAAATATGGGATATAAGGTCAAAAGCCGGTATGGTATTTCAAAATCCGGATAATCAGATAGTTGCAACTATAGTAGAAGAAGATGTGGCATTTGGTCCTGAAAACCTGGGAGTTCCGCCTAAGGAAATAAGAAAAAGAGTAGATGAAGCACTTTCAACAGTTGAAATGTTAGAATACAAACATCATGCCCCTTATCTATTGTCCGGAGGGCAAAAACAAAGAGTTGCAATAGCAGGGATTCTTTCAATGAATCCTGAATGTATAATCTTTGATGAACCGACTGCTATGCTGGATCCCAATGGAAGAAAAGAAGTCATGGGAACAATAAAGAAATTGAACAAAGATGAAGGTAAAACTATAGTATTGATAACTCATTATATGGATGAAGCGGTTAAAGCAGATAGAATTTTAGTTATGTCCGATGGTGAAATAGCATTAGAGGGCACTCCAAAAGAAATATTCAGACAAGTTGAGAAGGTGAAAGAACTTGGGTTGGATGTTCCCCAAGTGACGGAGTTGGCTTATGAGCTGCGTAAAGAGGGAATTGATATTAGGAATGATGTATTATCTATAGAGGAGTTGGTTGACTTATTATGCTAGTTAAGATTAATAATTTAAGCTATATATATAATCCCAATACTCCATTTGAAAAAAAGGCGTTGGATAATATAAATTTGCAAATAGATGAAGGAGATTTTATAGGACTTATCGGACATACAGGATCCGGCAAATCCACATTAGTACAACATTTAAACGGCATTATGAAATCAACTTCAGGCAGTATTATTGTTGATGGAATAAATATTTATGATAAAGATGCGAATTTAAGGGAGATTAGACAAAAAGTCGGGTTAGTATTTCAATACCCGGAACATCAATTGTTTGAAGAAACTGTATACAAAGACATAGCCTTTGGACCTAAAAATCTAGGATTAAAAGATGAAGAACTTAAACAACGCGTCAAAAGTTCAATGGAACTGGTTGGACTGGATTACGATACTTTGAAGGATAGATCACCTTTTGAATTGAGTGGAGGTCAAAAGAGAAGGGTTGCTATTGCAGGAGTTATAGCCATGAAGCCAAAGTTGTTGATACTTGATGAGCCAACCGCAGGTTTAGATCCAAGTGGCAGAGATGAAATTTTAGATGAGATAAGAAAACTATATTTAAAAGAAGGCATAACTATAATTTTGGTTTCCCATAGTATGGAGGATGTTGCTAAGTTATCAAATCGAATACTTGTCATGCATGAAGGTAAAATAATTATAAATGATGAAACCCGAGAAGTATTCAAAAAGGCATCAGAATTAGAAGAAATTGGGCTTGGAATTCCTCAAATCACCTCTTTCATGAGAGAATTCAAATCCAAAGGGAATGATGTCCGGGATGATATATTGACAGTTGAAGAAGCCAAAGAAGAAATATTGAAGTATTTAAGGAGAAATAAAAATGCTTAGGGATATAACAATAGGTCAATATTTTCCGGGTGATACCATTATTCATAAATTGGATCCTAGAGTGAAGATTATTATTATAGGTTTATTTATAGCTTCCTTATTTTTTATAAATAGCTTTTATCCATATATATTAATTCTTCTATTTATTGGAATTGTAATTAAAATTGCTAAATTGCCTATAAAATTTATATTAAAAGGATTGAAACCTTTGTATTTTATTATATTGATAACTCTTTTTATAAATATATTTATGACTAAAGGTGAAGTTTTGTTCACTATTGGTCCGCTAACAGTAACTAAAGAAGGAATATCAATGGCTGTTTTTATGGCATTAAGGCTGGTGTTTCTAATAACAGGGACATCTTTATTGACATTGACAACATCTCCTATTGCATTAACTGATGGCATTGAAAAATTATTGTCACCGTTTAAGATAATAGGTCTGCCTGCTCATGAGCTAGCAATGATGATGACTATTGCTTTAAGGTTTATACCTACATTGTTGGAAGAAACCGATAAGATAATGAAAGCGCAGATGGCAAGAGGCGCTGATTTTGAATCCGGAAATATATTAAACAGAGCAAAAAATTTAGTCCCCCTCTTGGTACCTCTTTTCATCAATGCGTTTAGAAGAGCGGATGAACTTGCAACAGCAATGGAAGCAAGATGCTATAGAGGTGGAGATAATAGAACCAGATTAAATGAATTGAAATTGAAAAATTATGATATTGCCATACTCTTATCTCAGATAGCATTTTTTGGTTTTATAATATCTACGAGGTATATTTAAGTTTTATGATGAGAAATATAATGCTTATAATAGAGTATGAAGGCACCAATTATTCAGGGTGGCAATATCAAGAAAATGCAATTTCTGTTCAACGAATAATTGAAGAAGCGATTCAATCCATAGAAGGGGAAAGGATAAAATTAATTGGCTCGGGACGTACGGATGCAAGAGTTCATGCTTTATATCAGGTAGCAAATTTTTTTACAAATTCGGATATACCGGGATATAGTTTTAAATATGTTTTGAATACAAAATTACCGGGGGATATAACGATTATTGATTCTAAAGAGGTAGATGAGGATTTCCATTCTAGATTTAGCGCGACTCATAAGAAATATAAATATTTAGTATATAATGGGAAAATGCCAAAGGCATTATACAGAAACTTTTCTTATCATATTAGGAAAGAACTAAACCTGGAAGATATGCGCATTGCATCTAAATATCTCCTTGGGACTCATGATTTTAATTCTTTTAAGAGCTCGAAGGCTGTAGTTAGAAGTTCTATCCGAACTATAAATGCAATCAGCATAGAAAAAAATAAAGACTTTGTTGAGATTTCAATTGATGGAGATAGTTTTTTAAGAAATATGGTTAGAATAATAGTTGGGACTTTGGTGGAGATTGGACTTGGGAAAAGAAACAGGGATGATATAGTAAATATATTGGAAGCAAAAAATCGAAAAGCGGCAGGGCATACTGCTCCACCTCAAGGATTATTTTTGGAAAGAGTATTTTATGATTGAATTTTCGGCTTGACATTGATAATTACTTGTATTAGAATATATTAGAGTGTTTTAAAAAGGACCCGGAAACTTTTTTATTATACACCTAAACGTCTGTTATAGGGAGGGAAAATGATGAAAAGCTTTATGGCAAAAACGGAAGAACTTGAAAGAAAATGGTATGTTATAGATGCTGAAGGCAAGGTATTAGGAAGACTTGCGACAGAAGTAGCTACTATTTTGAGTGGAAAAAACAAACCCACATATACTCCTCATGTTGATACTGGAGATTATGTTATTATTATAAATGCGGAAAAAATTAAACTGACAGGAAGAAAATTAGAGCAAAAGAATTACTCTTATCATACCGGTTACCCGGGAGGATTAAAACAGATTCCATACAAGGACTTAATTGAATCAAAACCTGAAAAAATCATTGAATTGGCTGTAAAAGGAATGTTACCAAAGAGCAGCCTTGGTAGAAATATGATCAAAAAACTGAAAGTATATAGTGGACCAGAGCACAAGCACGAAGCTCAAATGCCTGAAATATATGAATTCTAATTGGATGAAGAAAGGAGGACGAAAGTTGGCTATAGCACAATATGCAGGAACGGGAAGACGTAAAACTTCTGTAGCAAGAGTTAGATTGATCCCCGGTAATGGGAAGATGACTATTAATAAAAGAGATATAGAAGAATATTTTGATTATGAAACTTTAAGAGTTATAGCAAGAGAACCTCTAGTACTAACTGAGACTTTAGATAAATTTGATGTTCTTGTTAAGGTAGAAGGTGGAGGCTTTACAGGTCAAGCAGGAGCAGTTAGACACGGTTTAGCAAGGGCATTGCTTGAATATGACGAAAGTTTGCGACCGATACTTAAAAAAGCAGGATTTTTAACTAGGGATTCAAGAATGAAAGAAAGAAAGAAATATGGTCTTAAGAAGGCTAGAAGAGCACCACAATTTAGCAAGAGATAAACGAGGAAGAAAATCAAGAAAAAGAGTCACAGCGATGTGGCTCTTTATTTTTGATTAAAACATCCAATTAATTTATTTAGTTTGATTTTGCATCCTGTTTTAATTATACTAATATTGATATAAATTACAATTAAATCCCTAACCAAGATAGTAAAGAATTAACTTTATATAATGGAAAGTAGTATATTTCAATTAAAATCCAGATACAGGGTACATTTTGATTTAAGCGACCAGTATCCGTATTTAGAAGATGGAAGTTTAAATAGGAAGAGAAGAATCTACCGAACAGGGAATATATCTACCAAGGAATTATTTAAGGGAATAATCGTATCAGATATCGGTGGAGAACTAGATTTAAGTTCGTCCATATTTATAATTGATATAAATACAGGTTGCATATTCTATCTATATGATGATAGGGGATTATATTTATTTGCCACAAAGGAAAACTCTTTGACCGATGTTTTAAAAGAGTTTTGTGATGATATAGGAATTGATATTAAAATGAATTATTAGAGGTGCTTGTAATGAAATTAATGTTAGTAGAATTTACAGAACTATATGCAAAAGAAATTTGTGATTGGAAGTATGATGGTGAATATTCTATATATAATTACCCCGAATGGGATAAAGCATTTGATGAGAAATGGGCTATTACTATAGAAGAAAAAAGAAAAAAGGAATTTTCTGCTGTTGTTGATGATTATAATAATTTATGTGGCTATATAAGGCTACAGAAAAAAGATGAATATATCTTAATTGGAGTTGGGCTAAAGCCGTCGCTATGTGGACAAGGATTAGGAAATACAATAATGAAGATAGTGAAACAGCAATGTAGAGAGTTGTATCCAAATAAAAAAATTGCTTTGGAAGTACGTTCTTTCAATGAGAGAGCAATTAAATGCTATAAAAGGGCAGGATTTAAGGTAAAGGGAATATATGAAAAAGATACACCTATAGGTCATGGTGAGTTTATTAGGATGGAATTTGGTTCTTAACTTGCATTATCAACTATAATCATGTTGGTTTAAATTGGGTTGAGCATAGAACACGGTGCTTTTTTTATTTTTTCCTCATATAAATAAAATAGAGGTGGTCTATTATGAAAATTATTTATATGAGTACAAAAGTATTGTATACTCTGGTGCTATTATTATTGTTCATTATAGTATGTGTATTTATCTTTTTTAAATTTAAAGAATACAATAAGGCTGAACCCATTTATCTTCCAATTACAAATAAGGTAATAGGTATAGATCCGGGTCATGGTGGAGTAGATCCGGGAGCTGTATCAAAAGGCGGGATAAAAGAAGATGATATAAATTTAAAAATTGCCTTGAAATTAAAAAGATTTATAGAACATAGCGGTGGAATTGCAATATTGACAAGGGATACTGACAAAGGGTTGTATTCCGAGAATTCAACAACCTTAAAAGAGATGAAAATTGAGGATTTGAAAAGAAGAAAAGAGATAATTGAAGAATCTGACTGTGATATATTTGTAACTATTCATCTTAATAGCTTTACACAGCATAAGTACTATGGGGCACAAACCTTTTATAATGAGGAGCTAGAGGAAAGTAAAAAATTGGCATACGTAATACAAGATGAGCTCAAAAATATTCTGGATAAAGAAAACAACAGACAGCCTTCCCATAGGGATGATGTATATTTATTAAAAGAAGCTAAAATCCCGTCCGTATTGATAGAAGCAGGGTTTTTATCAAATCCTGAAGAAGAAATGCTCTTAAATACATCGGAATATCAAGAAAAAATTGCATGGTCGATTTATGCAGGTATAATGAAATATTTCAGTCAAAAAGAAAGTTTATAACAATGGACGGCATTTGCCGTCCATGATTTAAATCATTGCTTTTTCCGCTTCTTTCAATAATTCTATTACATTTAGGTGTTGTGGGCAGATATCCTCACAAGCACCGCATTCAACACAGTTATTAACAGCCTTTTCCAATTCAATAAGTTTTTTATAGCTTTCTTTTGATTCGTTTACAGTTCCGTAAACAAACATATCGTTATATAATGCAAAAATATTTGGGATGGATACATTTGATGGACAAGGCAGACAGTATTCACATCCTGTACATCCTACCTTTACCTTATCCTTATATACAGCTGTAACCTTATCAATAAGTTTCGTTTCCTTATGAGTTAGGGATGTTGCAGTGCTGGCAGTTTCAATATTTTCCATTACCTGTTCCATAGTAGACATACCGCTTAGAACGATTGATATATCATCTAAGTTATATAGCCATCTCAATGCCCATTCTGCCGGACTACGCTTAATCTCATTTGCATCCCAAATCTTTAGGATATCATTTGGTGGATCTGCTAACTTTCCACCCTTTATAGGTTCCATGATAACTACTGAAATATCTTTTTCTTTAGCATAGGATAGACCCTTTAATCCGGCTTGATAATCCCTATCAAGATAGTTCAATTGAATTTGACATATATCCCAATCAAAGGAGTCTACAATCCCTTTAAATAACGAGAATTCATCATGGAATGAAAAACCAACATATTTGATTTTTCCCTTCTCCTTTGCCTCTTTTAAAAACTTAAAAACATTCAAATCAGCTATTTTTCTCCAAGGTTTTTCATGAAGAGAATGTAAAAGATAAAAGTCAATGTAATCAGTTTGAAGTTTTTCCAATTGTTCATCTAAAAGTCTTTCAAAATCATCATAGGTTTCAACCAACCATACGGGAAGTTTAGTAGTCAAATAGACTTTTTCCCTTAAACCGTTCTTGAGATATTTTCCAATAAAGGTTTCAGATTTGCCTTGATGATAATTGTAGGCAGTATCTATATAGTTTACACCATTTTCAATTGCATAATCAAACATTTCCTTGGTTTTGTCTTCATCTATTAATGAAGAGTCATTATTAATAATTGGAAATCTCATAGTTCCAAATCCTAATTGGGATACTTTTAATTTGTCCTTTGTTATGTAGCGATATTGCATTAATTCCCCTCCTAAAGTATAATGAAAATACAATCATAGTTATTTATTTAACAAACGCTATTTGTCTAACAAATAATATCTATTAATAAATACTATTGATTTACAAACGAATTATTGGGTAGAATACCAGTAGTATTGGTGTTATAATTATAATAAGATTATAACATAAAATATGAAAGGAGTGGTGAAATGGATGCAAAAAAAACCCCTTTATACGACGAACATCTAAGATTAGGGGGAAAAATTGTCGATTATGCAGGTTGGGCACTTCCTGTCCAATATGAGGGTCAAGGCCTTGTTGTAGAACACGAAGCAGTAAGAAATACAGCCGGACTTTTTGACGTGTCTCATATGGGGGAAATTAAAGTTACCGGAAAGGAATCGACAAAATTTCTTGATTTTCTACTAACAAATGACATCTCCAAAATGGTTGACGCACAAATCATCTATACTTTTATGGCATACGAGACTGGAGGGGTAGTAGATGATTTGCTGGTATATAAGTTTGGTGATGAAGATTATCTATTAGTAGTAAATGCTGCTAACGTCTGCAAGGACTTTGACTGGATTTTGAAACAAAAAGGGAAATTTGACGTAGCAATAGATAATATATCAGATGAAATTGGAGAGGTTGCACTTCAAGGCCCATTGGCTCAAAAAATTCTTCAAAAATTAACTAATTATGATTTAAATGACGTAAAATTTTTTCATCTTGCAAACGATGTAGACATAAATGGAGTTAAGTGTCTGATATCCAGAACAGGATATACAGGTGAAGACGGATTTGAAATCTATACCGATAATCAAGGCATAGTAAAGGTCTGGAAAGATATCATGGAATCAGGAAAAGAAGAAGGGATAAAACCTACAGGGTTGGGCTGTAGAGATACATTGAGATTTGAAGCAGCACTACCTTTATACGGGCATGAAATATCTCAAGATATTAATCCATTAGAAGGGGATTTTAAATTTTTTGTAAAGCTCAAAAAAGGTTCCAATTTTATAGGTAAGGAAGCATTAAATAAATATTATAACGATGGAATGAAAAGAAAATTGGTAGGCTTTGAATTAACAGAACGAGGTATACCTAGAGAAGGATATGAAGTTTATAAAGACGGAGAGCGAATTGGGCATGTAACAACAGGATACTTAAGTCCGACTCTTAAAAAGAATATAGGGAATGCATTAATTGATATTAGATACGCAAAACTTGGAGAGCAAATAGATATCAAAATAAGAAACAAATATGTAAAGGCTAAAATAATTGATAGAAAATTTTTAAAAAAATAAATATAAATAGGAGGGTCTACGATGAAAGTATTAAAAGATTTATATTATACTAATGATCATGAGTGGGTTAAAATTGAAGGAGGAGAAGCTTATATAGGTATTACGGATTTTGCACAGCATAATCTTGGTGATATAGTTTATGTAGAATTACCGGAAATCGATGATGAATTTGATAAAGAAGAAGCTTTTTCAGCAGTAGAATCCGTTAAAGCGGCTTCAGATGTTTATCTTCCATTAAGCGGTAAAGTAATAGCGGTTAATGAAGCGTTGATAGACGATCCTGCATTACTTAATTCTGACCCTTATGAAAATTGGATAGCAAAATTCGAGGTAAATGATAGATCTCAAATTGATGAATTAATGACGAGTGAGGAATATGAAAAATTATTAGCTGAGGAGGAATAATCATGTATCCTTATATTCCTATAACTACGGATGATGAAAAACAGATGCTTGAGAGTATAGGCTTAAACAGCATAGAGGAATTATTTGCCGATATCCCAAAGGAAGTACAACTTAATAGGGAGCTGAATTTGCCTAAATCAAAGAGCGAATTGGAGGTATTTTCATACCTATCATCACTTGCAAAGAAGAATTGCTCTCAAAGTGATATGATAAGTTTTCTTGGAGCCGGAGCTTATGACCACTATATTCCTTCTATAATAGATCATCTTGTTTCCAGAAGTGAATTTTATACTTCTTATACACCGTATCAAGCTGAAATAAGTCAAGGAACATTACAATATATATTTGAATTCCAGACTTTGATATGCAATCTTACAGGTATGGATGTTGCGAATGCATCATTATATGATGGAGGAACAGCAGTAGTAGAAGCGGCGATAATGGCTGCAAATATTGCACGCAAAGATGAAATAATCATTTCTAAAACGGTAAAACCGGATGCAAGGAAAATCTTAAAGACATATGCACATGCTCAAAGCTTAAAAGTCGTTGAAGTTGATATGAAAGATGGAGTTACGGATTTAGAAGAGTTAGAAAATAAGATAAATGACAATACTGCGGCTGTAATAATTCAAAGTCCAAATTTCTTTGGGATAATAGAAGATTTAAAAAAGGCTGCGGAAATAACACATAAAATAAAAAAGGCAAGTTTTGTTGCATCTGTAGATCCTATTTCCTTAGGTATACTTAAAAAACCGGGAGAATTGGATGTTGATATAGTTGTTGGGGAAGCACAGGGAATGGGTATTCCTGTAAGCTTTGGAGGTCCATACTTAGGATTTATGGCAGCAAAAAAATCATATATGAGAAAGTTGCCCGGCAGAATTGTAGGAGAAACCACAGATGTTGATGGTAAGAGATCCTATGTCCTGACCCTTACAGCAAGAGAGCAGCATATACGACGAGAGAAAGCTACTTCCAACATTTGCTCTAATCAAGGATTAAATGCCTTAAGAGCAACTATATACATGGTAACCTTAGGAAAAGAAGGGATAAAGGAGGTTGCTGCGCAAAGCGCTAAAAAAGCACACTATGCTTATGAACAAATCATTAAATCAGGTAAATTTAAACCATTATTCGATAAACCGTTCTTCAAAGAATTTGCCGTTACCTCAGGGCTGGATGCTAAAACTATTACAACGGAATTGGAGAACGAAATGATAACGGGTGGTTATCACTTAGAAATAGATTATCCCCAACTTAAAAATGCTGTTTTATATGCTGTTACTGAGAAGAGGACCAAAGAAGAAATTGATAAGTTAACTCGTGTATTGGAGGGGATATAATATGTATGATAAGCTAATATTTGAATTATCGCATGAGGGACAAAAAGCTTATAGATTACCGCCTCTTGATGTAGAAGATGTCAATTTAGAGGATATAATACCCGAAGAATATTTAAGTGAAGAAGAACTTGACTTCCCTGAATTAAGTGAAGTAGATGTGGTAAGGCACTATACAAATTTATCATCTAAAAATTATGGCGTTGATACAGGCTTTTATCCATTAGGATCCTGTACTATGAAATATAATCCTAAGATAAATGAAGATATAGCATCTCTGGATGGGTTTACAAATATACATCCGTATCAATCTGAAAATTGCATACAGGGCTCACTGCAGTTAATGTATGAATTGGGAAAATCATTTTGTGAAATTGCGGGCATGGATAGAATGACATTGCAGCCTGCTGCAGGGGCTCATGGGGAAGTTACAGGGGTTATGATAATTAAAGCTTACCATGAAAACAGAGGGGACTTTAAAAGAAATAAGATCATAGTTCCGGACTCTGCCCATGGAACCAATCCTGCTACGGCAGTTATGGCAGGATATTCTATAGTTGAAATCAAATCCACCGAAGAGGGATTAGTCGATTTGGAAGCATTAAAAGCTGTATTGGGTGATGATATAGCCGGACTTATGCTCACAAATCCAAATACCTTAGGTATTTCAGATAGAAACATTAAAGAAATAGCCGATTTGGTTCACGAAGCAGGTGGGTTATTATATTACGACGGCGCAAATGCCAATGCAATACTTGGTCATGCAAGGCCCGGAGACATGGGGTTTGACGTAGTTCACTTCAATATTCACAAGACATTTTCAACCCCGCATGGCGGTGGAGGACCGGGTTCAGGACCTGTAGGAGTTAAGAAGGATTTAGTCCAATATTTACCGGTGCCGCTTGTAGAAAAAGATGGTGATAGATATTACCTTGATTACAATTATCCTAAATCTATAGGCAAGGTAAAAGATTTTTATGGGCATTTCGGCATTTTAGTCAGAGCATATACCTATATATTGACAATGGGTAGTGACGGATTGAAGAAAGCTTCAGAGATAGCAGTACTCAATTCAAATTATTTATTGAGCAGACTTAAAGAACATTATTATCTTCCAATAGATACAATTTATAAACACGAATTTGTATTAGGCGGATTAAAAGATACACTAAGCGAAGTTACATCCATGGATGTGGCGAAGCGATTGTTGGATTATGGATTCCATCCACCTACAATGTATTTCCCGTTGATAATCAATCAAGCTATAATGATTGAGCCAACTGAAACGGAGAGTAAAGAGACTTTGGATATGTTTGCAGATGCTATGATACGGATTGCAAAAGAAGCAGAAGAAAATCCTGAATTGCTAAAAACAGCACCTCACAACACTATAGTAAGAAGACCTGATGAAACCAAGGCGGCAAGGAATCCTATAGTGAAATACGAAAGGTAGGTGTAGTATTTGACAAAAAAAATAGCCATAATAGGTGCAGGACCGGGCGGTTATGTTGCAGCTATAAGGCTTGCACAACTTGACGCAGAAATATATTTAATTGAGAATAGAGAAGTAGGGGGAACATGCCTCAATAGAGGCTGTATCCCTACTAAAACTTATTTCAAAAGTGCAGAAATAATGTCAGATTTAAAAAGATCAAATGAATTTGGCATTGAAGTAGATGGATTTAGAATGGATGGGAAAGTACTTCAAAGAAGAAAAAAAAGAATCGTAAATACTCTTGTAACAGGCATAGAAAAGCTTATCTCTTCCTATAAAAACATTGAATTCATACCCGGAACTGCAATGATAAAAGATAAAAATACTGTTTCTGTAGAATTAATAGCCGGTGGTAATAGAGAAGTGCAAGTTGACAATATAATTATAGCCACAGGTTCAACCCCACAAATGACGGAAACGAAGGGAGTAGACTTACCTCGTGTTATCACCTCTGATGAATTGTTGGAGATGGAGGAGATTCCCAAAACTCTGATAGTTGTAGGTGGAGGAGTTATAGGTCTTGAATTTGCAAGTATTTATCAAGAACTGGGTTCACAGGTTATCCTGTTAGCATCTAGAATATTGAAAGATGCAGACAAAGAAATTTCAAGACGGTTAACGCCTCTTCTAAAGAAACAAGGTATTGATGTTTATGTAAATATTAGAGCAAAGGAAATAATCGAGGATGGCGATAAATTAAAAGTAGTTGCGAAATATAAAGAAAAAGACGAAGAAATTGAAGCATCCGGAGACTATGTTCTTATAGCATCGGGAAGGGCTCCGCTAATAAAAGGATTAAATCTGGATGGTATAGGTATAGAATATTCAAGCAGAGGAATAAAGGTCGATGATGACTTTGAAACTACTGTAGAGGGAATATATGCCATAGGGGATGTAAATAGCAAAGGCATACAACTTGCGCATGTGGCTTCAGCACAAGGAGTATATGTGGCGGAGAAAATAATGGGACATTCTCCGGATATAAATTTAGATGTCTATCCTGCATGTGTATTTACTTTAAATGAAGTCGCTCAGGTAGGATTTACCGAGGAGCAGCTAAAGATTGAGGAAACTCCATATAAATCAAGTAAGTTTATGTTTGGAGCAAATGGAAAGGCGCTATCACTGGGACAAGAAGACGGATTCATAAAGATATTGGCAGGTAGGGATGATAATAAAATCCTTGGTGTGCACATATTGGGTCCCCATGCCAATGATTTAATCCACGAAGGTACACTTGCTATGGCAAATGATATGGATGCAAATGCTATAATGAGAACAATTCACGCCCACCCCACTCTGTCGGAAAGTTTCTTTGAAGCTACCTTAGGATTAGACGATGCTGCCATTCATATAGCACCGTCTAGGAAAAGAAAGAGATAGATAAAAATGCAATCCGCAGTTTATAAAAAGGATAGCTTTGGCTATCTTTTTTGGTATATTTACAAAATAAAATCATGAATAAACTTCATTAGATTTTTAAGGAGGCATGCCGATGGAAAGACTAATAGTGTTAAGCCCGGGAAAGACAACTGCAATTAACTTAGCCATTCAATGTAGAAATATTTTCGGTAAATATATCAAAGTTGAACCATATTGTTTTAGTGACGATTTAGATTTTGATATTTCGAGTTCTCTTGTTGTATTATCATCTCCAAGTATAATAAATGACAGGATACAGGTTTTAATAGATAAAGGGTTGGATTATATCATAGGCAGAAGAGTAATACATCATAAGCATATACAGGAATTATTGGATCTTCCTAGGGCAAGCGAAGTTCTATTAGTAAATGATAGGGAAGAAACAACATACCAAGCAATAGCACAACTAAAGGCGCTTGGGGTCAACTATATCAAATATTATCCTTATTATCCCGGGGTTGACTCATATCCAAAGCTGGATATTGCGGTTACAGTAGGAGAACCACGTTTGCTGCCTTACGAAGCTAAAAAAATAATTGACATAGGAACGAGACAACTAGATATCACTACATTGGCGGATATAGCGAAGCGGCTGGGATTAATAGAAGTATTAGGAGATAATCTATCCTCTCATTATTTAAATGAAATAATTGGATTATTAAACCAAATAAATGATGATGCAAAGGAAATGAAAATAATTGGGAATAGGTTAAATACAGTAGCGAATTGTTTACCTAAAGCAATATTGTATGTGAGGAATAATGGGAATATCATTGTAAGCAATAAGGTTATGTATGATCTTTTGGGAGCTGGAGAAAAAGATATTATAGGGAAAAATATAAAAGATGTACTTCCCAATTTGTCAATAAGTGATGATAAAGACAATGATAAGGATGAAATTGTTTCAATAGGTGGCAATACGCTATTTGTTACTTCCAATGTAATAGAAGGAAGAGACAGTGAGGATGGGATTATTTATACTTTTGAGAAAAGTGAAGAAATAGAAAAAAATGAGCATATAATTAGGAGATTAACAACTAGAAAAGCTATAAGAACCGACCATTATACTTTCAAGGACATTATATATGAAGCAAACAGCATGGAGGAGCTAATAAAAAGGGCGAAAATTTTTGCTAATACAGATTCTACGATTTTGATTCAAGGAGAGAATGGTACAGGTAAAGAACTATTTGCTCAGGCTATTCATTCTGCTTCAAAACGTGCAAGTGAACCTTTTGTACCCGTAAATTTTGCAGCTATGCCAACAAACCTTATAGAGTCCGAGCTTTTCGGATACGAAGGAGGATCTTTTACCGGAGCAATAAGAAGTGGGAAAAGAGGTCTTTTCGAAGAAGCTCATGGAGGAACTATTTTTCTCGATGAAATAGGGGATGCTTCTTTAGACTTTCAGTGTACACTATTGAGGGTTATTCAGGAGAGGCAAATAAGAAGAATTGGCGGAACTAAAGAAATCCCCATAAATGTAAGAATAATAGCAGCAACAAATAAAGATTTAGTTCGGGAAATAAATAAGGGGAATTTCAGGTCTGACCTATATTATAGATTGAATGTTTTACCATTGAGAATGCCAAGTTTAAGGGAAAGAAAATCCGATATTTTGATTTTATCAAATCATTTTTTGAGTATGTACAGCAAAGGAAAGATTACTGATATTAATCAATTTATAAACAAGGACGCTATTAAAGCGTTATATGATTATGATTGGCCGGGGAATATTAGACAATTAGAGAATGCAATGGAATATTTATATATTATAGGCAGTGAAGAAGGAATGAAATTAAATATAACGCATCTTCCTGAATACGTTTTAAATAATTCGATAAATCCTAACAAATCATTGATACAGGAAGTTCTAGGAGATGAAATGATATGGATTTTAAACAAGCTGATGAATTCAAACGGGTGTGGCAGGCGACATCTATCAGAGCTTGCTGAAAAGGAGAATATAAAGCTTACAGAAAGCCAGATTAGGAGTTTGCTCAATACTGCTAAGTCTCTTGGACTAGTAACATCTACTGCCGGAAGGAATGGTACTGTTTTAACAGAAAAGGGACATATTGCTGCGTCATCTTCAAATAATTAATGGGTTAGATATTCGATTAAATGGGATAGATTATTATCCCAATACTAACATGGTTTTTTTAAAACATTAGAATTTAGCAGTTTTTTTATTGGCATATAATTTGCAATATAAATTATATGTCATATTTTTAAAATTTTATAGAAATGGGGGAAATGCTTTGAATTATTATGAAGAAAGTTTAAAACTTCATGAAAAGAATAAAGGTAAGATAGAAGTTGTATCAAAGATTAAAATTGGAACCAGAGATGATTTAAGTTTAGCTTACACTCCGGGGGTGTCTGAGCCTTGCAAAAAAATTCATGAAAATGAAGACGATGTATACAAATATACTTCTAAGGGCAACATGGTAGCAGTAATTACAGATGGCTCTGCGGTATTGGGCTTAGGGGATATAGGTCCTAAGGCAGCTCTTCCGGTTATGGAAGGTAAGTCCATTCTATTTAAAGAATTTGGGAATGTTGATGCTTTTCCAATTTGCTTAAATACTAAAGATCCGGATGAAATTGTGCAAATTGTTAAGATGATATCTCCGGGGTTAGGTGGAATTAACTTGGAAGATATTAGTTCGCCAAGATGTTTTGAAATTGAAGAAAGGTTAAAAAAAGAACTGGATATACCGGTATTCCATGATGATCAGCATGGTACTGCCATAGTTGTCCTTGGCGGATTAATCAATGCATTGCGAGTTGTGAATAAGAATATTGAGGATGTAAAAATAGTAATAAATGGAGCAGGTGCTGCTGGAATAGCAATTTCAAAACTTCTTACAATAGCAGGAGCTAAAGATATAATATTATGTGATAGGACAGGCGCCATTTACGAGGACAGAGAAGGACTAAATGGTATAAAGAAAATTCTTTCGCGAGAAACAAATCCTAGGAATATAAAAGGACAATTGAAAGATGCCATGATAGGTTCGGACGTATTTATAGGAGTATCCTCCGGAGGCATTGTAAATTCTGAAATGATTAAATCAATGAATAATGATTCTATTATATTAGCTATGGCAAATCCTATTCCGGAAATAATGCCTGATGAGGCTAAAAATGCCGGAGCTAAAGTGGTAGGCACAGGTCGTTCTGATTTTGCCAATCAAATAAATAATGTCCTAGTATTTCCGGGCTTGTTTAGAGGTGCTTTGGATGTAAGAGCAAAGGAAATAAATGATGAAATGAAGCTTGCAGCAGCATATGCTATTGCCGGATATATTGATGATAAGGACTTAAACGAAGAACATATCATACCTGATGTACTTGATAAAAGGGTAGCTCAAGTTGTAGCTGAAGCAGTAAAAGATGCAGCAAGAAAAACCGGAATGGCAAGAATTTAATGGATATAGATTTGTGCCATTCATATGTATTTTGGTAGCTAAAGCAGTAAAGATAGCAAAAGAAGAATATTACAAATAAAAAAGGCGGGATTTTAGTGACAAATTATAGATTAGAAAGTGATTCAGTAGGTGAAAAAAAAGTTCCTCAAGATGCATATTACGGAGTGCAATCTTTACGAGCTAGTGAAAACTTCCGAATTACCGGCAGAACAGTTCAGCCGGAACTTATAAAAGCATTAGCGGAAGTAAAAAAGGCAGCAGCAATAACCAATATGGACCTCAATTTGTTGGATACTGAAAAAGGGCAAGCAATAGTTAAAGCTTGCGATGAAATTATAGGCGGAAAGCTTCATGATCAGTTTATTACAGACCCTATTCAGGGAGGGGCAGGAACTTCTATTAATATGAACATGAATGAAGTTGTGGCCAATAGAGCTACTGAAATCTTAGGAGGAAAACTTGGGGATTATAGTTATGTTCACCCTAATGATCATGTTAATTTTGGACAATCAACCAATGATGTAATTCCCAGCAGCGGTAAAATTGCAGCTATTAGGTTGCTTGACAAAGCTTTGATTCAAGTAAATAATCTTGTTGAAGCATTAATGAAGAAATCCGAGGAATTTGATCACATTATAAAAATGGGAAGAACTCAGCTTCAAGATGCAATACCGATTAGGCTAGGTCAGGAATTTAATGCATATTCCAATGCCATAAAACGAGATATAGTTAGGATAAAAAGGGCAAAAGAGGAATTAAAGCATATCAATATTGGAGCTACTGCTATAGGAACCGGGCTCAATACAGATGAATTATATGTAAAAAATATAGTGCCAAATCTAAACAAAATTACCGGTCTTGATTTGGTACAAAATGATGATTTAATTGACGGGACACAAAATTTAGATGTGTTTGTATCGGTTTCCGGAGCCATTAAGGCATGTGCTGTAAGTCTTTCAAAGATTAGTAATGATTTAAGATTGCTTTCATCGGGACCCAGAACCGGACTGGGGGAAATAAACCTGCCTCCTAAACAAAACGGGTCTTCTATAATGCCGGGTAAAATAAACCCTGTAATTCCTGAAGTGGTTAGTCAAATTGCATTCAATATAATAGGCAACGATTTGACTATTACTATGGCTGCTGAAGCCGGTCAGTTGGAATTAAATGCATTTGAGCCTGTATTATTCTACAATTTATATGAATCCATTGAAACCCTAACTCATGGAATAGAAACATTTATAGTAAATTGCATCGATGGTATTACTGCAAATGAAGAGCATTGTAGACATCTTATGGAAACTAGCGTTGGGATAATAACAGCTTTGTGCCCACATATAGGATATAAAGAAGCAGCAAAAATTGCCAAACATGCATTAAAAACTAAAGAACCGATTAGAAAGTTGATATTAGAGGAAGAACTGCTTGATGAAGATGATCTTAATACGATATTGGATTATTATGGAATGACTAAACCGGGTATATCAGGCGAAGAACTGCTTAAAAAACGTCTTGCAGAAAATTAAAAAGATTTTGACTTAAAATTTGTAAAACGCTGATATAGGTTAGGAGGTATAAAGTGGATTTTAGAATAGAAAAAGATACAATGGGAGAAGTGGAGGTCCCTGTTGAAAAACTTTGGGGTGCTCAAACTCAAAGGAGTTTGCAAAACTTCAGGATTGGAATAGAAACAATTCCTATAGAAGTCATAAGAGCATTTAGTATTTTAAAAAAGGGAGCAGCTAAAGCAAATAATAAAATAGGAAAATTAGATGACGAAAGAACTGGGGCTATTAGGAAAGCGTGCGATGAAGTTTATTCCGGAATTTTAGATGACCATTTTCCCCTTAAAGTTTGGCAAACAGGAAGCGGAACTCAGTGCAATATGAATGTTAATGAGGTTATTGCCAATAGGGCGAATCAAATAATGGGAAAAAAGATCATTCATCCAAATGATCATGTAAATATGTCCCAGAGCTCCAATGATACATTTCCTACAGCTATGCATATAGCCGGGGTTATGGAAATAGAGAATAATCTCTTACCAGCCATAAAAAATTTGGGAAATTCCTTTGAAAAATTGGAAATTGAAAATGAAGGCATAATTAAGACCGGCAGAACACATTTACAAGATGCAGTTCCTATAAAATTTTCACAGGAAATAAGCGGATGGAAGCAGATGCTCAAGAAAGGGGAAACAAATATAACGAAATCTTTGGATGGATTGAGAGAGTTAGCATTAGGCGGTACAGCTGTAGGGACAGGATTAAATGCTCATAAAGATTTCGGCAGAATTTCAGCAAATGAAATATCGGAATTGTTGAATACCAGATTTATAACTGCTGAAAATAAATTCCATTCATTGACCAGTTTAGATGATCTTGTAAATTCTCATGGTGCTATTAAGGCATTGGCTGCAGATTTAATGAAAATCGCCAATGATATCAGATGGTATTCAAGTGGTCCAAGATGCGGATTAGGGGAGATAATAATTCCTGAAAATGAACCCGGAAGTTCAATAATGCCGGGAAAGGTGAATCCTACACAATGCGAAGCTCTAACTATGGTTGTTTGCCAAGTTATGGGGAACGATATGTCAATATCTATGGGTGCATCACAAGGTAATTTTCAGCTAAATGTATTTTTGCCTATGTGTATATATAATTTTTTGCAATCTGTTAGATTGTTATCTGATGCAATGAATTCATTTAATTATAATTGTGTAATAGGCATCAAAGCAAATAAAGAAAAAATGAAAGAAAATCTGGATAAATCATTGATGCTGGTAACTGCACTTAATCCTTATATAGGTTATGAGAAATCCGCAACTATAGCCAAGACTGCACATAAAAAAGGAATCAATCTGAAACAAGCCGCAGTAGAATTAGGATATTTAACTGAAGAAAAATTTGATGAAATAATTAAACCGGAAAAAATGGTTTAAGACTGTATAACAGGTTTTTCTTTTTTGATAATTGTACGATATACAGCGAAAGCCATAATGATTAGACCAAGCCACCCAAAGAATGGATAAATTATATTAAGTAATCGGGCAAAAGGTACGAAACTGAGTAGAAGCCCTGCAATACTGACACAAACTAATAAAAGTTTATATTTCCTTTTGTCTCCTTTACTGAAACGCATAGCAATCGAGTAAAGAAGTGGTACATTTGACGCATAAATTCGTGAAATAATAATGACAGAAAATAGTATTCCAATAATCGGGGACATTTTGTCTGCTAAATACAGCATTGGAATTTCCTGTGTACCACTTTCTGAAATAGTTGATAGCAAACTTAAATTAATAAGCATTGCACCTATACCAAGGCAGATACCTCCTAAAATGCTTCCGAATTTTGCATCTTTTTTGTTTTTTGTCGTTGCACCCATAATAGATAATGTCGGAATAAATGGAAGGACACAATATGAAACATAAAGGAGCATAGATATCCACCATGTAGGTGCAGCTTTGATTAAGTCCATCCCTTCCATAGCCTTGCCGACATTGAGTAGCCCCTCTGGATTTGTGCTGATGGTATAGATAGCAATAATTATTAACAGTACAATTGCAATAGGTGCAATTGCTGAAATAATATTAATTATTGAATTTAATCCAAGAAGTGCAGTCAAACAAATTGCCAATGTTACAATAACTTTTGCGAGATACGAATTAATACCAAAATATTGATTTAAAGTTGTGCCGGCTCCGGAAACAAGGGCTGAAAAACAAGCGAATACAAAGGACATGGTGATCCATTCAACTACTATTCCCAGTTTTTTACCGCAAAGAAATTCTAGTACAGGCTTGGCACTTGTTGCTTTTAATTCGTTGCCGGCTTTCATAAAAACCCAGCCATACCATGCAAATAAAATGACAACACCGACAAGTCCGAGAATTCCAAGATATCCATACGAAGTAAAGAATTGCATTACTTCCTGTCCAGTTGCAAATCCCGCTCCCATGCAGCAAGAAATGTATGTACCGGCTATTTTTAAAATCGTTAAAATATTACTCTTCTCTTCCACGAATATTACCTCCATAAGCATAAGACTAAAAATTCAAAAGAGCTCCATCTTCTAATAAGAATGGGCTCTTTTGATGTATAACATATCAATGTTAGTGGGACAATTCTACATTAATTTTTCTCCCAAATGAATCACTACATATTGAATTTTATTATATCCATTTCAAAGAGAAATGTCAAATGACTCTAAAAGCGTTACTGAGCGGTTTGAGATGATGAAAGATAGGTTGAAGGATGTTGATACTGAATAGAAGCAATTTAAATTTTAAAAGGCCTAGATTTTTCTCTAGGTCTAAATTTATATAATTGATGGCAATACTTGTGTTTTTTTGTGGTAATATATTAATTAAGAATGAATAAGAATAGAGGCGTAAAATGAAAAAAAATAACTTCAAATTGATTTTTATTTTAGCATGTTTGATTATATTTGTATCTATTGGTCTGGCGGTAAGAAATTCATCTGAGGGAATATTATTTGATGAATTCTTGTTGGAAATTATACATAGTAATACCAATCCATATTTATTATCATTAATGAAATTTATATCCTTTATTGGCTCGGGATATTTTTTAGTTCCTGTAATGGGAATCGGCATTATATATTCATTGAAAAAAAATGAACGCTATATTTCAAAACTTTTATTGCTGTCATCCTTAGGTAGTTGGGTTGTCAACTTTTTACTGAAACAAATATTTCATCGAACCAGACCATTGGATTTTATTCTTGTAAAGCAGGGGGGATTAAGCTATCCCAGTGGTCATTCAATGGTTACTATGAGCATGTATTTAACCATTAGTTACCTTTTATCAAAGAAATATGAAAATAAAAGACCGTTAATTTATTCATTATCGGCTATCTTTATTTTACTTATGGGAATTAGTAGAATGTATTTAGGTGTGCATTGGCCTACGGATATTATTGGAGGATATATCGGAGGATATTTGTTTTTCTCATTATATATAAATCTCATAAAAGAATAAGATTTCACCATATAATCTTCTCCTGCATATTGTAATGTTAAGTAAATTTATATAGGAGGGATTATATGAATGTTGATTTAAGTGCTCTACATTATATCTACCTTGTATTTACTCTCTTAATATTAGCGGTAATGATTAAAAAGAGAGATACAACATTGGTTTGTATCGTGGGCATATTTCTTCTGGCATTAGTTGCGACCAATTCACTTTCCAGTAGTATAATCACCGTATTTAACAGTTTTATATATGCTATTGTAGAACTGATGGGAACTATATTGATTATCTCAGTAATAGTTGCAATGAGTACAATACTTGCGAAAACAGGTATCAACGAATTGATGATATCTCCATTTACAAAACTTATAAAAAGTCCTGCATTGGCATACTGGGTCATAGGTATTTTAATGATGATTATTTCATGGTTTTTCTGGCCTTCTCCTGCTGTTGCTTTGATAGGAGCCGTTATGCTTCCCATAGCTGTCCAAGTAGGGTTGCCTGCTTTAGCTGTTGCAATGGCAATGAACCTTTTCGGGCACGGTATAGCATTGTCCGGTGACTTTATTATCCAAGGGGCACCAAAGCTTACTGCAGATGCAGCGGGGATATCTGTTGGCGAAGTAATAAGTGCAAGTATTCCTTTAGTATTTATAATGGGAGTTGTAACTACTGTAGCAGCCTTTATATTTATTAAAAAGGATCTAAAATCGGGAAAGTTGAAAGTAGATAATGGAGGTCCGAAGATTTTAAATAAAGAAGATGAAGAATATAAAAATGTGTTAAGTCCAAAGACCAAGAATACACTGGCAATCTTGGTTCCCATCCTTTTTGCCATGGATGTTGTAATTATGATAGTTGCAAAACTTCAAGGCGGAGATGCTACTGCCCTTGTAGGAGGTACAGCAATATTTATACTCATTTTGGTATCCATCTTACTTCATAAAGGGAAGGCGTTGGAGGAAATAACCAAGTATTTGGTAAAGGGTTTGAAATTTGGATTTGAAATATTTGGTCCGGTAATCCCAATAGCCGCATTTTTCTATCTGGGGGATGAAGGATTTATAAAAGTAATAGGAGAATTTTTACCTCAAAATTCCCAAGGACTTGTTAATGATTTGGGAATCGCTTTAGCAAATGCTGTTCCATTAAATAGGGCTATCGGAGCTGTGACGCTAACATCTGTTGGAGCAATCACAGGACTTGATGGTTCAGGTTTCTCCGGCATATCATTAGCTGGTTCGGTAGCAAAATTATTTGGTTCGGCTCTGGGAAGAGGGGTTTCTACTCTGACTGCCTTGGGGCAGATAGCTGCAATTTGGGTAGGAGGGGGAACCTTAATCCCTTGGGCGGTAATCCCAGCTGCTGCAATATGTGGTGTTGATCCATTTGAACTAACTCGAAGGAATTTTAAACCGGTTGTTATTGGGTTAGTCATTACGACCATAGCAGGTATATTTTTGATATAGATAAAGAGACAATTAATTGTCTCTTTATCTATATCATATCTTGGTAGTAAAGGCAGAGTGAATTATAAGACTTATTTGAATCAGAAAAGTTGAAACTTGCTATTGATATTTCAAGAGCTGTGGATGCACCAATAGAAGAAATCTTTATTTATAAATAGGTCATTTAAGACAAGTGCGAAATCATTGAAAAAATGACTTTTGATAGATTATGATTAACTGTATTAATTTAATAGTGTATGGTATTATGTAGTTACAAAAAATTGCAAGGCTATTATCTCTATAAATATTCCCTTGCAAATACTATTATATGAGGAGTGATTTTATGATGATAAAACGTTATATTAGTCTAAAAATAAAATGGGGATTACAAAGGGGGTCTCTCAATTAGACTTCAGAAGTAACCCTCATAAGGAGGGTCTTAATGTATCTAAAGGATGAAAAAACGCTTTTGCAAGTCGTAGGTTTATACAAAAAGTATGATGATTATTATGCTAATTATGATTTAAATTTATCGTTATTCGAAGGTGAAATACTGGGCTTGTTGGGTCCGAACGGAGCCGGAAAAACTACTTTAGTTCGGCAGATTTCAGGGATTTTAAAACCATCAGCAGGGGAGATTATAATTGATGGATACAATATAGAGGATTGCCCTGAGATAATTCCAAAAACGATTTGCAGCATGGGTCAGCTTGTATATACTCATAGAAATTTAACAGTTTATGAGCATATATATTATACAGGAATACTTAGGGGGCTTAGTACCAAAAGTGCTGATGAACAATCAATTTATTTATTAGAAAGGTTCAACATATTAAACTTAAAAAATCGTATTATAGACACATTAAGCGGAGGAGAAATTAGAATTATCTCTTTTATCGCGACAATCATAGGATTTAGAAAATTAATTATTTTGGATGAACCTACAAATGATATGGATCCCGAACATAGAAGCATTCTATGGAAATTATTAAAAGAAATTAGGGATGAAATACAGTCTTCAATATTGCTCGTTACTCACAATGTAGCAGAGGCAGAATCATTAGTTGATCGTGTGGCTATTATACAGAAAGGGCAGATTACTCATCTTGGTACACCTAAAGAGCTAATATCCAAAGCATCAAATATGTGTAGAATAGTCTTTAGTGTATATCATGACATTGCTATACCTCAACATTCAATTGAAAATCTGGGAGCGGTTAAAGTTGATAGCACTACATATCAAATAGTAGTTGCTAGAGAGGTATTAAAAGAGCGTATCAAAGAAATTCTAACTAGTGATATTAACCCATATATAAGAGATATCCAAATCTTATTACCATCATTAGCTGACGCATATTTATACAGTGTAAGTGAAAAATACGATAATGGTGAGGAGGGTTTAGTATGACTATTAAGGAATTGAAAAGCAATGCTTTATATCGTTCCCAAAATAAATTGAAATTATTGAATCAATGGGTTTTAATAAAATCAGCATTTGCAGATTTAAGGCTAAATTGGAAATTTTCTTTCCTTGTCGTACTGATATCTCCAATTAGTTTTTTAGCTTTTTTGTATATTTTTGTAGGGGATAATAACAACTATATGATATATGCTTTATCAGGGAATATGGTAATGTCAATGGTTACAGGGACAATGTTATCACTTGGTCAGGAATTTGGTGTTTTAAAAGAGATTAGGGGATTTGATTTTTATGCTGTACTTCCAATTAGACGATTTAATTTAGTGGTAGCGTATGTAACAAAAGCAACAATTATAGGGTTACCATCTTATTTGATAATATTTTTGATTGGTAAATATCTACTTAAGTTGGATGTTTATTTTAATATTTCTCTACTTTTAGTTCTTTTGATTGCCGGATATTCCTTGTCAGCAGTGGGAGTTTTTATAGGATTACGTAGCCGAGATGCAAAACAAGCCAATATAATAACTCAAATTGTACAGCCTATAATAGTTTTTGTATCTCCTGTATTTATTCCCGAAAGCGCATTGCCACCATTATTACTATATATCGCCCATATTTTTCCAACTAGATATGCTGCCATTGCCATAAGAAATGCATTGGAAGGTAGTTTTGATTGGATTAGTATTTTAGTTCTATGTGTCTTCTGTCTAATATCTTTTATCTGGATTGAAAAGCATATGGATTGGAGAATAAACTGATGATTAAAAGATTTTGCAATGTTTGATGGCAGTTCAGTAATGCAAAAAATTTAATATTTGGAGGATAGTATTGTTGCTATCCTCTTTAAATAGTTGATATATGGGATCAGATGGTTGGGGGAGAAATGCAAGATTAAGGGATTGGAATTATGATAATCCATATTTATGGTATCTTTTTACTATTAGACCTAGATAGACTAAAATATTTGAGTCGGTGAGGTGTTCTTTCGTGGATAAAAAAAGAAATAACCTTATAATTTTTCTAATGTTCCTATTAGGGGTATTTGTATTACCATTTTCAGGACTTTTAAGAGCTCAAACTAGATATGGGAGAAATTATAGCGAGCCTTTTCATGGTTTGATTTTTAAAGATCCATACTTGATTTCTAATTTTTATGTTGAAAGAAATATTGAGGATATGAGTGATATCATTGAACATACTTGCAGCTTTAATTATCTTGGAGAAGACAACCTAGAAGTCTTTATTTTAGGGAAAGAGATTGACAATATCATAACTAAACATAATATAAATATAGAAGATACAGTTCAAATAGCAGTTGATAATTCTGCAGAAATAACCCAAGAAATAGTTAATATATCTAAATTAAAACCTATTTATGATGAAATAAGTAATTTTGACTATACAGGGGTTAGTTTTAAAAAGCTTAGTGCTCCTGAAGATGAAGCCTATACTATAAAAATTAGGCTTCCCATGAGGAAAATTTTTGATAGAAATAAGGTTATTATTAGATTGTCTACATTTATAACAAATGCTAAAATTGACAATATATTAGATGATGAAAAATCAATTAACCTAAATGTAGGGGAGTATTATATTAGCTCGATTGAAATATATAACAAGAACTTGATCTTTAATCATATATTGGGTAAATATATAAGAGTTATATGTATAATTATATTTATAGTTTATGTGTTTAAGGTCATCTTTGGGACTAAGAGGAAATCAAGTTTATTAGTATTAATTAGTCTATACTATATATTTTTAAATTTTTATAAAGTAATGGGAAAAGAATTAAGTGGTGGCATGGGTTTTATTATAATATTTAGTATATTTGGGTTGATTTTAAGTTCAATCTTAGCTTACAAGTTTAGTTGAATTCTAAAGGAGATAGTATGATTACCATCCTTCTAAAGTTGTTGAATTTAATTTGCCTAAAAAATTGCTTTAAATTGTGTATTGCCGTCTGCTAACAGCGGAATATCAAAATCTATTAGCAGTTAAATTTTCGGATAAAGGCGTTATAAGCGATTTGAAAGTAGAAAGGAATGGCTTGAAGATCTATTTTTCAGCATATGAAGGAGAAGAGGCTGATTTTTATGCCGCATTTTCCGATATTCCATCAACTACTGTAAATTTTATAGATAATAATATGATAATTGAGCTTAAAGAATCTAAAATATCAGAGGAGTTAGATTTAGACATTTTAAAGGATATAAATCAAGCATATGTTGATAGTATTGATTTTAAAGAATTTGAAGATCGGGTTATTATTTCCATAGGTTTAAATGATACAACAAGGGAATACCTTTTGTATAAAAGAATACCTGATGAATCAGGTGAAGATCTACCTTTTTTAAATATCCAATTGAGATAAGGTCACTGGGAATTCCCAGTGACCTTATCTATCTTCATCAAACAATATATTTCCTTGGGAATTTAATATTATCGAAGCTAGCTTCACCTTCCCAAGTGAATAAAAACATATCATTATCGTAAAATTCTGTTTGAGATAATGTTCTTCCATCATCTAAATATAGCTCAACTTTATTTATATTGCTATCATTTATAATACCATAGAGCTTATTTCTATCACTGGAATAACCCCAAGTAAAATTCAATGGTCTCCCTTTATCTATTTCAATTCCAGTGACTTGATTTCCAAAAGTCCAAAAGAAAAACATGGTTTTTTTAACAGTGTTGCAAGAAATCCATTTATCATATTTGCATAGTATATATTTTCCATCATCAAAATCTTCAATATGAACTACCTTAGATGGGCCATAATGGATACTTCTCTCAGATGCTTCATGAGCAGCCATTGGTGTTAGAGATATGCCTCTGTTAAGGAACAATGTGGATAGTGCTATCAGTATAATTATATTTCTAACTATCTTTTTCTTTCTATTCATTTAAGTCACCTGTCTTTAATGGAATTTCGACTTTATAGTATCTGTTATACATATCATACTCAATAATCAATGTATCTATCTTATCTGAAAAATTGCTGATAGTACTTATGCCCTTAGTAACAATACCTCCAGATGAAGAGCCGGAGCTCACAAAATATTCATTACCTAAATTATCCCTTATAGTTCCAATAGAGCCAAGTGACCATCCCATCCCTAAAGGTTTGGTGTCATAATACTCATATATTATATTTAAGTCCCCATTTTTTTCATATATAACATTTTTAAACTTTATCACTCTGTCATCAATTTTTACTTTCTCGTTGACCTTTATATCATAAACAATATCTTCTTTTGCAATATGCTTTGCCGGATTTCCAGAGAAAATTGTACTTATTAATGAGATGCCAACTGTAAAAACAGTGATTATTAAAAATATAGTCACTAGCGCATTAGTTATTTTATAAATCCATCCTAAAACAAAATTATGTTCCCTATTTAAGGCAATACCTATTTCCTTAGGATTTCCCATATCCCTTAATGTAAGCTCTTCAGCAGTCACTTTATCAATGCCTCTGCTGTCGTAATATTCCATTTTATCTAGTATATGATCTTCTAATTCCTTTCTTATATCCTCTCTATCAAAGGGAAATTTTATATAGGATATAACCTCATTTATGAATTTATCACTCTTAAGCAAATTCATGGTCATCACCATAGACTACTTTTTCTACTGATTTAGAAAAAGTCTCCCATTGCCGTTTTTCTTCAATAAGCTGTTTCTTTCCTCTTTTAGTAATTTGATAATATTTTCTTTCTCTTCCCGCATCGCCCTTAGACAAATAAGACTCAACATATCCTATATTCTCTAATTTGTGTAAGACAGGGTATAGGGTACCCTCTTTGAACTGAAAGGTATTGTCAGAGCGTGTTTCCAGCTCTCTAATTATCTCATAGCCGTATCTATCTCTTTCTTGTAATAATGATAGTAATAGTAAAATTGTACTTCCGCCAACAAGACCTTTATCAATTTTCATAACCACACCTCCGCATTTATACATTGGACTTCTATGTATAGGATACATAGAATGTCGATGTATGTCAAGAAAAAAATAGCTCCATATAGAGCTATTTAAAAATTTATTATTTACCATCTACCACCGGCACCGCCACCGCCGGAGCGACCTCCGCCACCTCTTGAGCTGCCTCCTCCGTTACGACCGCTTCCTTTGTAATTTCCGCCGCCTCTTCCAAAGCCTCGAAAAATACTATAGGTTAACCATCCTCTAAAGAATCTAAAATCTATGAACATGAATATTATTATGCCGATAATTATATATATACTTGATATTTTATTTCCAATATGATTTTGATTATTCGGGGCATAATATTCATCATTTCTTGTTTCAAGTTGGATATTATATTCAGATTCTACATAATCCAAAATCTCTTCATAGCCTGATAATACTCCTGTATTGTAATCTCCTTGTGAAAAATAAGGTATTATATTGTTTTCAATTATCCTTTTTACTCTGCTATCTGGGAGTACTCCTTCTAACCCATAGCCTACTTCTATCCAAATTTCTCCTTCGTTGGGGACAATTAGTATTAACAATCCATTATCTAATTGGGCTCCTCCAATATCCCATTCATCAAATAAGGCTGTGGCATATCTATTGATATC
Source organism: Paratissierella segnis (assembly GCF_014385195.1). GTDB lineage: Bacteria > Bacillota > Clostridia > Tissierellales > Tissierellaceae > Paratissierella > Paratissierella segnis. The sequence continues at coordinate 182,752 of NZ_JACRTG010000018.1, forward strand.
CATACCCTCTAAGTCATTGATAGAAGTTACGACAATTTGTGCACCGGTTTGTTGATATAGTTCCGTATTAGTAGTTATAATATATTCTTCTGTTGTTTCATCTAATATATTTGCATCATCATATACATAGAAGTCATTGTTAGGTTTAGGCAATGCATATACGGGAGAAACTAGGATAATCACAAAAGCTATGATAATAAAAATATACTTACTTTTGAGATTTTTCATTTAAGCACCCTCTTAAAAGTTTACTTCAGGAACTTCTGCATCTTCCGGGTTAATCTCAAAATATTCTCTTGACTGATATCCGAATATTTTCGCTACAATATTGGTAGGAAACCTTCTTATAGTGGTATTAAATCCTCTTACAGCATCGTTATATCTCATTCTTTCAGTGCTAATTCTATTTTCTGTTCCGGAAAGTTCAGCTTGCAATTCCAAGAAGTTTTGATTAGCCTTAAGATCCGGATAATTTTCTACTACTACGTTTAAGGATCTTATTGCTGCATCAAGCTGATCATTAGCTGCTGCAAATTCCTGCGGTGAAGTTGCACTATTAAATCCCGCCCGGGCATTTGTTATCTGGGTTAAGACCTGTTCTTCATGACTGGCATATCCTTTGACGGTATTTACCAGATTGGGTATCAAGTCAGCTCTTCTCTTTAGAACATTTTCAACCTGTGCCCATGCACTGTCCACGCTCTCTTCCATACTGGCAAGTCTATTATATGTCCCAATGGATGTTATAGCCACTAAGGCTATTACAATAATTATTATAATTAAAGTTAATGATTTTCCTTTCATTTAATCCCTCCTAATATTTAAAATCCCCTGATATTATATTTATATCCAAGTTATATAGATTGTATCAGTTAACTACTATTCTACAACGACTTCAACCTTAGTGCCATCATTACTGTCCACATCCAAAATCTTGCCGGTTTCACCATTTTTGATAGCTGAAAATATTTCATCCATATCATCTTCTGTCAAACCTGTTTCTTTAAACTCCGGAGAAAATTTTTGAGCCAATTTTACGCCGACATTTATAATAGAAATAGGTAAAGTAATATTTACTTTAGTAGAATCTTCCGGATCAAAGACTTTCACTTTTAGCCATTTTGCCTTTTTGCCGTTTTTAATATTAGTGTCATTTAAAGATGTATCGCCGCCATCTAGAGCATCTAGCAGCTTGACACCCTCTTCAGTTGTTACTTTTCCTTCCTTTACCATTGTTAAAATTTGCATTTTTTCTTTTTCTAACATTATACCACTCCTTAAAATATTTTTATTAGGAAATTAAGATTCAAATACATCTTTTATTCTTCACCTTGAAGTAGCTTAAGGGCTTCTTCCGACGTTATTTCACCGTCACTTAATCTTTTTACGATTTCTCCTTTATCAATTTTGGGTTCTGAATATTTGGGACTATATCCCAAAGCTTCAATTACATTTTCAAGCCTTCCTCTAACGGTAGGGTAGGATATACCCAATTCTTTTTCAATTTCCTTTATGTTTCCTCTGCTCTTTATAAATACTTCAACGAAGCTTTTCTGCTCATTGCTTAGTTTGCAAAACTTGCAAAGAGTGAAATTGCCTTCTATCTGAGTATGACATTTATGACAACTAAGCTTTGTTACATAAAGTTCTTCACCGCATACGGGACACTTGCCTATTACTTCATTTTTCAAAACTTTCATCCTTTCTTTAGAGTATAGAAACATTCATTATTGCCTTATAGTAATTATAGCTATATAAAGATATACAGGGATTAATATATCATCGCAAATTAATTATATGTGAATTAGTATTATAATATTATAGTTTATTAAATATGTCAATATAAATATTAATAATATTAATATATTAATTAATAATGTTAATATTATTTTAAATTTAATAAAACATAGTTATCATGATCAATGTATATCTACTTCAATTTAATCAGATAATTACTAAATATAATTACTAAAGAATAAATTTAGGAAAACCTGAGCCATTTTGTTCGCAAAAATAAAAATAAATTTCTTTAAATTGGTTATATTATAAATAAATAATAAAAATAAAAAAATAATTTACTTAAAAGGGTTTTCAATTTTAAAATTTGTGGTATAATTTGAGTTAAGGAAAATATTTTCTTTTCATTATATAAATACAGCAAGGTATCAAGAATAAAAAAATAATTTTCTAATACGAATTGAAAGACTTTAAGGAGGTGAGGGCATGAGCGAGGGATGTAATATTTTAATATTGACCCATGGAAATCTAGGTGAAGCTTTAGTTGAAACCAGCAAAATGTTTGTTTCAGACAGTAACGAAATTTATGCATTAGGCTTATATCCTTCTATGATGGCTGAGGAATTTAAACAAAAAGTTGAAATGAAATTAGAAGAATTAGGAAGTAATACTATAATCTTAACAGATATTTTCGGTGGAACACCTGCCAACGTGGCTGCATCTTTTTTAGCTAGAGAAGATTATCCTATTATTACTGGGGTTAATCTTGGCATGGTTATTGAAGGATTATTGAATAATCAAAATACAAAACATGAATTATCTAAGATAATAGAAGATGCAGCCCATAATTCCATTGTAGATCTTAGCAGTAAACTAAGAAATAGGAATAATAAATAGTGTAAATAGGTAAAATAACTTAAAATTATTAGATGTGGAGGTATATTTATGGCAGAAATTGCTTTAGTGAGAATTGATAGCAGACTAATACATGGGCAAGTAGTTACAAGATGGGTTAAGCAAACTCAAGCCAATAAAATTATTATTATCGACGATGCATTGGCACAAGATGAATTTATGGCACAGGTATATATACTTGCAGCACCATCAAATGTTAGTGTAGAGGTATATGGTGTAGATGAAGTAGCTAAAAATTGGGATAAAAATAAGGATGATAAGATACTATTTCTCTTTAGGGGAGTAAATGAAGCTTATAACGCGTGGAATGCTGGATTTAAATACAAGAATTTGCAAATTGGCGGCATTGGTTCAGCTCCAGGTAGAATAAACGTTCATAAGAACATTACACTAAATGAGGAAGATGTGGAAAAATTAAAAGAATTAGAAGCGGAAGGGGTTAATGTATATTTGCATATATTACCCGATGAAAAAGAAATAGAATTTGACCATATTGTCAATAAATATTTTTAAAAATTACAATTAGGAGGAAGACAAATGAGCGTCACTCAAGCTATTATTTTAGGTGTATTTTTAGTGATTTTAGAAGAAGGCTTCATATATACTGTACCAAAAAATTCTCCAATGTTTATAGGATTATTAATTGGGTTAGTATTGGGAGATGTAAAACAAGCTATAATTATAGGAGCGGCAATACAAGCAATTTATTTAGGATTTATTGCACCAGGTGGAAATATTCCGGCTGACACCAGAATTGCAGCTTTTATTGCAATTCCAATTGCTTTAATAAATGATCTAGAACCAACAGTTGCTGTTTCGTTAGCAGTACCTGCTGGATTGTTGGGAGTATTAATGCACTCTGTAAGAAGAACATTGAATGGTACATTTGTTCATATGGCAGATAAATATGCAGAAGAAGCAAATATAAAGGGTATAAAAAGGGCTGCATATCTATATCCAGGCTTATTAGTTGCTTTAATTTATTTTGTGCCTATGACCTTAGCAATGTATTATGGACCAACTGTAGTTAATGTGATATTAGATTCCATTCCGGAATGGTTTATTCATGGACTTTCAGTTGCAGGAGGAATATTGCCTGCATTAGGCTTTGCTATTACTATAACGGTTATTGGCAAAAAGGAAATTATTCCATATTTTATAGTTGGCTTTTTACTAACTAAAATAGCTACGAATGTTAATACTATCACTCTTTCAATATTTGGTTTATTTTTTGCCTATCTACATGTGCTATTTAGTAAAGGAGACTCTTCTTCAGAAGGAGGTATTATATAATGGATAAAGATAAGAAAAATGAAGTTATAAATGAAGAAAATGAAGCTACAGAACAAAAAAAGGTTTTAACGAAAAAGGATCTAGTAAAGAGTTGGTTTAGATGGATAAACACCGTAGAATTTAGTAGTTCATTTGAAAGATTGCAATCACTTACCTTCGTAGCATGGATTTCTCCGATACTAGAGAAATTATACAAAGATAAAGACGATTTAGTAAAAGCGTTGAAAAGACATCTGGTTTTTTTCAATACAGAAGGTAGTTGGGGAACTTTAATTCATGGTATAACTGTTGCTATGGAAGAAGAAAATGCAATATCAGGGAAAATACCAGATGAAATGATAGTAAATTTAAAAACCGGTTTTATGGGACCTTTAGCTGGTATAGGTGATACAGTATCTTGGGGGACAATAATACCTATAGTTACAGCCTTCTTCCTGCCCATGGCTGCTGAAGGTTCAATTATAGGAGCAATTGGTCCATTACTGGTAGTGCCTTTATTTACTTGGACAATCAGTTACCAGTTGTTTATGTTAGGATATAAGGTCGGCAGAAATTCAATAATGGAAATCTTAAGAAGTGGGAAGATAAAGCAAATAATTAATTTTGCTGGTGTTTTAGGGTTGTTTATGATGGGTGTTTTATCAGCTCAATTTGTAAAAATGGAGCCAATTGTGTCTTATATGATTAGTGGGGAAGAGGTCACATTGCAATCTCAATTGGATAGTATAATACCTGGAATATTACCTTTAAGTTTGGTTTTTTTAATCTCTTATTTAATTACCAATAAAAAGGTAAAACAATCTAAAATATTAATAGGTGTATTAATATTTTCATTGATAACTTCCTATATAGGATTGTTCTAGAAATGAACTGAGGAAGAGAAAGGAAGGAGATTTATGGATATTAATAAATTGAAGGATAAAATCAGTGAAGTTATACAAGTAAATAAGGAAGAATTATTTGGCATTAGCCAATACATTTTTGACAATCCTGAAATGTGTTTTAAAGAATATAAAGCTTCTAAGATCTTAAGTGAGTTTTTAGAAAAACATGGTTTTAATCTAACTAGAAATGCTGGAGGACTCGATACAGCTTTTGTAGCTGAATATTGTCCTACTGGTGTAAAATATCCGGTGATAGCTATACTTGGTGAATATGATGCACTTAGTATAGGGCATGCCTGCGGACATAATATAATAGCAACTACTGCTGTAGGAGCAGGAATGGCACTTAAGCAAGTAATGGATGAGAATAGTATTGAAGGGACATTAAGAGTTATAGGGACACCAGCCGAAGAAGGAGGCGGTGGCAAGATTATAATGCAAAAACAAGGAGTCTTTGATGATGTGGATTCGATGTTTTTATTACATCCTACCAGTGGTGTATCCAAAATTGCAGGGAATTGCAGATCTGCATATAAGTTGATTGTAGAATACCATGGGAAGGTAGCTCATGCCTCTTCACATCCGGAGAAAGGTATAAATGCTGTGGATGCAGCCCATATTTGTTATACTGCTGTAAGCTGCTTACGACAACAAGTCAAAAATGATTTATCCATCATGCCTTTAATACTGGATGGTGGCACTGAGAATGGATTTATACCGGATTATTCAAAATTGGTTATAAATGTTCGTGCCTTTGACTTGAAAGGAATGATGATTGCTGTAGAGAAGATTAAAAATTGTGCTAAAGCAGGGGCAATTGCTACTGGTTGTGAGGTAGAGATACAGGATATCCCCGGATATTATGGCAGGGTTAAAAGTCAAGTTCTTGGGAATGTATGTAGAAAGAACTTTGAATTATTGGAAGAGCCACTTATGGATGGAATGGTAGACGATAATGGAGGAGAAGATTTTGGTAATCTAAACAGAATAATACCTGGAGTGATGGTATATCCAACATTATTACCTGAGGAGAAAATATCCAATCATACTGAGCGTTTTATGAATTTGGCCAACTCTCCAAAGTCAAGAGAGGTAATAATTTTAGGAAGTGAAGTATTGGCTTATTCTGCTTTAGATTTATTTAATGATACTAGTATTATTGATGCTGCTAAGGAAGAATTGAAGGGACTGCAAAAAACATTTTAATCGAATATGTTGATAATGCAGTGAATTTGTAAATATTTTAGTGATATAAAGGATAATAAAAATAGGACTTGCCAGCTATAAAACAAATATTAGGTATGGTTTTATAGCTGGCTTTTAAGCATTATACGTAAGATAAAGGGGCTAAGACAATATGATAAAAGCGATTATTTTTGATATGGATGGGTTGATGCTGGATAGCGAAAGAGTAAAACTAAAGTATCGCAATATGGTAAAAAAAGAATTGGGATTGGACTATGAAAATGACACAATATCTGAAACCTTTGGTAAAACATTGGCAGAAATCAGACAAATAAACATTAATAGATATGGTAATGACTATCCCCAAGAAAAAATATCTAAAAGGAGCAGGGCTTTATGGAATGAACATATCATTAAATATGGTGTACCAATAAAAAAAGGGCTGCTGGATTTATTAAAGTTTTTAAAGGACAATGAATATAAGATAGCTGTTGCAACTTCTACCTATGAAGAAGAAACTGAATATTTATTAAAGCTTGCGGACATTATTCATTATTTTGATATAATAGTTACAGGAGATCAGGTTATGAATTCGAAACCAAATCCTGATATATATATTGAAGCTTCAAAAAGATTATCTATTGATCCTGTGGATTGTGTGGCATTGGAAGATTCTCCAAATGGTGTTATTTCAGCCTCTAAAGCTGGAATGAAGGTGATAATGGTTCCGGATTTAATAGAGCCTGATGATGAATTGAAGAAAACCGCTGATTTTGTGGTTAGCGGCTTGGGTGATGTAGTTCAGATATTAAAAAAAGAATTGATCTAAAATAAAGGGGTGCTTTATGAAAAAAAATTGCTTACAGGATTTAAGAAATGTTTATTCATCGTTAAATAAATCTGAACAAAAAGTGGCAAAATACGTATTAGACCATCCTAAAGAAGTAATAAATTTGACAATAAGTGAACTAGCAGAGGTTTCGGGAGTAAGTGATACAACTGTGTTTAGATTGTGTAATAAATTAGGTTTTAGCGGATATCAGTCATTTAAGATTAATCTTGCAGGATGTGCTATTAAGCCTTTAGAGAATTTACATGAAGAAGTTTTGCCAACAGATGATGCATATATAGTGATGCAGAGATTGGCTTTAGGATATAATTACAGCTTTGAAAAGACTATAAAATCAAACAAGATAGATAAATTAAATCTTGTGGTAGATAAGCTAAAACAAGCTAATAAAGTATATTTCTTTGGAATGGGAGGGAGTTTTCCATTTGCACAGGATGCTTATCATAAATTTGTTCGAAATGGAATTACAGGGTTTGTAACTGCAGACCTTCATTGGCAGTTTATGTATATATCTACTTCTGATGAAAATGATATAGTCTTTATTTTTTCAAATTCAGGAAGTAATAAGGATTTATTGGATGTTATTGCTTATTCAAAAGAACAGGGAAGATGTGTCATATCTATAACATCAAACGCAAAATCCCCTATTGCCTTAAATTCAGATATATCTTTAATTGCTTATGGCAGGGAATATAATTTAAGAAGTGAAGCATTAGAATCAAGATTGAGCACCCTATTATTAATTGATACTCTATATATGATGGTAGCAATAGATAGTGAACAGTCCCAAGAAAATACTTTGAATAATTTATATAAGATTAGAGAAGGAATATCCAAAAGGAGAGTTTAATTAGGAGGTATGTACTTTGAATGATATTGGATTGATTGGATTAGGTGTAATGGGAGAAAATTTAGCTTTAAATATTGGGAGAAATAATTATAGTTTATCCGTTTTAAATAGAACTATAGAAAAAACTAAAATGTTTATGGAACAAAAGGTAAGAGATGAGAATATAATGCCGTTTTATGATATAAAATCTTTTGTGGAATCTCTAGAAAGACCACGAAAAATTATTCTTATGGTGAAATCCGGTGAACCTGTGGATAATTTGATTCACGAACTTTTACCATATCTCGAAAATGGTGATTTAATAATAGATGGAGGCAATTCTTATTTTAAGGATACAGACAGAAGGATAGAAGAATTAAAAGCAAGTAATGTGTTGTATCTTGGGCTTGGTATTTCGGGGGGAGAATATGGTGCTTTAAATGGGCCTTCTTTAATGCCCGGTGGATTATTAGAAACATATAAATTAGTAGAGGATATTTTATTAAATATTGCAGCTAAAGTTGATTCTAAGCCATGTTGTACCTATGTTGGAGATGATGGTGCCGGACATTTTGTGAAAATGATTCATAATGGCATAGAATATGGGATTATGCTTGGCATTTCAGAGGCTTACAATATTATGAGAAAAGGGTTGATGCTTTCTTCGAAAGAAATAGGGGATACCTTTAAAAAATGGAATGATGGAGAACTTGGATCCTATTTAATGGAGATTTCATATAAGATAATGTATCATGAGGATGAAAACAACAACAGGCCGTTGGTTGATTTTATTTTGGATAAGGCCGAACAGAAGGGAACTGGAAAATGGACATCCATTACAGCACTGGAACTTGGTATACCTGCTCCTTCTTTAACTGCAGCTGTAGATGGTAGACTCATATCACATTTTAAAGAAGAAAGAATTAAATTATCAAATGTTTTCGAGAAGAAGAAAGTTAATCTTTCTTTAGATAAGGAGAAAACTATATATGATTTAGAGAAATCTTTATTGTTTAATCAATTTATATTATTTTCTCAAGGAATATGGCTTATAAATGAAGCATCCAACGTTTATAATTACAATATCGACTCAGCTGAAGTATTGAGAATTTGGAAAGGCGGCTGTATCATAAGAGCTAAAATGATTAATTTTCTCATTGAAATTATTAATGAAGATAGAGAAAATATCAATTTTTTAAATAATAAAAAGTCTGTAGATTTTCTTTTGGGTAAATTCAATTCTACAAAGCATATTTCAAATATTGCAAAAGATTTATACATTCCTGCTTTAATTCACAATACATCAATGGACTATTTTCTTGGATTAATTGAAGAAAACTCAGCTGCCAATCTTATGCAAGCTCAAAGAGATTACTTCGGAGCTCATACCTATGAAAGGGTGGATTCAGAAGGAATATTTCATACCGAATGGGAATAATATAAATCTTTTAATAAGAGCACTGGGGGCTGTCCCCAGTGCTCTATCCCAAAATATTTTTACTTTCCTCATCTATAAACTGGTTTGTATATAGATTATAATAATAGCCTTTAAGCTTTATAAGCTCCTTATGATTTCCGCTTTCCGTAATTTTACCATCTCTTACGACCAATATCCTATCGGCATTTCTTATAGTAGATAATCTATGAGCTATAACAAAACTAGTTCTATCTTTAAGGACTTTTTGAATCGCATCCTGGATTATTTTTTCTGTTTCTGTATCTATCGATGAAGTTGCTTCGTCAAGGACGAAAAGTCTGGGGTTTCTAACCATTGCTCTTGCAAAGGATATAAGCTGTTTTTGACCGGTCGACAGAAGATTTCCTCCTTCGCCTACTTCAGTGTCATATTTTTTTTCAGTATTCATTATAAATTCATGAGCGTCTACAAGTTTACTTGCTTCGACTATTTCTTCATCTGTTGCATCCAGTTTTCCATATTTTATATTTTCTTTAATTGTGCCGCTAAATAGATGAGGTGATTGCAATACATACCCTAAATTTTCATGTATCCAATTCTGAGGCATATCCTTATAATTGATTCCATCTATCAGTATATCACCATTCGTTGGTTCATAAAATCTGCAAAACAGATTTACTATTGTGGATTTACCTGAGCCCGTTTCGCCGACTAAGGCAATGGTTTCACCGGGATTTACAACTAAGTTAAAGTTATCTAACACGACTTCACCATCCTTATATGAGAAGTTCACATTTTTAAATTCAACTTTTCCATTTATTTCAGGCCACTTTTCCATTTTGGGTTCAAAGATAGAACCATACTTTTCTATTACATCATCTCTATCCTTGATACGAGGCTCTTCCTGTAATAAGGAGAATACCCTTTCAGCAGAAGCTTGTGCAGCTTGAACCTCTGCAAATATTACCGCCATTTGTCTTACTGGTTCAAAGAATTGTGCGGCATAGGATAAAAAGGCTACTAAAGTCCCATAGGATATTATTCCCGCCATGGCAAATTTTCCGCCAAAGGTTATAGCCATTGCTGTTCCTATACTTCCACATAATAGTACTAATGGCAAATATATTGATGATATTTTAGTAGCTTTTATAGCACTATTCCTCAAAGATGTCGTAAGGTAAGAAAACTCTTCTAGATTTAAGTCCTCCCTTACCAATGTTTTAGTTGTTTTAGCACCTTGTATATCCTCGTTATATGCGCCTGTTATTTGGGAATTAATTCTTCTTACTTTTCTTTGAGCATTAAGTATTTTCTTCTGAAAATATACACTTAAAATAGCTAGTGGTGGAATAACTGATAAAGTAATCAGTGCCAGTTTAGCGTTCAAAATAAACATATATATCGTAACTCCTGTCATCATGGCAAAACCCCATGCAAAATCCACCATTCCCCAAGATATGGTTTCACTCAATCTCGCTATATCAGAAGTCATTCTTGCCATTAGCCAGCCAACAGCTTTGTCATCATAATATGATAGCGGCAATTCTTGAAGTTTTGCAAAGCCTAATTTTCTGATATCATAAGCTATCTTTGTCTCTAATTTACCTGCCTGTGCTATAAATAAATATATAATTATAGACATTAGAAGAATTGCTGCGAAATAAAAAGACGCAAAATATCCCATACCATTAAGGTTTTTTGTTTCCACAAAATTATCTATTGCGTATTTGGACAATAGGGGAAAGGAACTATCCATAGCTCCCAATAACACGTTCAGACCAATAAGTATTAGAAAGTCTTTTTTGTAAGGCTTGAGATACTTAAAAAAATCCTTCCATGTGCTTAAATTAAATTTATCATTGCTTTTTTCGTTTCTTTCCATGTATTCACCACCTATTCTTCATCATAAGAGGATTGTATATTATATACTCTTTTATACAAGCCATCTTTTTCAATCAATTCTTTGTGAGTACCTCTCTGGATTATTTTACCTTTATCTACTACAAGTATCAAATCTGCTTCAGAAACAGTCGATATTCTATGGGATATGATTATTGTGGTAGCTTTATGCTTCCTTAAATTCAGTGCTTTTCTGATTTCAATATCGGTTTCTGTATCCACGGCAGATAAAGAATCATCAAATATAACTATTGGGGACTCGTTGATTATAGTTCTGGCTATGGACATTCTCTGTTTTTGTCCTCCAGATAAGGATACACCTCTTTCTCCTACTACTGTGTCGTATTTTTCTTCAAATGAGTTTATATCATCATGAATTTTAGCTATTTTTGCTGCATTAAATACTTTTATATCAGGCATTTTAGGATTTGATAGCCTAATATTTTCTTTTATGGTTTTAGCATAGAGAAAGGGTTCTTGTAATACCAATCCTATATTTTTACGGATCCAATATTTATCGATGGTATTTAATTCGATGCCATCAATTTTTACGGATCCTTTGTTATATTCATACAGCCTTGGCAATAAATGCACTAAGGAGCTTTTGCCGGAGCCTGTAGAGCCGATTATTGCAACAGTATCTCCTTTATTAGCAGTAAAGGAAATATCTTTTAGTACCGGTCTATCTTTTTCATATTCAAAATATACGTTTTTAAATTCAATATTTCCTTCGATAACAGGTTCTTCGCCATTTATTACTAATTCCTCAATAGGTTGCGATAAGATTTCGTCTATTCTCTTTATAGACACAAGTGCCTTACCCATGTCAGTTAAGGTTCTTCCCATTTGTCTTATAGGCCATACCAACATATTGATATAGCTTACAAATGCTATCAGAGTTCCAAGGGTCAATTCTCCCTTTACAGTTAAGTAACTGCCTAGGACTATTACCAAACCCACTTGAGTCATACTAAAGAAATCGGATATTGACCAATACATTGCTAAGTTCGAAACCAATTTATTGGACAGTTTTCTGTATTCTTGGTTTCGCACATCAAATTTTTCTAATTCATATCTTTCCTGAGAAAATGCCTTAACTACTCTAATCCCTGTTAAATTTTCCTGAAGGGTAGTAGAGAGTTTTGCTTCGGATTCATCAGCTTTTTCAAAATTATATCTAACCTTTTTAAAGAAGACTACAGCAAATCCAAAGATGAATGGAAGAAATACAATTGAAATGATTACCATCTTTTTATTAAGATTAGCGATTATTCCCAAAATAAATGTAAGCATAAATATGGAGCCTGCGACCTCAACAAGTTGGATTGCTAAAAATCTTCTGATGGTATCGACATCAGATGTGCATTTTTGAATTAATTCTCCCGTATCTGCCTTTACATGATAATCGTAAGGAAGTCTTTGGATGTTGTCGTAAAGTTTGTCTCGAATCCTTTTTGCAATAGTTTCGGCAGATTTACTTGCTAAGGTGTTTTTTAAATAGAGAAACAGGCCTCTTAATGCTGCATTACAGATTATAACAATACCTATAATCCAAAGCCTTTTGTTTAGAAACTCCTTACCGCCTAAAAAATTTACAAGTTTTTGAATATAAATGGAGGTAATAGGTTCTGAACCAATAATTGAATCAATAGTAGTTCTAATGATTAAAGGGCTAATTATATTAAAAACCTGGGATATAATAATTGACAATATGGCAAAAAAATACATCAAGTTGTAGCCCTTTGAAAATTGCAGCAGCTTTTTAAATTCTTTCAAGTTTTATCCCTCCTTAATAAGAAAAGCATTTTAATATGTTAAGAAGCTTTTCTTGAAACTCAATAATAAAGTTCTATTAATTTATTAAAATTGTAGAACTTTTCTATTGTTATAAAAAACCATAGGTTAGTAACCTATGGTTTATATACAAAAAAATTGAGCTCAAACATAATTATATTCGATGGGTGAAAAATATAACAATTGCTTAAGATAAAAAACCATAGGTATACACTTACCTATGGCAATTATCAAATATTACTGAATAAAAACATAGGCCGTGAATGGGAAATATTAAAATGTATTTTGCTTGAATAAACTTTATTATTGATCATTATCATAATCACGACCTCCTTTCATAATATCCAACAATTCTATTCTATATGATAAATTGTAAATGTCAACTAATTTTTGTCATTTTGCCAAAATATTTCCCAAAACTATTCCGTTGACACTTGCTTGCATCAAACCTCTGGTAATTCCTGCGCCATCTCCGCCTACATATAGATTGGGAATATTGGTTTCAAAGTTTTTATCTACCACAACTCGATTTGAATAGAATTTTACTTCAACTCCATAGAGCAGAGTTTCATCGCTTGCAAGACCCGGAGTTACATTATCAAGTGCTTCTATCATCTCTTCAATATTTTTAAGTATTCTATAGGGAAGCACCAAACTTAAATCTCCCGGAACCGCGTCTTTTAGAGTTGGGATTATATTGTTTCTAAATAGTCTATCCTCAGTAGTTCTTCTGCCTTTTTTCAAATCTCCGTATCTTTGAACCAATACCTTATTTCCGGAAAGCATATTTCCAAGCTTTGCTATATGTTTACCGTATTCGATAGGGGATTTAAAAGGTTTTGTAAAATGCTTAGTTACCAGTAGAGCAAAATTTGTATTTGGAGATTTTAAGCTTTTTGATTTGTAGCTATGACCATTAACCACAGCTAAATTTCCGTCATAATATTCGGTTGAGACTTCTCCTCCCGGATTTGAACAAAACGTTCTTACCTTATCGTCAAAGGTACTGGAATAGTATATGAGTTTGCTTTCATACATAGACTCATTTAATTCTTCCATTATCTCATTTCTTGTTTCAACTCTAACTCCTATATCCACATCTCCTGTTTCGGTATCTATATTGTGTTTGATACAGAGATTGCTCAACCAATCGGACCCATCTCTACCCACAGCAATAACAACTTTTTTTGAGTAATATTCTTTATCAGCTAAAACGCCTATGAGATTTTTATTTTCATCTAATAATAAATCCTTTACAGGATTCATAAAGCTTAATTCAATACCTATGCTAATTAAATATTCCTCTATCCTGGAATAGATGTTGTATCCTTCTTCGGTGCCCATATGTCTTATGGGGCATTCTACCAATTTCAAATTGCTGGATATAGCTTTTTTCCTTATATTCCTTATTTCATCATCCTTATCAATACCATATATAGTTTCATCCGCACCAAATTTTAAATAAATATCATCTACATAATTGATTAACTTCTTAGTTTCTTCATATCCGATATATTTTGGAAGATTCCCTCCTACATCAGGAGATAGAGACAATTTGCCATCTGAATAAGCTCCGGCACCTGCAAAACCAGTTGTAATATTGCACGGTTTACAGCATACACACACACCTGTTTTCCGCTTAGGGCATTTTCTTTTTCCAATTGAATTTCCTTTTTCAATTATTAAAATTGATAATTTAGGGTTTTTTTTCTTTAATTCAAGGGCAGTGAAAATTCCACAAGGACCTGCACCTACTATTATTACATCATAGCTCATGTTTTTCTCCTCCTTGGGGCTATCAAACCCCTCAATATAATACACTATTTGCGGGGAAAAAGCTACTAAAAAAATAAGACCATTGCTGATCTTATTTTTTTAGTATACGTTTTGTAAACCAAGAATCCTTATTGGTTACTTCTAATTTATGGAATTTATTTATAGGAATAGAGTTTTTATCACATATGCTTATTATTTTATCTTTGTCCTCGCACATGACTAAAGCAGCAGTTCCGCAACTTGTACTAAGTTCTCTGGGAGCAGGCATCAATTTGACACCTAGATTATGTTGCTTTAATTCTTTTTCAAACAACAGTGCATGTTGAGTAATGTCAAAAGTTACTACACAGTAATATTCTTTCATCATATAGCTATTTGCTTATTTGAATTTGAAATTCATCATTATTTTTATTAACACGGACATTATAACCCTTACTTGATGCAAACCTTTTGATATTCTCTACAGCAACATTGGTATCAACCAATACTTTAAGGCTTGTATTTGGATTTGAATCCAAAGCATTTTTTGTCATTATGACTGGTTCTGGACATGATCTTCCTCTGGCATCTATTATATTAGGCATTCTTTACACCTTCCTTGTTACTATTTTTTTTGCTGGACGATATTACTCCGTAAGCTAAGGATAAGGCAAACAAAATTCCAATTATTACAGCTATTTTACCATTTTGAGGTACACCGTTAGCACTTGCAGCCAATCCGAAATTATGAGCAAATGCTGCTCCTATAATAAGGCCAAATACCGTAATTGCAGCATCTGTATCTCCTTGACTTGCTAATATAGTTTGTCGAATCGGACATCCGCCAAGTAAAATTGAACAAAGCCCTACAAGAGTCATTCCTAGGAAATTCCAGATAAAGTCATTATGGGCAATAGGCTGGTCTACGAATCCGAGATTGAATTTGCTGAAATTTAAGACAAGGTTTCCTGCTAATGCAAATACAAATATACCTAATATCCCCCATAAAAAGTGAGTATCTTTAATCAAGATTGCGTCCCTAAATCCACCGGCAGTACAAATCCTGCTTCTTTGAAGAGCAACTCCTACAACAGCACCAAGAATTAAAGAAATAATAACCGGTGCACCCATTGAACCGGGACCTTCAGTACTAAATAGGATAAAGCTCGGTTTAATAATTAAGAATATAAGCAATACTAATGCGAAAATGGGGAAGATATATTTTGATATATTTGTTTGCTCAATGCTTCTACCCAAGGTATATCCTTTTTTTAGGAATTGAACACCAATAAAAATTCCGGTTACATATCCGGCTAATCCTATTAAAGCATTTAAATCTCCATTGGCTAATCTTAGAATCATTCTTAAAGGGCATCCTAAAAATACTAATGCGCCAATCATTAGAAAGAAACCTAAAATAAATCTAACAATTGGTGAGGAACCGCCTTTGGCTTTAAATTCGCCTGTTACATATGATATTCCAAAGGCTCCAAATATAATGCCTATTATTTCCGGTCTTATATATTGAACAACTTCCGCTCTATGAAGACCTAATGCACCTGCAATGTCCCTCCAGAAACATGCTATGCATAAACCCATATTTCCCGGATTGCCAAGTTTCATAAGTATAGCTCCGATTAGTCCAATAATCCCTCCATAGAAAAACATTTTCCTTTTTCCACTCATAAAATTAACCCCCTTTTGATTATAAAATAATATTTCAAACTATGTTAAAATTATACCATAGTTTTGGGGAAAAGGCACTAAAATGGATAATTTTAATATTATAAGCAGGATAATATATTATATTAAATGTTTACTCCATAATTTATCAAAATAAAAATAAATATTATTTTAAAATATGCTTAAGATAATTTATCATGGGTATAAACTTTTCGGAAGATATAATTTGGGGCTATGTATTTTAAGTTATTTTAGGTAAATACATAATATAACAGGTTAAGGAGTTATTAAAAAAATGAATCAAGTATTGCTAATAAATAGGATAAACACAAATGATAATTCAATTATTAAGAGGCGTATTTCTTTTATATTAGGAGGCATGAGCTTATCGTCTATGAAGGATATGTTAATTGACACTATAAATAGTTCGGGACTAATAGATGATAGTAATGATGTTTTATATAAATACAACGGGGTTGAGATAAGTATGTCTATACAGACCATCCCCAAAATTGTAAGATTGCTAGCTAATGCGAATATTCCTATTTATAGTGTTTATGAAGTCTATAATTCTGATTTATAAAAGTTAAAGAGTACATATGTAAGATTACGCCGAAGGGCACTGTTAGTTTCTACATACTTATAAACTTTAAAAAAGTCTTAATTAATCTAAAATTGTTTAGTTATAAGACTTTTTTTTATCTTACTGCATATAAATTTATGTAGGAGGGAGTGTTTATGAGAAGAGGAGAAAGATTGACCCTTTTGCTATTTATTTTTGTTCTTTTATTGATAATCATAGGAAACAATATACATATATTGAAGCTTCAAAAAAGGATTGATTCTTTAAACATAGATGCTGATGCTCATAAAAGAGGGAAAAAGCATGAAACTATGATTTATATTGAAGTCAATAATAAAGTATTAAATTTATTGGATAGTGAAACTAAAGAAATTATAAAAAAATATACAATAGCAACAGGAAAGTCTGCTTCGCCAACTCCATTGGGAACGTATGAAATAGTATCAAAGGAAAAATGGGGTGAAGGATTTGGATCTCGGTGGATGGGTCTGAATGTTCCTTGGGGTGAGTATGGTATACATGGGACAAACAAACCCAGTTCAATAGGGTCAAACATTTCTTCGGGTTGTATTAGAATGAGAAATTCAGACATTGAGGATCTTTTCGAGCATATTGCAGTTGGTAGTACAGTGCATATTTCAAATGGACCCTATGGGCCATTCGGATATGGTTTTAGAACTTTAAAACCTGGCGATAGGGGTGCGGATGTACTAGAAGTTCAAAAACGGTTGAAGTACTTTAATTTTTATACCGGAGATTTGGATGGAATCTATGGAGAGGAAATGAAAAAAAGTCTTTTAAATTTTTTAAAAGAAAATAATATCAAATTAACGGATAAGATTACAACTGAAATATATGAAGCCATGGGAATTATACTCATGGAATAGTAAAAAGGATAGGCTTTTATGAGAGACCACTGAAAAACTATTAGTTTTTCAGTGGTCTCCTTTTATGACCTATCCTTTTTAATTAAAATTAGTTATCTTTGTGTTGGAGTTTGAGATTGTGTTCCCGGTGTTCCAGCCAGACTATTTTGAGCTTGCTCAACTAGTCTTCTTGTCATATAACCTCCAACATATCCATTTTCTCTTGAAGGTAATTGACCTTTATCTATTGAATCATAATTTGATAAACCTAATTCTGATGCAATCTCTAATTTCATTTGATTTAGAGCTTGACGTGCATTTGGATTTAATATTCTGTTACTGTTATTGTTACTTGCCATTTAAATTTCTCCTTTCATTTTATGTTAATATTGTTTGTCTAGTAGTATTATGTGTAAATAAATTTAGATTAATCATGTAAAATTCGGTATGTCTATTATCAGATTCCAATTATGGTAAAAAAATGATAAAGAAATTTTTTGTTTATATCAATGTTATTTTAAACAAATTATAAATTTTTATTTATTTTTTAAATTAAAGATTACAATCACAATCCATAGTATTTTGCGTATTATGAAATAAGTAGTAAATTAAAGGGGAGGAATATGATGCATGAAAAATTTTATTCTAAAAATTGCAATAACTGCAATCAATTAGCTACAACCTATATAAAATTTCAGATAATGGATCAAGTTTATAATCAAGAACAGGCATTGAGACATGGAACACTATTTCCTGACCTATATAGACCATATGATCCTTGTGGGAAAAATAAGGAGTGGAGAAATTATGGATAGAGATCAAATGAATATGATAGTAGAATTGATGGAAGTATCTTTCGTTTTAGTAGAGACAGCTCTATACCTAAATACCCATCCTAATGATGAAAGAGCTTTAAGATTACACAACAATGCATCAACACAATATGTACAGTTGGAGGAAATGTATCAGGCAAGATATGGTCCTCTAAAAAATACTGGAATGAGTAGATATCCTTGGGCTTATATTGATGAACCTTGGCCTTGGGAAATCAACTTTAATTTCAATTAAGGAGGATTTTTATGTGGATATATGAAAAGAAACTTCAATACCCTGTAAGAGTAGATACAACAAATCCAACATTAGCAGCTATGATTATAGAACAATTCGGAGGAGCTGATGGGGAATTATCAGCTGGTTTAAGATATTTAACTCAAAGATATACTATGCCGACAAGTCAAGGAAAAGCTACATTAACAGACATCGGCACAGAAGAATTAGCACATTGGGAAATAATTGGGACATTGGTGTATAGGCTTGTTAAAGATGCTACTGTGGATCAGATAAAAGGTACACCTTTTGAAGCTCACTATGTTAATCATGGGAAAGGTTTATATCTTCATGATGCGGCAGGAGTACCATGGACTGCAACTTATTTTAATGCTAAAGATGATCCAATAACTGACTTGCATGAAGATATGGCTGCAGAACAAAAAGCACGTACTACCTATGAATGGCTGATAAATATAAGTGATGACCCCGGCGTAACAGATACATTAAGATTTTTAAGACAAAGAGAAATAGTGCATTTTCAAAGATTTGGAGAGGTATTGCAAATCATTCAAGATACGGAAAATTGCATAAAATACTATTAAAGGGAAGCTTTCCCTTTAATAACGGTATATATATCTCAATATTCTAATATATAAATACATAGATATAGGAGGATTTAAATGGAAATAGAAAAATACATATTGGAAGAGAAGGCGGAATTATTAAAAGTCTTAGGACATCCTACAAGACTGTGTATTATAAAAGGATTAATTAAGGATGGAGAAAACAATGTAAGTTTTATGCAAGAATGTCTAGATGTTCCCCAATCTACTTTGTCTCAACATTTAGGAAAGTTAAGAGCATTGGGGATAATTGAAGGTGTAAGAAAAGGGAGGGAAATTTACTATAGAGTAATAAATGAAGAAGCTATCAAAATTATTAAAGCTTTATTTTAATAGGGAAGCAGCCAATCAATGACTGGTATTGTCACTTTTAGCCACAAGGTTTTTGTCAAAATATTCCAAGTATAAATTAAAACAAAACTCACATAATATAAATGTAAGGTTCGTATAGAGTTCGATTTAAATATATCTAATATCATAAGGGTCCGTAATAGATTCTTATTGATAAGATATAATTATTCGGGTCTATTACGGACCTTATTTTAATGTATTTTACATACTAAAATAAAAAATTAGGCAATATCATAAAATTGCATATATCAGTACAACAGGCTAAATATATTTAATTAATTATTAGTTTAACTCATGATACTGAGATAAAAGTTTATCCAGTATCTGACTTAGTTTGATTACCTCAGAATCAAGAAGGTCATATTTTTTCTCAGATATTAGATTGTGAAGTTTAATTCTAGTGCTTTCAATTTCTTTATTGAGTTTTAGCACAGCATTATTGTTCAACTAAACATGCTCCTTTTCTGTAGTGGATTTATTTAACCTGTTACACTGATATAAGTTTACAAAAAATATGGGGGAAGTGGTGTATATCTTTAGAAGAAATTTAGAAATATATAAAATAAATGGGCGAAATAACTCAAATAATCGGAGGATAATAGTTGAAATAAAAAGCCTATAACCATTGTTATACAACAGTTACAGGCTTCTTTAAAGACTATAATTGTTTCTTATTATATTTTGTTGAAAATTGGTACAATTTACAAAAAATCCCTTGACTTCAAAGGGTTTTTTTATATGTCAATAAAAGAGATGGCATTTAAAATTGAAAAATTGCAAAATGATGCATTGAAAATTGATAGCATCAGTACAGCTTTATGGCAAGCGATATCTAATGGCGCATTTGATGCAAAAACTTATGATTGGGCTTTTGTTGTACTTACGGATTTAACTTATGATTTAAAAGAAAATCTAATAACTCTAACAGAGGATACTTTTATGTATATGAGAAATTCAGATATAGAATAGGTATACATGGGTTAAGATAAATATACACAAAATTATTTATAAAACCCAATAATAATATTAAAAATGTATGAATTTATTATAAACTATTGGGACAATATATTAATTGTAATATTGTTTGTCTTATTTTGTTATATTTTTTAATAGTAACAAGTAAATAAATTTTAAATAGAAGTCACTGAAAAAATAGACTCTGTTGCCGTAAAAAGTTGTAGGGAAACAAATAACCTACAACTTTTTTTTGCCTACAATATAAATGATTTGATTCTAAAAGCCTGTGGTATAATTGTGTATTAAATTGAGGAATATTATGGGAATATTGAATGGTCAAGGTGCTATTAATAATCTTGGACATGCTGATACATAATATCATAATACAAAATCTTTGGGATTTGCATAAACAGTTTAGAATCAAATGCATATCCTCAAAGTTGAATTGGAGGAATGTAAGTGCAAAAGAAAAAAGAATTTAAAAAAGCATACTATTTTTCGGACAAACTCAAAGAACGGCTTAGCCAAATACCATACTATCCATTGACCATTGTAGAGGCGCCCTCTGGATTTGGGAAAACTACAGCAGTGAGAGAATATTTGAGAAAAGAGCTACCGGATGCCACCTGCGAATGGTACACCTGCTTGAGTGAGCCTATCTTTGTTGCATGGTTAAGAATCTGCAATCTATTTAACTGTGTCGACAGTGAATCTGCAGAAGAGATGAAAAGGTTGAGGATACCTAAAATGGAAACGTTATTTGATATTGAGAATATCTTACAAAACCTAAACTGCCAAAAGGAAACCTACCTAGTAATCGATAATTATCAGCTTATGGACTGCAATGTTCATCAGGAGCTTATCAGCGCTTTTTCAATGCATAAAAACCCTAATCTGCACATGATATTCATTACCCAGCAACTTCCTTTTCATGAGCAGCTTTTCATCCATAACGACAATATCTATTTAATAAAAGCGCCTGCTTTCTTATTCGATAAAAATAGTATTACAAGTCTTTTCCGAATGGAGGGTTTACGTATCAAAAAGGAGGAATTGGAGAGCTTATCAAGCAGTAGCGAGGGTTGGATATCAGCCATCAGGCTTCAGATGGTTAATTATAAAGAAACGGGTCGATTCGTTTATTCAGCAGACATTGAACAGTTGGTGGAAACCGCTGTTTGGAATAGGCTTACGCCTGTGGAAAAAGATTTTCTGCTGAGGGTTTCTGTATTGGACTGCTTTACAGCTCGTCAAGCAGTCTCAATGTTGGATGAGGAGTTTAATCCAAATACAATTGAAACAGCACTTAAAGCAAGTGATTTCATACGATACACGCCAGATAATCGTCAGTTTATCATTCACAACATTTTACTTGATTATCTGAGAAGCCGCTTCTATCATTGCCAAACGAAAGAATATCAAAGTAAGGCATACCGAAAAGCTGGTGTGTCTTGTGTCATTGAGGCGAAGTATTGCTCTGCCGCTGAGTTTTTCTATAAGGTGAAAGATTACGACGCCATTCTTTCCATGCCCCTTAGTTGTGAGTATTTTTACAATTATCAAGACAAATACGTACCGGAAGTTTTCGAAGCTTTAATCAATGAATGCCCCGAGGAAACTCTGTGTAAATATCCTTTCACATTACTAGTTTTGGGACATCAGACATTTGCAGCTGGACAGTATGGGGCATATTTAAAGATTTGTGAGTTGCTTAAATTTATTATCCGGAAGGGAAAGGGTTTTGAGTCAGATGAAATTCGAGAAATTAAAGGCGAATATATCTATCTGGTCTCTATGATGGATTTTAATGATATTACCAAAATGATGGAGAGTCAGAGAAACGCATGGGAAACTTTAGGAAAACCGTTAAAAATTATAAACCGCAAATCCATATATGGGTATGCTTCCCCTTCTATATTGAACCTTTATTGGCGTGAAGTAGGTACATTGGAAGACACCTTGCAGAAAATGGATGAGGCATCATTCACATATCTTAAGTTGACTGGCGGACGAGGTGCCGGTGCACAAAGCATTCTAAGGGCGGAGGCAATGCTCATGAGAGGTGAGGACGATGAAGCTGAAATTTTATGTTATAAAGCACTCTATGATGCTAAAAGTTTTGGACAAATCGGTATATGCCTTAGCGCAGAGCTGGTACTTGCTCGTATTGCTATTTTACGAGGTAACGAGGGAAGTTATTTTACGGCAGTAAGGAACATTCAAGGCTACGATAAAGAAAGCTCCAATCCGTCCATACAGCATATGGTGGAATATTGTATGTCGATTATAGGCTTTGTGCTTGGTATCAAAGATTATATTGCCACATGGTTTTACGATATGCAAAGTATCAAGAAAACATTGTACGCACCGATTGTTCCAATGGCACAGGTACTTAACTTATGGCTTTTACTTATGGACAAAAGATACAATGAATTTTATGCTGCGTGCAGGTTTGCCATGGATACATCTAGTAATATGACTGGAAATATTAAATTCATAATGCCGCAGATGTATCAACTCATCTTTCTTGCCATTTTAAAACGGAACAACGGAAAACAGCTGGAGTCTTGGAAGTATCTTAGAGAGGCTTTTGACATAGCACTGCCGGATCAAATCTATCTGCCCTTTGCTCAAGAGGAATGCATGAAATATTTTCTTAATGAACTTGGTTCTACAGATTTTACTTTTTTGATAACGCTTTGTGAACGCCAACAGAAGGGTAGAGATGTAATAAGAAAGGCGATTCTACATAAAAAGTCTCCCCTTACTCCGAGAGAACGAGAAATCGCCCTGCTTTTCAAAGATAGAATGAGCAGAAAAGAGATTGCAGATAAGCTTTATATTTCTGAAGAGACTGTCAAGTCGACTTTAAAAGCTGTTTACAGTAAACTTGAAATTCACTCAAGAAGGGAGCTTAACACAAAAGATTTTTGATGAAAATACAATTCCCCCTAAAAGGGGGATGAAAAAGAAAACAATTTGTCGTATTTTATATAACAGATTGTTTTTTTGTTATTTTATGTCGAAATCGTGATGTACGTTGCATCCTAAAAATATAAAATAGAAAAACCAGTGAATATTATGAGGAGGAATTAAATTGGATGACATATTTTCAAATGAATCGATGCTGGACTTATTCATATATGAAACAACACAGAACATTGAACAGATTGAAACTTCAGTACTTATCAGTGAAAAAGAGAACTTCTTCACGCCGGATGCGATTAATGAAATTTTCAGGGCAATGCATACCATCAAGGGTTCCTCAGCCATCATGAAGTACGATAACATCGCATCTGTGACACATTCTATTGAAGACCTTTTCTATTACATTCGTGAAGAAAATTCGGAAAACATAGACTGCGGACTTCTTGCTGACTTAGTTTTGAAAGGAGTAGATTTTATCAAATTGGAGATGGAAAAGGTCAAAAACTCGGACAAACTTGACGGGAACCCCACCGAATTGATTGAAGGCATCAAAAGCTATTTGCATTCTCTAAAGGGAGAAGAAGATGGTGTAGATACTTTAGATACAAACGTAAATCCTATCGTCAAAGAACATTATTGTTTGCCTCTAGACAAGAACGAGACAAACGACAACAAGAAGTTATATGAAGCTATTATATTCTTTGAGGACGGCTGTGAAATGGAAAATGTCAGGGCATTTGGTATTATTCATCATTTAAAGGAGATTACCGAAGAATTTCGCCATATTCCCGAAAACATAATTGATAATGATAACAGCGTAAAGATCATTCGGGAACAGGGATTTACCATCCTGTTCAGGAGCGACAAAGATTATCGGGAATTGTATGATTTCTTTATTGGTACTACCGCCTTTTTACGAGAGCTTGAACTTCATGAGCTCTCTGAAGAACAGATATGTGGAGAGTCTGATTCGACAAAAATGGCAGTTACACAGGAGTCGCCGGTCAAGATACCAGAGCTTAAAACCAAGGATGAGCTTGGACAGGTACCAATGGAAAGCAGAAGCTCCCACCAAAGCATCATCAGCGTTGATGTTGTGAAGCTGGATAAGCTGATGGATTTGATGGGCGAAATGGTGATTGCCGAAGCGATGGTAACACAAAACCCTGAACTTCAGGGTGTAAAATTAAATTCTTATTATAAATCTGCAAGGCAGCTTAAAAAAATAACCGGCGAGATGCAGGATATGGTCATGTCCATCCGGATGGTTCCGTTGTCGGCTTCCTTCCGCAAGATGCACAGACTCGTACGGGATATGAGCAGAAAACTTGATAAAAAAGTCGAGCTAACGCTAATTGGAGAGGAAACCGAGGTGGACAAAGACATTATTGAGCATATTTCAGATCCCCTGATGCACCTTGTTCGTAATGCTATTGACCACGGCATCGAAGAGCCTGACGTACGTGTAGCTGTCGGGAAGCCTAAAACAGGAAAGATTACGCTGGAAGCGAAAAATGTCGGAAGTGACGTATTCATCATTGTCAGAGATGATGGAAGAGGAATAGATAAAGAAAAAGTTTTGCAAAAAGCACGGAAAAATGGACTAATTAGAAAGTCGGAAAAGGAACTGACGGACAAGGAGATTTATAATCTGCTTTTCCTTCCCGGATTTTCCACCAATGACGAAGTAACTGAATTCTCTGGTCGCGGAGTCGGAATGGACGTTGTGACAAAAAATCTGGAGGCAGTCGGGGGCTCGGTATCTATAGACAGTGTGGAGGGCAATGGAACGGTTACTACGTTGAAAATTCCACTTACCCTTGCAATCATCGATGGTATGAACATTCGGGTAGGTGATGCCAAATATACCATCCCCACCACGTCTATACGGGAGACATTTCAGGCAAAGGCTGATGACCTGATACTAGACCCTGAAGGCAACGAAATGATCATGGTCCGAGGAGAATGTTACCCAATTCTCCGTCTCCACAAGTTATTTGAGGTGAAAAGCGATATCACAGATCTAACAAAAGGAATCATGTTAATAATTGAACAAGATGAAAAATGTCTGAGCCTTTTTGCAGATGAGCTTGTCGGACAGCATCAGGTGGTGGTTAAGGCACTTCCGGCTTATATGAAAAATTTGAAGCGAATTGATGAACTGACGGGATGTACACTTTTGGGTGACGGCAGTATAAGCCTTATCCTCAACACAGGAGGGTTGCTTGGAATGTGAAATCTGAATTATAAAAATTGTTTTATATATAAGAAGGGAGAAAACGAAGAAGGAGGTTGTAATAAATGACAAAGACTGACATATTGAATCCGTCGGAGATGGAATATGAAGATACGTTAAAAGGGAAATATCTTGTTTTTTCTTTAGGAAAAGAGATGTATGGGATGGAAATTCGCTATATTACGGAAATTATCGGGATACAA
Source organism: Paratissierella segnis (assembly GCF_014385195.1). GTDB lineage: Bacteria > Bacillota > Clostridia > Tissierellales > Tissierellaceae > Paratissierella > Paratissierella segnis. Next base: position 208,790 of record NZ_JACRTG010000018.1, read on the forward strand.
CCAATTACGGAAGTTCCTGAGATGCCGAAATATGTGAAAGGGATTACCAACTTGAGGGGTAAAATCATACCTATTATAGATGCTCGACTGCGCTTCAGAAAAGAAATAAGGGAATATGACGGAAGAACCTGCATCATAGTGCTTGAGATTGATGATATTTCCATAGGTCTGATTGTGGATAGCGTTGTAGAGGTACTTACCATGCAGGATGAGGATATTTCATCCCCTCCGGATGTTGGGAAAGGCCACTGCAATTACATAAAGGGAATTGGCAAGGTCGGTGGTAGTATTACCTTGCTTTTAGATTGTCAGAAACTGCTGACTGATGATGAACTTGAAGAGATTAATGCATCGTTGTAGATGTTGAATCAGCTTTAAAAAAATAGAAAATCGGAGGATTAAGAATAATGGGAAAAAAATTTAAAAATTTTAAAATTGGAACTAAAATCACTTGTGGTTTTCTGATTGTAGCGGTGATTGCCGGTGTGGTTGGTGCTATAGGTATCATAAATCTTAATCGTATTGACGGCTCGTATAGTATTGCATATACGGATTCCGTATTAGCGCTTAAAAGCTTGGAAGGAGTAAGCACCTATTTTCAAAAGGTACGAGCTGACCTTTTTGAAATGGCTTTGGCTGATGAGGTAAAGGATAAACAGGCCGTCGGTGAAACTTTGGAGCTTCATAGAGGTACTATAGACGAAAATTTGGACAATTATAGAGCATTTCTTGATAAATACAATCCTGAGGAAGTAGATCAGGAACTGAAGTTGCTTGCTGCACTGGATAATTCCATAGAATCGTTTGATGTAGGATACCAAGAATATAAGAGCATTGTCATGGTTCCGGAACGCTATGTGGAAGCTCATCGAATGTTACAAAACGGCGGCGGGATGTATACTCTGAGCGATTCCATGGAAAAGAGTATTAACGACCTGATGAAATATAACGAGGATTATGCAATTTTACAGATTAAGAACAACGGAGAGCGTGCAGCCTCTGCCGATGTTGTCATGATAGTTGGTGTTGTAGCCAGTGTAATTTTGGCAGTGGTAACGGGTTTATTTATCTCACGAGGTATTTCAAAACCAATCAAACGTATAGTGGATGCTGCCAACAAACTAACTCAAGGGGATTTTGATATCAATATTGAAGTTACCTCAAATGATGAACTTGGTATTCTAACCCAGTCTTTCCGACAAATGGCGGATACATTGACATCAGTTGTAACCGATCTATCATCAGGCTTAAGCGAATTTGCCAATGGCAACTTTGCGATTGACAGTCAAGCAATTGAATATTATGTAGGTGGGTATTCACCAATACTATCTTCAATGCGCAAGATGAGGGATACTCTTAGCGAAACGTTAAGATCTATCAATGTGGCTGCTGAACAGGTAGCTACAGGTTCAGACCAAGTTTCAAGTGGAGCACAGGCATTGGCAAGCGGTTCAACCGAGCAGGCCGCTTCGGTAGAGGAGCTTGCTGCCTCTGCTGAAAAAATCGCACAGAAGGCAATGGAAAATTCATCCATCGTCGAAGCTGCGTCTAAATCCATACAGAAGGCTGGTGCAGGTGTAAATGCAGGAAACGAGCATATGGAACAACTTACACGAGCTATGACTGAAATCGGTTCAGCTTCCGATCAGATTGCCAATATTACGAAGGTCATTGAAGAAATTGCCTTCCAGACCAATATCTTAGCTTTAAATGCTGCCATTGAAGCCGCCCGTGCAGGAAATGCCGGAAAGGGTTTTGCAGTTGTAGCAGATGAAGTTAGAAACCTTGCTGCAAAATCGGGCGAAGCTGCCAAGCAAACTGCGGAACTGATTCAAAATTCCGTCGATACCGTGGCAAAGGGTACGGAAATCACCGGTCAAACAGGGCAGATATTGAAAGATGTAAGCACGAGCGCCACCGAGGTAATCGAAAGTTTTGGAATAATTGAAGAGTCTATTGGGGAGCAGAACAGTGCTATTGAGCAGATTAAGCTGGGACTTTCTCAGATTTCCTCTGTTGTACAGACTAATGCAGCTACCGCTGAAGAAAACTCTGCTACTAGCGAAGAAATGTCAGCACAAGCTGCTATGCTACACGAGGAGGTTAGAAAATTTAAACTGTCATCCGATAAGGCTCAGGATGAGGTCTCGACTATCCCTCTGTTAAAAGAACTGCCATCTGAAAACCCATTGTCTGAAGACGAATTTAGTTTGGGGAAATATTGATATCTAAAAAATATTTATATGAAGTTATCTTTAAATATAAACATACTCAGGAATTAAAGGTGAGTCTCATAGCTCACCTTCTTTATCTTATTAAATATAGGAGAAGATGAAGATATGGTAACTATAACAGAAAATGAGTTCCGACAATTTGCAGATTATATAAAATCCAACTACGGAATTTACTTCAAAAGCGAAAAAAAGGTCTTAATTGAGGGCAGGCTCGGTCAGGTATTGTCAAATATGAATGTTGACAGCTTTACAGCGTATATGGATTATGTTAAAGCCGATAAAACCGGACAAGCTCTATCCGTTATGCTGGATAGAATCACAACAAACCATACTTTTTTCATGAGAGAAGCTGAACATTTTTATTATTTCAGAGATATGGTGCTACCATATTTGAAAAAAACGATAAGATCTCATGACCTGAGAATCTGGAGTGCGGCATGTTCTACAGGGGAAGAACCTTATACATTAGCGATGATTACTGATGAATTCTTTGGGCAGGATAAGACAGGGTGGGATACGAAAATTCTTGCCACTGATATCTCCCAAGGGGTGCTTGCCTCTGCAAAGGCTGGAATTTATGACAGTGAAAATATATTAGACCTGCCTGAGAACTGGATACGGAAGTATTTCAAAGAACAAGATGATGGACGATATATTTTGTCCGATAAAATCAGGAATGAGGTAATTTTCTGCAGGCTCAATCTGATAGACCCTGTATTCCCGTTTAAAAGAAAAATGCATGTCATTTTCTGTCGTAATGTTATGATTTATTTCGACAACGAGACCAGAGATAAGCTGATTGAGCACCTCTATGATATTACCGAGCCCGGAGGTTTTCTGTTTATCGGACAATCGGAAAACCTGAACCGTGCTCGAACAAAATACAAGTATGTAATGCCTGCCGTCTACAGAAAGGAGTAGGGTTTATGGATAAACGAAGAAAAATCCGGGTTCTGGTAGTTGATGACAGCTTACTGTTCCGTGAAATGCTTGTAAAAATTCTCTCCTCAGACCCGCAGATTGAGGTGGTGGCTGTTGCCGCCGATCCATTTGAAGCAAGGGATAAAATTATAGAGGTTCTTCCCGATGTGCTTACCTGTGATGTGGAAATGCCTAAAATGAACGGAATTGAATTTGTACGCTGGTTATTGCCTCAGCATTTTTTTCCGGTTGTCATGGTCAGCTCGGTTGATAAGACTGTTTTTGAAGCAATGAGTGCAGGTGCAGTAGACTTTGTAGTGAAGCCCGGTACCCAGTCATCAAAAGCTGTCATGGAGTTCGCTGAAGATCTTGTTCAAAAAATAAAGACAGCTGCTGGGGCAAAGCCCACACTGCAAAAACACGAAGAATCTTTTGCAAATGTTTCTGGGAATATAGCGCAGGATACAGACAGGATTGTCGCTATAGGAGCCTCTACCGGTGGGACCGAAGCGATTTACAGTATACTCAGATACCTACCTCCCACTATTCCGGGGATTGTGATTGTGCAGCATATCCCTCCTGTATTTTCAAAGATGTTTGCGGAGCGGATGGATAATCAAACCGAATTATGTGTCAAGGAGGCTGAAACCGGAGATTTCGTGGATCAAGGTACAGTGCTGATTGCTCCTGGTGATAGACATATGAGAATTAAAAAAATTGGGTGGAGGTATCAGGTTGAGTGTTTTCGTGGAGAGAAGGTTAACGGGCATTGCCCATCTGTGGATGTTTTGTTTGATTCAGTGGCAAAGGAAGCCGGCAGCAGCGCCATTGGAATACAACTGACCGGAATGGGGTATGACGGAGCAAAAGGGCTCCTTGCCATACGACGCAAAGGTGGCAGAACCATCGGACAGGATGAAGCCTCATCAATTGTATATGGAATGCCTAGGGTTGCATTTGATATGGGTGGTGTAGAAATACAGGAAGCGCTTAAAAACATTCCTCAGGTGCTGTTTAATCTGTTAGGTAGGTGATTAAATGGAACTTGTAGTGGGCATGGGAAAATATATTATATCCAACAAGGAAGATGATATTATTAGGACCTTTGCCTTGGCCTCATGTGTGGCGGTGACTGTTTACAGTGCGGAGAAAAAGGCGGCAGGTATGATTCATGTGGTACTTCCTTCATTGCTACACAGCAGGGATATCGTGGAACGTCCGGGGTATTTTGCCGTAACAGGTGTACCTCTTCTTATAAATGCTATTTGCCAGAAATACGGTTGCTGCAAAGAAGAACTCTATATCCAGATGTTCGGCGGGGCGGATTCTATAAACGGTCAGGATGTATACAAAGTAGGTATGAAGAACATCCATGCTGTTAAGCTCTCATTGTTAAACATGGGATTGACGATTCAAAAAGCCGATTTGCGCGGGAATGAAAGCAGGAGTCTCGAAATGAATGTGAAAACCGGAGTGGTTAAGGTTTTTCGCCAATCGATATAGCTTGAGTTCTACCTTACAATTGTGATTACAAATGCTGCTATCTTCAATGGTTTAAACTCAAGTTTCTTTATATAGACTTTTATAAAATAATAGTATATAATGATTATTAGAGTTTATAAGCCAAAAATGGATGTATCTGAAGGGGGAATTTTAATGAATGCTATGACACAAGACAACTTAAGATCAGCTTTTGGTGGTGAAAGTCAAGCTCATATGAGGTATAGGATTTGGTCACAAAAAGCAGAGAAAGATGGTTTCCCAAATGTAGCAAGACTTTTTATGGCAACATCGGATGCCGAGCAAGTACATGCTACATTACATTTCAAAGCTTTAAAAGACATAAGCGGTGATTTTCCAGTGCTTTCAGGTGGTGTGTTTGGATTAGGAAGTACATCTGAAAACCTACAAGGCGGGATTGACGGAGAAATGTATGAAGTAACTCAAATGTACCCTGCATACATAGCGGTAGCTGAAATGCAAGGAGAAAAAGCTGCAATTCAAGCCATGAAATATGCAGTCCAAGCGGAACAAGTCCATGCAGACTTGTATACCAAAGCTAAAGAGTTGGTAGATGCTGGTAAAGATTTAGAAGCAGAGCATATATATATGTGTCCTGTATGTGGATTTATTTCATTAACCGGAGAAGAGGATAGATGTCCTTTATGTAATGCTAAAAAAGAAATATTTAAAGTATATTAATAAGACGCTAATTGGCGTCTTATTTTTTAGGAAAACAATTTCCTTTAAATAGGTTATAATGGATGTATTTTAAGCATATTAAGAGTAGAGGAGGGAAACTGGCACATGATTTTTGAAACCATTTTTTTATCCTTGTTTATAGGAAAAATAAAAAAGGGTAAAATCAAAAATATCGGTACTTTATATATTAGAGGCTGGCAGTTTATACTTCTTAGTTTCATTATCAATATAATCTCTTTATTAATAATTATTAAAACACAAAGCGATATTTCTATTTTTTTAGATACATACTTTTTTATTATTCATATTATAATATATTTATTATTAATAATTGGATTACTATTTAATTATAAGGAACAAGGTCTTTTTATTGTTTCTATAGGTACAATTTTAAACTTTTTACCTTTATTATTAAATAATGGGAAGATGCCTGTTTCCTCAAATGGGTTGCTTAAATCAAAATTATATGGGGAGCTTGTTCTATTGGAGAATAATCAAATATTGACCCATTCCTTGATGAATAATGATACAAAATTGAAATTATTATGTGATATAATACCATTATCAAAACCTTATCCGTTTCCTAAGGTTATAAGCATTGGTGATATTTTAATAAGTATTGGAGTCTTTATATTATTATATAATTATATGACTATAGAAAATAATAACTAAATGGGAGGAATTTAAATGATAAAAGAAGATGTTGTATTACAAAATGAAACAGGTTTACACGCAAGGCCAGCATCCATTTTTGTGAAGGAAGCATCAAAGTTCAAATCTGAAATTAAGTTATTTAAGGATGAAAAGGAGTATAACGCTAAAAGTATAATGGGGCTATTGAGCATGGGAGCAGCAAAAGGCGAGAAGATAACAATTCAGGCTAACGGAGAAGATGAAGAAACTGCCGTTAAAACGTTAGTTGAATTAGTAAATAATTTAAAAGACTAGGAGGGTTCAAATGAAAGGCATAGGTACTTCTTCAGGTATTGGCATTGGAAAAGTATTCTTATTTAAAGAACCTGAATTAAAAATAATAAAAAAAGATATTGAAAATCCGGGTTTAGAAATTCAAAGATTTGAAAATGCCTTAAAAGATACCAAAAAAGAGATAGACAAACTTCATGAATTGAGTCTAAAAAATATAGGTGAAAAGGAAGCAGAAATTTTTATTGCTCATAGCATGATGCTTGAAGATCCGGAATTTATTGCCGGGGTAAAAGACAAAATCGAAAATGAAAAATTAAACTCTGAATATGCAGTGAATGAAGTAGTAAATTTTTATGTCTCATTATTTGAAGATATTGAAGATGAGTATTTAAAGGCCAGAGCTGTAGACTTACAAGATGTATCTAAACGATTATTAAGAGTTTTGATGGGGATTAAATCCGCCGATCTCACTATAATAGATGAGAAATCAATTATAGTTGCAGAAGACTTAACTCCTTCTGATACAGCACAGATGAATAAAGATATGGTAGTCGGTATAGTAACGGAATTAGGAGGAAGAACCTCCCATACATCAATTATTGCAAGAACTTTAGAAATACCGGCTATTTCAGGAGTTAAAGATGCAACAAAGACCCTAAAGCATGGGGACTATATAATTATAAATGGTGATAACGGGGAAATAATTATAAATCCTTCCTCGGATGAAATAAAAAAATATGAAGAAAAAGCTATTGAACTTGCAGATTTTAGGAAAAAATTACTTACTATGAAGGATAGAGAGTCAATATCAAAAGACGGGCATAAAGTTGAAATAGCAGGAAATATAGGTACTCCAAAGGATATAGACAAAGTAATTGAAAATGGTGGCGAAGGAGTTGGACTTTACAGGACTGAGTTCCTTTATATGGATAGAGATAGGTTACCCAGTGAAGAGGAACAATTTGAATTATATAAAATTGTTGCACAGAAATTAGGGACAAGACCATTGGTAATCAGAACTCTGGACGTAGGCGGAGACAAAGAATTACCTTATCTAAGTCTACCAAAGGAAATGAATCCTTTCTTGGGGTATAGAGCTATCCGACTTTGTCTTGACAGACAAGACATATTCAGAACCCAGCTCAGAGCAATATTAAGAGCAAGCAGCTTTGGAAATATCAAAATAATGTTCCCGATGATATCCAATATAAAAGAGATTAGAGATGCAAAGGCAATAATTGAGGAAGTAAAGGAAGAATTAAGGAAGGAAAATATACCATTTGATGAAGATATTGAAATAGGTATAATGGTAGAGATTCCTGCTGCAGCAATACATTCTAGGATATTTGCAAAGGAAGTAGATTTCTTTAGTATAGGAACCAATGATTTAATCCAATATACTTTGGCAGTAGATAGAGGTAATCAAGATATTGCATATCTATACAACCAATACCATCCGGCAGTATTGAATCTTATTAGGATGACTATAGAAAACGGTCATAAAGAAGGCATATGGGTTGGAATGTGCGGTGAAGCAGCCGGAGATAAAAAGTTGTTGCCTGTGCTGTTAGCAATGGGACTTGATGAGTTCAGCATGAGCGCATCATCTATGTTAAGAGCCAGATATGATTTACAGAACTATTCGAAAGAAGAAGTTCAAAAACATCTCGACACATTGTTAAGTTTACCAACAGCAGAAGATGTAGAAAAGTATATAGATGAAAATATTATAAAATAATTATTAAAAGAGAAAGAGGAGATTCTTATATTAAGGAATCTCCTTTTTTAACCCTTTATTACTAATATGTCTTAACAAAGAGGACAATTATGTAATTTAATTTAGTTGTTTAATACTTGACCTTAGAATAAGATTATATTGAGAGAAATATTAAATATATAAGGGGGTTTTATGATGGAAAGGGCAGAAGGTGGTTTTAAGGCAAAAGTTCAAAAATTCGGCTCTAATCTTAGCGGTATGGTTATGCCAAACATCGGTGCTTTTATTGCTTGGGGAATTATAACGGCTTTATTCATACCCACTGGCTGGATACCAAATGAAAAATTTGGTTCGTTGGTTGATCCAATGATAGGTTATTTACTTCCGCTATTGATTGCGTACACAGGAGGAAAAATAGTACACGGCGATAGAGGAGGGGTTGTTGGCGCTACAGCGACTATGGGTGTTATCGTAGGAGCATCAGTTCCTATGTTTCTGGGTGCCATGCTTGTAGGCCCACTAGGCGGATTTTTGATGAAAAAGATTGATAAAGTATTAGAGGGTAAGATAAAATCCGGGTTTGAAATGCTTGTAAACAACTTTTCAGCAGGAATTTTAGCAGCTGTACTTGCACTTATTTCCTATGTAATAATAGGTCCATTGGTCCTGGCATTGAATAATGTATTAGCAGCTGGAGTTGGAGCTATCATAAACATGGGTATATTACCATTAGCTCATATATTTATAGAGCCTGCAAAAGTGCTGTTTTTAAACAATGCAATTAATCATGGAATACTGGGACCATTGGGTATAGAGCAAGTTGCCGAGGCTGGGAAATCGATTTTATTCATGCTGGAGACAAATCCGGGACCTGGTCTTGGAATATTGCTTGCCTATATGTTGTTTGGGAAAGGAACATCAAAAAATACTGCTTACGGTTCAGCTATTATTCATTTTTTAGGTGGAATTCATGAAATTTACTTCCCATATATTTTGATGAAACCTTCATTAATACTTGCAGCAATGGCTGGTGGAGCTTCAGGTACATTGATATTTAGTATCTTTAAGTCAGGGCTTGTTGCTACTCCATCACCGGGGAGTATATTTGCATATTTGGCTATGACTCCAAGGGGAGGATATATAGGAGTATTGCTGGGAGTTCTAGTGTCAACTATTGTATCTTTCTTGGTTGCATCAGCAATCTTAAAGGTAGCTAAAGAGCCTAATGATGATATTTCAACTGCTGTTAATAAAATGGAAGAAATGAAGGGCAAGAAGAGTTCAGTTTCTCATACATTGAGGGATGAAGAGAAATCATATAAAAATGTTAAAAAGATAATATTTGCATGTGATGCTGGAATGGGCTCAAGTGCTATGGGAGCTTCATTATTAAGGAAAAAGATTACTGAAGCAGGTTTGGATGTTGAAGTCATTAATAAATCAATAAACGATATTCCGGATGATGCAGATATTATTATCACCCATAAGGATCTGACTCAAAGGGCAAGGGCAAAGAATAATAATGCTATCCATTTATCAGTTGATAATTTCCTTGGAAGTCCGGTTTATGATGAGATAGTTGAAAAGCTGACTAAGAATTAGATTCTTTTATAAAGACCCGAAAGATGACCCAAAAAGTGGAGACCCTTCGAAAGCAGTGCTTATACTGTCCGTCTCACCCTTAGACTACAAAGGGTACACGGCAGGACGACCCAAGGGTCGATTGTGAATTGTGAATTGAATAAAGGGGTGCTGTGAAATGTATTTAACCAACAGGGAAAAATCTATATTGGAAATACTGTTACGTTCCCAGCACCTCTTTATGCCTATTAAGGATATATCAAAGGTATTGGGAGTCAGTATAAAAACTATTCAGAGAGAATTAAAAAATGTTGAATTAACATTAAAAAAATTTGGCTTAGATTTAGAGAGAGCTACCGGTAAGGGGATAAGAATAAATGGCAGTGACAAAGATGTTGAAAGATTCAAGAGCTTATTAAATAATGTGCATAATTATGAATTAAATCAAGAGGAACGGGTTATCATCATATTTTATAGATTGATGACCAGTAAATATCCACTTAAAGTAAACAATCTTTCTAAGGAATTGTCCATATCAAACACTACTATAATTCAAGATTTGACTTTTTTTGAAGAGAAAATTTTACAATTACCAATCAAACTAATCAGAAAGCGAGGCTATGGTATTGAACTAGTTGGGAGGGAAAGGGATAAGCGGTTATCATTTATCAATTTGCTGATGACCAGAATCGAGAAAAGCTCTCTCTATTCCTTGAAAGATGATGAATTTGTATTCTTTAATGAAAATGACAAAGTATTGGAGATTATGGATAGTAAATTGATTTTAACAATAGAAAGAATTTTGGAGAAAGCATTGCCAAATTTACCATTTGTACTTACCGATTACTCAAAATTGGAAATATTACTGTACCTATCTCTTTCGGTAAAAAGAATACAGATGAATAATTATATAAAACAAGAACCAACAAAAGATTCTGCACTTTATCCTGAATACAAAACTTCATTTATTATCCACAATTATATATCCCAATTAATATCTATGGATATTCCTAAGGGAGAAGTAAGTTTTTTTGCCGAATATCTTAAGGGCTCCAAGAGAATTGGACAATTTGACATAAATGAAAAATTGGATATAAATTTACTTGCAATGGAGCTAATTGATCTTATTTCTAAACATACCGGGTACCAATTTAAACAGGATAAAAGGTTTATGGACGGACTTATATCTCATTTAGAACCCTTATTCAACAGAGTTAAAAATGGAATTTTTGTATATAACCCTATAAAGGATGAAATAAAAAAAGACTATTTTATATTATTTAATGTATTGGAAGGCATATTAAAATACAAATTTCCCAATCTGAACTTTAGCGAAGATGAGATTGGATTTTTGACTATACACTTTGCCTCGGCAATTCCAACATTGAAACAAATGCCTAAGATATCAACATTGGTTGTTTGCACAAATGGAATTGGGGCATCCAGAATGTTATCTAAAAGATTATTGGATAATTTTCCTCAGCTTTCAATAATTGAAGAGAGTTCAATAAAAGAATTATCCAAGCAAGACGTAGATAATTTTGATATTATAATTTCTACCGTAGGGATATATAATGCCAATTTTGATTATATTCTTGTAAATCCAATGCTTGGAGCTGAAGATATAATCAGCATTGAAAATGTTATAAATAATAAGCTCATTAATGTGACTAAAGAAAATATTAAGATTACCAATGAAGAATCTACAAATTTGTTAGAAAAAGTTGATTTTATTGATTCGATGAATTCAACTATAAATCAAATATTAAAGGGATTTGAACTAAAAAAGATATCAACTGATACATTGGAAGGTGTGTTGGATATTATAGAGGAGGATCTAAAAGAAAATTCAATTTGCAATGAAGGACAGATCAAAAGCTTAATATTGGAAAAAGAAAGCAATATTGGAAGCGGAATCCCGGATTCAGATTTAGTGCTTCTTCACTGTAGGAGTGACAATATATATCAAACAGTATTTAAAATCTATAGAAATGATAAAGAGATTCAAGTAAAAGGTATGGATTCAAATTTGCAGAATGTGAAAACGTTTTTGTTCCTAATAACTGAAGAAAATTTAAACAAATATCAACTGGATATCATAAGCAGCATTAGCATAAGCCTTTTGGAGTCCGGAAATATCAATACCTTTTCAAATTCTTCTAAGGATGAAATAGATAAATTGTTAGAGAATATATTGAATTTAACATACATTGAGTTATTAAACAATATAAGGGGGTAGTTATGTTGCTGCGAGAAGGAAACATTTTATTGAATCAACATTTTAACAGTAAAGATGAAGCAATTAAAAAAGTAGGGGAACTATTAGTAAGTGGCAATTATGTCAAAGAAGCTTATATAGAAAAAATGTTAGAAAGAGAAAATATAAGTACAACTTATATAGGCAACAATATAGCTATTCCTCATGGCACAAGCGGGTCTCAAAATGAAATTCTTAAATCGGGAATTAGTATCGTTCAAATACCTGAAGGAGTAAGCTTCGGCGATGATGTAGCGAAAGTAGTAATAGGTATTGCAGGTAAGGGCAATACCCACTTAGGGTTGCTTTCAAATATCGCTGTTATTTGTTCCGATATGGAAAATGTAGATAAAATCGTTAACGCAAAAACAAAACAGGAAATATTGAAATTGTTTGGAGCGATGGATTTATGAAAGCATTGATCTTCGGAGCGGGTAATATAGGAAGGGGATTTATAGGGCAGATTCTAAAAGTTAATTGCTATGATCTAATATTTGCAGACATAAGCGATAAGATAATCGATGAAATAAATCTTAAAAGAGAATATAATGTATATTTTGCAAGTAACGATGAAAAATCCATTAGAATATCGGATGTAATTGGTATTCACAATTTAAAAGATATGGAAAGATTAAAAGAAGCTATTCGGATAGCTGACTTAATTACAACATCAGTTGGACCAAATATTTTGCCCATAATAGCCAAAACCATATCAGATGGAATTAAAGAAAGACTTAGTAAAGAAAATATAGAATTTTTCAACATAATGGCATGTGAAAATGCAATAGGTGCCACAGATACTTTAAAGAAAAATCTATATTTGCATTTAGACGAGGAAGAAAAGGTAAAAGCAGAAAAATATATAGGCTTTCCGAATTCAGCAGTAGATAGAATTGTACCTATTCAAAAGAATGAGAATATACTTGATGTAACAGTAGAGCCATATCATGAATGGGTAGTAGAAGCCGATAAATTTAGAGGAAATTTTAAACCTATAAAAGGGGTGGAGTATAAAAAGGACTTAAAGCCCTATATAGAAAGGAAGCTATTTACAGTAAATACAGGACATGCAACCACAGCATATATAGGAAACGCATTTGGATACAAAACAATAATAGAAGCAATGGATGATGAAAAGATAGAAGAAATGGTACTAGGAGTTTTAAAAGAAACATCAGAATATTTAATAGAGAGTTTTAAATTTGGAGAAGAAGAACAAAGAAAATATGTAGATACCATAATAAATAGATTTAAAAATCCTCATATATCAGATGACATAATAAGAGTAGCAAGGGCACCAATAAGAAAGATATCAGCAAATGAAAGATTTATATATCCAGCACAACAATTGATTAAAATGGGAAAAATACCATATAATTTAGCAAAAGCAATATCATATATATTAAAATATATAAATCCGGAGGATAAAGAAAGCATAGAACTCAATGATTACCTTAAAGAAAACAATATATCAAAGACTTTGAAGAAATACTCCGGATTAGAAGAAGACTCAATATTGACAGAACTGGTCGAAGAAAGCTACTATAATTTAGAAAAATCCCCATCTAACATACGAATGTAATTAATAATAAAACCTCATGTAATTTTTAAAATAGAACCTATAAAATGGACAGTAAAAAATAACCGCTTTTTTATGAGACCACTGAAAAATATTAGATTGTTTTCTAGACTTATAATCTAAGTAATAAAAATTAAATCGAACTAGTGATATTTTTCTTCACTAGTTCGGTTTTTGGAATATATCATATTAATTCGAATCATCTTCTATTATTTCCTTCAGTAAATTTAGTTTCTCTCTTGCCTTAGGGTATTTAGATATTATTTCATTGTTCTCTACAACAGATATTTGTTTTTCACAGTATTCAATTTCATCTTCTAGAATACCACTATTTACTTTCACAGGAAAATCCTTTTTTATTGATTCATCTATTTCAGTAAGAATCTCTCTTTGTGATTTTTGGTTTTACCTTGCTTTGAGTATGAGTGGAATCCACAATGATTGATTTGCTCTTTATTATACCTTTTTCTAATGCTATTTCTACAGTCTTTTCTTTGCTTTTTAAACTTTGTTAAAGAACTTGAATTGATAACGTCTTCCCCTGACGCCATATTAAGCAAATATTTAAAAGACATGGATTCTTGCTATATTTCCTCCTTATGAATAAGATACACAATTAAATTTTAATATCAAAGTGGTTTTATAAATGCCTTTGACATAGGGATTGCTTTATTTTTTATGAGGTTTTATTAATTTATATGAAAAAATATAATCACACTAAAATAGAAAAGGTATTGACATAGAATCCAAATATTGATAATATAGATTTATTGAATTTCTTATGGGAATTTAAACCGTGTATTTAATATAAAGTGAAAGCGCATTCATTTACAATTATATAATTCTACAAAATTAAGTTCATAAGCTCGTGAGTTTAGGAGTTCAACAGTTTGTTTATAAAACTAGCAACTAGTTTTTATTTTTTAAGTATATTCATATTATAACATTATAATATGAGTAGCATCAAAGCAATGTGTAAATGATTTCATGATGTTAAATCTCAGATAATTATAATAAAATTCATATTATAAGGTTATATAATGATAATGAAAGTAGTTAAGGTACCAAAAATAATAAAAATTTATGGAATACGAGGTGTGTGTGATTGTCTAATTATATTATTAGGAGAACAGCATTAGCTATAATAACATTCTTTGGTATTACAATGCTAGTCTATTTCATGTCAACTTTAGCTCCAGGCTCACCATTGGATGCTTTATTAGCAGATCCTGGAATGACTAAGGAAGAGGTAGTAAGACGTTCAGCTGAACTAGGGTTGGATAAGCCTGTATACATTCAATATTTTAAGTGGCTAAATGAATTGTTACATGGAAATATGGGATATTCATATACGTCCTATAGACCAGTTGTTGATGTTGTAACTGAAAGAATAGCAGCAACATTGGTACTAACAGTTTCAGCAATTGTTTTATCCTATATTATTGGAATTCCTTTAGGGATTATTTCTTCGTTAAAACCATATTCTATACTTGATTATATTATGTCAACATTGGCATTCATCATGTCTGGGGTACCAGGATTTTTTTTAGGAATGATGTTGATTTATATTTTTTCAGTTAAGTTAAAAATACTCCCTTTTGGTGGAATGTACGATGCAAGTGGAGCTACTGATTTATTAGTATTAATTAAACATTTAGTTTTACCAACATTTGCAATAGCTATACCGGAAATAGGTAAAGTTATGAGACATGTCAGAAGCAATATGTTAGAAGTACTTACTGAAGATTATGTTAAAACAGCTAGAGCTAAAGGCGTGAAAGAATGGGGAGTAATTATCATTCATGCATTTAGAAACACGCTTATTCCTATTATAACAATTTTTAGTGGTTCATTTCCGTTTATGATTGGTGGTTCAGTTGTTGTAGAGAGAGTTTTTGGGTGGCCTGGTTTGGGGACTTTAATGATTAATTCAATCACATCAAGAGATTATCCAATTATTATGGGAATTTCTGTTATAGTAGCAATTGTTGTCCTGGCAACAAATCTATTAGTAGATATTCTATATGCGTATTTGGACCCACGTATTACATACAATTAGGAGGGTAACTATGATGGTAAATAATAAAAACGATAACATTTATAGTTCATCTAAAAAGCAGTCATATTTTCGAGATGTTGCAAAAAGATTTGTTAATCACAAACTAGCGATTATCGGGTTAATTATTCTGACATTATTAATATTGATAGTTACTTTTCTACCAATGACTATGAAATTGGATCCGTATACCATTGGGAGAGAATTACCATATTCTGGGCCTACAAAAGGATTGGTGTTAGGAGTAGATAATGCAGGACGTGATAATTTTTCTAGATTAATTTACGGCGGTAGGGTGTCCTTATTGGTAGGACTTCTTTCAACAGGTATAAGCGTTCTTATTGGTATTCCACTTGGTATTGTTGCTGGTTATTATGGAAAAACCATTGATGCTATTATCATGAGAATTGCTGATATTTTTATTTCTTTTCCATCTATTATATTGATCCTAGTGTTAGTTTCAATTATAGGTCCGTCCATGTGGTCAATTATAGTAATTATTGGCATCATGGGCTGGCCTGAATTTGCAAGATTGATAAGGGGTAATGTACTATCCGTTCGTGAAAAGGAGTACGTAGAATCTG
This sequence comes from Paratissierella segnis, assembly GCF_014385195.1. Lineage (GTDB taxonomy): Bacteria > Bacillota > Clostridia > Tissierellales > Tissierellaceae > Paratissierella > Paratissierella segnis. The sequence goes on from NZ_JACRTG010000018.1 coordinate 224,848, forward strand.
CGAAGGCAATCGGCGTTAAAGATTCAGAAATAATTTTAAAATATATATTGCCGAATTCAGTAGCGCCAATCATTGTAGCTGCAACATTTCGAGTAGCTGGAGCAATCTTACAAGAATCAAGTTTGAGCTTCTTAGGGATGGGTGTTCAACCACCACAGGCTTCTTGGGGTAATATGTTATACGGTGCACAATCACTGACAGTTTTGACTACTAAACAATGGGCATGGATCCCACCGGGATTAATGCTTGTTATAACAATCTGTTGCGTTAATTTTATAGGAGATGGATTAAGAGATGCTTTAGATCCTAGAATGAAAATATAATGTTTTTTGTAATTAAACGGTTAGAAACCGATTTAATAAATAAACTAAAAGGAAAAGGATGGTTTAATATGAAAAAGTTGAAAAAAAGTTCAATTTGCTTGCTCTTAGTTTTATTAATCGTTGGTAGTCTTAGTGCATGTGGTAAGAAAGAAGAATTACCAGAGTCAAATACTTCAACTGATTCTATACCTCAAGGAAATGAAGTACATAAGGATGTAATAACAATTGGTATAGACAATGAACCGAATAGTTATCACCCTTATAATGCAACATCTACATCTGGTGATAAAGTTTTTGATTTTATTTATGATCGCCTTGTATATACAAGTTTTGATGGTTCATTTTCGCCAAGGCTGGCAGATAGTTGGGAATCTTCAGATGATGGAAAAATAATTAAATTTCACTTAAATCCTAATGTTAAATGGCATGATGGTGAACCTTTTACAGCACAAGACATGGTATTTGCTGCTCATGTAGGAACTGCACCAGAATCTACTGTTACTAGAAGAAGTTATTTTTCTGCATTGGATGGTACGGATGATTCCGGCGTATGTAATGATTTTGAAAAATTAGGAGTGGTTGCAGTTGATGACCACACATTAGAATATCATTTTAAAAATCCAATGGCAGAATCTACATTTTTAAGTATTGATGCGCAAAGATATTATCCAATACCATATCATATTTTGAAGGATGTTCCTATGTCGGAAATGGAAAAAAGTGAGTATTGGCAACATCCAATAGGAACGGGTGCATTTATTTTTGATAATATGATTTCTGGAGAAAGTATAACAGTCCTAGCGAACAAAGATTACTTTTTAGGTACTCCTAATGTAGAACGAGTAGTATTTAAACCAATGTCTACAGCGAATTATTCAGCTGCATTGATGAGTGGAGAATTGGATTGCGTAATTGATGATGTTCCATTATCAGATTTGTCTTTATTGGAATCAACACCTGGGATTGTTGCAGAATCCCGACCTTCCATGAAATACACTTATATGACAATAAATTGTGAAAAAGAATATTTTAAAGATGTGCGTGTACGAAAAGCATTTAGTATGGCAATAAATCGTAGTGAAATTATTAACCAGGGCCTTTATGGAAACGGTATTCTTGCCGTAAGTCCATTAAATCCTGATAATCCATATTTTAATAAGGATATAGCGGTTGACCCATATAATCCCAATGAAGCTAAAAAATTACTGGAAGAAGCGGGATGGGATTTTGATAGAGAAATTACATTTGTTAGTTACAACACTAATGTTGCAAGAGAAGCAGCAACATTAATTATACAGCAGAATTTAGCAGACATAGGTGTAAAGGTAAAAATACAGATGGTTGACTGGCCAACTTTAATTGTAATGGCTAGAGAAGGACAGAGTGATTTATCTATTTTAGGTGGTGCAGGTTCCCTTGATCCAGATGATTCACGTGTTTTAATGCAACCTAATGGTGCACAGAATTTCTGTAATTTTACTGATTCAAGATACTATGAATTAGCTCAAAGAGGAAGAAATGCACTTACTACGGAAGAAAAAATGGAAATTTATAAAGAATATCAACAATTGTTATATGATGAACCTACCTATATATGGCTATATCATGATAATGCAGCTCCTGTTTATAAGGATACAATCCAAAATATACCTGCAGACGATTTTATACATCTAAATTTTAAAGCTCATGAATGGACATTTACAGAATAGTTATAAATATTTAAAGCATAAATTTACATGAGGAGGGGGATTATGGAACCGTTATTAGAAGTAAAAGGATTAACAACAAGTATAAAAACAAAGCAAGGATACAATAATGCAGTTGAAGATGTAAGTTTTGCAATTGATCGTGGTGAGATATTAAGTATAGTTGGAGAATCAGGATGTGGTAAAAGTTTGACAGCACATTCTATCCTGCGTTTAATTACCTCTCCTCCTGTTTATATTACTAAAGGTGAGATTTTTTATGAAGGTAGAGATTTGTTAAAATTGAATAAACATGAGATGAGAAATATCAGGGGCAATAAAATTTCTATGATTTTTCAGGAACCGATGACTTCCTTAAATCCTGTTTACACTGTTGGCAAACAGATTACAGAAGCAATTTTATTACATCAGAATGTAAATAAAAAAGAAGCTAAATTAAAGGCAATTGATATGTTGAAAACAGTCGGTATTCCATCACCGGAGCAAAGAATGAATGAGTTTCCACATCAACTTAGTGGTGGTATGCGACAACGTGTTATGATTTCAATGGCTCTATCATGTCAACCAGAATTATTGATTGCAGATGAGCCAACTACTGCTTTGGATGTTACGATTCAAGCACAGATTTTGTTGGAATTAAAAAAATTACGAAAACAGTTTAATACATCAATAATTCTTATTACCCATGACTTAGGGGTAGTTGCAGATATGGCACAAAATGTACTGGTTATGTATGCTGGCAGGGTAATCGAATATGGTTCTGTTAAAGAAATATTTTCTATGCCAATGCATCCATATACGTCAGGATTGTTACACTCTATACCTAGATTAGATCAAAATGTAAATAAACTACATGTGATAGATGGGGTTGTGCCAGATATAGGAGAGATGCCTAAAGGATGCAGATTTTGGCCAAGATGCGGAAAAGCTATGAGCATATGTCAAGAAAAGCAGCCTGAATTATTTGAATTACAAGAGCACAAGGTCAGATGCTGGTTGTATAAAGGGTAGAGAGGATGATAGAATTGGAAGAGAGGGTTTTATTAGAAGTCAAAGGATTAAAAAAATATTTTCCCATTACTAAAGGATTGTTCAAGAAGACTGTGGGATATGTCAAGGCTGTAGATGGCATCAGCCTTAATATTAAATGTGGCGAAACTTTGGGCTTGGTAGGTGAATCCGGATGTGGTAAATCTACATTAGGTCGAAGTATTATACGGCTTATTGAACCTCTGGAAGGTCAAGTTATTATGGATGGTGTAGACATATTATCATTAAATAAAGATGAGATGAGAAAGCAGAGGGAGAAATTACAAATTATATTTCAAGATCCATTCGCATCACTAAATCCAAGAATGACGGTAGGAGATATAGTTGAAGAACCGTTAAAAGTTCATAAAAAAGGGGCACAAAATGAAAGAAATGAAAAGGTTATAGAATTACTAAAAATGGTAGGATTAAATGAACAAGCCATTGGCAGATATCCCCATCAGTTTTCCGGTGGACAAAGACAAAGAATAGGGATAGCTAGAGCATTGGCATTGAATCCAGAATTGGTTATCTGTGATGAACCGGTTTCAGCACTTGATGTTTCTGTTCGTTCTCAAGTACTTAATTTAATGAATGATTTGAAAGAAAAAATGGGGCTTACTTTTTTATTTATTTCACATGATCTAAGTGTGGTAAAACATATCAGTGATAGGGTTGCTGTTATGTATTTGGGACGCTTAGTAGAAATTGCGGATAAAAATGAAATATATAATATTCCATTTCACCCATATACTGAGGCTTTGATGTCAGCTATTCCAATTCCAGACCCTGAATATAAAAAAGATAGAATTATTTTAAAGGGGGATGTACCAAGTCCGGCTAATCCCCCAAGTGGTTGTTATTTTCATACACGTTGTTTATATGCATCTAAAATTTGTGAAAAAAATCAACCAGAATTAGTAAATTACGGAAACAATCACTATGCTGCTTGTCATAAAGTAGATAGGATCAGAAAGGAGAGATAAAGTGTTGAAAACACAGGATGATATCTTAAAACTTATAGAAGAAAAAAGACAAAAATATATAGATGCTAGTCTAGATATCTGGGATTATGCAGAACCGATTTTTGAAGAATTTAAATCTTCAAAACGACTTGCTAAAATTTTGGAAGAAGAAGGTTTTAAAATTATATTTGGTGTAGCTGAATTACCTACTGCATTTATTGCAGAATGGGGTAAGGGAGAACCTATAATTGGTTATATGGGGGAATATGATGCTTTACCGGGGATTAGTCAAGCAGCGAATACTACTGAAAGAAAACCTATTAAAAAAGATGGATATGGGCATGGTTGTGGTCACCATATATTAGGAACAGCAGCTATGGCTGCTGCAATAGCTAACAAGGATTATCTTGAACTTAATAATATGGAAGGAACCGTCCGATTCTACGGTTGCCCAGCTGAAGAAGGTGGTGGTGGAAAGGTTTTGATGAATAATGCAGGAGCTTTTGACGATTGTGCTGCTGCTATTAGCTGGCATCCAACTGATGACAATGGTATATGGTCTATTAATTTTCATGCACAGCAAAAAGTTGAATACACCTTTAAAGGAAGAAAACCTTATGTAAAAGAGTCAAGTGATAGTAATATACTAACTGATTATGGCGCTAATTCACTAGATGCGTTGCAACTTTTTATAATGGGTGCTCAAATTCTCAGAACTCATTTAGATCCTTGTTTTATCGTACGTTCATCAATTTTGAAAACCGGTGATGAGAAAATAGATGAGCTACCAACAGAATCAAAAATAATTTATTCATATCGAGCTCATACAAATAAACAGATACAAAAAGCAATGGAATTATTGCATAATGTAGCTAAAGGTGCTGCTGTTATGACTGATTGTGAATTAATTGCTGAGTATAAGACTGGATACAGTGAAATGCTTTCAAACCGTTCTCTAGAACGTATAATGCATGAAAAGTTTGAAAAAGTAGGAACTGTTCCTATGACAGAACAAGATTGGAATTACGCGGAAAAAATGCATACGGCATTATTGCTTAAAGATGGTGAACAAGCAACATTTGATCTAATGCGTCTTTTATATGAAGAACAAGCAGAACCAATTATTGAACAAGTAAAAGGAAAGCCTTACAATAATTTACTTTACCCATTTAGAGAAATCAATGTTCATAAGCCTGGGTCTACTGATATTTGTGATGTTAGCTGGACTACACCAACTACGCAATGCGTTGTAGCATGTTATGCGAAAGATACATTAGGACATTCATGGCAAGAGGTAGCACAGGGTCGTAGTGATATTTGTATGAAAGGAATGCTGGTGGCTTCCAAAGTAATGGCATTAACGGGTATAGAATTGTTTGAAAATCCTAAAGCTCTTAGAGCAGTTAGAAATGAATTTGAAACGAAACGACCAGGAAAGGTTTATATACCATTAAATTCGAAAAAAATAGTTGAAAATGAAATGAGGTGATAAAATATGGGAAATTATGATATGGAGATTACATTTTTAGGTGTGGATGATGATGGCTTAGCCGAACGACAGACAGGAAAGTCTGCCACAATTAGTGGAAATGCGCTGGAAGCATTGGAAATGTTTAATATTGGATTAGAATTCAATAAAAAAAGGCTGCGTCATTCAGCCAGTTATAAAACACAAATATTATCTACAGGGGATAGCGATATGATTAGTGTTCCTAAAATTACTAGAATAAGATTTATGATTTATGGAAATACAGAGGAGATCGTAAAAGATACTATTGACAAGATTTATAAAACTGCTCAAGGCGCAGCATTGATTACAGGTTGTAAGGTGAAAAAGGTTACTAAATGATGTTAGTATAAAATTTTACAAATGGAGGGGTATTATGCTAGATAGAGAAGGGGTTACTCCTCTTTATATTCAATTGATGAATTTATTGGAGGATAATATTAGAAAGGGAAATTTAGTTCCCGGAGAAAGATTACTTACAGAAGTTGAAATGGCTAGGGAATATGATGTTAGCATTGTAACAGTCAGAAATGCAATAGGAGAGTTGATAGATAAAGGATTAGTGGAACGACAGCAAGGGAAAGGAACGTTTGTAACCAAACCAAAACTGACTAAGGATATTAGGAAACTTCAAAGTTTTACTGAAATGTGTTTTAGAATGGGAGTACGACCTGGCGGTAAAATGCTTGAAAATAAATTAGTTATTTCAAATGAAAAGATTGCAAAACAATTAAGAATAGAAAGGAACGACCATGTTGTTTATATTTCACGTGTTAGATATGCTGATGGGGATCCCGTAGTAATAGAAAAGAACTATTTTCCTCTTGAATACGCATTTTTATTGGGTGAGAAATTCGACAATAATTCTCTATTTGAATTTATTAAAGATAAGAATAAAACAGAAGTAGCAATTTCTGAAAAAAGAATAGAGATATGTCGTGCTACTGCTGAAGAAGCTGAGATTTTAAACATTAGAAAAGGTGACTCATTGTTATATATAAAAAGTGTAGCTTATACGCGAGACAATGAACCTATATACGCAGGAACACAAATTATTAATGGGGAGCGTTTTTCTTTATATGTGTATGAAGCTACAGGAGTATAGACAATATATTAATTTTGATATTGAGGTAATGATAAAAGATTTTTTAATAAATTTTATTTTTAAAATAAAGATTATATAGGTGTTTATTAATCAATTAAATATTAACTTATACTTGAAAAAACCTAATACTGCTTATATAATATTATATAAGCAGTTATAAGTTTTATAGTTGGAGCGAAGGAGGAGTTTATGATAAGCGTAATAGGAATAGGCGATAATGTATGCGATAAATATATACACTTAAATAAGATGTATCCAGGTGGACAAGCTTTAAATTTTGCGGTGTTCAGTAAAATGCTGGGCATAAATTCTGCATATATGGGTGTCTTTGGCAATGACAAAGTGGGAGAACATATAATAACTACATTAGATAAAATAGGCGTTGATATTTCTCATTGTAGACATTTTGAAGGCGAAAATGGTTATGCAGTGGTCGATTTAGTTCAAGGCGAAAGGGTTTTCGTCAAAAGTAACAAAGGCGGAGTTTTAAGATTAAATCCATTGGAATTTTCAACAGAAGATCTTGAGTATTTAAAGAATTTTCAAGTTATTCATACAAGTAACAATAGCTACATAGACTCCCAATTAGAAACATTGGCATCCTTAGGCTCCACTTTATCATATGATTTCTCTACCTCATGGAGGGATGATCAAAGAACAAAGGATATTTGTAAACATGTTAATTTTGCATTTATGTCTTGTCCTAATCTAAATGAAGAAGAAATAAAAAATCAACTATTTATTGCACATAATTTTGGAACAGAAATTGTAGTTGCAACAAGGGGCAATGAAGGTGCTATCATATATGATGGCAATATGTTTTTTGAGTCTAAACCTAAAAAAGTTAATGCGATCGATACTTTAGGAGCAGGTGATTCTTTTGCTACTACTTTTCTAACTTCATTTATACTTGATATTGGAAAAGATTTAGGGAAGGAAATGGATAAAAATAAATATGAAGGATTAGTTTATATTTGCTTAGATAAAGCTAATAAAATAGCCTCACAAACTTGTATGGTATTTGGGGCATTTGGTCATGGAACAAATATATCATGATTAAAGATGATAAGGAGGCAATATTATGGGATATATGATAGGCGTAGATGTTGGCGGTACATTTACGGACTTTACGGTATTTAGTACGAAAGATAAAAGATTGATACATTATAAGCAGAGTTCTACACCGGAAGATCCATCTAAATCAATAGTTAGTGGTATTAAGAACATTTTAGAAAAAGAGAACATCAATCCAAAAGAGGTATTCTATTTAGCACATGGAACAACTGTTGCTACAAATGCTTTAATAGAAAAAAAGGGAGCGAGAATCGGACTAATAACTACAATGGGATTCAAGGATCTAATGGAAATAGGAAATCAAAAAAGGCCATCATTATATGATTTATTAAAACAAAAACCTGAAAGTCTTATACCATCTGGTTTAAAGTGTGAAGTTGAGGAACGTATCATGCACGATGGTACAATAAAAAAACCATTAGATGAAGATATGGTGAGAGAAGTTGTCTTGTTTTTAAAAAAACAAGGTGTTAAAGGGATTGCTGTTTGTACATTATTTTCATTTATTAATCCAATTCATGAGATGAAAATTAAAAAAATAATTGAAGAAATAGACCCGGAATTATATGTTACAGCATCACATGATTTAGTAAGAGAGTTTAGAGAATTCCCCAGAATGAGCACTACTGTTTTAAATACGTACTTAGGACCGGTTATGAAAGGCTATGTTAACAATTTCCAAAATTCTATCAAAGAAGCAGGTATAGATGTTATGCCATATGTCACACAATCTAATGGTTCTATAATATCCATATCAGAGACTATAGATAGTCCTATAAAAACAGCTTTATCAGGACCAAGTGCCGGGGTTGTTGGTGCATCCTATTTAGGTAAATTATTGGGAATCGATAAAATAATAACATTTGATATGGGAGGGACTAGTGCAGACATTAGTCTTATAGAAAATGGTCAATTAAAGGTTTCTCATGATAGATATGTTGAAGGCTATCCAGCAAGAATTCCTATGATAGATATTGTAGCAGTCGGTGCAGGCGGAGGGTCTATAGCATATATAGACGAGGGTGGTGCTCTAAAGGTTGGACCATCTAGTGCAGGTGCAGATCCTGGACCAGCATGTTACAAGAGAGGCGGAGAAAATCCAACAGTCACAGATGCAAATATTGTACTTGGGAAATTAAATCAGAAAAAAATCCTAGGTGGAAGAATGGAAGTTGATTTGCAACTAGCAAAGGAAGCTATAAAAAAGGAAATAACAAACAAATCAACATTAGATATTGAAGATAGTGCTGCAGGAATTATATCAGTTGTTAATTCAAATATGATTAGAGCAATTCGAGTCGTTTCTGTAGAAAAAGGTTATGATGCTAGAGAATTCACTCTTATGGCATTTGGCGGAGCAGGACCTTTACATGCATGTGAAATTGCAAAAGGTCTTGGAATAAATAAAGTATTATTACCTCATTCACCCGGAACTTTATGTTCACTTGGATTATTAATGGCTGATACTAGGTTTGACTTTAGTTTATCAAAAATAATGTTGGCCGATGATGAGAATATTGATGAGGTTAATAGTATATTTTGCGCATTAACAAAAGATGGAAATGATATGTTATGTAATGAATCAATTCCAAATGAAAATAGAGAATTTGAATATGTCATTGATTGTAGATATGAGCGACAAAATTATGAGATACCAATAAGAATTTCATCTGGACATTTAGATAGTGAATCTATCAACAAGCTAAAAGAAAGGTTTCATGATGAACACAATAGATTATATGGTTATTCAGATATAAATAAGAACATTCAAATGGTAAATTATCGATTAGGAGCTATTGGAATAATTGATAAACCAAATCTAGAACCACTTCCATTAGACGCAAATTCATTGTCACCAAAGGCAATTGAAAATAGACAAGTTAGATTTGAAGGATGCAAAAAATATGTAGATACTGCCATTTATAGTAGAGATGATATACCTGTTGGGTGTAAGCTTTATGGACCCGCTATTATAGAGCAAATGGATTCAACTTCTATAATTCCACCAGGATGGATGGCATACAATGATCCATATTTGAACCTTATTGTTACATTTGAAGGAGTGGAAGGAGTGGAAGAAAATGAATAGAAAAGTGGATGCAATTACTATTGAAATAATTGGAAACTTACTCTTATCAATTGCGGAAGAAATGGGATATGTAATTATTAGAAGTGCATATTCTACCAATATCAAAGAAAGAAGAGACCTATCCACAGCAGTATTTGATTGTGATGGGAATATGGTCTCACAGGCTGAACATGTGGCTATGCACTTAGGTTCATTATTGGGTATAGTTGAAGAAGTTTTTAAAAAATATGATAAAGAAAGCATAAGACCTGGAGATATGTTTATAAGCAATGACCCTTATGGTGGAGGAGGAACGCACTTACCAGATATTACGATTGTAGCACCAGTATTTTCTGAAAATAGGTTGATTGGATGGGTTGCAAATTTAGCTCATCATAGTGATGTAGGGGGTAAAGTTCCTGGCTCAACATCAGGAGATGCAAATAGCATATTCCAAGAAGGCTTGAAAATACCAATTGTCAAAGTATGTGAAAATAATGAAGTTAATATGGATATTATCAATATGGTAATGTCAAATAGTCGTATGCCTAATGAAAGGTATGGGGATTTGCAAGCTCAAATAGCCGCAAATCGTATTGGTATTAGAAGAATGCTTGACTCTTATAATAGATATGGAGAAGTTTTAATAGATAGTATGATAGAGTTACAACAATACGCTTATAGAAAATTAAAATCAGGAATAGAAAAATTAAAAGATGGAGTATATGAGTTTGAAGATCATATGGATGATGCTGGAGCTGCATCACCTGATCCCATACTAATACGTTTAAAAGTAACAATCAAAGGAGAAAATATGACATTGGATTTCTCTGGTACGAACAAACAAGTAAATGGACCTATAAATGTAACATATAATGGGCTATTAGCAACAGTTTTCTATTCATTAAAAGCTTTAATAGATCCAACTGCACCTTCTAACGCTGGTATCTATAGAGCGTTTGATGTTATCTGTGAAAAAGGACTAATTATAAATTCTGAACAACCTGCACCTGTTGGAGCTAGAATTGATACTTGTCAAAGAGTAGCAGATGTTATATTTGGAGCATTATCTAAAGTTATACCGGATAGAGCCATGGGTTGTTGCAATAGTACAGTAACATCAGCTATTTTTTCAGGTAATGATCCTAAAGATAAAGACGTTTTTTATGTATATTTAGAGACAATAGCAGGAGGCTCAGGTGCAACAAGGGATTATGATGGATTAAGTGGTGTACAGGTCCATATGACCAATACATCAAACTTACCAGTAGAAGCACTTGAAATGGAATTTCCTCTGATTACAGTAAATAAATATGAACTTCGAACAGATAGTGGAGGTGCGGGAGAAAAGCGTGGCGGTTTAGGAATACTAAGAGAATTTGAAATTCAATATAACGATATAAAATATACTGGATTGGGAGACAGACATATTTTTGCACCATGGGGTATCGAGGGTGGTAAAGAAGGTAGTTGTGGTATGTACGAATATATCCCTAAAAATGGAAAGATAAGAAAACTACCATCTAAATGTACAGATATTCCATTATCAAAAGGAGACATAATAAGGGTTTATACACCAGGATCAGGGGGATATGGAGACCCATATAAGAGAGATGTGAAAAAAGTCTTAGCTGATGTTATCGAGTCAAAAGTTTCAATAGAAAAAGCAAAAGAAGATTATGGAGTAATTATAGAAAAAGTAAATGAAAATTTTGTTGTAAACAATACTAAGACAAAAGAACTTAGAGAAAAGTGCTAAAGCTTCTTTTGAAAACATTTACTAAATAAAAATGAGGGGGAGAATAATTCGTAATGGAAATTACTAATATCATATCGGAAATCAAAGAAAAAATTGATCGTAGGGGTGGTTTAAAAGCAGTTTATTTTGTAGGATTAGGTGGATCCCTAGCAGCAATCTATCCAGGGAAATATTTACTAACTGATGAAGCTAAGAATTTTGGAGTTTTTTCATATACTAGTAATGAATTTATCTATTCAAACCCAAAAAGCTTAGATGAAAGATGTATTTGTATACTTTGTTCTCTAAAAGGAACTGAAGAGACAGTAGAAGCTGTAAAACATGCTAATAAATCTGGTGCTATTACTATTTCCATGACTGGGTCAGATGACACAGAAATGGCAAAATTAGGGCAATATCAGGTTATATACTCTAATGGTGATAATCAAATATATTCTAAATCCAATCAATCAAATTCTTTAAGATTAGCTTTTGAAATCCTAAAACAATTTGAAAATTACAAGTATTATAATGAAGCAATGGATGCTTTCACAAAATTAGATGATATCTTTGTAGATGCGAAGAAAAAATTTACAGAAAAGGCAATTAAATTCGCTCTGGATTACAAGGACGAGGATATGTTTTATATAATGGCTAGTGGACCTTGTTGGGGAACTGGTTATTCAATGGCATATTGTCATTTGATGGAAATGCAATGGAAAAATGCGTCAGTAATTCATAGTGGAGAATTTTTTCAGGGACCTTTTGAAATTACCGATGAAAAACCGGTGATGATCTTAATAAAAAGCATAGGAAAGACAAGATACCTAGATGAAAGAGTGGAGAGGTTTTTAAATAAATTTGCTAATAAGGTGTTTATTTTGGATGCAAAAGATACTAAATTAGATTTAATAGATAAGAATGTAAGTGAATATTTTACTTCTGTTATAATGTTGCCAATAGAAAGATATACTATTTCCAAAATGGCAAACATGAGAAATCATTCCATGAATAAAAGACGTTACATGTGGCAATTAGATTATTAAAATGATATACTATCTAATAGTGGGAGCTGCGAAACAGCATACAAATGTGTGCCGTTTCCTCTTGAAAACGGAATAAACTCGTTTTCAATGGTAAGCTATTAACATATAATAGGAAAGTCTTACAAAGTAATACTAACCAGTAGCCTGTACCGAGTCCTTGGAGTCGAAACGGGAACACTAGATTTAAGCGTAGGATATGGAGTAAACGAGCAAGATAAGTAAACATACTAGCAGTAAGAATCAGCTTGTTTTATAGATGATTTAAATATGGCGTTAAGAGTCACATTCCTAAATAGGGCACGTACGGTTCTGTAATGGAGCATGAGCGGTGACGCCTATACTTACTCGAGGATAGAATCTAAGCGTTAGTAGGTGATGAAATGCTAAAAAATAACAATGCAGTTCCACTCTATCACCAATTGGCTGATATAATAAGAGAGCAGATATTGATGCAGGAATATAAACAGGGGGATAGATTACCATCAGAAAGGCAATTTGCTAAGGAATATAACGTTAGTGTTATAACATCAAGAAAAGCTTTAAGCAAGTTAGAGGAAGAAGGTTTAATCGAAAGAATACAAGGTAAAGGTACATTTGTTGCAATAAAAAAATACAATCGCAACCTCAGTAAATTTGTAAGTTTTACTGAAATGTGTAAAAGTATAGGAGTCAAACCTGGATCTAAGGAAATTGAAAAAAAAATAATTGTTCCTGATCAAAATATAGTAGTAAAATTAGAAATACCAGTTGATTCACAATCTGTTTATATTTCCAGATTAAGATATGTAGATAATGAGCCGATGGTTATAGAGAAAAACTATTTTACTCTAGATTATGCATATTTGTTAAATCAGAATCTGGATAAATCATTATTTGAGATACTTAAAAATAAAAGTGGATTTGTAATAGTAGATTCACATAAGACTATAGAAATAGTCAGATCAAATATAGAAGAGTCTAACTTGTTAAATATACCAGTAAATAGTCCTATAATTTTAATTGAGAGTATAGCTTATCTTAAAGAAGGAAAAGTTGGCTATGTCGGAAAACAACTTATTAATGGCGAAAGATTTAAATTAACTCTATAGAACAATATAAATAAAATCCCCATCTAACATATGAATTTATGTTAGATGGGTTTCTTTTTTAAAAAAAGTGGAATAATAAAGAGTAAACGTATTTAAGGAGGTCAACATGGATACAAGACTCTTTATTATTGCAGTTACACCTGCTGCTATAGGATTATCAGCAATATACCTTACAGATAGGGTTGATAGAGAACCTTTATATCTATTATTGCTAACATATCTTTTTGGAGCACTATCGGTAATTCCATCCATAATAGTAGAAGAAATATTATCATATTTTAATGTTTTTCCCGGAGTATTTGGCGCATTCTATAATGCTTTTATAGTAGCGGGTCTGACGGAGGAATACTTTAAGCGCCTTGTTGTATTAAAATTACCATTTAAGACAGATTATTTTAACGAAAAGCTTGATGGAATTGTTTACGGTGTTTTTGCAGCATTAGGTTTTGCAACTGTTGAAAATATAATGTATGTTGTATTTACCTATACAAACAATCCATTTATTGGGTTTTATAGGGGAATATTTTCAGTTCCAGCGCATGGTGTTTTTGGGGTAACTATGGGATATTATTTGTCATTGGCTAGATTTGATACTGATACCTCTAGGAAGAAAAGCTACAAATTTAAATCATTTTTGATGCCCGCTATTTTACATGGTATGTTTGACTTTATATTGATGGCTGATATACCGGAATTAACCATGTTATTTGTGCCCTATGTTATATTTATATGGTGGATTAATGAAAAGAAACTGTCAAGTTTTGTATATGATTCTAAAAGCAGAATAAGGATCAGAAGAAAAGAATAGTTAAGATTATATTGAAGTGAAGTATAAAGAAGGATAAAATAAAATTAGTTAGAGTTAAATTGGACAAGTTAAGGAGAAAGTATGAAAAAGTTTTTCGTTTTATTAATTATAGTATCTTTGATTTTAGGTGGGATTTATTTAGAATTCAATAATCTGTTTGAATATAAAGAAGCTTCTGGAGGCTTAGAAGAAGAAATTAACGATAAAGATATTGATATATTTGAACCCCATAAAGAGCCATCTACAAAGACCATAAGCATTTTAGGTGTTGGAGATATTATGTTTCATATGCCTCAGATAGCCTCTGCAAAGTTAGATGACAGAACATATGATTTTAATCCGCCATTTAAATATGTAAAAAAATATATAGAGGAAGCTGATATATCTATGGCAAATTTTGAAACCGTTACAGCCGGAAATGCAGGAGGATTTAGCGGGTTTCCAAGGTTTAACAGCCCAACAGAAACCGTCTATGCATTGAAGGAAACCGGCTTTGATATACTATCAACTGCCAACAATCATTGCTTGGATGGTGGTAAAAATGGGATAATATCTACTATTGAAAACATAGAAGATAATGGATTGAAAAATATTGGAACTTATAAGGATGATAACAAAGTCCTATTAATAGAAGAAGTAGGAGAAATCAAAATTGGGTTTTTATCCTATACTTTGGGTACAAATGGATTAGATAGCCTACTTACCAGCGATGAACTTGAATATATGGTAGATAGAGTTGATGATGAAAAGAAGATTAAGAAAGATATAGATACCTTAAAAGATGCACAAGTGGATTTAATTTTGGCATATATTCATTGGGGAACGGAATATCAAAATCAGTCCAATTCTTATCAAGAAAAACTAGGTAAAAAGATGGTGGAATGGGGAGTTAATATAATACTAGGTAGTCATCCTCATGTAGTACAAAGATCTGAAATCATACAACATGATGGGAAAGACAATTATATAATTTATTCTATGGGAAATTTTTATTCAAACCAGAGATATGAGACTATAGGCAATCCATATACTGAAGATAGCGTTATGGTAAAATTTATAATAGAGAAAAATTTAGATAATAATGATACAATAATAAGGGATGTTGTCTATATGCCAACTTGGATTTATAGATATGTAGAAGATAATCAAATCAAATATTCGATATTGCCAATAGGGCCATCGGGAGCTGTCCCCATTGAATTTTCCGCCGAACTTCCTGATAAGATCATAGAGAGAATAAAAAAATCTTATGCTGATACGATGAATACGCTGAATGAAAGTGAATTGAATTGAGTTTTATTTTTAAATTCTTTGTTCATTTACGATGAAAATTGTTATATAATAGTTATGTAATTATATTTAAAATTTATATGAGAGTATGTGGTAAACATTGTTGCGAAACTTTAGTAGTTTATTTCTTAATGTGAGAATACTAGACGTAATTGATATTTTAATCGTTGCAGCTGTTTTATATAAGCTTTTTACACTTATTAGAGAGACAAGAGCAGAACAGCTTACAAAGGGAATTGTAGTTTTACTGGTATTGACTAAGGTAACTGAATGGATGAAATTATATACTATCAATTGGATTCTAAGCAATGCTATGACTGTGGGCACATTGGCATTGTTAATTGTATTTCAGCCGGAGTTAAGGCGTGGGCTGGAACACATTGGTAGAAGTAGGCTTTTTACAAAATCCTTTGTAGATATAAGAGGAGAAAGTCACGAAAAAATTGCAGAGGAAATAGTAGAAGCGGCTGCGTCACTATCGAGACAGAAGATAGGTGCCTTGATTGTAATTGAAAGACAAACAGGGCTGAATGAAGTAGTCGATACGGGAACCAAGTTGGATGCATTTGTTTCAAGTGATATACTTATCAATATATTTATTCCCAATACTCCATTGCATGACGGCGCAGTAATCATTAAGGATAATCGGATCAAGGCAGCAGCTTGTTTTCTGCCCCTAACGGAGAATATGAATATAAGTAAAGAACTTGGCACAAGACACAGAGCAGCATTAGGTATATCTGAAAGGTCGGATAGCTTATCTATTATCGTATCGGAAGAAACAGGCACCATATCATTAGCAGAAAATGGCACTATTTCAAGATATCTAGATACAAAGACCCTACGACAGATACTATTAGATATGTATGAACCAAAAAATAATAACCAATCTTTTATAACAAAATGGAGGTCAAAAAATGAGCAAGGGAAAGAGTGATATAACCATAAAAATCTTTGCTCTTCTAATAGCTATAATATTATGGAGCTATGTCATGGGCATAAAGGATCCGGAAAAAATAACTGAAATTAGAAATGTTCCTGTTACCCTTAGCAATGTTTCCGCACTGGATAGACAGAACTTGATAATAATGAGTCCGCAAGAGCCAACCGTTAATGTGAAAGTAGCAGGTAAGAAATCAGAGATAGACAAATTTGTTAAATCCTATGATAAAAATGTATTGGCACAAGTGGAATTAAGCGGTTACAGTGAAGGACAGGTAAAAATACCTGTATCCGTAGGACTATTAAATCAAGGTTCAAGTGTTAGATTAGTAAGTTATGAGCCCAAAGAAATTCTATTTACAATTGATAAAATAATTACTAATAATCTACCTGTAAAAATTGAAACCGTAGGTAATCTTCCTGCCGGATATGTGTTGGGAGATATGTCTATAAAACCACAAAATGTATTAATTGAAGGCCCCAGAACTTGGGTGAATGAAGTCACAGATGTTATTGCAACAGTTGATTTGGGCAATAGAACAATGAGTGAAAGCAATTCATTCCCAATCAAGATTGTAGATAGTGAAGGTAACGATGTAAGAGGAATTGAAAAAGAGCCAAATCTGGTAGAAATTGACATTCCAATATTTAAGAAAGTTACTTTGCCGATTGAATTACAAACATCGGGAGCATTGCCGGATAATTATTCAATAACAAATATTGTCATCAATCCAAGCAGGGTAGCAATTAAAGGCGATGATAGCATAAAAAATCTTTCAAAGATAGATACGAAGTTAGTAGATATCAATACCTTATTGGATAAATCAGCGGTGGAAGTTGAACTGGATTTGCCTGAAGGAGTACAATTGGTAAATCCTAATGAAAAGATCACAGTTTTCTATAATATAGAAGAAGTAGCCTCCAAAGATTTCACATTTAATATTAGAGATATTACTGCAACTAATGTGGATGAAACTTTAGATGTAGAAGGATTGGACACCGATTCTGAAATCAGAGTTCAGCTTAGAGGTTCAAAATCTATTTTGGATAATGTAAATAAAGAGGATTTAAATCTGTTTGTTGACCTTGCTAACTTAAAAGAAGGGCGCCATACTGTAGATATAAAAATGAATGAGATTGAAGGGGTTAGTATAGTGGAAATCAATCCATCTAAATTAACCATAAATCTAAATGCATCTTAAAGTGTATGTATAATATATTGAAGGTAGGCTAGGCTAACTAGTCTGCCTTTGATAATGATTAACAAATAGAATATGAGGTGATATTATGGCAAAGGATTTTGAAGAACTATTATTATTAGCTCAGGAAAAAGGACCCAAAAGGATATCCGTCGCAGTTGCAGAGGACAAGGGTGTATTATCCGCAATAAAGATTGCAAAGGATAGAGGCATAATAGAGCCTGTTTTAGTTGGAAATAAAGAGAAAATAGCATTGATAGCTAAGGAGGTGGGCTTAAACCTGAATGATGTGGAAATTATTCATGAGGAAGATGGGATTCAAGCTTCCCGAATTGCCACTGAATTAGTAATGGAAAAAGAAGCGGATGTATTGATGAAAGGCTTGATAGATACATCAATAATCATGAAACAAGTTCTGGATAAGGAGATTGGACTTAGGGGTGCAAACGTTATCAGCCATATAGCTTTATTTGAGGTACCGACTTATCACAAGATATTTATGGTAACAGATGCAGCTATGAATATTGCACCGGATTTGGTACAAAAGAAGGAAATAATTGAAAATGCAGTAAATATGGCATTATCCATCGGTATAAGCATGCCAAAAGTAGCAGTATTAGCAGCAAAGGAAAAGGTATCACCAAAGATGGAAGCAACAATAGATGCCCAAGAGCTCAAAATTATGAATGAAGATGGAGTAATAAAGAACTGCATAGTCGATGGACCTCTTGCCCTTGATAATGCAATCAACAAGGATTCGGCAAAGATTAAAGGCATAGAAAGCGATGTTGCAGGAGATGCAGATATATTGATTGTACCGGATATAGAAGCAGGAAATGTATTGTACAAGGCCTTGACATTTTTAGCGAATGCCAAATCAGCAGGTTTAATAGTTGGTGCACGAGCACCTATTGTTTTGACCTCACGTGCTGACAATGAAGAAGCAAAACTAAATTCTATTGCATTAGCAACTTTAATGGCTTCAATGGGAGGGGATTATGCATAGGTATAAATTGCTTACTATAAATCCGGGATCTACATCAACAAAGATTGGAGTTTTCCAAGATGACAAAATGATTTTTGAACAAACCCTTAGGCATCCTGTAGAGATTCTCAATCAGTATGATAGGATATTTGATCAATATAAATTTAGGGAAAAGATTATATTGGAAGCAATAGAAAAAAACAATATAGATATAAGTTCAATTGACGCTGTAGTTGGCAGAGGAGGATTGCTTAAACCCATAGAAGGGGGAACATATGAAGTTAATAACGAAATGATAGAGGACTTAAAAATCGGGGTATTAGGTGAGCATGCCTCAAATCTAGGAGGTATATTGGCATATGAAATAGCAAAAGAAATTCAAGGCAAAGCATTTATAGTCGATCCTGTTGTAGTAGACGAGCTTCAGGATGTGGCAAGGATTTCAGGGTTAAAAGAGATTGAAAGAGTGAGTGTATTTCACGCATTGAACCAAAAAACTATAGCAAGAAAATATGCAAGATCCATTGATAGCCAATATGAAGATTTGAACCTGATAGTTGCTCATTTAGGTGGGGGTATATCAGTAGGAGCACATGAAAAGGGAAGAGTGATAGATGTGGCTAATGCTTTAGATGGGGAGGGAGCGTTTTCCCCGGAGCGCTCCGGAGGATTGCCTGTCGGAGAATTGATCAAATTATGTTATTCTGGTGAATATACTTTGAATACGATGAAAAAAATGATAAAAGGAAATGGGGGTTTGGTTTCCTACCTTGGAACCAATGATGCAAGGGAAGTTGCAAAGAGAATAGAAGAAGGAGATGAAAATGCCAAACTTATTTTCTCCGCAATGGCATATCAGGTAGCAAAAGAAATAGGTTCATCATCTACCATTTTGAAAGGGAATGTAGATGCAATCATATTGACGGGGGGAATTGCACATAGCGGTATGTTTACCGGATGGATTGAAGAGAGGGTAAGTTTCATATCCAAAGTAATCATCTATCCCGGGGAGGATGAGCTTTTAGCCCTTGCAGAAGGAGGATTGAGGGTCTTAGGGGGAGAAGAAGAAGCGAAGATGTACAGGTAATAGGTAATAGGTAAAAGGTAATAGGTGAAAACATACTGAACAACGTACATTGAATTGTGAACTGCTTATATAAGACCCCAAAGCTTGCCCCAACAATCTTTTATCTTTTAATTGTGAATTGTGAACTGTGAATTGTGAATTGTGAACTGTGAATTGTGAATTGAATATAAGGAGTCTACTATGTTAAATGATAATAGGATAAGAGTAATTACAGGACATTATGGTAGTGGAAAAACCGAATTTGCCGTAAACTATGCGGTGAAACTTGCCCGTTTGGGGAAAAAGGTAGCCTTGGTGGATCTAGATGTTGTAAACTTATATTTTCGAAGCAGAGAAAAGACAAAAACTTTAGAAGAAATAGGCATAAGAGTTATTAGCAGCTCTATTAAGGGTTCTGCATTAGACTTACCGGCTATTCCCGGAGAGGTTCTGTCTCCATTACAGGATACAACATATGAATGTATTTTAGATGTAGGAGGTGATCCGGCAGGAACTAGAGTTCTTGCAAGATATACAAATTATTTTACAGAGGGAAAGTATGATATGTTTTTTGTATTAAACGGCAATAGACCTGAAACTCAAACCGTGGATAAAGCAATAGAATATATGATAAAAATTGAAGAAGTAACTCAAGTTAAAATTACCGGAATTGTGAATAACACGCATTTATTGAAAAGTACTACATTTGAAGATATAATTAGTGGAAATAAGCTTGCATTGGAGGTTAGTAAAAGAACCAATACACCGCTAAAATACAATGTTGCGCTAGAAGATTTAGTTTCTTCAATAAAAGATATAAAGGGAGAAATTTTTCCTATATCTCTTTATATGAGGGAAGAATGGATGCTTTAAAAAAAGGGAGGAATTAATATGGCAAAAGGAAAGGTTATTTTCCAAGAGGATCTTTGTAAAGGTTGCAATCTATGTGTTACAGTTTGTCCGGCAGGTGTGATAGCGATAGACAATACAAATCTTAATGCGAAGGGTTATTACCCGGCGGGGGTAGTCAATGCAGACAAATGCATAGCATGTATGAATTGCGCACTTATATGTCCGGACTTGGTAATAACTGTAGAAAGATTAGATAAATAAGGGAGGGTTTATATATGGCAAAAGTTCTCATGAAAGGGAATGAAGCAATAGGTGCAGCAGCTATAAAGGCAGGGTGTAGGTATTTCTTTGGCTATCCTATAACGCCTCAAAATGAATTACCGGAGTACATGTCAAGAGAGTTGCCTAATGTTGGAGGTATGTTTGTGCAAGCGGAATCAGAAATTGCAGCAATAAACATGGTATACGGAGCAGCAGGCTCCGGCGCCAGAGTTATGACTTCATCTTCAAGCCCGGGGATTGCATTAAAACAAGAAGGTATATCCTATATAGCAGGCTCTGAACTGCCGTGTGTAATAGTTGATATGATGAGAGGCGGACCGGGATTGGGTGGCATCCAACCTTCACAGACTGATTATTTCTTAGCAACAAGAGGCGGGGGTAATGGAGACTATAGACTGCTTGTATTAGCCCCCTCAAATGTTCAGGAATTAGCTGATTTAGTAATGGATGGTTTTGATTTAGCTGATGAGTATAGAAATCCGGTAATGATATTAGGCGACGGCATGATTGGGCAAATGATGGAGCCTGTAGAGTTTAAAAACAGAGAAGGAAAGACAATACAAAAAAAGGATTGGGCAACAACGGGAACAAAGGGAAAAAGAAAACCCAATATTATAAATTCGCTATATTTAGATGCAGAAGAACTAGAAAGACACAATGAAAAATTGCAGGAAAAATATAATAGAATTAGAGAAAAAGAGGTAAGAGTGGAATCCTCTAATCTGGAAGATGCTGATTTAGTAATATCAGCCTATGGTACGACAGCAAGAATAGTAAAGACCGCTATATCCAAGCTGGAAAAAGAAGGATATAAGATAGGACTTATTAGACCTATTACATTGTTTCCATATCCATACGATGAATTCGATAAAATAGAGGATACATGTAAGGGTGTACTTACTGTAGAAATGAATTCAGGGCAAATGCTGGATGATGTTAAATTGGCTCTAAAGGGAAGAATGCCTGCATACTTTTATGGAAGAACAGGCGGAATGATACCTACACCGGAAGAAATTGTGAAAAAGGTTAAAGAAATCCTTGGAGGTGACAAATAATGGATGTAATCTTTGAAAAAACCATAGGCTTGACAGATATCCCAACTCATTATTGCCCTGGGTGTACCCACGGAGTTATTCATAGATTGGTAGCAGAAGCAATGGTAGAATTGGGCGTGTTGGACGATGCTATTGGTGTCGCGCCGGTAGGCTGCTCAGTACTTGCATATAAATATTTTAATTGTGATATGCATGAAGCTGCTCATGGCAGGGCACCTGCAGTAGCAACAGGGATTAAAAGAGTTCATCCTGATAATTTTGTATTTACTTACCAAGGAGACGGTGACTTAGCCTCTATTGGTACGGCAGAGGTAGTCCATGCAGCCCATAGAGGAGAAAAAATATCTACAATATTTGTTAACAATGCTATATATGGGATGACAGGCGGTCAAATGGCACCGACAACATTAATAGGACAAAAAGCTACAACAGCCCCATATGGCAGAATGGAAGAATTAGCTGGTAAGCCCATTAGGATAGCCGAGATGATTGCGACTATAGACGGAGCTGTATTTGTAGAAAGGGTTGCAGTAAACACACCGGCCAATATAAGGAAAGCTAAACGAGCAATTAAGGAATGTTTCAAGGCTCAAATAGAAGGTAAAGGCTTTGGATTAGTAGAAGTACTTTCCACATGCCCTACCAATTGGGGATATACACCTGAAGATGCATTGAAATGGTTAGAAAAAAATATGATACCTTATTATCCCCTTGGTAATTTTAAAAAGCCGAAGGAGGTTGAATAATAAATGGAAGAAAGGATAATAATTGCCGGATTTGGCGGTCAGGGAGTTATGGCAATGGGACAGCTTCTCACCTATTCCGGAATGTTGGAAGAAAAATATGTATCATGGCTGCCTTCCTACGGACCGGAAATGCGCGGAGGTACTGCAAATTGTAACGTTATAATATCAACAGATTCAATAGGCTCACCTGTAGTAGTGGAAGCAACGACGGCTTTGGTACTTAACAAACCATCCTTGGATAAATTTGAAAAATCAGTAGTACCGGGGGGAAGATTATTTATCAATTCATCATTGATCGACAGAGAATCCAATAGGAACGATATCAATGTATATTATATACCGGCAAACGATATTGCAGGTGAATTGGGGAACAATAGAGTAGCCAATATGGTAATGCTGGGTGCATACCTTGAGATAACAAAAACAGTTGACGTTGAAAGCATATATAAAGCATTTCCCGAGGTGTTTGGTGCAGGTAAGGCGCACTTACTTCCGATCAATAAAGAAGCTCTTATAAAAGGAGCAGAGGCAGCAAGAGAACAAATTACAGTAAGGGTGTAAAGAGATTAAGTGGGATTCCCACTTAATCTCTTTTAAAGTTCTACTTTTATCTATTGCTTATGCTAAAACTTCCCTTAGTCTCTAGGACAGGGGGAAGGATCAAAGGCAGCAGCAGGAATAGTTACCTGTCTCTTTTGCAGCAGTTTAATGGTCAATTCTATTACCATCTTTTCTTCTAATTGGCTAAAAAATTTTTCTCTGGTAGGAAGATCAGCGTGATAAGGATTACCTCGTCCTATAGATTCATCAAATTCATAAATATTTGCACTTATTAACTCGCAAAATGGCAATTCATTAAAGTTTATAGTTCTAAGTTGATTAATCTCAGACATGTCTCCTGATAATAACTTATCTTTCTCAGCAAAATATTGATTAGGCAAATCGGATACTCTAAAATATTCGAATTCTGTTGATGAGTTGGTAACCAGTGGTGCAGGTTCAAAAAAATAGTCAACAGGTGTTGAACATTCGAAAGGAACATCAATAGTACAATGGTGAATTTCCCCGCATATGCCTTCTCTATTTGAACAGGATCCAGTTGCATAGTCAATATTCTTGCGAATAAATCCTTTTATAAATAAAATGTTTGTAGGCTGTAATAACATACATTGGGTAATTTTAAGTTTTTTCTTGATATCCTTTATTTCTAGGGCTGGTTCAGGCAGTCTAATAAATGCACCTACATTGAATCTAACAGTCAATTCGGCCAAGACTACGGGTATCTTAGCGATCACTCCACTTGTAATACCTATAGGCGTTAAGGGAGTATTTGGACAATTATCTAAAACTGTATTATCTACATCAGCACAAGACTCTTTATTCTTTGATACACAAAATTTATTATTTGATGGACTTCTATTTGAATAAGGTGAATTTGCAAATACATTTACATTGCTAACTTTGGTACATTCAGTTTCTAATTTCATTTTTTGTTCCTCCAATATATTATATTCATTGTTAATGTGACTTTGTCCATTTCTCTAATATAATATATTCTGGCTCATATGAACTGGTGATAGGTTATAAGCAATATTTTTACTATCCTTCTATTGCGAACATAAACTCTCCTTCGGCTGCAACTTCCTCTCCAACATATGCTTTGCCCTCACCTATGCCTATAGAACCTCTAAGTTTAGTTATTTCAACTTCCATTCTTAGCATATCTCCGGGTTTTACTACCCTTTTAAACCTAAATTTATTGATTCCTGCAAAGTAAGGGATCAGCCCTTTGTATTCGTCCTTGGACAATAAGATTACTGCTCCAACTTGAGCAATAGTTTCTATGATAATAACTCCGGGCATTACAGGTTTTTCAGGGAAATGACCTTGAAAATAATATTCATTTATTGTAACGTTTTTAAACCCTATTCCCTTTTTACCTTCTTCAACAATTTCTACCTTGTCAACAAATAGAAACGGATATCTATGAGGCAAGATGTTGGATATTTCTTCAGCATCAATTATTTTTGACACTCGCTCTACCTCCTTAAACTGGAAATATTTATTGATTAATTTAGCATAATACTATATACTAATGATAAGTTTTTTTGTATCATATTAAAATAATAGTAGAAATATTATTATTTTGCAAATTAAAGTTTTCAAGGAGGTGATGAAAGGAGTAAATATGGGTACAACAAAATATTTGGAGGTGAAAGATTGAAAAGTTATTCAGTTGGAATTTCCGGTGTGGGAAGCTTCGTTCCAGAAAAGGTCTTAACCAATTTTGATTTATCTCAGATTGTAGATACCAATAATGAATGGATTGTGGAAAGGACAGGAATAGAGGAAAGAAGGATAGCCGCTAAGGATATAGCAACCTCAGACTTAGCCACAGAATCAGCATTAAATGCCTTAAAAGATTCTAAGACCCGTCCGGAAGAAATTGACCTTATAATTGTAGCAACAGCGACTCCCGACCACTCTTTTCCTTCTACAGCTTGTATAGTTCAAAAAAATATTGGTGCAACAAAGGCTGCAGCATTTGATATGAGTGTTGGGTGCACAGGATTCGTTTATGCTCTGATTACAGGTGCAAATTTTATACAAACAGGAGCATATGAAAAAGTACTCATAATAGGTGCAGAAACTCTTTCCAAGATAGTGGATTGGGTGGATAGAAATACTTGTGTACTGTTTGGAGACGGAGCAGGATCTTGTGTCTTGGAAAGATGCGAAGACGGCTATGGTATTTTATCTTATGAGTTAGGCTCAGACGGAAATAACGGCGATGCTTTGATATTGCCCGCCGGAGGTTCAAGAATGCCTGCATCGATAGAAACAGTAACCGATAGACTTCATTCAATTAAAATGGATGGAAAAGAAGTATTTAAATTTGCTGTAAGGGTAATGGAAAAAGCATCTCTAAATGTATTAGAAAATGTACATTTAAAATTAGAGGATTTAGATTTTTTGATTCCTCATCAGGCAAACGTCAGAATAATAGATGCTGCCCGAAAAAAACTTAATATTGACGAAAATAAAGTGTGCATAAACTTGAATAAGTATGGAAATATGTCTTCCGCTTCTATTCCGGTATCCTTAGATGAGGTCATAA
The DNA here is from genome assembly GCF_014385195.1 of Paratissierella segnis. GTDB lineage: Bacteria > Bacillota > Clostridia > Tissierellales > Tissierellaceae > Paratissierella > Paratissierella segnis. The sequence continues at coordinate 250,840 of NZ_JACRTG010000018.1, forward strand.
AGAAAAATAGGATAAAAAAAGGTGACTTAATAGTTATGGTAGCTTTTGGAGCAGGGCTCACATGGGGCTCGATAGCAATTAAATGGAATAGGGAGGAATAAAGTGGAAACTAGAATTACAAAATTATTGAATATTGAATACCCTATATTACAAGGAGGAATGGCTTGGGTAGCAACCCATGAGTTAGCAGCAGCAGTATCAGAGTCAGGCGGACTTGGAATCATAGCTGCAGGGAATGCGCCAGCCAATGTGATTGGGGAACAAATAGATAAGCTAAAGGAATTGACGGATAAACCTTTTGGTGTAAATATCATGTTACTGTCGCCTTTTGCTGAGGATATTGTAGATATGATCTGTGATAAGGGAGTTCCTGTGGTAACTACAGGTGTAGGAAATCCGGGAAAGTTTATAGAAAAGTTAAAACAACATAATGTTAAAATCATACCTGTAGTACCTACTGTATCTTTAGCGAAAAGACTTGAAAAATTTGGAGCAGATGCTCTTATAGTAGAAGGTACTGAAGCCGGTGGTCACATTGGAGAATTAACTACCATGGCAGTCGTACCCCAAGTAGTTGATGCAGTTAATATCCCCGTAATAGCAGCGGGGGGGATTGGTGATAATAGAGGCTTTTTAGCGGCTCTTTCTTTAGGAGCTGAAGGAGTACAATTAGGGACTCGATTTGTGTGCTCTAAAGAAGCAAAAGTTCATCAAAGATATAAAGAAAAAATTATAGAATCAAAAGATAGGGATGCTATTGTAACTGGGAGAAGTACAGGGTATCCGGTAAGGGTTTTAAAAAATAGATTCACCAAGGAATATCTGGATCTAGAAAAGCAAGGTATTGATTTTGAAACCCTTGAAAAATTAGGAGTCGGTAGGCTTCGAAAAGCAGTACAAGAAGGTGATATAGATAATGGGTCATTGATGGCAGGACAAATTTCCGGTCTTATTGGTGATGTCAAAAGCTGCAAGGAGATAATTGAAGATTTAGTTTTCGGTTCCCAAAAAGCTATAGAAAGGTTATCTTCACTTATAGGAGGTGGGGATAATGAATAAATTAGCTTTTATATTTCCGGGGCAAGGCTCTCAATATATAGGTATGGGCAAGGATTTTTATGATTCCATTTATGAGTCTAGGCTTGTATTCGAAGAAGCAGATGAAACCCTTGATATGAAATTAAGCGAGTTAATATTCAATGGAAATGAGGAGGACTTAAGGAAGACGGAAAATACTCAGCCTGCAATGCTTACTACATGTATTGCAATCTTAAGGGCAATAGAGAAAGAAGGAATTGACTGTGAATATACAGCCGGGTTAAGTTTAGGAGAATATAGTTCAATTGTAATGGGAAAGGCAATATGTTTTTCTGACGCCCTTGAGATAGTAAGAAAAAGAGGGATGCTGATAGAGGAAGCAGTACCCAATGGGATTGGCGGAATGGCTGCAGTCTTGGGCTTGGATACCAAGAAATTGCCGCTATTACTTGAGTACTCTAAGGCTTATGGAATAGTTGAGGTCGCAAATTACAATAGTCCAAAACAAATTGTGATATCAGGTGAAACGAAAGGTATAAAAAAATCTTGTGAGAAAGCTATAGAATTGGGAGCTAAGAAAGCAATTCCTTTACAAGTTAGCGCTCCATTTCATACTAGTCTTTTGTCTAAAGCGGGAGAAAAACTAAAAGATGTTCTCGACAATGTGAGAATAGAGGATTTAGATAAAAAAGTAGTATCAAATGTTGACGGAGACATTATCAGATCCAAGGATGAACTCGTTCCAAAACTTGTAAATCAGGTGAGCAAATCCGTACTTTGGCAACAATCAGTAGAGTATATGATTGATAAAGGCGTAGATACTTTTGTTGAAATAGGTCCGGGGAAATCCCTAACCGGATTTGTAAGAAGAATTGGCAAATCTATGGAGAAAGATATAAAAGCTTTAAATATATCGGACTTGGACTCCTACTCTAATACCATCAATATATTAAAGAAAGGAGCGTAGATTATGGATCTAAAAGGCAAAGTAGCACTTGTAACGGGCGGAAGCAGGGGAATCGGAAGAGAAATAGCAATAGGATTTTCAAAACTAGGTGCAGATATTGCAATAACCTATAATTCAAATTCAACAAAGGCACAGGAATTGACAGAAGAGTTAATCAAAAATGGGGTTAAAGCAGTAGCTGTTAAAGGGGACGTAAGTGTAGAAGAAGATGTAAATTCAATTGTGAATTTGGTAGAAAAGGAACTTGGAGGTATAGATATTTTAGTCAATAATGCAGGGATAACAAAGGATAATTTACTGATTAGAATGAGTCCAAATGATTGGGATGAAGTAATGAATGTGAATTTAAAAGGGGTATTCTTATGCACAAAGGCAGTTACTCGAGGTATGATGAAGAAGAAATATGGGAAGATAATAAATATATCCTCTGTGGTTGGAATAACAGGAAATCCCGGTCAGGGAAATTATTCAGCATCAAAAGCTGGGATAATAGGGTTTACAAAATCCATGGCAAAGGAATTAGCTTCCCGAGGAATTCGAGTGAATGCAATAGCACCGGGTTTTATACAGACAGAAATGACTGATATATTAAAAGATGATATTAAAAAATCAATGTTAAATAGTATTCCACTTAATCACTTTGGGACCCCTAAAGATATAAGCCATGTAGTCAATTTCTTAGCAAATGAAGAATCGGATTATATCACAGGGGAAGTAATCAAAGTAGACGGTGGAATGGCGATATAAGTCAATTGAAAATGGACAATGGACAACTAAAAGATAAAAAACAAATCAGAAGTAAACTCAAACAAGTGAATAGTGAATAGTGAATAACAAAAACAAGTTAACAGCTAACAACTAACAGTTAACAGTGAATAACGAAAAAGGCAGGATAATGAGTGCTTGAGTCATGCTGAACGCAGTGAAGCATCCCATATTAGTATGTGCAATGTACAAAGTATGGATCAATCGCTAAAGCTCAGGATGACACGAGCATTGAATTAAGGTTTTAAATTGTCCATTGTCAACTGTCAATTAATTAATAGGAGGATTTGAAATGATATTTGAAAAAGTAAAAAATATAGTAGCAGAACAATTAGACGAAGATATAGAAAAAATAACAATGGAAACATCCATGATGAGTGACTTAGAAGCAGACTCATTGGATGCAGTAGAGATAATTATGGCGTTAGAAGATGAATTTGGGGTATCTATTCCTGATGAAGATGCAGAGAGTTTCAAAAATATAGGTGATATTGTCAAGTACTTGGAATTAAAAATCTCCTAATTATAATAAGGGGGTAAAAATGAAAAGAGTTGTGATAACAGGAATGGGAGCAATAACTCCCATAGGTATAGGAAAAGAAAGCTTTTGGGATTCCCTTATACAAGGTAAATCAGGTATAGGATATATCACAAGATTTGATATAGATAAGCATGAAACAAAAATTGCAGGTGAAGTAAAGGATTTTAATCCTCAAGATTTTATAGACAAAAAAAGTTCAAGACGTATGGATAGATTTGCACAATACGCGGTGGCTGCAACTCACTTAGCTATTAATGATGGAAATATTGCCTTAAGAAACTTAAATAAAGAAAGGATTGGAACTATTATAGGTTCTGGAATCGGTGGCATGGAGACCTTTGAGGTTGAAAAAGAAAAATATATGGAAAAGGGTCCGGATAGAGTAAGTCCGTTGTTTATTCCAATGATGATATCAAATATGGCAGCAGGGCAAATCTCTATGGCCTTCGGACTTAAGGGAGCATCAATAGGTATCACAACCGCCTGCGCATCAGCTACCAATGCAATAGGTGAAGCCTTTAGAATGATAAAATTTGGAATCCTGGATATGGCGGTTACCGGAGGTACGGAAAGCTCTATTACACCTCTTTCATTAGCAGGTTTTAGCTCTATGAAAGCACTATCAACTAGAAATGATGAACCTAAAAAGGCTAGTCGGCCATTTGATAAAGGAAGAGATGGATTTATCATGGGAGAAGGAGCCGGAATTCTAGTAATAGAGGAGCTGGAACATGCTATTAAAAGAGGAGCAACTATATATGCAGAAATCACAGGATATGGGGCTACATCAGATGCATTCCATATTACTCAGCCCGATCCGGAGGCGATTGGGGCAAGAAATGCTATGAAGTTTTCCTTGGAAGAAGGAAACGTGGATTATAAAGAAGTAGGCTATATCAACGCTCATGGAACGTCCACTTATTTTAATGATAAGTTAGAAACGCATGCTATCAAGGATTTGTTTAAAGAGCATGCATATGATTTAAATATTAGCTCCACTAAATCCATGACCGGACACCTATTGGGGGCTGCCGGTGGGGTTGAGGCTATTGCAACGGCATTGACTTTGAAACAAGGTATCATTCCTCCGACTATCAACTATGAAATACCCGATGAGGAATGCGATTTAAACTATACGCCCAATAAAGCGGTAAAAAAGGATATAAAATACGCCCTATCAAATTCTTTGGGATTTGGTGGGCATAATGCAAGTATATTGTTGAAAAAATATTGATAGAAATCACTAGAGTCAAAAATTAATTGATTCTAGTGATTTTTTTTAAATTTGGAAAGATTCTTAAAATAGATAGTTGCACAAAATTTCGAAACTCATAACGGAAACTCCCATAAATTAAAGAATCAAAATTGTAGGATTTTCTTATTCGTTATAAAAAGTTTTGTAAGATTCTGGCTGATGTGACATTAGTATATATGAAGGGATAAATACTAATAAGGGGATGCTTTCAATTGGAATTGAAATGGTAGTATGAGGCGAATGAATATAACTAAAGAAAATAAGAAGGGGGTAATTTTTTGAAGAGATTGATCTCGTTAACTTTCGTATTCATTTTTATAACGACTTCATGTGTATTTGCATTTGCGGAAATTAGCAATGAGCAAAAAAGATTTGTTGATGGGGGAGTTTCGGCAGAAGAATTTCAAGCAAGAGAAAACATAGGAGTATCCACTATAGAACCTAATACAGATTATACCATAAATATTAAATCTTAGGTACAACAAAACCTAGCTTTTAATAAGGATAGGTTCTATTTTTATGAGGAGGATTAGCAAATGTCAACAACTACTTTGAAAATAATAGCTGTAATATCTATGATTATAGACCATATAGGATTATCCTTCCCAGATATGCCTGTGATATTTCGCTGGATAGGAAGGATATCGGCTCCTTTATTTATATTTTGTTTGGTATGGGGATTTGAATATACAAGTAATATAAAGAAATATATTTCCAGGATGTATATTTCGAGCGTTTTGATGGGAATTTTAAATTATTTCATTAGTGTTCTACACTTAAAAAATTCACGACTAATCGGTATGAATATATTTCGTGTATTATTTATAATTCTAATTATAGTATGGCTATATGATAATTGGGTCAAGCGTCATCCTAAGCGTTATATATATATCGGTATTTTTATTATGGCAAATGATATCTGCAATAATGTTATTCTTATCTTTCCAAACAAAGATAAGAGGGGACTTTGTCGAATATATTTTAGCAGCACTTCTCGGTAGTATGCATTTTTTAGATGGAGGTATATTATATGTAATATTTGGTCTTGGTTTATATATTACTAGGAAAAATAAGATTAATTTATCTATTACCATGTTTGTATTCCCTATTCTATACACTCTTTTATTTTATTTAAATATCATACCTAGAATATTGGGGAAATTAGGTAGAATGGGATTCAGGGATTTGAGTGAATTGTTGGAGATACCATTTATATTTCTGCTTAATTACGTGCCAGGGGGAATAAAAGATAATTCTTTAATGTACGATACATATTATTGGTGTATGATATTTGCATTGCCTTTTATGATGTTATACAACGGCAAAAAGGGGAAAGGATATAAGTACTTTTTTTATTTGTTCTATCCACTTCACATAATAGCTCTTTTTTTAATAAGTAATTTGAATGCATTTATATAAACTCGTAAGTTTGGAAAGTCAATTAATGATGAAACGAATTTATAAATGATAATAAAAATATAAGGGCTCACAGAGTAAGTTCTTATTTTTTTGACTTCTAATAAAGTAGTTTTTTTAAATTAAACTCTAAATTAGGAATTGCACAAAAATTTCAATGTAATTTAAAACTTATTAAAAATATTATAAGAAGTTTTGTAAGATTCTGGGTGATGTTACATTAGTATATATAAGGGATAAATATTAATAAGGGAGGATATAAGGATGATAAAAGTATTCGTAAGTAAAGTTAAAATAATCTTGTTAGCTGGGATAATTTGCTTGATTTGTTTACCCAGTATTGGGTTGGCAGATAATCAATTTGGGGTAATACCTTTTGCCAGTAAATATATTTCTTCATATAGTGTAGAGATAGAAGCTAAAGAAAATGGACAAGTAGAGATATACGCAGAACTATTTACTATAAAAAGAGTAGATAAATTAGGCTTTGAATATATAAAAATCCAAAAATATGAAAATGGTATATGGAAAACATTAGAAACAATAAATGAAGATGTATATAGATACAATTCAACAACTGCAAGTTATTTATCTACATATCAGGGGAAGACAGGAGAAACATATAGGGCATTGGTCAAATTTTATGCAGGAGATGGTAGTGGCTCAGACACAAGGATAGGATATTCTAATTCAGTAACTGCAAAAAGATAGTAAACTAACAAAAATGTAATTAGCTTCATAAGGAATTTACACATAATAAATAAGGAGGTGATTTCATTAAGAACTAGAGTGACCACAAAAGTTGAATGCTAGAGATTAAATGGTGTGGTTGAATTAACAATAGGAAATGGGAGGTTATATTGATGTTTAAAAAATTTCTAAGTTTAAGTCTATGTATTTTATTAGTAGTGGTAGCATTGCCAAATGCAGGATTTGCTATCGGTGATGATATCAAACTAGAAGATATTGAAATCAATTCGGAAATAATAAAAAAATATATGGACAAGTATGTTGATGTATCCGTAGATATAAACCCTGAACTTGATATAGGGTATATGATTATAACAACAAGAGGATGTAAAGACAATGATAATTCTTCTTTTAATATTGAAACTGAACCGATAGGTTCTGATTTGGGGGAAATTACCGATCCTAACTCTTTACCTGAAAAAGAAGCTTCGGAGGCATTTAATTGATATTTCATTTGGTGGAGAACTAGTAGGAATTGCAGCCTATGGCAATATATTGTATTATATTATTGATTACAGAAACCCTATGGCTCAATATATGAAGTTTGCCGAAATATATTCATATGATTTTGGGCTAAAAATAAAAAAGAAAATATGTGCCAAATTTTGGGGCTACGAAGTACATGATACAAATATATTATTGAAGAAATATTAGATAAGATCATTAGAATCAAAAATTAAGCGGATTCTAGTGATTTTTTCAGCTGGGAAATATTCTTAATAATAGATAAGATACCAATAGCTCTAGTTGGGTAGATAATAAAAACAGGAATAGGGATGCTTAAATTCATTGTTGGGGACACATAAGGGGTGAATCTAATGAATAGAAAGAACGGGATGGTTGTACCAGACTGCAAAGAATCTAGTAAATAATGCCGTTAGAAAATATCATACAAAAAACAAATATATATATCCTGTAAATGAAAAATTTGCTTATTTAAATACAACCATTGAAGATGAATTGGACAAGATATATGAAGATGAAATTGATATAGATTATTTAATGTGTGACGTGTTAAAACAACTTAAGGATAAGGATTATCAGTTTTATGACGACTATTTTATAAAAAATTCAACAGTATGTGAATTGGCGGAAAAGTATAATATATCAATATCTGCAATTTATACAAGAATACATAGATTAAAAATTAAAGTACAAAAAATAGCTAAAAATTGCATCTTGGATGAAATCAATCAATCTTTGGAATAAAAAATTGTAAGATTTATTGGTTAAAGACATTAGTATATTGGAGGGATTGAATTGAAAGATATAAATGATGAATTTCTAAAAATAATATCAGCAAAGGAAAACAAGGACGCAATAAGAGACAAGATGTATAGAAACACATATGAAGAGCTAGAAAAAGACGATATAGATATAGATACGGCTTTAGTTGATGAGTGTATAGAAACGGTAAAGCTAATTGACGATATAGAGGATATTCCAGAGAAAAAGATTCAAGAGATGAATAGAAGGACAGAGCAAAGGTATAAACAATTGGAGTCAAAGATAAAAAAGAAAAGACTATTTATGAAAAATTTCAGAAAAATCGCAGCATCATTTGTTATACTACTGCTTATAACCGGTGTTGTAGCAAGCGCCAATGGATACAACATACTTAAAACGATAACTAAGTGGGGAAATGAAATATTTTACTTTAATGTAAAAGGTGATGTAAGAGGTAGGGAAAATGGAAAAGATAATAATAGTGCTAATTTAAACGGACTTGTAGATAGTAAAATTTATTATAATATAGATGACGCAATAAAAGATATAGCACCTAAACCTATATTACCTTCTTATATTCCTGTAGGATATACTCTAGAATATATAGAAAGGACAGACTTAGATAAGAAGGTTCTACTGTCTGTAGTTTATTTGAATCAAAATAAAGAGTTGCTTATTAATTTGAGCATCAATAAAGGTGATGAAAATATAAATTATAATTCACTTATAGAAAAAGATTCTTCCGAAGTAGAAATCTATAAAAAAAATAATATAGAACACTATATAATGAAAAATTATGACAATATTCAAGGGACATGGGTATACAATAATACAGTATATTTGATTATAGGAGAAATATCGATGGAGGAAACTAAAACTCTAATTGACTCTGTCTATAATTGATAATTTAAGATATTTCGTAATCTTTTGGACTTACGGGACCATTAGACCCTGATGACCTTCATAGCTTTCTCATAATCATCTCTATGAACATAAATATGGTACTCGTAATCGTATTCAATTTTTTCACCAAATGTAGATCTGTAACTTCTATTGGCGCCAAAAAATTTTGAACCATGAGGATTTACAACTCTATATATATATCTTATTTTATTTAAATTAAGTATTTCTCTACATTTATTAAAATTCTTCATTGAATATCCTATAAAGACTTCTTTTCTATTCCATAAACTAATCATTTTCACACCTCCGGTATGATGAATAGGAACTACTCTAATAATAACATATTTTTAAATCTTTGTAATATTTGCAGTAAAAGCATAACTTTTTTCGTTAATATTAATAGGATAAAAATATTTTTAAAAATATTTTTAAAATTGTGTCCCGAAAATGATGTTTAAATCGTTATATATATAAAGAGTATTGGTTGGAGGGATAATTAATGAAAAATAAAATGATACTATTGATAATATTTTTGTTCATTTTAGGTTATCTTGTTGGGTGTGATAATTATTCTATGGAAGAAAAAGAAGTGATAGATATCATTAAGAGCTTTTATTCTGTACAATATGAGGCATATTCTAGTTTTACATACTGTGATGTAGAACCTTTCTTGGATATGAATAAGATTCAAAATAAGAATAAAGTTATTGCGTTAAAAAGGCTCATAATTGAAAATAAATATTTGGAAGACATGAAATACTGCTATATCGATAAAAATATCTATCCAATAAATTTTATAATTAAGAAAATAAATATAAACGGAGATTTTGCCCAAATAGATTTAGAATTGGAATTGGAGGAAGAAAGATATTACCCCGAATTTATATCTAGTGGAGAAAATTTATTTGTTTTAAAGAAAATAAACGGAGATTGGAAGATAGTAAACCATGATTATGCAGGTTTTATTAATTTTGAAAAGTCATGTAAGACTTTACAACCAGATGAAAACGAAGAAAAAATCAAAAGGATAATAGACAATGAATATGGGGAGTCACCTTTTAATATTTAAATTTCAATGAACCAGTAGGAATTGTAAGTGAAATAATAAAAATAGGAATAACCAATAATAATTAGAGTGTCAATTGAGATAGAAATCTTTATTTGGCACTTTTTTATGTTAATTATGTATTGTGAACTATGGATTGTAATAAAAGTAAAAATTTTATTAAAAGAGCGTGAATTGTGCATTGTGAATTGTTAATACTATGTTATACTATGAATATATATCTTTGGAGGTTTGTAATGGATTTTTATATACCGGAATTTATCAATACAATTTTAAATGCATTAGAGAATGCAGGGTATCAAGCATATGTAGTTGGTGGGTGTGTTAGAGATATGATTTTAGGGAAAACTCCCCATGACTATGATATCACAACCTCTGCAAATCCTGATGAAATCCAAAGAACATTTAAGGATTACAAAACACTTTTGGTAGGGAAACAATTTGGAACGGTAGTAGTGGTACAAGGAAGAAACAATACAGAAATCACCACTTTTAGATCTGAGGGGAAATATCTGGATGGCAGACGACCAAGTGAAGTTTTCTTTTCGGATGATGTTTATGATGATTTGAGCAGACGAGATTTTACAATCAATGCCATTGCATATAATGAAAAAGAAGGTATCATCGATCCGTTTAATGGACAAAAGGATATTGAATGCAAAACAATCCGATGTGTAGGCAATCCAAAGGAAAGGTTTACAGAAGATCATCTTAGGATATTAAGAGCAGTTCGACTTTCTACACAATTGGGATTTGAAATCGAAGAAAATACATATAAAGCTTGTAAGGATTTAAGGGGTACTCTCAACGGTATAAGTGCTGAAAGGATAAGGGAAGAGTTATTCAAAATACTATTGTCAAAAAATCCATCAGATGGAATTAGATTGATGAAAGATTTAAATATACTGGAGATTATAATTCCTGAACTTATAGACACTATCAATTTTGAACAAAAAAATCCTAATCATAATAAGGACGTTTTTGAGCATATAATGTGTGTACTGGATAAAACACCTCCTGTGTTGAGCATAAGACTTGCAGCATTATTTCATGATATAGGGAAACCTCATACTTTAAGCGTTGATGAAAAAGGCATAGGTCATTTTTATGGGCATGAACGCTTAGGTACCGAAATAGCTGAAGAAGCACTATTAAGACTCAATTCTTCCAGAGAATTGATTGATAAAGTAAGTATAATGATTAAGGAACACATGAGTTTTCATAACGATATGAAGGATAGAGGGATTAAAAGGCAAATAAATAGAGTAGGCAAAGAAGAAATATTTAACCTATTGGAATTGCAAAAAGCAGATAAATTATGCTCCAATGACAATGCAGATATTACATTTTTACTTGAAAGAGAAGAAGAAATACATAGAATACTCAATGCTAATGAGCCTTATAAAAAAAATCACCTAAATATTGATGGAAATGATATAATAGATTTGGATTTTAAAGAGGGTAAAATTGTAGGAGAGATATTGGATTATCTTTTGGAAAAAGTAATGGAAAACCCGGAGTTAAATGAAAAAGAAAAGCTGATTGAAATTGTGAAAGAAAAGTTTAAGTAATCACTGCAGGATGTCATCCTGAGATGGCAGTATTAACTTAACTAACGAAGGATCTCCTCTTTTAAGACCTTAAACTCGACCTAAGTGTCAATTGTGCATTGTGAACTGTGAATTGTGAACTGTGAATTGTGAATTGTGAATTGTATTAAGTTGTGAATTGAAAAAGGGGGTATAAATTATTTATGGGTAAATTGTTTGGAACAGATGGTGTTCGTGGCATTGCAAATAAGGATTTAACTCCGGAACTGGCCTATAATGTAGGAAGAGCTGGAGCGTATATATTGGCGGAAGGGAAAAAAGGTACAATAGCAATAGGGAAAGACACCAGAGTTTCCGGGGATATGCTCGAAGCCGCATTAATTGCAGGATTTTGTTCAATGGGACTTGATGTATTGAAGCTGGGCATCATACCTACTCCGGCAGTTGCATATCTAACAAGAAAATATGAAGCTATAGCCGGAGTTGTTATATCTGCCTCTCATAATCCCGGAGAATATAATGGGATCAAATTTTTTAGCAGTGAAGGGCTAAAGCTTCCCGATGAAGTAGAAGAAAAGATAGAAGATATAATTTTAAACAATAAAAAGATTGACAACAGACCAATCAAAGATGGTATAGGCAGGGTAATAATTGAAGAGAATGGAGTAAAAGATTATAAAGAATATCTTAAAAATACAATAAATGTGGATTTAACAGGCCTTAAGATTGCCATAGACACAGGGAATGGGGCACTTTATAAAATAGCTCCGGAAGTGATAAGGGAGCTTAATGGACAAGTAATATTGGTAAATAACATTCCCGATGGAATGAATATAAACAAAAAATGCGGGTCAACAAATCCCGAAGTAATTCAAAAACTTGTATTGGATAATAACGCTGACATAGGATTGTCTTTTGACGGCGACGGTGATAGAATAATCGCTGTGGATGAAAAAGGACAATTAATAGATGGAGACCATATTTTAGCTATTTGCGGAACATATCTAAAGGGTAATGGTAGATTAAAGAACAATACAATAGTAGGAACAATCATGACAAATATAGGTCTTGATCTTTACTCCGAGGAAAACAATATAAATATTGTTAAAACTACAGTTGGAGATAGATATGTTTTAGAAGAAATGTTAAAGTCTGACTATGTAATTGGCGGTGAACAGTCAGGACATATTATATTTTTGGAATACAACACCACAGGGGATGGATTGGCAACAGGTCTTCATTTATTGGAGGTAAAACAAGCAAAGAAAAAATCCATGTCGGAATTAAATAATCTAATGAAAAGTTATCCTCAAGTCTTGATAAATGCAGAAGTTGATAATCAGTTTAAAAATAAGTATATGGAAGATGAGGAAATAAAAGCGGAAATCGAAAGGATTGAAAAGTTATTCAAAGGTGAAGGCAGAGTTGTAATCAGACCATCAGGGACAGAAAGCTTAATCAGAGTAATGATTGAAGGGAAAGATCAAGAAGAAATAACCAAGATAGCTACAGAACTAGCGACTTTGATTGAGTCTAAATTAGGATAAAAATATATATGTATAGGAGTGTAAAATTGAAATATAAAATTGTAGCAGACAGTAGTTGTGATTTAAACCCTGAATTAGAAGAAGTATTAGACGTTGAATTGATACCTTTTAAAATAGATGTGGAAGACAAATCATTTGTAGATGATAAAAACTTGGATGTTAATGAATTGATAAAGGCAATGCACGATAGCCCATATCCAATTAAAACTTCATGCCCATCTCCGGGTAATTTTGCGGAAAAGTATAAGGAAGGCGACAGTATTTTCGTAGTTACAATTTCAGAACAATTGTCAGGAACTTATAATAGCGCATTGCTGGCAAAAAAAATGACCTTGGAGGAATTTCCAAATAAATTTGTTCATGTATTCAACTCGTGTTCTGCCAGTGTAGGAGAGACACTAATTTCCATGAAAATACAAGAGCATATAGAAGAAAAGCTTTCTAATTCCCAAATTGTTGAAAAAGTTGAAACATTTATAGATGGAATGAAGACTTATTTTATATCTGAAGATTTAAGCAATTTAATCAAAAATGGTCGAATCTCGAAAACTCAAGGGCTTATAGCCAATGTTTTGAACATAAAACCTATAATGAGAGGGACCCAAGATGGAAATATTGAAGCCATAGAAAAGGTTAGAGGGAGCAAGAGAGCATTCAAGAGACTTGTTGACATAATTGGTGAAACCGGTGTAAACTTTTCGGATAGAATATTGGCTATTTCCCATGCAAACGCGCTTCAAAAGGCATTAGACTTAAAAGAAGATTTAAAGAAATATAACTTTAAAGATATAATAATAGTAGATACAAAAGGATTAAGCACAGCATATGTAAATGATGGGGGAGTAATACTTGCATTTTAGGATGGTTCATAGTCTACAATTATTAGGGTTTAACTGTGGAGTCTTAAAATAAGGCAAAAGAAATAAAAATAATTAAATAAAACTTGTTGACAAATACTCATTGGCTGTTTATACTTATTAAGTAAAGTTTTTAAACTTTTTTATTATGCGGGAGTGGCGGAACTGGCAGACGCGCTAGACTTAGGATCTAGTGTCATTGACGTGGGGGTTCAAGTCCTCTTTCCCGCATTGGATTTAAACCAGTGGATGTGTGCCATTGGTTTTTTTATGTTTATTCTGTTATAATAATATGGTATAATAATGTGGCTAAAGATGAGATAAAATATTTAGGGGGTTCACCAATGGAATTTAGTTTAGAAAAACAGGAAAACAACAGAGCTTTTTTTAACATAGAAATAAGCACTGAAAAATTTGAAGAAGCAGTACAAAAAACATATCTAAGAAACAGAAATAAATTCAATATTCCGGGCTTTAGAAGAGGAAAAACTCCAAGGAAGATAATTGAAATGAATTATGGAGAAGGCATATTTTATGAAGATGCTATCAACGAAATACTTCCTGAAGCATATGATTTAGCAATAGCTGATTTAGGGTTAGAAGTTGTTTCTTCTCCGGAAGTAGATATAGAATCTATAGAAAAGGGGAAACCCATTGTTATAAAGGTTGAAGTAGATGTAAAACCTGAAGTGAAACTGGGAGACTATCAAAGTATAGAATTAGAGAAAATAGAGTATAATGTAACGGATGAATTAATTGATGCAAAACTGGAAGAGACACGTGATTTAAACAGCAGATTGATAGAGGTTGAAGACAGAACAGTTGAAAAAGGCGATATATTGACTATTGATTATGAAGGATTTATGGACGGAGAGTCCTTTTCAGGCGGGAAAGCAGAAAATCATCAGCTTGAAATCGGTTCAAATTCCTTTATTCCCGGCTTTGAAGACCAATTGATTGGGAAAAATAAAGGAGAAGATGTTGAAATCCAAGTTACTTTTCCGGAAGATTACCATGCAGAGGATTTAGCAGGAAAAGAAGCTATTTTTAAAGTAAAAATTCACGGAGTTAAAGTAAAAGAACTCCCGGATCTAGATGATGAGTTTGCTAAGGATGTCAGTGAATACGATACTCTTCAAGAATATAAGGATAGCATAAAAAAAGAATTGGAAGAAAGCATGAAAAATAAAGAAAAAACTGACACGGAAAATAGAGCAATTGAGAGGGTGGTTGAATCTTCAGAAGTTGAGATTCCTGAGGGCATGATAGAGACCCGACTTGAAAATGAAGTTAAGGATTTTGAATATAGATTGAGAATGCAAGGTTTAGATTTTGAAAGTTATTTAAAAATCACAAACTCCAGTATAGATGATTTAAAAGAACAATTTAGACCTAATCTTGAAACTAGAATTAAAACCGAGTTAGTTCTTGAAGCTATTGGAAAGAAAGAGAACATGGAAGCGACAGACGAAGATATAGAAGCTGAGCTTGAAAAATTATCAGAGCAATATGCAGAAGACGATAAGGAGAAATTTAAAGAAAATATGAAAAAAGGAGATTTAAGCTTCCTACATCAAGGTATAATTAATAATAAGGTAATAGATCTTCTTGTTTCAAATGTTAAATTTATATAATAGATATAATAGGAGGGATATAATGTCATCATTAGTACCGATTGTCATTGAACAAACTAATAGAGGAGAGAGATCCTACGATATTTATTCAAGATTATTGAAGGAAAGAATAATATTTATAGGTTCGGAAATTACTGATGTTACAGCAGAATTAGCAGTAGCGCAATTGTTGTTTCTTGAAGCTGAAGATCCGGATAAAGATATTCAAATATATATAAACAGTCCCGGAGGTGCCGTAAGCGCAGGTTTTGCTATATATGATACAATGCAATATATCAAATCCGATGTATCTACCATTTGTATAGGTAGAGCGGCTAGTATGGGAGCATTTTTATTAGCTGCCGGAGCGAAAGGCAAGAGATTTGCTTTACCAAATGCCGATATAATGATACACCAACCTCTAGGCGGAACTCAAGGTCAAGCTGAGGATATTCGAATCCAAGCAGAAAAAATAATCCAGATAAGAGAAAGATTGAATGATATATTAGCTGAAAGAACCGGTCAGCCCTTAGATAGAATCGCAAAAGATACAGATAGAGACTATTATATGACAGCACAAGAAGCTGTGGAATATGGTATAATAGATGAAGTGATAGAAAGAAAGAAAAAAATAGATAGATAAAGAGGTGAGTCCATGGCGAAAAATGATGATAAACAGCTACGATGTTCTTTTTGTGGCAAGCCGCAAGATCAAGTAAGAAGGCTTATCGCTGGACCAAATGTATATATTTGTAATGAATGTATAGAACTGTGTCAGGAAATAATCGAGGAAGAGTTTTTAGAAACATATGATTATGACATGACTGAGGTACCTAAGCCATTAAAAATTAAAGAAGCGCTTGATGATTATGTCATCAAACAGGAAAGAGCAAAAAGAGCCCTCGCTGTGGCAGTTTATAACCATTATAAAAGGATAAACAGAAAAACAAAACCTAATGATGTGGAATTGCAGAAGAGCAATATAATAATGATAGGGCCAACAGGTTCCGGTAAGACGCTACTTGCACAAACCTTAGCAAAAATTCTGAATGTTCCATTTGCGATAGCAGATGCTACCTCATTAACAGAAGCGGGGTATGTTGGGGAAGATGTTGAGAATATTATACTAAAACTAATACAGGCAGCAGACTACGATATTGAGAGAGCTGAAAAGGGAATAGTTTATATAGATGAGATTGATAAAATAGCCAAAAAATCTGAGAATCCTTCAATAACAAGAGATGTAAGCGGTGAAGGCGTACAACAAGCGCTGCTTAAGATTCTTGAAGGGACTATTGCAAATGTGCCTCCGCAAGGCGGAAGGAAACACCCGCATCAAGAATTTATACAGGTGGACACTACAAATATCTTGTTTATAGTAGGCGGAGCTTTTGATGGATTGGATAATATAATCCAAAACAGAGTAGGGAAGAAGACCATGGGTTTTGGCGCAGATATCAAGTCGCAGGCAGACATGAAAATGGGGGATATCCTAAAGGAAATTCAGCCTGAAGATTTGCTCAAATATGGGCTGATTCCAGAGTTTGTAGGTAGACTTCCCGTATTGGTTACCCTTGAAGAATTAGATATTGACGCTTTGGTTAGGATATTAACTGAGCCAAAAAATTCTTTAGTTAAACAGTACAAGGAACTTTTCAATATGGATGATGTTGAATTGGAAATAGATGAGGAATCCTTAGTATCGATTGCTAAAAAAGCAATAGAAAGAAAAACGGGAGCCAGAGGGTTAAGAAGTATAATTGAAGAGGCAATGCTGGATATAATGTATGAAATGCCTTCTAGAGATGATATAGAAAAATGTATTGTTACAAATGATGTCATCGAAAAAGGAAGCGAGCCTACTTTAGTGCTTTCCGATAGAAAAAAGAGAAGTAGGCAGAAAAAAAACAGCAGTAAAGAATCTGCATCATAAAGGCTCACAAATAGTGAGCCTTTGTTTTTAAGTTAAGGGAGGGGCAAGATGGAAAACATATATAAACTTGAAAAGAAGACCCTGCCATTAATACCGCTTCGAGGGATTTCGATTTTTCCACATATGGTAATTCATTTTGATGTGGGAAGGGATAAATCCATTCAGGCTATTGATAAGGCTATGATCGATGATACAGCTATCCTATTATGTACACAGATAGATTCCAAGGTAGATGACCCTAAGGCAGATGATTTTTACCGTGTAGGTACAATTGCAAAGGTCAAACAGATATTAAAGCTGCCCGGTGGGAGCATCAGGGTTTTGGTGGAAGGTATAAATAGGGGTAGAGTAGAAACGGTAGTCGAAGAGGATCCATGTTTTATAGCAGAAGTTGAAGAATTGACTTATGATTATGAACAAATAGAGAAAAGTCAAGAGTTAGAAGCTGCCATGAGACTCGTGCTGGAGGATTTGGAAGATTATATTTCTTTGAACAGCAAGGTGCCCTCCGAAGTATTTATGACAATTTCTGATATTGAGGATCCGGGTAGATTGGCAGATGTCATATCTTCATATGTTTTATTAAAACAAGAAGATAATCAGAAAATACTTGAGACCTTTGATTTTTATGAAAGGCTTGAAGTATTGCACGTGATACTTCAAAAAGAAGTAGAACTGCTAAAAATAGAGAACAAAATAAATCAAAGAGTAAAAAAACAAATAAATAAAGTACAGAAGGAATATTATCTTAGGGAGCAGCTTAAGGCAATTCAAAAAGAATTAGGTGAAGATGATGATATTACTCTAGATGTAGAAGACTATAAGACGAAAATCAATAGAATAAAAATGCCGAAGGAAGTAAAAGAGAAGGCATTAAAAGAGGTCGACAGACTAACTAAGACCTCTCCATATTCTGCTGAAGTTGGCGTTATTAGAACATATCTGGATTGGATAGTAGAATTGCCTTGGGGCAAGGAAACCAAGGAAAAGATAGATATAAAGATGGCAAGAGAGATTTTGGATGAAGATCACTATGGACTTATGGATGTAAAGGAAAGGATATTGGAATTTATTGCAATAAGAAAGCTTACAAGCAGCATGAAAGGACCGATACTTTGTTTAGTCGGACCTCCGGGGGTTGGAAAGACATCCATAGCAAAGTCCATATCAAAAGCATTAAATCGAAATTTTGTCCGTATGTCTTTAGGTGGATTGAGAGATGAGGCTGAAATTAGAGGGCATAGAAGAACTTATGTAGGAAGTATGCCGGGCAGAGTGATAAGTCAGATAAAAAAAGCAGGAAGCAAAAACCCTGTATTTTTATTTGATGAAATAGACAAGCTGAATAGTGATTATACAGGAGACCCTGCCAGCGGATTACTTGAAGTACTTGATCCTGAACAAAATATAACATTTACAGATCATTTTTTAGATGTGCCATTTGATTTATCCAAGGTTATGTTTATAACTACAGCAAACACCACTGCGTCTATTCCCGCACCCCTTTTAGATAGAATGGAAGTCATTAGAATAAGCGGATATACTGAGGAGGAGAAGCTGCAGATTGCATTGAGATATTTGCTCCCCAAACAGATTAAAGAGCATGGGCTAAAAGAGAACCAACTTATAATTTCAGAACATGCTGTAAGGGATATCATAAATAATTACACAAGGGAAGCTGGAGTCCGTAATTTGGAAAGGAACATAGCCAATATCTGTAGAAAAGCCGCTAAGAGAATAGTTGAAGAAAATTTAGAAGTTGTCAGAATAAACTCAAGCAGTTTATCGAATTATCTGGGAGTAGAAAAATACAGATTTGATACTCTTGAAGCAGAAGATCAAATAGGAGTAGCAAATGGGCTGGCATGGACAACTGTAGGCGGAGAGACCTTATCAATAGAAGTGAACATTATGAAGGGATCAGGTAAACTTCAGCTTACCGGTCAATTAGGAGATGTAATGAAGGAGTCAGCCATGGCGGGGATAAGTTATATTAGAGCAAACTGTGAAATATTAAATATTGAACACGATTTCTATAAGGATATGGATATTCATATTCATGTGCCTGAAGGTGCAATTCCAAAGGATGGACCATCAGCAGGTATTACGATGGCTACTGCAGTTATATCTGCATTATCAAATACTCCTATTAAAAAGGATGTTGCTATGACAGGAGAAATCACATTGCGTGGCAGAGCACTGGCTGTTGGCGGAATCAAGGAAAAAGTTTTGGCAGCCCATAGAATGGGAATCAAGAAGGTACTCATTCCGATAGAAAATAAAAAGGACTTGGAGGATATTCCGGAAAAAATCAGAAAGAAAATGGACTTGATATTGGTTAGAAATATGGAAGAAGTATTATCTAATGCATTGGTAAAGGAGCCTAAAGATGAAAATCATTAAATCTGATTTGCAAGCCATGGCAGTAAGTCCGAAACAATATCCGTATGATGAATTACCGGAAATAGCATTTGCAGGGAGATCAAACGTAGGCAAATCCTCATTTATAAATTCTATGCTGAATAGAAACAATTTAGCCAGAACCAGCGGTAAGCCTGGAAAAACAAGGACTATAAATTTCTATATAATAAATGATGAATTTAGATTTGTTGATTTGCCCGGATATGGATATGCGCAGGTGTCAAAGGCGGAAAAGGATAAATGGGGAAAAATAATAGAAGAATATCTAATAACAAGAAAGAATCTTAAAGAGATTGTATTGATAGTAGATATAAGACATGAACCCACAAGCCAAGATCTTATTATGTATCAATGGATAAGGTCCTATGGTTTTACCGGATATGTCATAGCCACAAAGGTAGATAAGATTTCTAAAGCAAATTGGCAAAAAAATATAAAGATAATAAGAAATAAGCTTGATATAAAAGATACCAACTTGATTATACCTTATTCTGCATCTAAAAAAATAAATGTAGAATATGTCTGGGATGGATTTACCTCCATATTAGGGATAGAAAAAGACCAGTGAAAAAATTTCACCGGTCTTTTATGTATTATTCCCTTTCAAAATCTTCTTTTGAGGCTCCGCAGATTGGACAAACCCAATCCTCGGGTAGATCTTCAAAAGCTACACCCGGTTCTATACCTCCGTCCGGATCTCCTTCTTCAGGATCATATACCCATCCACATGGTCCACATACCCATCTATCCATAGCAATTCTCCCTTCAAATTTAATTATATAAATCTTACCCTCAAAATCATAAAGTTAAACAGCAAAATCATTATATTTATTTGCATATTCAAATTAAGTAAATAGATTAGTAATACTAAAATCTGGGTAAATTAAATATAAAGAAAATTATATGATATGGATGTGAATCAAATGCCCTATATTTATAAAGGTACAGTGTGTAGCGACTTGGAAATCATAAAAACCTTTATTGATGAAAAATTAAAATTATTAGGAGGAATAATACAAAATAGAGATATTTTGTTTGATATACGAATAATATTAAATGAACTTATAGTAAATGGTGCACTTCACGGTAATGAGTGTATGAGTTCAAAATGCGTTACACTTAGCTTGGAGGTAGTCGACAATAAACTCAAGATTGAAGTTAAGGATGAAGGCGAAGGCATTGACTATGATATAAAATCGTATAATCCTACGGAATTGAAATGTTGTGGCAGGGGACTTGTAATAGTCAATGGGTTATCGGATGAATTTTATGTGGATAAAAATAGAGTAGTTGCAATTAAATATTTCCATTAGGAGGGATATGATGAAAAATACTTTAATTTTTGTGCTTATATGTTCAATGGTCTTTAGTTTTATTGTACCATCAAGGGCGTATGGTCAAGAAACAAGTGAAAAGATTCTAGAAAGTGTTATACTAAAGATGAAAGAGCTGTTTGATATTTCAAACGATTATGATGGATTTGTTTCTCAAGTTAACTCATACGACAACGAAGTGAATTTTTTCTTAAAATGGACAGACTCTAAAGTGAAATTACCAAATATAAATATACAGACGGATTCAAAAGGAAATGTTATCTCTTTTGAAAAATATTTTCGATACGAGAAAGAATCAACACCAAAACTGCCAAGTATTAGTAAAGACGAGGCACTGAAATCCGCTTTAGAATTTATAGAGAAAATTGATCCGATAATTTTTAAAGAAATTAAACTTATACCAAGTACAGATCCAATCAATACATGGGATAAAAATTATAATTTTTATTTTATAAGGGTAGTAGGTGATATCCCATATAGTGAAAATACGATTAGTATCGATGTAAATATTGAGACAGGAAACATATCATCTTACTATGCTGAGTGGGAAAGAGCCTTAGAGTTTCCGAAGGCTGAAAATATTATTTCATCGGAAAGTGCAAAAGAAGCTTACATAAAGGATATAGGTTTGAAATTAATATATAAAAATAGAAATAGGTATTCACGACTGTTGGATGCAGATAAAGACAGTAAATATTATCTGGCTTATTCCTATATTGGTGAAGAAAAGGGAATAGATGCGGTAACTGGCAAACCGATTATCCTATCTAACTATGGTATATATAGAGCAATGAATGAAAAGGCAATGGATATGGGAGGTGAAGGCGGCGAGCCGATCATAACTCCGGAAGAACAAGGGGAGATAGACAAATTAAGCGGAATTAAAGATGTAAAAGAGGCTGAAAAAAAAGCAAGAGAAATCTTAAAGATTGATAATACCTATAAGCTACAAAATCATAACCTTTATTCAAGCCATGAGAATTCCGATGATTTCTTCTACCGTTTAGGATTTTTAAATGCTAATAAGGACAAAAATGATAATATAAATATATCATTAGATGCAAAAACACTGGATTTGATAAGCTTCTATAAAAATAGGAATATAGATGCAAATGCAAAGCCGATCATCAAAAAATCAGAAGCTTTGGAAATAGTGAAAGATTATATAAAGAAAATCAATCCTGAAAAAGTTGATGAAGTCGAATATATGGAAAACTCAGTAGATGATGATCAGCAATATTATAACTTCAACTTTATAAGAAAGGTTGATGAAATCTATGTGGAGTCAGATAGCATTTCCATAGGCATAGATGCTGTAAACAAGGACATAAGTTCATATAATATAAGCTGGTATAAGGGAGAATTTCCGCCAAAAGAAAATATTATATCCATAGATAAGGCATACGAAACATTGTTTGATAAAATAGGATTGGGTTTAAATTATACATCCATTTCCAGCAAAGATAGAGAGAATGAAAAGGCAATTAAGTTGGTCTATTCTATAAGTAAAGATAAGCCTCGTATCATAGATGCACATACAGGGGATATATTAGACAATTCAGGTGCTCCTTACAAGGAAATCAAGATTCCCAACTATGATGATATTTTAGATTCATATGCCAAAGATAAGATAAATGCGCTTGCAGAATATGGAATAGGATTTAGTAACGGTAAATTTAAACCAAAGGATAAAATTAAACAAAAAGATTTTCTATATTTATTATGGAAATCAACAAATCCTTATAGAACAGAAACGGAAGCCGATCTGGATATTGTGTATGAAGAGTTAGCGAGACAAAATATAATAAAAGAAGATGAAAAAAATCAAGAGAGGATAGTTACCAAAGAAGAAGCTGCCAAATTTATTGTCCGGGCAATGAAATATGAAAAGCTGGCTGAGATACCAAATATATATAAAGAGCTGTTTAAGGATGGAAATGATATAGAAGAAGACCTTAAAGGTTATATGAATATAGCATATGGGCTAAAAATCATAAGTGGAGACGGTACAGGGTATATTAAACCAAAATATGAGCTTAAGCGGGAAGATGCGGCAAATATGATATTTGAATTCTTGTTTAATTAATTGATAGGGGTGGTATTAACCATCCCTTAAATATTTGTTTTGCATCTGGGGAAAAGTATGATAGAATAATTTAGTTAGGGGAAAAATAGGAAACATCTAGAATAGAAGGGAACTAAGTATGAATATAAAAAGAGAAGACGTAAGAAATATTGCAATAATAGCCCATGTTGATCATGGCAAGACTACATTGGTGGATAGCCTGCTGAGACAATCAGGGATATTTAGAGAAAATCAAGTAGTAGAAGAAAGGGTAATGGATTCCAATGATATCGAAAGAGAAAGAGGAATTACCATATTATCAAAAAATACATCGGTGCACTATAAAGGAACTAAAATCAATATCATAGATACTCCCGGACATGCCGACTTTGGAGGAGAAGTAGAACGAGTACTAAAGATGGTCAGCGGAGTATTGTTACTGGTTGACGCTTTTGAAGGACCAATGCCACAGACTAAATTTGTACTTAAAAAGGCTTTGGAATTGAATTTAAGGGTAATAGTATGTATAAATAAGATAGATAGACCGGAGGCTAGACCGGAGGAAGTAATAGATGAGATATTGGATTTATTTATTGAATTAGGAGCAAATGAAGACCAATTAGAGTGCCCCTTTGTATTTACATCTGCAAAACAAGGGACAGCAACCCTAGATGCAAATGGAGAAGGCGAAGATATGAGCATATTATTTGAAACCATATTGGAATATATCCCTGCTCCGGAAGGAGATGAGGATGCTCCTCTTCAAGTGCTCATATCTACCATAGATTACAATGACTATGTAGGAAGAATAGGAATAGGAAAGATTGAAAGAGGTAAGATTGTAACAAATCAAGAAGGAATAATAGTTAATCTATTAGATGAAACAAAGAAAGAAAAAGTAAAAATAGGTAAAGTATTTGAATTTGAAGGATTGAATAGAGTAGAGGTGGAATCTGCAAAAGTAGGAAGCATAATAGCTGTAACAGGGATTGAACATATTCATATAGGGGATACAATTTGCCCTGTTGACAATCCTGAGCCGTTGTCATTTGTTAAGATTTCAGAGCCTACGCTTGCTATGACCTTTTCAGTAAACGACAGTCCATTTGCCGGCCGTGAGGGAAAATATGTCACGTCCAGACAGATTAGAACCAGATTATATAGAGAGCTTCAAACGGATGTCAGTTTACGGGTAGAAGATACGGAGTCAACAGATGCTTTTAAAGTATCTGGAAGAGGAGAATTGCATCTGTCTGTACTAATAGAAAATATGAGAAGAGAAGGCTATGAATTTCAAATATCTAAACCGGAAGTCTTGTACAAAACAATCGATGGAAAGAAAATGGAACCAATTGAAAAGGTAACTATAGATGTATCAAATGAATTTATAGGGACAGTAATTGAAAAACTCGGTATGCGAAAAGGCGAGTTAATAAACATGTCAGAGGCAAACAGCGGATATGCCAGGACAGTATTTTCTATTCCTGCTAGAGGACTTATAGGTTATAGACAGGAATTCATGACGGATACAAAGGGCAATGGTATATTGAACTCGGTATTTGATGGTTATGCCTCATATAAAGGAGATATACCCAGAAGACCGTTGGGGTCGATTATAGCGTTTGAAACCGGAGAATCTACTGCTTACGGACTATATTCAGCTCAGGAGAGAGGTACTTTATTTATAGGACCGGGAGTTCAGGTATATGAGGGTATGATAGTCGGGTCAAATCCAAAGGGACTTGATATAGAGGTAAATGTAACTCGAAAAAAACAACAGACAAATATGAGAGCTTCCGGAAGTGATGAGACTTTGAGACTATCTCCGCCAAAGGAAATGTCTTTAGAAGAAGCACTTGAATTTATTGAAAATGACGAGTTAATCGAAGTAACACCGTTAAACTTTAGAATAAGAAAAAGAATATTGAACTCAAGTAAAAGATATAAATCAAAGAAAAACAGTTAATCAATTCACAATTAAAGGATAGTGAAGAGGTAAGAACTAAGAGTGAAGAGTTGCTAGGATCCGATTCACCTTAAGAGCAAATTAATGTTGGAAGGATCTCCGGTTTTGAATTGTGAACTGTGAATTGTGAACTGCGAATTGATACAGGGGGATATGAATGGAACATTTTGTTGATGGGTATTTATGGCTTTTGCATAATTTAATATGGATAAATATCTTACTTGCAATATTATTGGTATTTTTTGAAAGAAGAAATCCGACTTCTACTTGGTTATGGCTTATGGTAATAGCTTTTCTTCCGGGGTTTGGGTTTATATTATATCTTTTTCTGGGGCAGGATTTATCCAAGAAAAGAGTATTTAAAACGAAAGAAGAAGAGGATAATTGCTTTCAAATAATGGCCGAAAGCCAAGGCGAGCAGATAGAACAAAATGAATTTTCATTAAAAGATCCCAATTTTCATCGCTATGAAGATATTATCAAAATGCATTTAATAAGCAGTCAATCCTTCTTATCAATGGACAATAAGGTAGATTTATATTTCCATGGAAAAGATAAATTCAATGCTCTTATGAAAAGCATAGAAAAAGCTGAAAAATATATTTACATGGAATACTATATTTTTAAAAGAGACGAATTAGGTAGGAAGATAATGGATGCCCTAACAAAGAAAGCAAAATCCGGAGTAGAGGTTAAACTATTGGTGGATGGAATGGGCGGGAGGACATTAACCAGAAGATTTCTAAAACCTCTTAAAGATGCAGGTGGTGAAGCAGCAATATTTTTACCGCCATTTGTTCCCTTTATAAGTGTAAGAATTAACTATAGAAATCATAGGAAAATTTGTATTATAGATGGGAAAGAGGCGTATCTTGGAGGGATGAATATCGGGAATGAATATTTAGGATATTCAAAGAGACTTGGAAAATGGAGGGATACCCATATCAAAGTTGAAGGGTCAGCTATAAGCAGCCTGCAATGGCGGTTTTCTTTAGACTGGCGATTTGCTACTAAAAAGGGAATAGAAAACTGTTTCAGCTACCTTCCGGAAGAAAATAAAGATAACCATGTTGGCATGCAAATAGTATCCAGTGGGCCTGATTCCAAATGGGCAAGCATTAAGGATGGATATCTTAAGATGATATCCAATGCAAGGGATAAAGTTTATATTGAGACACCTTATTTTATACCTGATGACAGTATCTTTGAAGCGCTGAAACTTGCCGGATTATCGGGGCTGGATGTGCGTGTTATGATACCGAATAAACCCGATCACCCCTTTGTATATTGGGCAAGTTTAAGCTATATAGGAGAATTACTTGAAGCAGGAGTAAAATTTTTCACTTATGAAAAAGGGTTTCTCCATTCTAAAGTTGTTATAATGGATGATTTTGTATCCTCGGTAGGTACTGCCAATTTAGATATCAGAAGTTTTAAACTAAATTTTGAAGTCAATGCATTTATGTACGATGAAACTATAAATCTTAAATTAACTGAGCACTTTTTAAATGATTTAACGGATTGCAGAGAAATTACATTAGAAGGGTATAATAAAAGATCTAATTTTGTTAAATTTAAAGAATCATTTTCAAGATTGTTGTCCCCTATATTGTAATGATTAAAAGAATATAATATACACCTCTGGATAAAATAATTCCGAGGTGATTTTTTTGAAAAATAATAGAACTATATTGCTAATTATCTCTTTATTTGTAGTATTACTATTTGGGTGTAATAGAGAAAATACACAAACTGAATATAAGCCGAAGGATAAGGCGCCAAGAAGTTTAAGAGAATTATCGGCTGGGATAGATGATATTTTAAATAAAGTAGATGAAATAGAAAAATTAAATTTAAATATACCTTCAAAAGAGCAGCAGCAACAATCACAAGTCAATCCCTCAAGTCAATCGGAGAGTAATAGACAAAATGGCACATCCGGTAGTGATGGCGGTGACGGTGGAAGTAACCAAGGTGAGCGGTCAAACGATGAATCTCAGGGTGAATCAGGTCAGCAGCAACAACAAACAGGCAAACAACAAAAACCTTTGTCTAAAGAAGAAATGATTAAAAATTCTTGGGATGGAATGCAATTAAAACTTGAAGGGATTCACACCAATTGGAATAATTATGAAGCAGAAGGAATGAAAAAAGGCTTAACACAAGAAGCATCGGATAAATTTGAGACGTCTCTAAATAGCTTGACAAAGGCAGTTGAAAATAAAAACATAATAGAAATATATGATTCAGCCAGCAATTCTTATTTGAATTTAAAACCTTTTTATGATCTATATCAAGATGAAATAAGCGGAGATATATATACAATCAGATATGCAGCAAATCAAGCGTATTTGAAGGCTGTTCAAGGGGACTTAGAAGGTGCTATCAATTTATTAAATGGCAGAGAAGAGAATATAAATAAAATACGGTTGAAACAAGAAGAAGATGAGGATCCTGAAAGGGTTGAAAAAATATCTTTGAGTCTTGCTGATTTTAGAAAGGCATTGGAAGAAAACAGTAGACATTTATTTATGATAAAGAAAGATGTAATATTAGAAAATTTAAGAAATGTTGAAGATTAGGGCGGTCTAAGACCGCCTAGTTATTCTGGATTTTACCTTCAACTTTCTAACTTAACTTTTACTTTTAATTCTTAATTTTAAATTATTAATTGTGAACTGTGAACTGTGAATTGTGAATAGGTAATTCCTGTACCTTTTCAATTATTTTCAAAATTGTTTTAACGGCTAATTCCATACCTTGGATTGAAATATATTCATATTTACCATGGAAGTTTAAACCACCGGTAAATAAATTAGGACAAGGCAATCCTTCATATGAGAGTCTAGCGCCATCAGTTCCGCCTCTTATAGGTTGGATTATAGGTTTTATACCTATATCCATCATTGCTTCTTTAGCCATATCTACAATATAAATAACAGGTTCAATCTTCTCCTTCATATTATAATAAGAATCATTTATCTCCAAACTGATTTTATCATCATATTTGTAATTAAGAAAATCCACAATTTTTTCAAGATTTTTTTTCTTAGCTTCAAACTTTTCCATGCTGTGGTCTCTAATTATATAATTCATTGTTGTACTTTCAACATCTCCGTTAAAACCGGTAAGATGATAAAAACCGTCATAGCCTTCAGTGTACTCAGGTTTTTCATTCACAGGGAGTAGATTATTAAGTTCTGTGGCGATTAACATGGAATTAATCATTTTATCTTTAGCGGTTCCCGGGTGAACATTTCTTCCTTGTATTACAATACGGGCAGAAGCGGCATTGAAGTTTTCATATTCCAATTCTCCTATAGAGCCGCCATCCACCGTATATGCAAAATCAGCGCCAAATTTTTCAACATCAAAGAAATCTGCTCCTCGCCCAATTTCCTCATCCGGAGTGAAGCCTATTTTTATTTTTCCATGTGGAATTTCCGGATTTTGTATCAAATATTCCATGGCTGTAATTATTTCAGCAATTCCAGCCTTGTCATCTGCGCCCAAAAGCGTTGTACCATCTGTAGTAATCAAATCATGACCAATATAATCATTTAGTTCGGGAAAATCTGCAGTACGAAGAACGATATTTTTTTCCGCATTGAGTGTTATATCCCCACCTTTATAATCCTTGATAATTTTTGGGTTTACATCCTTCCCGGACATATCCGGGCTTGTGTCCATATGAGCAACAAATCCTATGGTCGGTACATCCTTTACCATATTTGTCGGCAATGTTGCCATTACATAGCCGTTGTTATCAACGCTTACCTCCTTTAGACCTATTTCTTTTAATTCCTTTACCAAAATCTTGGCAAATTCTTTTTGATTTTTGGTGCTGGGAACAGACGTAGAATTTCCGTCGGAAGTTGTTTCAAACTTAACATAATTTAAAAACCTATTCACTAAATTTTCCAAACCTAAAACCTCCTTTATACATATTATATAATATAGTATATCTATAAATATAAATTATTTGTAAAAAATTGCAATTATTTGTAAGAAATTTATTATTTAGATAGCTGAAAAAAGTAGTATAATTATGAATTGTTGGGGAAAAGTATTAAATTTAAATTTATAATAAAGGTGTCAATTTGATAGGCAAAGGAGTAATAATGAATGAATTAGCTGAAGATAAAATATTGAAGGAAGAAATAGAGCAAATGCGGCAACAATTATACGCATTTATAGATGCAGAATTTCCCAGTGAAAGAATAGTAAGTTTTAGTCAAGAGCTAGATTTGTTGATAAATAAGTATAATAAGTGAGAAAAGTATGGTGGATGGAATTCAAGTACATCCACTATATTTTTCTCAGATCATGATTATAAATTCGGGAATCTTCATAGGTATCTCAAAATTATTTAACTACTAAAAATAATAGTCCCAATATGGCTACAAATATTATAAGACCAATTAAGGTAAAAAACAGTTTTTTACTCGTATAAAATAACTTCATAAAAAACATCACTCCTTTTGTTTTACTAATAATCTATTTAGCAAATAATATTTTTATACCCATTTTAATTATTTGGGTATTAAAAAATTATATAAAATAGTGTATTATATAATATAGTAGGAGGAGGGAAAAAATTGATTAAAATATTAAGTGATACTTGTTGTGATTTACCGGAGGATATAATAGAGGAATATGATATTGACATTTTACCAATCGTTGTATTAAAAGGTGAAAAAGAATATTTGGATCGAGTAACTATTGATGCCATCGACGTATATAATGGGATGAGAAATGGGGAAATTTATAAGACAGCACAAATACCGCCAAGCACATTTCAAAAAAAATTTGAAGAATATGCAAAGAATAATGTATCTTGCATATATTTAGCATTTTCTTCAGGACTATCAGGCACTTATCAGACATCGGTCATTGTATTAGAAGGCATAAAGGAACAGTATCCTGATTTTGATATGGATATAATAGATACAAAGGCAGCCTCAGTTGGATTTGGACTAATCGTTTTAGAAGCAGCAAAACTGGCAAAAGAAGGAAAATCAAAAGAGGAAATTCTAAAAGCTATTAACTTTTATAAGGAAAATGTCGAACATATAGTATATGTAGATAATATTGAATATCTCTACAGGGGTGGAAGAGTATCTAGAACTCAATCAGTAGTTGGTGGACTGTTAAATATTAAACCCATAATAGAAATGAAAGATGGAAAACTTGTACCGTTTGATAAAGTAAGAGGTAAAAACAACGGATATAAAAAATTACTTGATACAATGGCTGAAAGAGGTAAAGCAGCTGATTTTACTAAACAGATCATAGGCATAAATCATGCAGATGATATAAATGGTGCATTGAAGCTGAAAGAGTTAATAGAAGAAAGATTTGGAGCAAAAGAATTTGTGATAAATATAATTGGTGCAACCATAGGAGCTCATGTCGGTCCGGGAACTTTATCAATATTTTTTCTTCGTGAGAATTATGAATAATAGTGTGGTTCTTGTAATTTTGAAGATATTCTAACCCGTTTTGCGTCGGTACATTCACAAGAGTTCCCAGAATAAACTAAAGATAAACTGCATTAATTGCGGTAATATGTCTTATATCAGAGGACACGGTTTTAGTTTGTGAATTGACTAAACGAAAGAGGGGATACTATGCAGATATTGAGTAAAAGTTTAGCAATCATTTTTTTGGTTCTTCTTTTTTTAGGCTTATTTTTATTTTATGTCTCTGTCACAGACTACAAACCGGATACGGTAGAAATGCTAGCTATTAATAACAATCAAGTTAAAACAATAGCGCTTAATGAACCCATAACTATAACAACATATAACATTGGTTATGCAGGGCTGGATGAAGAACAGAACTTCTTTGCTGATGGAGGCAAAAACTCCAGAGCTTCAAATTTAGATAAAGTAAAAGAAAATCTAGAAGAAATAGTGAATACCATAGATAAGATAAATCCGGATGTATTTATGTTACAAGAAGTAGATGTAAAGTCCAGCAGAAGCTATAAGATAAATCAAAAAGAATATCTGAGCATTAAGTATCCAAACTATAGTTATGTATTTGGCAAGAATTATGACGTATCATGGGTACCTGTGCCTGTGTTTAAGCCAATGGGGGAAATCAAATCCGGAATTGCTACTTACTCTAAATTTTACACAAAAAGTTCCCATAGATATGATTTACCCGGTAAAGAAAAATGGCCTACTCAGTTATTTGAATTGGATAGGTGTTTCACAGAAACCAGATATCAAGTAGAAAATGATAAGGATTTAGTAGTCATAAACTTGCATCTATCCGCTTTTGAAGAAGGTGGATTTATTAGACAACAGCAACTTTTCTTTTTAAAAGAGCATTTAAATGAAGAATATAAAAAAGGTTCATATATAGTTGTGGGAGGAGATTGGAATCACAATCTGCCCGATACAGACCCATATCAATTTTCTCATGAAGAATCATGGCCTTTTTGGTTAAAGAATCTTCCCGATGATTTTAGCGTTGATGGATATAATTGGGCAATAGATTATGCTGTACCCACTGTTAGAACTATGGAAACAGAATATAAAAAAGGCTATAATTTTCTTGCTTCAATAGATGGCTTTTTAGTTTCAGATAATATAGAAATAAATTACACAACTACGACGGATACATATTTTAAAAATACTGATCATAATCCGGTGACTGTGGAAATAATATTAAGATAGCTTTAAAAAAATAACAAAACTATAGACAAATGGATTTAGAAGTAGTATAATAAATTTTGTCGTTTGGTTTTGCACTTTTAGCTCAGCTGGCAGAGCACCTGACTCTTAATCAGGGTGTCCAGGGTTCGAATCCCTGAAGGTGCACCATAGTGAAATCAAGGCTTACAGGCTATTGCTGTAGGCCTTTTTTATATTTTATTCTTACTCTACCCTTATCTATAATTATTATAAAGGTATATTTTATATTTAAACTTGTGATATAATGATGTAAAGCAAGAATAATTTATACATTTATAAGATGAGAATTAACTAAATCATGGATAAATTGGAGGGGTACAAATGTTAGTAAAAAATCATATGCTTACTAAAGAGAAACTAACTATCGTTGATTTAGAGGAGACAATTGAAAACACTTTAAAGAGGATGGGGCAAGAGAGTTTTTTATCATTACCTGTGGTAAATAACGGAGATTTAGCTGGAATAATTATGAAAGAGACAATATATAGAGGCTATGTTGAAGAAGGATATGACAATTTTCAGGACTACATCACCAACAAAAAAGTCAAAGATATCTACACCAATAAGGTTCGTTTTATACATGAAACGGATGAAATAGAAAAAGCATCTCATGTGTTAGGGGAACTTAAAATACCATTTTTAGCAGTTTTGGATTCCAACAATAAATTCACGGGGATATTGACTCATCGTGCAATATTCAATACATTTTCCAATATGCTTGGGATAAACAAAGGCTCTTCCAAATTGGTAATAGATTTGCGTGATATCTCGGGGGAATTAGCAAGATTGACCAATCTAATCAAAGAGGAGAATATAAATATATCCAATATAGCTATGATGGATTCAAAAATAGAAGACAATGTAAGAATAGTTTTAAAACTTGACATTGATGATACAAAAAGTTTAACAGATAAAATAAGAAACTCAGGCTTTATTGTCGAGAATTAACCTATATAATATCAAAGACACATTGGTTATAAGGGGACAGATAATGGAAACAATTTTTCAAGAATTATTGGCTTTTTTATCAATTGAATTTACAGTAATGCTTACTGCAGCTTTGCCTGTTATAGAAGTTAGAGGAGCTATTCCCGCAGGAATTTCATTAGGATTATCGCCGCTGCATTCCTTACTTCTAAGTCTTATTGGGAGTATGATACCAGTACCATTTATACTATTTTTGATTAGACCGATATTTAATTATATGAAAAAGACCAAAACTTTTAAGAAGTTGGTGTTTAGTTTAACCAACCGTTCCATGAATAAATCCGAAAATATTCGGAAATATGGAGTATGGGGCTTGCTGGTTTTTGTAGCTATTCCTTTACCGGGAACAGGAGTATGGAGTGGCAGTTTAATTGCAGCCTTATTGAATATGAGATTTAAATTGGCATTTCCGGCTATTTTTGTCGGTAATACAATAGCAGGGATACTGATTATGACTCTAACGAACGGAGTGATTAATGTATTTGGGTAGTATAATAAAATCTATGTATAATAATCTTTAACCTTCTTATACTAAAACAAAGTGTATAAGGAGGTTTTTTATGTCTACTAAAATATGTCCACATTGTCAACAATTGTTTTCAGGTGAAGATGAAATCTGTGAAAGCTGTAAGTTTATAAAGGCAAAAAAGATAGAAGAATTGGCAGATTTAGCAGGAACTATAGAGACATTAGCTATATTACGTGCTGTAAAAGACGATAATAATAAAGATTTTACTTAAACTAAAGAGTATTAATATTTTGTATAATTAGTCGATATATGTATATATATGATATTTTTTAATTATTTTAAACCACATATCAACAAACTATGATGGGACAAGCAATTACCCTATATTTTATAAAAGTTTGATTAAATCAATTATAGCATTAAAAGATATTTTAGATAGGAGGACATAGACATGAAAAGTATTAAGACAAGACTTATAATTTCATTTTTGGTTCTTGTAATTATATCGAGTACGATATTAGGATTTTTAGCATTAAGGACAGGGACCGATGTGATAACAGCGCAATTGGAGACTAATCTTACTGAAAAAGCTAAGGAGGCTTCAAATCTTACATATAGTAGAATCGAAACACAAATAAAGATTTTGGAAACAATTGCTCAAAGAGAAGATATTGAAAGTATGGATTGGGAATTGCAGCAGCCTGTATTGCAAAAAATTAAGATAAATTCTAACTTATTGGAAATAGGAATATTGCAAGAAGATGGGAAAATACATTATTCATCAGGGATGTTTGATGAGATCTCAGATGATGATTTTGTTAAAAAAGTTCGGGAAGGAAAACCCAGTATATCAGACATATATGTCAGTAAGGCATCAAACAGCATAGCCTTAATGGGAGGAGTACCAATCAAAAATGACAATAAAACAGTTGGGATTTTAATCGGTAGATTATATGGC
Source organism: Paratissierella segnis (assembly GCF_014385195.1). Taxonomy (GTDB): domain Bacteria; phylum Bacillota; class Clostridia; order Tissierellales; family Tissierellaceae; genus Paratissierella; species Paratissierella segnis. The sequence continues at coordinate 285,172 of NZ_JACRTG010000018.1, forward strand.
AATACTTTGAGCAATATATCCAACGATATGAAATATGGAGAAAAAGGCTATGGATTTATGATAAATAAACAGGGGACAGTTGTAGCGCATCCGGATATAGGAATAGTTTACGATCGATTTAATCCTATAGAAGGGGCAAAAAGAGATGAAAGTATGACCGAATTGTCATCATTATTTGAAAAGATAATTGCGGAGCAAAAAGGATTTTCTTCATTTACACACGATGGAGAGGATAAAATAGCAGGATATTATCCTATAACCGGGACACCATGGATCATGGTAGTAGAAGCTGACCGAGATGAGGCACTTGCACCAATAGCTAAATTAAAAAATAATATATTTCTTTTAGTTGGTTTGATTGTTTTATTATGTATTGCTCTAACTTATATAATTGGAAATTCAATTACGAAGCCAATTGTTAAATCAATTGATCATTCCAAGAAAATTGCTGATTTGGATATTTCGGAGGATTTCCCTGATGATTTAATAACGAGAAGTGATGAAATAGGTGAAATAGCCAAAGCATTCCAAAATATTACAGAGAATCTGCGAGAAGTCATCAATGAAGTAAGCAATTCTTCAGAACAGGTATCAGCTTCTTCGGAAGAGCTGACAGCTACTTCTCATCAATCAGCTGTGGTAACGGAAGAAATATCCAAAATCATTGAGGATATAGCAAGAAGAGCACATGAACAAGCCTTGAGTACTGAAGAAGGAGCTTCAAAAGCAGTTTTGCTTGAAGAATCAATAGAAAGGAATCATGTACATACTCAAGAGATGACTAAGGCATCTAAAAATGTTTCGGAAGTAGTCGAAGAAGGGCTCGAAGAAATCCAAGGATTATTTGACATTACAGAAGAAAATAAAGTAGCGCTAAAGGCAATTCAAGATGTAATATTAAAAACACATGACAATTCCGACAAAATAGGCGAGGCAAGCAAAGTTATCGCATCCATAGCCAAACAAACCAATCTTCTGGCTTTAAATGCGGCAATAGAAGCAGCAAGAGCAGGAGAATCCGGGCGTGGATTTGCAGTTGTAGCAGAAGAAATCAGGAAGTTGGCAGAGCAATCCACTGTATTTTCAAACTCTATAGATGAAATAGTATTGGAATTACAACAAAATGCAGAAAATGCGGTAGAAATCATGAACAGAGTATCGGAAATAGGGCTTGAACAGGTGGATAAAGTTGCAAATAGCAAAGACAAATATCAATTGATTGGACAAGCAATGGATGCTGAAATCGAAGCAGTAGTCCAAGTTTATAAATCAGGTCGAGAGATGGGAAAAATAATCGACGAAATATTGGAAACATTGAAAAGCTTAACCTCAATTGCCGAAGACAATTCAGCAGCGACACAGGAAGTATCAGCTTCAATGGAAGAACAATCGGCATCAATCGAAGAAATTGCAGGTGCTAGTGAAGGACTGTCAAATCTGGCTCAAGACCTTAGTCAAGTGATAAATAGATTCAAATATTAGTAAGTATAAGAATTTTTAAGGGGGTTAGGGATGTGGAAGATTCAAAAGACAAGAAAACATTTGACATTCGGAGATTTGCAGATAGAATTAAATCTTTAAATTATAACAGTATCAAAGGGAAATTGATTATCTATTTTTCAATTGTTATACTTTTATCTTCTCTGACATTGGGTTTCATCTCAGTAAGAAGAGCTTCTGCTGGTATTGTTGAAGAATCTCAAAAAATGTTGTCTAAACTTGTGAAAGAAGATTCTAAGCTGATACAAAGTCGTCTCGAAACTCAGAAAAGAACATTGGAAATGATAGCAAATATCACCGAAATTAGGGGCATGAATTGGTTTGCTCAATTGCCTATATTAAAAAGTCAAGTTCAAAATACAGAATTTATAAATTTGGGTGTTATAAATTTGAGCGGAAACATAAATTATGTTGATGGAAATTCAATCAAATTGGAATCTGATGACCCGTTGTTTAAGGTAATTGAAGGCGAAAGCAGTATAAATATTATTAAAAGTCAGGTAAACGATGAACTTGTGCTTGCATATGTTACACCGATTGAGAGAGCAGGAAGAACGGTTGGTGGATTATTAGGCTATATGGATATTAAGACTCTAAGCGATATTACAGACGATACGGGTTATGGTGAATTGGGATATGCATATATGATAGATAATAATGGCAATACAATTGCTCATCCGGATCAAGAAAAGGTCTTAGCAGGATACAATCCATTAGTAGAAGTGGAAAATGACAAAAGCATTAAATCCCTTGCAGCTCTGTTTGAAAAAATTTTAGAACAAAGGTCTGGATTAGAGGAATATTCTTATCAAGGAAATGACATGTTTGCAGGATTTACACCTATTGAAGAAACAGATTGGCTATTAGTTGTTACAGCGAATAAACAAGAGGCGTTATCTGCAATCCCAAAGTTAAGAGTTATGATTACATTGGCAACTATCTTTATTTTAGTTATAAGTATTACTGTTACATATATGGCGGGGCATGTAATAGCAAAACCTATATTAGGAGTAGTTGAATATTCAAAACAAATAGCGAATTATGATATGACTACTGATGTATCCTTAAGGGATTTGGAAAGAAAAGATGAGACGGGAATATTGTCTAGGGCTTTTCAAAGTATAATTGATAATTTTAGAACGGTAATTCAAGACGTATATAATACATCTGAACGAGTTCAAGAATCATCTAAGGAGTTGACAGCTACGTCAAAACAATCTGCACTTGCAGCTGAAGAAGTTACGAAAACAGTAGAAGAAATTGCAAAGGGAGCTTCAGACCAAGCATTAAGCACCGAAGAAGGCTCTTCAAAGGCGATTTTATTAGGAGATTCCATAGATCAAAACAAGATTTATATAGAGAAACTAAGGGTGCAAGGGGAAATAATAACTGCAGCCGTTGAAGATGGATTGAGAGAAATTGAAAGATTGACTAAAGCAGCAGATGATAGTATAACTGCTATAAAAGAGATTAATGATGTTATCTTGCAGACGAATGAAAGCTCAAATAAGATAGGAAAAGCTAGCAAGGTAATAGCCTCAATAGCGGAACAAACCAATCTTCTGGCTTTAAATGCTGCAATAGAAGCTGCAAGAGCCGGGGATGCAGGTAGGGGATTTGCAGTAGTAGCTGATGAAATAAGAAAATTAGCTGAAGAATCCTCATCCTCAACCGGTGATATAGATAAAATTGTTGTAGAATTGCAAAGAAATTCCGGGAATGCAGTCAAGACCATTGGAATGGTATCCGGTATTGCAAATGATCAGACAAAAGGCGTTATGAGCAGCAAGGAAAAATATATCTTGATTACAGAAGCAATCGAAGAAGCAATAGCTGATATCGAAAATCTATATAAATCCGGTCAAAAAATGGAAAAAATGAAAAATGAAATATTAAATACCCTTCAAAATTTGACTGCAATAGCAGAGGAGAACTCAGCATCTACAGAAGAAGCCTCAGCTTCTATGGAACAGCAAGCTGCATCTATTGAAGAAATAGCAAAAGCCAGTGAAGGATTGACTACTTTAGCACAAGATCTTTACAACGTTATAAACAAATTTAAATTTTAAATTATAAATCGTGAATTAATTCTTTTGAATTGTGAACTGTGAATTGTGAATTGTGAATTGTGAATTGTGAATTGAATCAAGTTGTGCATTGATATGGAGGTAACCATGGAACAATATGTAGTTTTTGAGAGCAATAATCAAAAATTTGGATTAAGCGTACCACAAGTTGAAAAAGTAATTGAATATAAGGATATAAAAGATATACCTGATTCTTCGGATTATCTGTTGGGATATTTACAATATGATGGGAAATTTTTGCCAATAATAGACTTAAATCTTAGATTGTACAATTTGAGTACCGCTATAAAGAGAGAAAACAAGATTCTTGTAGTCAATTGGAAGGGTGGCTTAGTAGGACTTCTGGTTGAAAAAATAATTGGAATATATAAACTAAGCAAAGATCAATATGAAGAAAAAAATGGCGAATATCAAATTATAAAAGATTATATGAAGGGATTTTTCAATACAGAACATGGCATCATAATAATTTTAGATACTGACAAAGTTTTTACCCCGGAACAAGAAGAAGAAATAAAAGGATTGTCATCTAAAGTGGAGTAGAAACATATATTCGAAAGTAGTGGAGTTGGACTTAATAGTCTATGGATTTAAATCGACTTAAAATGAAATGGTGATTAAAATATGATAAGTAGAATAAAAGTGGGCATATCTGACTACAAAGTGTCTGGCTCACCTGATGTGTTGATGACTTTAGGTCTCGGTTCCTGCGTAGGTATAGCAGTATATGATCCAAAAACTAGGATAGGGGGTTTAAGTCATATTATGTTGCCGGATAGTACCCCTTTTAGCAATAGAGATCTAAAGCCCGAGAAATTTGCGGATTTGGCTATTCCGTTAATGGTATCTAAGATTACAAATGGCAAATTCAATATAGGATTAATTGCTAAAATAGCAGGAGGAGCAAGTATGTTCAACTTCTCGGAATTAAATATGTGTTCAAATATAGGAGAACGCAATGTATTGGCTGTGAAAGAGAAACTAAAGGAAATGGGTATTCCGATTATTGCAAGTCATACAGGTGGAAATATTGGCAGAACGATGGTAGTGAATTTAGATACATTTGAGATAAATATAATGACAGCAAACAGGGAAATAACAAAATTGTAATGAGATATATCTTGAAAAACTTTCTAATCGAGTTTATCAATGGATGAAAATTTCTTATGCAATCTTTTTTAGACAGGAGGTAAAGACCTATACATCACTTCTATGGGAGACAAAGAATATATGGGTTTTAAATAAATATGACCGAAAGACATATAAAAAAGATTCAGGCAGTGGCCATAGGAGCCTCAACAGGAGGACCAAGTGCTTTAGAATATTTAATCAGTAAATTGCCAAAGGACTTGGATGTTCCGATTTTTATTGTACAGCATATGCCAAAGGGTTTTACTACATCCTTTGCAGCTAGGCTTGATAAAGCATCACAGGTTAAAGTAGTAGAAGTTGAAGATAAAATGAAAATTGAAAAAGGCTTTGTGTTTATTGCACCGGGTGATTTTCATATGACTGTTGAAAGAAATACAATAAGGTTAGATTCCAGAGCTAAGCTTTTCGGTGTAAGGCCTTGTGTGGATTATTTGTTTAAATCGGCATCTGAGGTTTATGGAGAAAACCTTCTGGGAATCATACTGACAGGTATGGGAAAAGATGGCTCAGAGGGTATGTCCACCATAAAAATTAACGGAGGTTACAACATTGCACAAGATGAAGAATCTTCTGTCATTTATGGTATGCCCGGCAATGCGGTGCAAAGAGGAGTAGTTGATAGTATCTTGAGTTTAGAGGAGATATCCAAAGTATTAAACAACTTAACAAAGGTGAAATAATGGAATTAAACTATGAAGGATTTTATCGATTTGTAAGAGATGAGTTGAATGTAGACTTGAATGCGTATAAAGAGAAACAGCTTAAAAGACGTATTGCTACAGTAATGAAAAGCTCCGGAGCTTTAACTCTTGAGGATTATTCAGAGTTGATAGCAAGTGATGAAGTTATAAGAAACAAATTTTTAGATTATATAACGATAAACGTAACAGAGTTTTATAGAAATAAAGATATATTTACCGACTTTGAATTTATATTAAGAGATTACTTAAACCGTCAATTCAAGAATATTAAGATATGGAGCGCAGCTTGTTCAATCGGAGCAGAACCATATTCTTTGGCAATGATATTGGATAAAAACAATATTAAAACCAATGAAAAGATAATAGCTACCGATATAGACGACAATATCTTGAAAAAGGCAAAAGATGGTGTATTCAAGGATTTTGAAATCAAAAATTTGGATAAGAAAGATTTGGACAAGTATTTCATTGAAAAGGAAAATAAATATTATATTAAAGATAATATTAAAGGGATGGTATCATTTAAAAAGCATGACTTGGTACTGGATAAATATCAAAAGGGATTCCACGCAATTATTTGCAGGAATGTAATTATATATTTAAAAAGTGAAACTAAAGATGAGATTTATAAGAAATTCAATGAATCTTTAGTAAAAGGTGGGATTTTGTTTACAGGTGCCACTGAGGCAATATATAATCCAAAAGAATTTGGGTTCAAGAAAATTTCAACCTTTATTTATGAAAAAATATAGGGTTCAAAATAGGAGGTGTTATTATGGATGATGAAAGTAAATATAGAGAATTGTTCTTTGAAGAATCTGATGAATATATACAGACTTTAAATGACTGTTTACTGGAATTAGAAAAAAACCCGAATGAAAAAAGTATAATAGATGAGATTTTCAGAGCAGCGCATACTCTGAAAGGTATGGCAGCTACAATGGGTTATAAAACTATGCAAAGCTTAACTCATCATATGGAAAATGTATTTTCTTTTGTTAAAGATGGGACTGTGAAAGTTAGCTCAGAGATTATAACTTTGCTATTTAAATGTTTAGACAAGTTGTTGGAAATCATAGAAGATTTAAGAAATGAAAAATATATAGAATATGATATAGATGATTTGCTAAAAGAATTGGACAACATTGGGAAAAAGGATACTCAGCAAGTTAAAAAGGGAAATAAAGTAGATTTAACAAGTAAAATAAGCGATACTGATTTAATGGTCATAAACAGTGCCATAGATCAAGGGTTCAATGCCTACAATATAATCGTAAAATTGTCCGAAGATTGTCAGCTAAAAGGAGCAAGGAGCTATTTAGTAGTAAATAGATTGGAAGGAATAGGTGAAATAATTCATTCAGATCCGGCACCGGAGAAGCTGGAAGAGGGAGAATTTGATTTTGAATTCAGGTTAATATTTTTGTCAAAGCAAAGCAAAGATATAGTATTTGAAAAAATAGATGAAATTTCTGAAATAGATGATATCATAATAGAAGAGATAGATAAAGATTTTTCAGCCGGGGAAGAAAAAACAAACAATAATCCGGATAATAAAATAAAAAAAACGAAATTAAAAGATTTAGGAAAAACCGAAATCAATACTCATAACCATGCGAATCAATCCATTAGGGTGGATTTAAGCAGACTGGATCATTTTATGAATTTAGTGTCTGAATTGGTCATATATAGGAACAGATTAGATGACATCAGCAGTAGATTTGAGTTTAAAGAAATTAACTCAACACTTGAGCAGATTACCAGAATTACATCTGATTTGCAGGATTTGGTATTGAAAATCAGAATGCAGCCCGTAAGCGTTGTTTTCAACAGATTTCCCAGAATGATGAGAGATTTGTCAAAGGATTTAGAAAAAGAATTTGAATTTGCAGTTGAAGGTGAAGAAACAGAATTGGATAGGACAGTAATCTCTGAACTTGGAGAACCTCTGGTACATCTTTTAAGAAATGCAGCAGACCATGGAATAGAGCACGCAGAGGATAGAGTTATTCTTGGCAAGCCAAAATCAGGACTTATAAAGTTGACTGCATATCAGGAAGGAAATAAGGTTGTAATAACTGTCAGTGATGATGGCGGAGGCATAAAGTCCGAAAACATAGGTAAAATATTTGACCAAGGTTTTTCTACAACAAAAGAGGTAAATAACATCTCCGGCAGAGGTGTTGGGATGGATGTAGTGAAACAGAAAATTTTAAGTTTAGGTGGTTCTATAGACGTCAAGAGTGAGGTAAATAAGGGTTCAATATTTACCATAAACCTGCCATTGACTCTGTCCATTATACAATCCTTAATGATAAAGGTAGGTGAAGAAATATTTGCACTGCCTTTAGGTATCATAGAAAAGGTAGTCGAAATCGAAAATGAGGAAATAATAAAGTCTCATGCAAACGAAGTTTATATCTATAGAGATCAAGCAATTCCGGTTATTCGATTGGATAAAAAGTTATCCATCGAATCCAACAGTGATGAAAAGCATCTTATTATCATTTCACTAGGTTCACAGCCCTATGGGCTCTTAGTAGATGAATTGATAGGCCAGCAAGAGATAGTCATCAAGAAACTGGGAGGTGTGCTAAAGAATGTAAAAGAATACCTTGGAGCTACAATCCTAGGCAATGGTGATATCATCCTAATATTGGATGTAGGCAATATATGTGCGGAAGGGAAGATTGAATAGATTGAAAACAAACGAGTTTAGTGATATGCAATTGGATATTATTAAAGAACTTACAAACATAGGTGGCGGAAATGCAGCTACAAGCATCTCTCATTTAATCGATAAACCAATAAATATGTCAGTACCTACGACAGAAATATTAAATTATGATGAAATATTTGAAAAAATAATGCCGGAGGATAAGATGGTTACCGCCATTATCATGAGAATGCTTGGGGGTTGTGAGGGCACATTTCTATTTGTTACTGATGAAGCGGCTTCCTTAGATCTTATAAATATGATGATTTCTAATGGTATAGAAATAAATGAAGAATTGGCTAATTCATGCATCAAGGAACTCGTAAATATTGTAGTAACATCATTTTTAAATGCTATTTCAAAGATGATAGATATTAGTTTCATATCGTCCATACCTCTATTAGCCAAAGATATGTTTGGAGCTATTTTGAGCAGCGTATATATAGAGTCTGAGCAATACGACAACAGTATTTTAATTATTAAAAATGAATTTATATATCAAGGAGATAAGATAGAAGCTTCACTATATTTTATACCAAAACCGGGAGTACTTAAAAAATTATTCAATAAATTAGGATTTTAGGAGGTTTTATAAATGCCAAAAAGAGTTTTAATTGTAGATGATGCAATTTTTATGAGAATGAAATTAAAGGATATATTGGAAAAGGGTGGATTTGAGGTAGTTGCTGAATCCCAAAATGGTATGGAAGCTATTGAAAAATACAAATCAGAAAGACCGGATTTAGTAACTATGGATATTACAATGCCTGAAATGGATGGAGTTGCTGCATTGAAGGAAATAATGGCTATAGATCCTAATGCCAAAGTCATTATGTGCAGTGCTATGGGACAACAATCAATGGTCATGGAAGCTATACAATCCGGAGCTTTGGATTTTATAGTAAAACCATTTGACAATGAGAGGGTAATCAAGTCTATAAATAAAGTTATTGGATAATGGAGTTGAAGATAATGCAAATTATTGTATTTACATTAGGTGATAAATATTATGCACTTGATACACACAATGTAAAGGAAATAAGTGTCAATATGGATTCTTCATACATACCTAAAGCCCCGAATTGGGTGGAAGGGTTGTTAAATTTAAGAGGAAATGTAATTCCGCTAATAAATTTATTCAAACTTTTAGACCTAGATGGGAGATTATGTTATAATAATGTTATTATTGTAGAATTCAATCAAGATGACATGGGACTTATGGTATCAGACGTTATAAAAGTAGTAGATATTTCAGAAGAAGATATACAGGATTCATCAATTATATTGTTGGATGGTAAAATTATAAATTTGCTAGATATTGAAAGATTAATTTCTGAAAAATGAGGGATTTAATTTGAAACAGGTTTTAACACAACAAGAAATAGATTCACTTTTAAGTGCACTAAATTCTGGGGAATTAGACCCTGATGCCCTTAAAGAGGAAGAAGAAAAGAATAAGGTCAGAACTTATGACTTTCGTAGACCAATTAAACTTTCAAAAGAATATATAAATACCCTATATATGATATTTGAAAATTTTTCTAAATTGGCAGGTAATCTTATGTCTACGCAAGTGCGTACCAATGTAAGCATGAAGATAGGTGCAGTTGAACAGATTAGCTTTGACGAGTTTATTCGCTCTATTCCAAATCCAACATTAATGGGCATATTTCGCTCGAAACCATTAAGCGGGATACAATTATTGGAGATAAATCCTAATTTTTGTGAGCAGATTATTGAATTGATGTGTGGAGGCATTGAAAGCGATTATAGTAAGAGAATAAGAAAAAAAGATAAGTTTACAGATATAGAATTAAGCATATTAGAAGAATTACTTCTAAATATATTAAAGTCCTATGAAGCAGCGTGGAGCGAAATTATTGAAATAGATACAAGCATAGATGGGATTGAAACAAATCCGCAAATGATTCAAAATCTATCACCAAATGAGCCGGTTATTCTGGCAAGCTTTACAGTAGAAATTTTTAAGGAAAAAAGCTTTATAAATCTTTGCATACCATATATTTCAATTGAAAATATAATGGATAAATTAAGCTTTAAAAATTGGTTTGATTTTGAAAAGGAATCAGTAGAAGAAAACAAGGAGATAATATCTGAGAGGCTTATGTCTTCAGAAGTAAATCTAGAGGTTTCACTAGGCAAATCCTCTATTACAGTAAGTGATTTTTTACAACTTGAAAAAGGTGATATATTACAGTTGGATATGGATATTAATGCCCCCTTAAGAATGTATGTTGAGGACAAGCTTCATTTCTTAGTTAAACCAGGGGTATATAATGATAAATTAGCAGTGGAAGTTTTACAATACATAGAGGGGGATGTGGAGAATGAATAATAATTTTTTATCCCAAGATGAAATAGATGCTCTGTTATCAAAAAAGGCCGACGTAAATGACGATGATTTAACCGATGAAAAGAAAGATATTATTGGAGAAGTTGGAAACATATCCATGTCTACAGCTGCTACAACATTGTCATCTATATTGGGCAGACAAGTGCTTATAACCACCCCGAGAGTATCATCAGCACTGTTTGCACAGATAATACAAGAATGTAAAAAACCAAAGGTAGTCTCAACTGTACGCTTTAAAAATGGATTGAAAGGGGACAATCTTTTGATGATGGATGTGTCTGATGCTACTATTATTGCAGATTTGATGATGGGTGGAGATGGCAGTGGCGGCAGTGAATCAGATAAAACATTGTCTGAACTGGAGTTAAGTGCGGTAGGTGAAGCAATGAATCAGATGATAGGTTCCGCATCCACAGCAATGGCAACAATGCTTGGGAAACAGGTTGATATTTTACCTCCTAATGTGGAACTGTGGGATAGCAATTATACTATCGATTGTAACAACTTTGAATATGAAAAAACAATTTGTAAAATATCATTTGATTTAACGGTAGAGGGCTTGATACAAAGTGAAATCATGCAAATATATACCATGGAGGCGGTAGAAGAGATAGTAAATATAATGCTAAATGGAGAAGAAAGCCAAGAAGAAAATGAAGTCACGGTAGAATCCCAACCTGAAGTGGAAGTAAGAGAGAATTCGAGAGAAGAGAGAAGAGCGGAAAAGGTGAGTGTTCAAAAACCTATTTTCCAGGACTTAAATCCGCCACAAACGGAAAAGGCAGCTCCTAGAAATTTAGATTTAATAATGGACGTCCCATTGGAATTCAGTGTAGTTTTAGGTAAAACTAAAAAAACAATAAAAGATGTGCTTTCCTTTAGCAACGGCTCCGTAGTGGAACTTAACAAGCTAGCAGTAGATCCGTTGGGAATATATGTAAATGGGAAGTTAATCGCTCAGGGAGAAGTAGTAGTTATTAACGAAAACTTTGGCATACGCATCACAAATATACTAAGCCAAGAACAACGCGTACAAAATTTAAAATAAGGTAGAAAGGTGGGAAACCACCTTTTTTGTCATATCTCCTCTTTTAATCCCCCAAAGCTTGATTCCAGTAACCCTTAGCTTTTAGCTCTTCAATATCTTAAAACTAGAGATTCTTCGATAGTTAAGTTAATCTTGCCCGTCTGAGGACGACCCAAGGGTCGATTGTGAATTGAATTGTTTATTGACAGTAAAATCACTGCTGTGTCATCCTGAGTCGGGCAGTATAATCATTACTTTCGAAGGATCTCTCTTTTAATCCTCAACAGCTCGAGCCCAGCAATTCTTAGCGCTTACCTCTTCACTTTTCTTTTAATTGTGAATTGTTATTATTGTTATTAATTGCTATTAATAAATTCTATATCTTCTCCGATATATATACAAAGGTTTCAAGGAGGTATTGTTATGAAAATAAACAAGATTTATACTCAAATTATAAATAAAAATGTATATAATTCAAAAGATGAAAGAACGGATAAAATCCATACCAAGAGCAAACCATATGTAAATGTTGAGATTTCTAAAACTGCTAAAGAATTGGCGATAAAAATGGAGCAATTAGAGGACGAAAACATAAGTGAAAGAGTAGAAGCGATTAGAAAATCAATACTGGATGGGACTTATAAAGTATCTTCAGAAGATATAGCAGATAAAATTTTAACTACTATAGATAATGAGAAAGGAAATATAAAATAATGACTCAATTTAAAGATTTATGTAATCATTTAAATTCTCTGCTAAAATTGCTCGAAGAGGAAGAAGAAGCGCTAATACACAATGATGTATCAAAAATTTCAGAATTGGTCGAGAAGAAAAACGAGTATGTTGAGGTTCTATCACAATATAGTTTGAGTCAAAATGATGTAATTCCGACAGCAGAGGAGAAATCTCAGCTTGTAAAACTCGTAGAAGAGATAAATTCCATCCAAGAAACTAATCTTTTATTAACAAAGCAATCACTAAGCTATCAGAATTCCCTATTGGAAGCAATATCTAAAAATATTCAAAATACGTCAAATACTTACTCAGCAAAAGGCGATTATCAAAAATCAAACAACATTGGTCTTATAGACCAAGAAGTTTAGGAGGTAAATATGTCCGGTATATTTAGTACATTTAACATCGCAAACAAAGGCTTGCAAGCTGCGCAAACAGCATTGCAAACAGTTAGCCACAATATTTCAAATGCAAACACAGAAGGATTTTCAAGACAAAGAGTAGACTTAAAAGCAGATTTGGCCTTTAATTTTGCCGGGGTTGGACAGCTTGGAACAGGCGTCAAAATGGAGTCGATTGTTCGTCTTGTTGATGACTATGTAAGCAAACAAATTAGGCAAGAAAACTCTACACTAAATAGATATGATACGAAATCAGAAACCTTGAGTCAGCTTGAAATTATATTCAATGAGCCTTCAGATACAGGACTGAATTTTAATTTAGCTGAGATGTTTACAGCATGGCAAGAATTGAGTAAAAACCCTGAAGGGGCTAATTTTAAGACAATAGTCGTAGAAAAATCAAATACCTTAACAGACACGATAAATCATATGATAACTCAACTAAATTCTTTGGAAGAACAGACAAGATTTGAAGTGGGAAAGACTGTAGATGATTTTAACTCCATCATCACTCAATTAGAGACCCTCAATCAACAAATATACAATATTTCTGCCAAAGGGCATCTTCCAAATGATTTGATGGATCAGAGGGATTTGATGCTTAAGAGACTATCATCCATAGCGGATTTTAAAGTTGAATTTGATAAATTTAATAGGGCTATAGTTAAAATAGAAGGTAGGGAGGTATTGGGACCGGATGCAGATTTTCAATTAAAAACAGATGAAAATATGATGCCAATTCTTGTAAAAGAAGATAATACAGAAACAATTAAGGCAGAAGATTTCTTAAAATCGGGGAAACTTAAAGGCTATATGGAGGCAATTGATGATATAAAGGCAAGGAGAAGTGAATTTAATGAATTTGCTAAAAATCTTGCTCAAGTCATTAATGAAGTACATGAAGCGGGAGAAAACGAGATACCTTTCTTTGTGTTTGATGAAAATAATCCGGCAAGTACCATCAAGGTGAATGATGAAATTTTAAAGAATAATAATTTGGTAAATACCAAAATGGCTGGTGGCTCGGAGGGAGACGGCTCCTTAGCTTTGGAGATAGCACGATTGAGGAATAAGAAACTTGAAAGCACTAATGCAACAATTGAAGGAACATATAGAGATATAGTAATCAAAGTTGGGATTTCGAAGGAACATGCAGACAATATGGTGTCAAATCAAGAAGTCTTATTAAATCAGTTGGTACTTCGCAGGGAGTCTACCTCAGGAGTATCAATAAACGAAGAAGTAACAAATCTAATCCAATTTCAAAAGTCATTTGAAGCAAATGCAAAGGTGATATCGGTACTTACTGAAATGTTGGATACTTTAATAAATAGGACAGGGGTGTAGGATATGAGGATTACAAATAGTACATTAACAACCAATTATCTAAGGAATCTTTCTATAAACTTAAAACAAATGCAAAAGTATCAAAATCAATTAGCCTCAGGGAAAGAGGTATCCAAGCCCTCTGACAACCCAATACTATTGTCGAAGATTATGGATTTAAACAACAACATCATACAAAACAAACAATATAAATCAAATATAAAAGATACTTTAGGATGGGTGGAGACACAAGATACTGCACTGAAGGGAGTCACATCGACTTTACATAGATTAAAAGATTTGGTAATCTACGGAGCCAATGGATCGTTGTCCGATACGGATAGAGCTGCTATACAAGATGAGATAAAAATGCAGGCTGAACAGCTTAAAGATATATTAAATACAAATTTTGATGGAAGGTATATATTTGGCGGGCAAAAGACTACTGAGCCACCGTTTGAGATTAATGAAGATGGGGTTTTAATATATAAAGGCGACAATAACAATATAATAAGAGAAATATCTCAAGGTGTTACCGTAGATATAATGACAGATGGTAGTAGGATAGTAAATGCAGATATTGATGATGAAAATAAGGATTTAGGTGTATTGATTGATAAGATCACAAAAGCTATGGAGAGCGGAAACACTGAAGAACTCTCAAATGGATTTCTCGCTGATATTGACAAGCATTTAGACAATGTTTTGAGAGTGCGTTCCGGTGTGGGAGCTGTAAACAACAGGTTGGAAGCTGCTCAATCAAGGAATGAAACTGAGAATCTAAATCTTACAAGTCTATTATCTGAAAAGGAAGATATAGATATAGCAGAAAAATATATGGAATATATGGTAATGTCAACAGTCTATATAGCATCCCTATCGGTAGGAGCTAATATCCTTCAACCAAGCTTATTGGATTTCTTGAGATAGAAATTGTGAATTAAGGAAAATCGAAAGGACGAAATTCTATGTTAATTCAAACCAAATACCTAGGAGAAATAAAAATAACCCAAGATGAAATCATTACATTTCCATATGGGTTATTGGGTTTTGAAGACTATCATGATTTTATAATATTGGATGTCCCCGGGAATAGCCATTTTAAATTTCTTCAGGATATAAATCATAGTTATTTGACATTTCTGCTTATAAATCCTTGGGATTTTTTTACGGGTTATGAAATAGATATTCCGGATGAAAATTTGGCTAAAATAGGTATAGATCCAAAAGCAGATGGGGAATTGGAAGTCTACAATATTGTAACCATGGGATCATCCTTTAATGAAAGTACAGCAAATCTTTTGGCCCCAATAATTGTAAATCCGACTGATAAAAAGGGGAAGCAATTTATCTTGAATGACTCTATATATACAACAAAGCATAAACTATTCCCAGAAGGGATAGGTGAGTAGTGATATGCTTATATTAAATAGAAAAATAGGAGAAGGCATAATTCTAGGGGATAATATAGAAATTAAGATATTAGATATTCAAGATGGGAAGATTAAGATAGGCATTGAGGCTCCAAAGGATATTCCTATCTTAAGAAAAGAAGTATATGATGCTGTAATAGAAGAAAATCAAAAATCAATAGAATCCGAATTTGATATATCGGTGTTATTTAATAAAGAATAGGTTGTCCGTATGAACAACCTATTTTAAAATTCTATAAATCACTTGTGTATTGTATTATCATTCGTAGGGGCGGATGACCCTATCCGCCCCGCTAGGATATTCTCTTTTAAGACTCCAAATTACTGCTTGCGTCATTCTCGACCGTAGTGAAGAATCTCATCTTTTAAGACCCAAAAGTCTGACCCTAGCAACTCTTCACTTTTCTTTCGATTGTGAATTGTGCATTGTGAACTGTGAATTGGAAACATATTCTCTGTCCATCCTCAATATATGCTGTTCAATCCAATCAACAATAAATTGTATTATGGATGCCAAATATTCTTCTTGATTTTCATCCACCTTTTCCAAATCAATTTCATTTACCTGTTTTATAAAATCATTATGAACCATCTTATGGGAAAACAATTTTTTATAACCGATTTCCATCATATATTTTTCTTCTGTTTCAAAATGAAATGTTGCATATCTTTTCAATTCTTCTATCAATTTAACAACCTTATCATATTTATCAATGTAAAATTCATTTTTCAATAGATCGTAGGCATCTCCGGCAATGCAAAACAATTCTTTATGTTGTTCATCTATGATATCAATGCCAAGTAGATACTTATTACTCCATTTTATCATAATCATAAACCTCCTGATCAAAATTTGAACTTATTCACATCTGCTTTCAATTTGTCAGTACTTTCCCTTGCTTTTTCAACTTGAATCTGGACCTCATTTGAATTGATGCTAGCTCCGGATACTCTGTTGGCTATTTCAGATGATCCCTCTGCACCTTCACTTGAGGCTATGGCGACTCCGTCAATTGCAGTAAGTACATCTTGTATAGAAGTCAATAGTTCTTCGGATGTAGAACTAAAATCGGAAACCAATCCATCCACATATTTTGCATATTTACTATATTGCTCAGCTACATTCATCATAGTATTATAATCGCTTTCAACATCCTCAGATATAAATGCCAATAAATTGTTAGAACAATTGGTTAAATTTTTTACCGAAGTAGTTACTTTAGATGTAGTGTTTTGAATTTTCAACACTGTTTCCTTCGATTGTTCAGCCAGTTTTCGTATCTCGTCTGCTACTACGGAGAATCCTCTACCGGCTTCTCCTGCTCTGGCAGCTTCTATAGCAGCATTTAAAGCAAGTAAATTAGTTTGTTCTGCTATCTTCATTATTGAATCTGATAAGATATTGATTTGTTCTACTACCTTTGATTCATTGATAGCTATCTCAAGAGGTTCTTTAGTGTTTTTTAATATTTCAAAGGCCTTTTCAAGAGAAGCATTTACGTTCTCCTTTGTGCCCTCAGCGCTTTCATTGATCGCATTTGCAGCTATTGATCCATTTTGAGATTTAAGGGCGATTGCTTGAGCAGCTTTTTGAATTTCCAGGGAAGTCGCTGTCATTTCCTCTGATGAAGCTGCAGTCTCTTCCATGCTTGCAGCCACTTCTTCGGTAGTTGCCGATATATCCTGTAAATCACTGTTTAGCAAATTTACATTTGATTTCACATTCTCAACTTTATTTTCTATTTCGATCGTTTCGCTTTTTATACTTACTACCAGTCCCTTTAAGGAGTTTTTCATGGTATTTATACCATTTGTTATGATACCTAACTCATCTTTTCTTGCTAAATCTCTCTCATCCATTTCTTGTGTAAAGTCTCCGTCTGCAATTAACTTTAGATACTCTGAGGATCTTTTGATTGGGTCTGTCAACTTTTTCGTAAAGTAATTGGTGAGGGCTATTGTCAGTGACAATGTTATAATAGCAAGGATTCCAACCAGTTTTACCGATTTCCATAAGATTTCATTTGAACTGCCAATATAATCATTATATGAATTATTTTTTATTAAGTAAAACATGGTGGATCCAAATATTAATAGGGTAATAAATGTGGTTGATATGGCTATGGCTAAAATCTTTGCTCTTAAACTGTTAAATACTTTATTCATAAAAATTCCTCCTTATTTTTTAAAATTCATGCCATTAAAAACATTTTCATACAAATGAAAATTTATTTAAGATTGAACTGGTTTATCCCCCTAAACTCATATTATCGGCAGAAAAAAGAATAAATTAAGCCCAAATATAGGATCATACAAACGCATGCAGAGTAGATATTTGTCTGGAAATGGTTTATCAAAGCATTATTTGAATGATGAAATTTGTAAAATTTTGTTTTAAAATCTAAATATATATAATTTATAGCCGACAATAGATATAAAGGTATATAATAAGATAAAGTCAACGATTCCATTAATATAGAAATAGGAAAAGTAGATAAGAATGATAAGAATAAAATAGAAAGCGAGGCCATTAACCAAATGATTACAGAATTAGTAAATGATACAATCCTATCATCTTATGATTATATAAAAAATGCAATTCCACTTATTACAAAACTATCAGATGAATTTTATCAACTACCTGATAATAATTCTTGGAAACAGTTAACGAATTTATTTGAAGGAATTCAATGGATTATTCAGACATTAACGCAAATAGATTCCATCAATGATTTAAATAGTATTATAAATTATGAAAAATGGAACGAATATGTACAAGCCGTATCACAACTTAATGAATTTATACCGGAGCTTGAAAATTCGATAATAAATAAAGACAATATTCTTATAGGAGATTTATTGTTATACGAAATAGTACCAACATTTGAAAATATGCTTGATAAACTGCAACTTCTAAAGCCCAAGGCGGTGAAAGAAGATGTTAATTGATAATATAGTGTTTCTAAAGGAAAATAGTCCGATTCTCTATGAAGAACTTAAGAAATCAGAAGAAAATACCAATGAATCAAAGGTAATTTTAGAGGATACTAAAACTAGTGATAAAACACTTAAAATCGAAAAAGATAATAGTATGATTTATCTACATAGTAAATACAACCCTCTGAGAGAGGCAGAATCCATAATAGACAATTTGGGGGAAAGA
The DNA here is from genome assembly GCF_014385195.1 of Paratissierella segnis. Taxonomy (GTDB): domain Bacteria; phylum Bacillota; class Clostridia; order Tissierellales; family Tissierellaceae; genus Paratissierella; species Paratissierella segnis. The sequence continues at coordinate 303,787 of NZ_JACRTG010000018.1, forward strand.
GAAAATATAGATGAAGATACATATGTAATCTTTTATGGGATAGGTCTTGGATATCATATTAATGTCTTTGCCGGCAGATACCCTGATGTTGAGTTTTCAATATATGAACCTTCCATTGAAGTTTTTTGCCATTTTTTGGAATACAATAATCTAAAAAGTAATTCATATAGAAAATTGGACTTAGTTCAATGTGAATATAATCCTAAAATTATGGAAGATTTTTTTAAAACCATTATAAAGAAAATAGATAAAAAAATTATAATCATAGACTTGCCAAGCTATAGCAGTGCTTTCAAAGAAAATCATGAAATATTTTTCAAAAGGTTTAAAGAAGTGTTAACAAATGAAAGAAAATCTTTACATACAGATTATGCATTTCAAAAAAGATGGATAATAAATAGCATGAAAAATTTAAAAGAAGTATTATCCACTCCAAATATAATACTTGAAAAGAAAGGTGAATTTAAAGGCAAAACTGCTGTATTAGTAGCAGCAGGTCCATCGCTTAATGATGAGATCGAGAATATTAGATATATTAAAGATAATGGATTGGCTTATATATTCAGTGTAGGTTCAGCTGTTAATACGCTTATATATAATAATATATATCCTGATGCTGCATGTACCTATGATCCGGCAGCTTTTAATCAAAATGTATTTAAAACAATAAAAGATAAAAATATTTGTAATGTTCCAATGATATTTGGTTCATCAGTAGGGTATGAGACTTTGGAAAATTATCCCGGGGAAAAATATCATATGATAACAAGTCAAGATACAGTAGCAGGCTATTTTTTAAAAAATGAAACTGGAGGGGCTATAAGTATAATTCAGGATGCTCCGTCTATAGCGGTGGTTACACTTCAATTGCTGTATACCTTAGGATTTGATAATATATTGTTAGTAGGTCAAAATCTGGGATATAGAGGTAAAGAACGTTATTCAGAAGGGATTTCCTATAATAAGGAGCTCACTGATGATGAAATATCAAATGGCTTATGGGTAAAAGACGTATATGGAAATGAAATATTGACAAATGAAGGGTTTAATTCCATGAGACATCAAATGGAAATCTATATAAAAATCCTGCCGAATATTAACGTAATTAATACTACAAAAGGTGGAGCTCAAATAGAAGGAACGGAATTTAAGGAATTAAAAGATGTTATAGAAACAGTTTTAGACAAAAAAACAGTAGATAAAAATTGGCTAAATGGAAATAAGACAAGCTATGATAAAGAATATATGGAGTTTCAAGCCAAAAGTATGGATAAATCCTATGAAAAAGCTTTGAAGATCAATAAGGAATACAAGCTAATATTAACTAAAATTGAAAAGGCAATAAACAATAGGAATTATACTCAAACTGAAAATCTATATATAAAATTGGATAAGGAATTAAGAAGAATAGAAAACAATGATTTTTATAAAACGTTCATATTACCAATGAATAGAGTTCAGTATAAAGTGCTGGCTAATAGCATAGATAGCTTAAATGAAGAAAAAAATCCATATGAAAAGGGAAAAAGAATAGTGAATAGCTTTAGAGGATTCATTGGTATATGTACTGCTGATATAGAAATGATAAAACCTATATATGATGAAATGAAGAAATACATTAATGAATTTTAGTGGATGGAGTGTAATACTATGTTGGATAATAAATCAATTTTAATTACTGGTGGTACAGGATCATTTGGAAAGAAATTTATTGAGATGATATTTGCTAAATATGATCCTTCAAGAGTAATTATATATTCAAGAGATGAATTCAAACAAGATGCCGTTAAGAAATTATTTTCAACTAAATTAACAAAAGAACAGCAATCAAAACTTAGATTTTTTATTGGTGATGTCAGAGACAAGGATAGGCTATATAGAGCGTTTAAAGGTGTTGACTATGTGATACATGCTGCAGCAATGAAACAGGTTCCGGCTTGTGAATATAATCCGTTTGAAGCTATAAAGACTAATATATATGGGGCGCAAAATATAGTTGATGCTGCATTGGATTGCGGAGTTAAGAAAGTAGTAGCCTTATCAACTGATAAAGCTGTTAATCCGATTAACCTTTATGGAGGAACAAAGTTAGTTTCTGATAAATTATTTATATCTGCAAATGCATATTCTGGTGGAAAAGGAGCGGTGTTCTCGGTAGTTAGATATGGTAATGTAGCAGGCAGCAGAGGCTCAGTCATTCCTTTTTTTCAGGAATTAATTAATCGCGGTGAAAAGGAATTGCCAATAACAGATATTAGAATGACTAGGTTTTGGATAACCTTGGAAGAAGGGGTAGAGCTGGTTTTCAAAGCTTTGAGCGAATCTAAAGGTGGGGAAACATATATATCCAAGATACCTTCTTTCAAAATAGTGGATCTAGCTAAGGCTATGTTACCAAACTGTATTATAAAAGAAGTGGGAATTCGTGAAGGTGAAAAATTGCATGAGGTTATGGTTCCAAAAGACGAATCAAGAATGACTTTTGAGTATGGCAAACATTATATAATATACCCTCATTTTGATTGGTGGAAATCTGAAAACTTCTTAAATGGGGGCAAGCCTATTGATGAGAATTTTGAATATAATTCCGGAACTAACGATGAATGGTTGAGTGTGGAGGAATTGAGGGAAAAACTAAAAGGATTTAAGTAATTTAACGTATATTAATATTTGATAGAAATCATATAATCAAAAGGAGATGATTATGTGCCAAAAGTTGTTGCAATTATACAAGCAAGAATGGGTTCTTCAAGATTGCATGGTAAGGTTATGAAAGATTTGTTTGGAAAACCGGTTCTTAGTCATGATATAGAAAGGATAAAACAAGCTTCTGCAATAGATGAAATTGTGGTTGCTACTACACTATCTGATGAAGATGATATAATTGTCCGACAAGCATTTAAGGATGGAGTTAAAATATATAGGGGAAGTGAGAATAATGTTTTAAGTAGGTATTATCAAGCAGGTATGGAATTTTCCGCTGATGTTGTAGTCAGGATTACTTCTGATTGTCCTTTAATTGATCCCAATATAGCTGATGAAGTAATTAATTTTTATTTGAATAATGATTATGATTTAGTAACTAATGCAGGTTTATATGTAGAAAATAGAACATATCCAAGAGGTCTTGATTTGGAGGTATTTTCCATAAAATCTTTAAAAGAAGCTTACGAAAATGCTAAAAAAGATTATCAATTAGAACATGTAACGCCATATATTTATGAGAATAGCGATAAGATATTTTACTATAAAAACAGTAAAGATGAGTCAAAGCATAGATGGACACTTGATACAGAGGAAGATTTTGAACTTATTAAAGCTATTTATGGTGATTTATATAAAGGAGTTCATAACTTTTATCTGGATGATATATTAAATTTGTTTAATAAAAAGCCGGAATTATTTTATATAAATAGTCATATAGAGCAAAAAAAGTAGGCGAATAAGTATAGCGTTATTGTAGAATAATTTTTGTGGAGGGCTAATGTAATGAATAAGGTATTAATTACTGGTTCTAATGGAATGTTAGGGAAAGCTCTTGTAGAAATCTTTTCAAAAGATAGATCTTTTAGTTTATTTGGTATAAATAGATCAGCATCTAATAAACAATTCATAGATAATTATACTTGTGATTTAACTGATCTAAAAATACTAAGAAGCATATTAGATGAAATAAAACCGGATATTATTATACATTGTGCAGCAAATGTAAACTTGGAATATTGTGAAAGAGAAAAGAAATATGCATATCAATTGAATGCAAAATCATCGGAAATACTTGCTTCCTATAATTCAGATGTGACAAAATTTATTTATATTTCTACTGATTCAGTATTTGATGGGATAGTAGGGGATTACACAGAAGGATCTGAGACAAATCCATTAAATTATTATGCTTTCACCAAACTAGAAGGTGAAAAACTTATTACTCAAAGTAATCCTAATGCAATTATAATTAGAACCAATATTTATGGATTTCACACTGAAACAGGTAATTCATTAGTTGAATGGGGACTAAAAAACCTTATTGCTGGAAGGGGAATAACTGGATTTTATGATGTGATTTTCAATCCTGTTTATACTAAACAACTTGCTGAGGTTTGCTATGAGTTAATAATATCTAATTACAAAGGATTAGTTAATGTTGGCAGTTATAAAAACATAAGTAAGTATGACTTTTTAATAAAGTTAGCTGATTATTTCAAACTAGATTCAAATTTAGTCAAAAAAGGTTCAATTGACAATATGATGAATTTTAAGGTTAAAAGGTCAAAAAATACTACCCTTAATACACAATATATTAAAGAATTAGTGAATGTAGATTTAAGTATTGATACCGGATTTAAGGAATTGGTTAAAGATTATTACAATAAATAGATTAATTTATTAGAGGTGAATTATGAGTGTTATAAAAATAGGAAATAGATTTGTTGGGGAAGGTAAGAAACCGTATTTTATAGCTGATTTAGCTGCAAATCATGATGGAGATTTGAAAAGAGCATTTATGCTTATAGAGTTAGCAAAGAAATCTGGTGCTGATGCAGCTAAGTTTCAAAATTTTAAAGCTCCAAAAATTGTTAGCAAAAAAGGATTTAGTAATATGGGGAATATGAATTCACATCAATCATCATGGGATAAATCAGTTTATGAAGTGTATAAAGATGCAAGTATACCAGAAGATTGGACATGCAAATTAAAACAAAAATGCGATGAAGTTGGCATAGAATATATGACTAGTCCATATGATTTTGAATCAGTTGATTTAGTAAGCCCTTACGTAAATGCATATAAAATAGGATCAGGAGATATTACTTGGCTTGAAATAATAAATTATATTGCAAGTAAAAATAAACCAGTTTTGCTTGCAACTGGTGCATCGGATATAGAAGATGTAGAAAGGGCAGTTAAAACAATATATCATAAAAATAAAAATCTGGTTTTAATGCAATGCAATACTAATTATACTGCTTCTGCAGAAAATTTTAAATATATTAACTTAAATGTATTAAAAACATATAAAGAGTTATTTCCTAATATTATTTTAGGATTATCTGATCATACTTTAGGTCATGCTACGGTTTTAGGTGCAATAGCTTTAGGTGCTAAGGTAATTGAAAAACATTTCACTGATGATAATGGAAGAATAGGACCGGATCATAAGTTTTCGATGAATCCTGTTTCATGGAGAGAAATGGTAGACAGATCTATGGAATTATATTATGCGCTAGGGGATGGGAACAAAAAAATTGAAGATAATGAAAAAGAAACATCAATAATACAGAGACGTGCTCTTTTTTTGACAAGAGATATTGCTAAGGGATCTATTATATATAAAGAGGACTTATTTCCGGTTAGACCGATAAAAGAAGATGGAATCCCACCATATAAAATTGATGAAATAGTAGGAAAAAAGGTTAATAGGGACTTAAAGAAAGATGATTATATTAAATGGGGAGATCTTGTGAATGATTAGTGGGGATAAGGTTTATCTTACAGCTGTAGAGAGAGAGGATTTACCTATACTTAGAAAATGGAGAAATAAAGAGGAGTTCAGGAAATATTTTAGGGAATATAGGGAAATAAGCTCTGAAATGCAAAATAATTGGTTTGATTCCAAGGTTCTAAATGACCCGAATACTATTATGTTTTCAATTAGAGATATTATAACTGATGAGTTGTTGGGTTGTTGTGGACTCTGCTATATAAATTGGGTTCATAGATATGCTGATTTATCACTATATATAGGATTTGAAGATTCATATATAGATGAAAATGGAATTGCAGAAGAAAGCTGTAAACTATTATTTAAATATGGATTTAATGAATTGGGATTAAATAAGATATGGACAGAAATCTATGAGTTTGATATAAAAAAGAAAAAATTATACGACACTATGAATTTTAAACTAGATGGAGTTCTTAGAGAAAATTATTTTTATGATGGAAGATGGTGGAACTCATTTGTTTTATCTTTATTAGAAAAAGACTACCTTAAAATTAAAAGTAATTGAAAAAATATCTTTCAAAATCCTATTAAACTTTACTCCAACTCTCCGATAAATATAACAAGAAGCAAATATCGCGATGTTTCTTAAAAAAAGGCAAGGAAGCCAAACGAAAATTCAAGGAGGAATAATAAATGAGAATTAACCAAAATATCTCAGCAATGAATACTTATTCAAGATTAACAGCAGCAAATAGTGCAAAGAGCAATTCTTTAGCAAAACTATCATCAGGTTTAAGGATCAACAAAGCAGGAGATGACGCAGCAGGATTAGCAATATCAGAAAAAATGAGAGGTCAGATTGGCGGACTTAAACAAGCAGTTAGAAATGCACAGGACGGTATCTCTTTAATCCAAACAGCAGAAGGTGCTTTAACAGAAACTCATTCAATGCTTCAAAGAATGAGAGATTTAGCAGTACAGGCTTCAAATACAGGAACTAATACAGCAGAAGATACAAAACAAATACAAGCTGAATTTGATCAATTGGCTAAAGAAATTACAAGAGTAGCAACTGATACAGAATTCAATACAAAGTCTCTGTTTGGATATGATAAGGAATCAGGTAAATTTGAAGAAGCATCATTCACATTCCAAATAGGTGCTAATGATAAGCAAACTATGAGTGTAAGTATAGAAGGTATGGATTCAGTAAAATTAGAGGTAGGTTATGTATTAACTTCAGGAGATGTAGGTAGTGGAGGAGATTATGAAGGACGTGGAGTAGAGGGAGATGTAGTAGGTATTAATTTACTTGATGCTAGCGGCAATGTTACTGACGGTATTTTGGGGAAAATTGATAAAGCAATAGAAACAGTTTCTTCCCAAAGAGCATCATTAGGTGCTGCACAAAACAGATTAGACCATACTATCAACAACTTAACGGCTACTTCAGAAAACCTAAGTGCTGCTGAATCAAGAATCAGAGACGTTGATATGGCAGAAGAAATGGTGGAATTCACAAAGAATAACATCCTAAGCCAAGCAGCTACATCAATGCTTGCTCAAGCTAACCAAATGCCACAATCAGTATTACAATTATTACAATAATAGTAAAAAATAAGCCGACCGGTTTCGGTCGGCTTTATTTAAAATAGTCCTATTAAAATATCATGGGGTGATTATTATGATATATATAACTAGACCTGTGAACGAGACCCAAAGAAGAGTACCTAAGACCGCTGACAAGGTATTGGAAAACAATTTACAAGGAAAAGGACCCAAGGAGCAAGTTTTAAATCAGCAGGAAATCCAAAAAGTAAAATATGATCTACAAAGAGATGAACTGCAAAGAGCAATTGAACAGACAAATCAAATGATATTTAAAGATGACAATAGATTTGAGTTTAAGATACATGAGCGAACCGGGCGTATAATGGTAAAGCTTGTAAACAATGAGACAAATGAAATCGTAAAAGAAATCCCACCGGAAAAGATATTGGATTTAGTAGCCAGTATTTGGGACTTAGTGGGGATTTTGGTAGATGAAAGGGGATAAAAAATGGCAGGGATTAGCTTTATAGGCTCTTATTCAGGAATAGATCAAGCTACTATCGATAAGCTAATGGAGGTAGAAAAACTGCCTTTAGTTCAATTATCAAATAAAAAGACAGATATAACAGCAAAGCAAAATGCCTGGAAGGATGTAAATACCAGATTGAATTCTCTTTTCGAGAAGCTAAAGGCACTACAAAATCCAAAGACATTTAATTCGATGAAGGCTAAATTATCAAATGATGAAATTATTAGTGCAACTGTTTCTAAGGATGCAGTAGCAGGAACATATAAAATAAATGTTTCTCAATTAGCTACTAATACTAGTTATATTTCAGAGAAAATATCATTAGAAAATGGAGATATCACCAAGGCATTGGGAATTACCACTGGTAAATTTACTATAACAAATGCTGATGGGGACTCAAGAGATATAAATGTTGAAGACAGTGATAGTTTAAAAGCTATAGTCGGAAAGATAAATGAAGCAGCAAAGGATACGAAGGGTGAAGATGGAGAGACCGTTAAAGGCACGGGAATTAATGCTACAATTATAGATGGGAAATTGATTTTAACTGACAGCAAAACCGGTAAAAGAAATATAACTTTAAATGATGATGGTAATGGAACATTAGCTAGTTTAGGTTTAAATGAAGCAGCAAGAGATGAAAAAATCGGAGTTAATGCCCAATTAAAGATTAACGATATTGATATTGAAAGCGACTCCAACACAGTAACTGATGCAGTCCTTGGTCTAACTATCAATCTAAATCAAGAAGGGGAATCAACTGTTACTGTAGCTACCGATACAGAAAAGTTAACTAAGGCTATACAGGATTTTGTAGATCAGTATAATTCGACTATGAGCTTCATAGAGACACAATCGGCAGCCGGAACTGTTACGAAAGGCTCTGACGGCTCTTACACTACAGAAGGAAGAGGAGCTCTGGCAGGGGATAGCAGTTTGCGAAGCCTTCATTCATCTCTTAGAAAGATGGTTACAGATACTCTTGGAGGGAACAAAGGAACAACAATAAATGATATTTCTATACTTGGGGTAACAACCAAAGATAAATCCGGTGTGTTAAGTTTTGATTCTTCAAAGCTTTTAGAAGAATTTTCAAAGGATTCACAAAATGTAATGAACTTTTTTACTAACAAAGTCGATGGTGAAGATGTAGGGTTCATTGCAAAACTGAATATAAAGATAGACTCCTATATATCATCTAATGATGGACTTATAAAAACCAAAAATAAAAGTTTGGAAAGAACTTTGGATGATTTAAACAAGCAAATAGACCGTTTCAATGACCGCATGATAAGAAAAGAAGAGTATTACACAAAGAAGTTTGCTGCTCTTGATACAGCGATGATGAAAGCCGAAAGTCAGTTGGATTGGCTGCAAGGGCAAATAGATGCTATGAATGGAGCTAAGAAGAAATAACGGAGGGAAGTAAAATGATGAATTACGCATATGCTAACAACGCTTACAAGACAAATCAGGTCATGACTGCTCCAAAGAAGAAACTTCTCATAATGTTATATGATGGAGCAATAAAAAATCTTAAGTTAGCTGAATTAGCCTTACCTAAAAAGGAAATCGAAAATGTAAATCTATATCTTACTAAGACTCAAGATATAATATTTGAATTGATGTCTACATTAAATTTTGAAGCGGGTGGGGATATAGCAAATAATCTATATCAATTATATGATTATATGATAGATAGACTTATTCGCGCAAATATAGATAAGGACATAGAAGTAGTAAAAGAAGTTAGAAAATACTTGGAAGAGTTGAGGGATACATGGGAACGGATATAGATGTTCAAAAAATATTTAGGGCTAAAAATCAGATTTTAGATAAAATACTTGATAATCTTAGGTTATGGGATGGGAAAGTAGCTACAGGAATAGATCTGATTGAGACAAATCAAGCGTTTTTTAATGAAATAGAAGTATTAAATGAGAAGTTAGCAAGCGAAAATTTGACTTCCATCTATGATGAAAAATATGAGTATAAGTTAAATCTAATCATAAACGGGCAAAAAAAACTTATTGAAACTTTAAAAGATAGACAAGAAGATTTAAAAGACAGCATGGAACAGCTAAAAAAGAAGGATAAGGTTGTTAATAGTTATATAAAAACCGATAAGGAACCGATTTTTATAAATAAGAAATTGTAAATGGTAGAATTTATTTTGTCGACAAAAAATGATATAAATGACGTAAAAACAATAAAATAAGTGAAAATAAAAAGCGTTATGGAAAAATTTGACGCTTTTTTTATGTTTTTGTTGTAAAATATTGGATTATATGGTAATATAATTTCAATAACAAGATAAAAACCTCGACACACGAGCTTTTCATAAGTTAAGGGCAAACTTATCGAAAGATAAGGACGCAAAACTATAGGGCCTACCCCATGGAATGGTAGCCAGTTACCTAGACGAAAGGTTTTTTTGCGTGATTTTTTGTAAAGGAGGAGTTACATATGAGTGATTATAGTTATGATTTGATAAAAAAGGGACTAGATATGTCCGCACTTAGGCAGAGAGTTATTTCAAGCAACATTGCCAATATAAACACTCCTGATTATAAGGTGAATAAAGTCGAATTTGAGGATATATTAGCAAAGGTAAGGAATGACAAGATTGTGCCTGAACCTGTGGTCAAAAAGAGGACAGGCACTCGGTTCAATGAAAATGGGAACAATGTAGATTTGGATTTGGAGATGACAGAATTGGCAGCTAATGAGATATATTATACGGTTTTAGTGTATCAGCTGAATTCTAAGCTTTCTGATTTGAACTATGTAATAAATAAATAGATAACTATTTCACAATTCACAATTCACAATTTACAATTCACTGTTCACTATTTAAGAGGGAGGTGTTAATGTGTCAGTTTTTTCTTCAATGCAAATAAATGCAAGCGGACTCTCATTGGAGAGGTTAAAGATGGATACTATCTCGACGAATATAGCCAATATCAATACCACAAGAACTGAAGAAGGCGGTCCGTATCAAAGAAAGGAGGTAGTATTCGAAGAAAATTTAAAAGCCGTTAAAAATAAATTAAACGGATCATACGAAAACAAAAGTATGGGAGTCAAAGTAACCGGAATTATTGATGATAATGAAGATTTAAAGGTAGTATATGATCCTTCACATCCGGATGCAGATGAAGACGGATATGTGTTTTTTCCAAATGTAAATTTAGTAGATGAAATAATTAATTTAATAAAAGTTCAAAGGACGTATGAGGCAAATGTTACGGCATTAAATACAAGTAAAACAATATTAAAAAGGGCATTAGAGATTTCTAAATAATAAGGCTAAAAAAGGGGGATACATATGGATATTTCAAGAGTTAATTTAATAAATGAAGCTATCTCAACTGTAAATAGTTCAAGGACAAATACTCCAAAAGAGCCTGAGTTTTCTTTTAAAGAAATGGTCAACAACGAAATAAACAAATTAAATGATAAGAAAATTCAAGCAGACGAACTTGTGGAAGATTTTATTCAGGGTGACGTTGAAGATTTGCATACTGTATTGATTGCATCTGACGAAGCTAGTCTGGCTTTAGAACTTGCGGTACAAGTAAGAAATAGACTTGTAGAAGCATACAAAGAGATAAACAATATGCAAATTTAAGTATAGATAAAGGAGTTACAAACCCTTATGGAAAAGATTACAGAAATTATTGATGGTGCAAAAAATGGTTGGAATAAAATCGACACTAAAAAGAAAATTGCTTTGGTGTCTGTTTTTGTCATCGTTATTTTGATCGCTTCCATCTTTACATATGTTTCAAAAAAGACAAATTATGTGGTATTGTTTAGAAATCTTGAGTTAGAGGATGCGGGAAATATTATCAGCGATTTAGAGTCTAAGAAGATGTCTTATAAATTGGAAAATGACGGCAGAGATATCTTAATTGATGAGAAGCAAGTCGATAAATATAGGCTTCAATTGGCTATGGATGGAATGATGCCCGAAAATTCCACCGGATTTGAGATATTTGATGATGTAGGGTTAATGGCAACCGATGAAGACCGAAAGATTATGTATCAAAGGGCAATCGCAGGGGAATTGCAAAGGTCAATTATGTCTTTAGATGTAGTGAATTCTGCTAAAGTTCACTTGATGATTCCGGAAAAAACCATATTTGAATCTGAAGCCAAAGAGTCATCTGCATCTGTAATTATAGATATAAAGCCATCTCAAAAGGTTACAAATGAGATGATAAAAGGAATAGCAGCTTTAATATCAGGAGCAGTTGACAATTTACCAGAGGCAAACGTTCAGATTATTGATTCTAAAGGTAATTTGCTAAGTGGAATTTTAAAAGAAGAAAATGATGATGTAAGCTCCCTTGATGTTTTGGATAAGTATCAAAAGATACAAGAGGGCTTTGAAAGAAAGCTAGAGTCGAATGTGTATAATTTATTGGGAAGCGCATTGGGACAGGAAAAAATAAAAGTATCGGTTTATGCTGACTTAGACTTTGATGCTGAAGAGACTACAACTATAACCTATGAAAATCCTGTTATAAGAAGTGAAGAGATTAAAGCTACCGGTCCAAACGTAAATACCTTTGTTGGAGGAGGTAATATTGATGACAATATTAGCAATGTCACTGCAGGGGAAAACGGTGATAACTCAACATATGAACGAAGCGTCAACAATGAACTTTCTCAGGAAACTAAAACTACTATAAAAGCTCCGGGCAAGGTTAATAGGATGACAACATCTGTAGTGTATGACGGCAATCTAACTGAAGCTGAAATCGAAAAAATACAAAACCTGGTAGCAACTGCCACTGGTTATGATTTTGATCGAGGAGATCTTATAAGTGTTGAAAGCATATCATTTGACAAATCATATCAGGATGAAGTCGCTAAGGAACTTGAAGATATTAGATCAAAAGAAGAAAAGAAAGCTTTATATGGAAATTACATTGCATGGGGCTTAAGAATAGCCGGTATTGTAGTTTTGCTTGTGTTGGGCAGAGCAATACTTGTAAAGAAAAAGCCAAAAGAAGAAGTCTCTGTTGAGGAAGATAATATGGAAGATACAAATATAAATATTGATCAGATATTTGATGGAACTGAAGAAGTAATGGAGATTGAAGATGATACTAAAAAATTAACGGCAGAAAAATATGCCAAAGAAAATCCTGAATTGGCAGCAGATTTAATTAAAGCATGGCTTAAGGAGTAATAGGTGATTATATGAAATCAAGTGAAAGAAATATAAGAAAAGCGGCTATCTTGTTAATAGCTTTAGGACCGGATATATCATCTTCTATACTAAAACTATTGCCGGACAATTTAATCCAAAAGGTTACATATGAGATAGCAAATATAGATTACGTTGAACCATATGAGAGGGATATGGTTATAGAAGAGTTTGTGGAAATGGCGTCCGCAAGGCAATATATTTTGGATGGTGGGATAGACTATGCAAAAAACCTTTTGACCAAGGCTTTAGGGACTCAGAGGGCAATGGAGATTATGGATGTTTTGAATCAAATCCAACAAAAGGAGCGACCCTTTGCGATAGCTCGTAAAGCAGATCCCCATCAATTGTACAATTTACTAATCAATGAGCACCCCCAAACTGTTGCTTTGATATTGTGCTATATACAACCGGATAAAGCTGCGATTGTATTGTCCCAGTTCCCCTCTGAATTACAAACGGAAGTTGCAGAAAGAATTGGAATGATAAATAGAACGTCACCTTCTATAATCAAAAAAATAGAAAAGATTATGGAGGCTAAATTCTCAAATATCATTGATAGCGAAAGTGAGACTATAGGTGGAGTAAAATCTCTTGTAGATATATTAAATTCAGTAGATAGAAGTACAGAAAGAAATATAATCGGCAATTTGGAGACAAATCAACCTGATTTGGCAGAAATCGTCAAATCCAATTTGTTTATCTTTGAAGATATAGTAAATCTTGACAGAAGCTCGATTCAAAGAATATTACGTGAGGTAAGCAATGAAGACCTTGCCTTGGCATTGAAGGGTGCATCGGAAAAAGTTGTTAATGTTGTATTTAGTAATATGTCCAAGCGTGCAGCTGAAATGCTAAAGGAAGATATTCAATTTATGGGTCCGGTTCGTTTATCTACGGTTGAAGAAGCTCAATTTAAGATTGTCGGTATCATAAGGAGACTGGATGAAGTAGGAGAAATCATCATTGGAAGAGGTGATCAAGATACAGTCATCGTATAGGGTAATTAAAGGGAACAATATATGTTGTGAAGGTGAATCCAAAATTACAATTAAGAATTCCTATGATAATAAAATTGATTTTTATCCTTCGCCCGAAGAAGAGGAAAAATGTGATGATTTAGCGGATTTAGAAAGTATTAAGGATGAAATCAGAGCGAGCTTAACAGATGATATAAAAAAAGAATTATATAAAAAAACAGCTGAAGAGAGAAGAAAAATAATCGAAAAGGCAAATGAAGAGGCCAACAATTTATTGGAAGAAGCCAAAAAGCAAGGTTTTGATAAAGGCTTTAAAAAAGGATGTGAAGAAGGCTTTAAAGAGGGGCTTACTAATGGCTACAACCAAGGTATATTAGATGCTAAATCCGAAGCTTCAAAGATTAAAAACAATGCTGTTAAAATAGTCGAAGATGCGCAAGAATCGGTTTCAGATTATTTTAGAGAAAGCCATGATCAAATAATTGAATTAGCGGCTGATATGGCTGAATCCATAGTTCATCTAACTATTGATGAATCATCAGAGAACATTTTGATGTTGGTAAATCCTATATTGCAAGAATTTGGTAAAACCGAAAACATTGTAATCACCTGCCATCCTGACAATCTTGACTATTTAAAATTGTATAAATATAAATTGGAAGAGGTATGTCCAAATACTATATTTACCATATTAAGTGATGCAAATTTAGAGAAAGACGGATGCATTGTAGAAAATGAAAATAAGATTATAGACTTACAGATTAGAAAGCAGTTAAACTCGATCTTAGAGAGTATTAAAGATATAGATAATATGGAGTGAATATCTTGTTAAATATACCATTTAAGACTTATGAAGACATTATAAAGAAAAAAGATCATTATTTGAAGATGGGCAAGGTAACTCAGGTTATTGGACTCATAATTCAAGTAGAAGGACTGGAAGTATTTATCGGAGAAGTGTGTGAAATCAAAATAAACGCAATTGATAAAGTTGTACTATCGGAAGTCGTTGGGTTTAATGGCAATTCAGTGCTTTTGATGCCATTAGATGATATACAAGGGATAGGTCCCGGGTGTTTGGTTAAGCCAACGGGAAAAGCATTGAAAATTAAAATTAGCAATGATTTGCTAGGGTGTACATTAGATGGCTTAGGAAGACCATTAGTTGATGTAGATTTGTTAAATGGGCTTTATACTGATGTGGACAAGTCTCCACCTAGTCCCTTCGAAAGAAGAAAGATTGAAAATATAATGGCGACAGGTGTAAAAGCTATAGATGGATTGCTTACTTGTGGTGAAGGTCAAAGGATTGGTATATTTGCAGGCAGCGGGGTTGGCAAAAGTACACTGCTTGGTATGATTGCAAAATATAGCGATGCCGATGTAAATGTCATAGCTCTAATCGGCGAAAGGGGCAGAGAGGTACTGGAATTTATCGAAAAAGACTTGGGACCCATAGGATATAAAAAGTCCGTGGTAGTATGTGCTACATCTGACCAACCGCCATTGGTAAGACTTAAAGGTGCTTTCGTGGCCACTGCAATAGCAGAATATTTTAGGGATCAAGGCAAAAAAGTCATGTTTATGATGGATTCTGTAACGCGTTTTGCCATGGCTCAGAGGGAGATTGGGCTTGCCACAGGAGAACCACCGACTACCAAGGGATATACACCATCTGTATTTGCCAAGCTACCAAAATTATTGGAAAGGAGTGGTATGTCAAAGAAGGGCTCCATTACAGCGTTCTATACTGTTTTAGTTGAAGGTGATGATATGAATGAGCCAATTGCCGACGCTGTAAGAAGTATATTGGATGGACATATTATACTGTCCAGAAAAATAGCAGCTAAAAATCATTTCCCAGCAATAGATATACAAAACAGCATAAGCAGACTTATGAAGGAAATTGTATCAGATGAACAATATAATATGGCAGGTGAATTGAAAGAGAATATGGCAATATATGCAGAATCTGAAGATTTAATCAATGTAGGAGCGTACTTAAAGGGAAGCAATCCAAAAATAGATAGGGCAATTCAATTATACAATCCGATAAATACATTTTTACGCCAAAATATCGCAGATCATTATACTTTTGATGAAACCGTACATCTTCTTGAAGAAACACTGGACAGTAAGTAATAGGGGGTGGTTAATATTTATACTTTTGCAATGGAAAAAATATTGGAATTGAGAGAAATAAAGGAGAAAAATGTCATGGAGGAATTTGCACTATCGCAAAATGAATTGTTGCATCAAGAATTGATACTAACACGTTTGAACAATCAATATGAAAGTGCCAAGGAAAAAGGGTTGGAAGTTATGGACATTTATGAGTTGAGACAACATGACCTTTATAAACACAGCCTGGAAGATCGAATAGAAAAACAAGAAGAGTTGATAAAACTTCAAAATGATGAGTTAGAAAAAATCAGACTTGATTTGGTTGATGCACAAAAAGAACGAAAAATTATGGAAAATCTTAAGGAAAAGGACTTTGACACTTATAAGGAAAATGTAAAGTCCCTAGAACAAAAGGAATTAGATGAAATGGCAATACTTAGATTTAATAAAGCATAATAAATATACAATTTACAACTAATAAGTTATGTGTGAGGCACAATGAAAAGACCCCAAAGTTCGACCATAGCAATTGTGCATTGTGAACTGTGAATTGTGAATTGTATAAATTGTAAAGGAGGTGATAAAGATGATAATTACAGGAATTCAGCTTCCTTATGGCACAGGAGATGTTAAGGATTTAAAAGGAACTAAAAATCAAGAAGATTTCCTTGCTGTTTTGACAAAAGCAATTAAAACAGAAATTGAAGGAGCTGAAAAAATAGATCTTGAAGGTCTGGAATCAGAAGATACAAATTCAGTAGATGAAGGCGAATCCGTAGTTGATATAGTTAGCAAATTAGGAGTATTTCTAAATATGCCTTTATGTGAGAATGAAACTACACCTGATATTCAACAAATTGAAAATCCAGTATCAAATAATATCGGGGTGCTTCAGGCTGCAGAAATCCCATCTAATACTCAAATAGGGCTCACCTTGGAGGGTGCAGAAGTTAATGAAACAATAATTCCGGGAATCCAAGAAATGCCGTTTAATGACATACAGTCTATGGTAAGTGAAATAGTATCTGAACATGTAAGCATACCCGATGCTTTAAATGCAAGACAATTGGGAGATGACGTTTCATTTGATAACAATATCGATTTGGATTCTGAGATGGAACCTAAAAAGAATGAATGTGTAAGTAATAGCGGCAGAGAAAGTAGAGAAATTATAAAAAAATCAGAAGATGAAGAGGTAAAGTTCAAGGAGCATGAATCCGATGGGACTAATCAACCCGGAAGGTTAAAAGATACCATTTTCAATACCTATGTTCATGAAGATAGGGTTATAACAAATGAAACGGATAATTCTTTTGAAAATCAGGTTATGCACAAAGAAAATGTACAAAACATAGGAGAAACTATTATTCAATTGATGGAAACAACTACAGAAGGACAGACTTCAGTTATGAAAGTTCAACTCTATCCTGAGGAATTGGGAACAGTAAATGTAATGCTTAAAATGGATAAAGGAAAGATAAGCACTAAAATATTGGTAGATAATGACCAGATTAAACAATTGTTTGCAGCTAAAGTCGGAGAAATAAGTGAAAATCTATTTAAGCAAAACATCAATATGGATAGAGTAGAAGTCGAATTGAACTTAGGTGCTATGGAAAATGAAAACTCGTATTTTGATTCTAATGGGAGTTCCAATAAAAATAACCATGAGCAATTTAAGCAAAATCATTTTATGAAGTTTGATTTTGAAAAAGAATTTAATCTGGAAGATTTAACTGACAGATATTCTAATTTAAGCTCTATAAGCATTTTGGCATAGAGGAGGGATGATAATGGAAACAAATAATATATCTGCAATGAGAATGGGACAAAAAACAACTAATGAGACATCCAACGTACCCGATAGAGGCGGATTATCAATTAATGATTTTCTACAGATAATGGCAGCAGAAATAAGCAATCAAAACCCTATGGGTGGTGATGGCGGGGGCAGTAAAACAGACTATTTATCTCAAATGGCACAGTTTGCTACCTTAGAACAGCTTACAAGTGTGACTGAGAATTTGAGTCTCCTTACATTGATGAGTCAACAACAGTATTCCTTTAGCCTTATAGGCAAGGAGGTTACAGTGGCTGATGAAGAAGGCAATGTTACCGGAATAGTTGAAAAAGTTAAGTTTCATAATGGCATAGCATTGCTTCAAGTAAACGGAGATTATTACTACTTGGGTTCTGTCATTGAAGTGGGACAGAAAGAGGTGGAAGAATGAATTTCAGGGTTGAACGAGGACAGGTAATACCTGTTAAAAATGGTGCATCAAAGGAGACTAATGCTCCATCAAGTCTAGATTTTCAGAAGATTTTGCAGGAAAGCTTGATAAAAGACGAAAAGATTAAAATATCTCAGCATGCAAAACAAAGGATGCTTGAAAGAAATATAAAGTTGAAAGAGTCGGATATGAATACCCTAAACCAAGCGATGAACAATTTGGAACAAAAGGGTGCAAGAGAGAGCTTGATGCTTTATAAGGACTTGGCCTTAATAGCCAGTGTAAACAATAGAACAATAATCACAGCGCTGCAAAGCGATGAAATGGAAATAGTTACAAACATAGATAGTGCAGTAATTATCAGATAAACGGCCGGACCTATAAGGGGAGCCGATACTACGCTGACTGACAGATGCGTAAATAAATTATAGGAGGAGTTTAAATGCTAAGATCATTATATTCAGGTGTAAGTGGTATGAGAAATTTTCAAACCAAGATGGACGTTATTGCGAACAATATTGCAAATGTAAATACAACAGCTTTTAAATCTGGCAGGGCTAGATTTCAAGATATGCTAAATCAAACTATTTCAAGTGGGTCATCCCCTTCTGAGGATGGTGGAATGGGAGGAATAAATCCTCAACAGGTAGGACTTGGCGTCAAGGTAGGGGCAATAGACACCATTATGACCGGTGGAAATATGCAGCCTACAAATAGGGACTTGGATTTAGCAATAGAAGGAGAAGGATTTTTTGCAGTATCCTTGGATGATTCCGGTGAAGTAGTAAGATATACAAGAGATGGAACATTTTATAAAGATGCTGCTGGTAATTTAGTCAATTCCAGTGGATATTATCTCTTGGATAGCGATGGGGGTATTATAACTATGGAGGAAGAGGGATTAGATAGTTTTTCAATTGCTAACAATGGAGAGATTATAGTTGTACGTGATGGAGAGGCAGAGTCCCTCGGATTTGTAGGGATTGTCAAGTTTAGCAATCCTGAAGCATTGGTAAAGATGGGAAACAATGTATATTCCGAATCTAGAAACTCAGGGGAACCGCAAGAGGGTACTGCCGGAGAAGAAGGATTTGGAGTAATCCGCCAAGGATTTTTGGAAATGTCCAACGTAGACTTGGCAAATGAATTTACAGAAATGATAATTACAAGCAGAGCTTATCAAGCAAATTCTAGGAGCATAACAACCTCTGATGAGATGCTTCAAGAATTGATGAATCTTAAGAGATAATAACAATTGACGGTTAATGATTAACAAAAGACAATTAACAATTAGTGAAGGGTGAAGAACTGACGCCTTTGATGTAATCCCCCTCTTTTACAATCAAAGGCGTTAACCCAAAACTCAACTTTGACAATTGTGCATTGTGAATTGATTTAGGGCAGTATAATCACTGCAGGGTGTCATTCTGAGAGCAACGAAGAATCCCATATTAGTATTTAGTAAAAAGGTAGTAGAGATCCTTCGCTTTACGCTCAAGGATGACAAGCAGTAATTATCCTGCATAAGCTCGACCCCAACAATTGTGAATTGTGAACTGTGAATTGTGAATTGATTTAGGGCAGTATAATCACTGCAGGGTGTCATTCTGAGAGCAACGAAGAATCCCATATTAGTATTTAGTAAAAAGGTAGTAGAGATCCTTCGCTTTACGCTCAAGGATGACAAGCAGTAATTATCCTGCATAAGCTTGACCCCAACAATTGTGAATTGTGCATTGTGAATTGATTTAATCGATATGGAGGTAATTATGATTATTCTTACGTTAGTAAATGGGAAAGAAATCTGCTTAAATGATGATTTAATATATAAAATAGAAGAAGCACCTGATACTATTATAACTTTAACAGACGGAAAAGTTTTAAGAGTCGCCAATAAAACTGAAGAAATTATAGAAAAAACAATTGAGTATAAAAGAAAAATTTACACAAACCTACTTGGAGGCAGTATATGAAAAAAAATATAACACCTATAATAGGATTAGTGCTGGGGATGGCGCTGGTTATTTGGTCAATTATGATGGATAGTGAAATCTCCAATTTTGTACATATTCCCTCGATTATAATAACAGTATTTGGTTCTTTCTGTGCATTGATAATCAGCTTTCCGCCTGATACACTTAAAAATTTGCCAAATACATTTAAGGCACTGCTGTTTACTCCCAAAAGGGACAATAAGGAATTGGTTTTATTGTTTTCAAGATTGGCAAGAAAGGCCAGAAAAGAAGGATTATTGGCGCTTGAGGATGATATAAATAATATGAATGATGATTTTTTAATATCCGGATTGCAAATGGTAGTGGATGGTGTAGAGCCTGATAATATTAGGGAAATATTGGAAACAAAGTTAGATGCAGTGGAAAGACGCCATAGAATGGGACAAAGCGTACTTTTGAAGTGGTCAGAATTGGCACCTGCATATGGTATGTTAGGCACCCTAATAGGTCTAATAATCATGTTAACTAAATTAGATGATCCAAGTACTATTGGAGCCGGCATGGCAACCGCACTTATTACTACGTTTTATGGTTCCTTGTGTGCAAACCTCATATTTATTCCGATAGCTACAAATTTGGGAGAACAAACAGACGAAGAAATGTTTACAGGGCAAATGATTATCGATGGAATATTGGAGATTCAAGCAGGAAGCAATCCTAGGCTTTTAGAAGAAAAACTGATGACTTATCTTTCACCAAGCGAACAAAAAACTTTAACGAGATTCAGAGAGGACGATAACTATAAAGAGGAAGGTTTATTATGAGTAAAAGAGGGTTTAAAAAGAAGGACAATGGGGGTTCTCCTAGCTGGTTAACTACATACTCAGACTTGATGTCTCTCTTACTGACCTTTTTTATTTTGCTTTTTTCAATGTCAACCGTAGATGCTAAGAAATTTAAAGATATAGCATACTCATTACAATCGGTACTAACTGGGCTTGGAGGGCCTTATCCCATTGAAGGGGGAACAATTAATGATATTGAGATACCTAATGTGGAACATATAGGTGAAGATGATGAAATTGACTTTGAGTCCCTTCCGGAGGAAGTACAGGAAATGTATGGCAGAGTGGTTGATTATATTGGAGATAACGAATTGGAAGCTAAAGTCACTGTAAATGCCAATAGACGGGGTGTTTTCGTCGATATTAAAGAAGCAATATTGTTTGAACCGGGAAAAGCTGAGCTTAAAGAAAGTGGACTGCAAGTACTTAAACGATTAGAAGGTCTTGTCAACGATTTTGATAACGAGTTGGTAATAGAAGGTCATACTGATGATGTACCGATGAATAGCCGTCAATATCCCAGCAATTGGGAATTATCTACTGCCAGAGCAGTTACAGTAGTGAGATATTTAATTGACGAAGAGAATGTGGCTCCAAATAGATTGTCAGCAGTGGGTTATGGAGAATATAGACCGATAGTTCCTAATGACAGTGCAGCAAACCGTTCGACCAACAGAAGAGTTAATATACTAATTATAATAAATGGGGAAGGTGAGATAAATGGCAGCACCAATGACAGTCAATGAAAAAAGCAAATTACCAAAAGTATTGATAATAGTTTTAATAGTGATTCTTCTTATGACTACTATGGTATTTGGTTATATAGCTTTTAATAGTAGTGGACCAAACTTTGATATAAATAAATTAATTAAGCCAAATAAAGAAGAAGATGTCTTATTAAATGAATTTGTAGTAAATTTAAAATCAGAAAATAATCGAAAAAACTATTTAAAACTACAAATTGCCCTTATGTGCAATGAAGAAAGCGATAAAGCAATAATAGAATCCAATGTAAATAAAATAAGAGACAGAGTAGTCAATATTTTGTTGGACAAGACTTCATCAGATATACTTGAGGGAGATAATATCAAAAATCTCAAAGGTGAATTGAAAGAAGAGATAAATTTGGCTCTAAAAGATGAATTGGTAAAAGAAGTTTATATTACAGACCTTGTTGTACAATGATTGGAAGTGTGAAAATGGATTTATCAAGTGTTTTATCCATAGTTAAGACTATAGTTGTGCTATTAATAATTATAGCTATAGCAAATTTGAGCTTAAAATATCTTAATAGGTACATGAAGAAACAGAATAAAATAATAAAAATCATAGAACGTGTATCTGTAAACAATAATTCAGCATTAACTATAGTGGATATCTGTGGGAAATATTATCTTATGAGTTTTACGAGTACCGAAAATAAGATACTCAAAGAGCTTGATAAGGAAGAAATTCAATATATCGACGAGATGGAAATTCAAAGATCTCATACGGATCCTAAAGGTAAATTAGGCAATATATTTGAAATGAGGAAGAAAAGTGAATAGACGAAATTTCTTGACTTTAACTTTAATATTTTTATTGATAGCAATGATACCCCAAATTGCATTTGCTGATCCATTGACAGATTCCTTAGGTCAAATTCTAAATCCAAGTGGAGATCCAAAGTCGACTGTTGATACAGTAAAACTTTTTATTATATTAACAGTGCTTTCATTAGCTCCTTCATTTTTAATATTGACTACATGCTTTACAAGAATTATAGTTGTGCTGTCTTTCTTAAGAAATGCATTGGGGACACAACAATCTCCTCCAAATCAAATATTGATAGGACTTGCTTTGTTTCTAACATTTTTCGTAATGCAGCCTACATATAGCCGCGTTATGAACGAAGCAGTCACACCTTTTTTAGAAGATGAGATAAATCAAGAGGAAGCTTTTGAAAGAGCTTCGATACCTATGAAGGAATTCATGCTTAAAGAAACAAGGGAAAAAGATTTAGCACTATTTTTAAGAACGTCAGGCAAAGACAATGTTGATGATCCTATGGATTTATCCTTGACAACAATCGTTCCTGCCTTTGCTATAAGTGAACTTAGGATGGCATTTAGTATGGGATTTATCATATATATCCCGTTCTTAGTTATAGATATGGTGGTAGCCAGCATATTGATGTCTATGGGTATGTTTATGCTTCCGCCGGTTATGATTTCATTGCCCTTTAAAATACTTTTGTTTGTATTGGTAGATGGATGGTATTTGGTGGTAGAATCGCTATTAAAAAGTCTGATTTAGGAGTGAGATAATGACTCAAGTATTGGTATTAGATATATTGAGAAATGCATATATTACGATAATGAAGGTGTCAGGTCCTGTGCTCCTAATATCTTTAGTGGTTGGACTGATAATTAGTATATTGCAGGCTACTACTCAGGTCCAAGAACAGACATTGAGCTTTGTGCCAAAGATAATTGCAGTAATGATATCATTAATAGTTTTTGGAAATTTCATGCTTAATGGACTAATATCATTTACTACATATTTATTTAGGATAATTTCCAATTTAAGCTAAGGTGACGCTATGACTTTTCAATTGCAAAAAATAATTTTGATATTTATAAGAATTACAGCTTTTATTGTAATTTGCCCTGGATTTTCATTTAAAGGCTTACCCAATACATTTAAAATAGGGTTTGCAATTAGTTTGACATTGATTATTAATTCTATAATCCCTAAAATTGATGTCATAGATAATATGTTTTTGTTCTTATTACTAAATATAAAGGAGACTATTTTAGGACTTGCTTTAGGCTTCGTAACAAATTTGATCTTTAGCGCTGCTGAAATAGCAGGGAATTTAGTAGATTTTCAGGTAGGTTTTTCCATGGCATCGGTATATGATCCAAGTGTTGGAACTACAGCTGCAAATTATGGAAAAATGTATTATTGGATATCTATTTCCGTGTTTTTCTTGCTTGATATGCATCATAAAGTCATTACCGCCTTGGTAAAATCCTTTGATTATATACCTCTTAATACAGTAAGTTTCAATAATTATAACGCAAAGGCAATAGTAAGTTTATTTTCAGAAGTATTTGAATTGGCGTTGAATTTGGCAATCCCGATTATTATAGTTGTATTGGTTACGGATATTATATTAGGTATAATATCAAAGACCGTACCTCAGATAAATGTTCTTATGCTGGGAATGCCTGTTAAAGCTATGGTGAGTTACATAATTACTTTACTTACATTATCTTGGCTAATAAACTCCATAGGAAATACCATTCAACTAATACCTGAAAATTTAGAAGGATTTATGAATTTGTTCTCGTAAGGAAATACGACCTTGTTTTCCTTATTGGCTCGTGGAGGTGTAAACTATGAACGATAAAGACAATAAAACCGAAGAGGCCACCCCCAAGCGATTAAAGGATGCAAAAAAGAAAGGTCAAGTGGCAAAAAGCGGAGATTTATCGGCTGCAGCATCTCTATTTGTTTTTATGATGTTTATCGGAGTATTAGGCAATTATTTATTTTCTAATAGTTTAAAGTTTTTAAAGACCTCTTTACAGACGGACTATACTGTATCGATAACAAAGTCGAATTTAGGATCCTTATTTATAAAAAATATTATAAATTTTGTAGTGCTTGTATTGCCATTTGCACTGATTGCTATAGTTATAGGAATAGGCATTAGTTTAGTGCAGACCGGATTTATATTTTCAACAGAACCTCTAAAGCCTGATTTGAAAAGGCTCAATCCCATTGAAGGGTTTAAAGGGATATTTTCTAAAAAATCCATATTCAACTTAGTTAAAAACATATTGAAGTTGTTTTTAGTATTTTATATGACATATAAAAATTTAACAAAAAATATAAATCAAATCATTAACAGCGGGAACTTAGGCACAGAAAAAATATTTTTCTTTCTGCTTGATTTTATAAAGGATTTAACCTTCAATATTATATTAGTAATGTTTGCGCTAAGCATAGTAGACTATGTGTTTCAGAAAAGAGACTTTAAAAAGAATTTAAGAATGACCAAACAAGAAGTTATGGACGAGTTTAAAGAGATGGAAGGTAATCCTGAAATAAAATCCTTTAGGGCTAGCAAACAAAGACAAATTTCCATGAGCAGAATGATGTCAAGCATCAAAGAATCTACTGTAGTCGTTACTAACCCAACACATATAGCTGTGGTTTTAAGGTATGATTCAAAACTGGATAAAGCTCCGATTGTTACTGCTAAAGGTGAAGATTATCTGGCTGAAAAAATAAAAGAAGTAGCAAGGATAAATAAAATTCCTATTATGGAAAATAGAGAATTAGCACGTGCCATGTATAGGAAAGTTGAGATTGGCGATCAAGTGCCTGTAGATTTATATAAAGCTGTAGCAGAGATTTTGGCTGTTGTCTATCAAATGCAAGAGAAAAATAAAGGGAAGATATGACCCCGGCAATTGTGAATCGTGAATTGTGAATTGTGAACTGTGAATCGTGAACTGAATTATAAAGGAGTAAACTATGCCGCAATCTATAAAGAATATCTTAGATATATTTAAGAAATATATGGAAGTAGTTGTTGCATTTTCAATTATTGCAATATTAGGGATTATCATCGTGCCTTTGCCCAGCTATTTGTTGGACATATTGCTGGTTATCAATATTTCCCTAAGCATTATAATTTTGCTTTTAACTCTTTTTACTAAAAATGTTCTGGAGTTTTCAACTTTTCCTACATTATTATTGGTAACCACTATGTTTAGACTTTCCCTAAATATATCTTCAACGAGGCTGATACTTAGTGAAGGGAATGCAGGACATGTAATAGATGCATTTGCCAACTTTGTTACCGGGAACAATTATATTGTAGGAGCGGTAATTTTTATGATAATAGTAATTGTCCAGATGGTTGTTGTAACAAGCGGCGCAAGCAGAGTATCTGAAGTATCGGCTAGATTTACCCTTGATGCAATGCCGGGAAAGCAGATGGCAATAGATGCAGATCTCAATACAGGACTAATTGATGAGCAAGAGGCCAAGAAAAGGAGACAGAATTTGCAACGGGAGGCTGACTTCTATGGTTCAATGGACGGAGCTAGTAAATTCGTCAAAGGAGATGCTATAGCAGGTATTATAATTACTATTATAAATTTACTTGGTGGGATACTTATATTTTCCGTCAAAAACAATATGGGCGCTATGGAAGCTTTAGATAAATTTGGGAAGCTGACTATTGGAGGCGGGCTGGTGAGCCAAATACCTTCATTGCTGATTTCAATTGCATCAGGGATTCTAGTTACCAGATCCGACGACGGGCAAAGTTTTGGAAAAAGTGTTTCAACAGAACTGTTTAGTGTTTCAAGGGTTATCATGGTATCTGCTGTTGTAATGTTTATAATATCAATGGTGCCTGCTTTTCCTACGATTCCGTTTTTAATAGTATCGCTTATATTATTCGGCACCGGATATTTATTAATGGAAAATGAAAAAGCTGAAGAAAAGTTAGCTGTAGTAAATGCTGAAATAGCGATGGAAAGGGGAGAAAGTAAAAGGGAGGATGCAGTAGTTTCATTTCAGGTAGAGCCGATTTCAATGGAAATAGGCTATGGATTGATTCAATTGGTAGACGAAGGAAATGATGACAATTTAATGAACCATATAACTTCTATAAGAAGACAGTGTGCAAATGAAATGGGAATAATGGTAAACCCTATTAGAATAAGGGACAATCTTCAATTAGGCCCCAATGATTATATTATAAAGATTAAAGGAAATGAAGTAGCCAGAGGACAAATCTATATGAATAAATATTTAGTCATCGATCCCGGAACCAGTGAGTTTGACTTAGAAGGAATAAAAACCAAAGAACCCGCTTTTGGACTTGATGCCATATGGGTGGATTCAAAAGACAGGGAAAAAGCAGACTTAAAGGGATATACAATAGTTGAACCTACTACAGTTATTGCAACTCATTTGAAAGAAGTAATAAAGCAAAACAGTGCTGAATTGTTAGGGAGACAGGAAGTAAAACAAATGCTGGAAGGTATAAAAGAAAAATATAATGTGGTAATAGATGAGCTGATTCCGGATATAATGTCGCTTGGAGAAGTGCAAAAGGTACTGCAAAATTTGCTTAAAGAAGGAGTTCCAATATTTGACCTAGTTACAATATTAGAGGTTTTGGCTGATTTTGGAAACATAACCAAAGACCCGGAGGTTTTAACGGAACATGTAAGAAGTCAACTAAAACGAACAATTATTAAAGGATATTTGGCAGATGACAGGACATTAAATGTAATAACCATACATCCGGATATTGAAGAGCTTATAGGAAATAACATTAGAAAGACAGTATCAGGTTCGATGCCTGTATTGGATCCTGCAATCATAACTAAAATTTTTGATAATATTAAAACATTAAATGAGAAATTATTGTTCAATGGGATTGAGCCTGTAATTTTAGCATCACCTAAAATAAGAATAGCATTTAGAAACTTAATTTCATTTAACTTCCCCAATATACCGGTATTATCACTTAACGAGATACCAAATGATGTAGAAATACAAGCTGTAGGATTGGTGAATAAGATATGATTATAAAGAAGTATATAGTTAATGATATGAAGGAAGCCATCATTAGAGCTAAGTATGAATTGGGCAAAGATGCTGTAATCATTAGTCAGAGAACGGTAAAGGTTGGGAAATGGTATAACCTTAGAAAAAAGAAACAATTGGAAGTAACAGTTGCAGTAGAAGAAAATATTGTTACAAAAAATAACAATATAAATAGTATACAAAATGAATATAAAGAAACGGATATGGGGCAAAGTATTGAAACTGATTTCATATATGAAAAAGCAAGCGATATAATTAAAAATAAGCTTGTTAGTTATTGTGACCTTTATGAAATAGAAGACAATAAATTAACCATTGAAGAAAAAAAGAATTTTTTAAATTTGGTTTTAAAAAATAACTGTTTTGAAAAGAAACTTGAGTTAGAGAGAATCAATGTATTCATGGGGCCGACAGGCGTAGGTAAGACTACGACCATTGCCAAAATAGCAGCAAAAGAACATTTAGTCAATAAGAGAAATGTTGGGTTAGTTACTATGGATACTTATAGGATAGGAGCAGTTGAGCAGCTTAAAACCTATGCAAATATTTTAGATGCTCCCTTTGAGGTGGTGAATTCACCTGATGAGATGGCTTATAAAATAAACAAATTGAAGGATTGCGACATGATTTTAATAGATACTCTGGGCACTAGTCAAAGAAATAAAGGGAAATTAATCGATATAAAGGATTATCTGGATGCCATAGAGGGAGAATTCAACAAATATTTGGTATTAAGTGTATCTACTGATAAAGATACAATTTATTCTATTTTAGATAGGTATAAATTATTAAATTATGACGGTTTAATATTGACTAAATTTGATGAAGTAACTGTTTTAACAAATTTTTGGAGCATTATTGAAAACAATACTTTGCCCGTACAATATTTTTGCTTTGGACAAGATGTGCCTGATGATATAAAGGATGCAACTTTAGAAAATTTATTAGATTATATTGAGGAGAATTTTACATATGCTTGATCAAGCTAGTAAATTAAGGGCTTTGGTTGATAATGGAAATGAGAAAACTCAAAACGGGCAAGGTATAAAGATCTATTCAGTAGCAAGCGGGAAGGGCGGAGTAGGAAAGACTAATTTTAGCGTTAATTTAGCTATTAAATTGCAGCAAATGGGTAAAAGGGTACTTGTTTTGGACGCAGATGTTGGGTTGAGCAACGCAAATATTTTACTTGGCATAAATACTCCATTGAATTTGTTTAACCTTTTTAATGAAGGTATATCTTTAAAAGATATTATTGTAACCGGTCCTGAAGGGGTAGACTTGCTCTCCGGTGGTTCTGATTTATTTAATATGGAAATCTTAGACTATGATAAGCAGCAAACAATAATCAATGAATTAAGCAGTATAGGTGTTTATGATATCTTGATAATAGATAATGGTGCAGGGATTAGCAGGGAGTCACTGACATTTGCAATATTTGCCCATGAGCTTATATTGGTCACAACTCCGGAACCAACAGCGATTACCGATGCTTATAGTTATTTGAAGGCGATTTCTATATATAAGTTGAAAGATAAAGTAAAAGTTGTAATCAATCAAGTACCGGATATTGTCTCAGGAGAAGAAAGTTTCAATAAATTAGCCTTAACATGTCAGAAATTTTTAAAATTGGAACTGGAAAATATCGGATTTATTTTTAATGATATTAGGGTCAATAAAGCTGTTATGGATCAGCAACCTATAGTTTTAAAATATCCAAATTCCCTTGCAAGTAAAAATATTAGCCAAATTTCAAACAATATTTTAAACGATAAGAATTATAATTTTAATGTATCCAGCTTAAAACAATTAAGCAATAGACTACGAAAGATATTTGGGTGATTATTATGTCTGTATTCAATTTAATGAGTAAAGTTGAGCTTATAACCGAAAATGGAGAAATTACGTTTGGGCTTATTCAAGATTTAGTAGAGAATAGACTCTATGTTTCCATATCACCTGATGACAGAGAGTTTAAACTGCTAAAGCAGGATGATAAAATCAAATGTATTGTATATGATAAGGCTAGAATCTTGGGTTTTGACGGGGTGATATTAAATCGTATAGCCGGGGATATGCCCATATATGAGATATTATCCTATGAAAATTTTGAAATTATCCAAAGAAGAGAATATGTAAGGGTGAAAACCAGTTTACCGTTTATATATACCGATAACAAACAGCTGACAAAATTGAATTTTAATGACTATTCCCAAGTTACTAAAGCGTTTGAGAAAATAAAAGAATTTTCAAAGGATGGAATAATTTTGGATTTAAGCGGCGGAGGATTGAAATTTGCCAGTGAGGAGAGCATTCAAGTAGGTATGATATTAGTGTTTGTACTTGAATTATTGGATGATATTTTTATGCTAAAAGGTGAAGTTGTTCATAAAAACATAAAGACTTCTTCAAACAAAACTGTTTACAATTATGGTATGAAGTTTATTGAAATAAATGAGAAGAACAGAGAAAAAATTATTAGACATGTTTTCAAGATTATGAGAAAAAACAAGATTAAATAAAGATAAAAAAGAGGGTAATTTTATGTCTTATGTGTTAAATGAAGAACGAGATAATCTAATAATTAAATATTTACCCTTAGTAAAAAAAATTGCCGGTAGAATAGATGTGAAGGGTAGTGAATATGATCAAGATGATTTATTCAGTATAGGGGTTATTGGACTTATGGATGCGATAGAGAAATTTGATCAAAGTAAAAATGTTCCCTTTGAGGCCTACGCTAACTTAAGGATAAGAGGTTCTATAATAGATGAAGTAAGAAGAGGCGGGAGAGTATCTAGGGATAAGATTGATAAACTAAATCAATATTACAATGCAAAAGAATCCTTAGAAAACAAGCTGTTGAGGACTCCCGAAGAATGGGAGATTTGTAAAGAACTTGGCATTGATCAAAAACAACTATCTAAAATACATGAAACAGTGCACTTTCTTTCCACTATATCATTGGAATCAATTATATTTTCAAGCGATGATAAGGATATTCATTTAATGGATACTGTTAAGGACTTAAATACTAAGACCCCGGAGGAAGAAATAATTTATATCGAACAAAGAAAATTGTTGTCTGAGGCAATAAGCAAATTGGACAAAAGAGAAAGAATTATTCTAAATTTATATTATAACGAGGAATTATCCCTTAAAGAAATAGCTTATATTCTAGGAATTTCAATACCTAGAGTATCTCAAATACATGGGAAAATACTTTTGAAATTGAAAGAAAATTTAAAGCCTAAATTGGAGGAGTAATGATGTTTTATTTTTTAATGACATTAGGGATAGTTTTGATTGCATTAGGAGTTTACAAAGAAAAGAATAATATAAAGACAGATGAAAAATATGGAAAAGTTGCACTAAATGATCTTTACCATTTAAATCAAAGAATAGAGGCAATAGAAAAGATATTGTTTTTTCCAGATTCTGATGAATTTGGTGATGATACATATAAATCTATAGAAAAGTCCATAGAAAAGTCCTTAAAAGAAGAACCTCAAAGCATACCTCAGAATTCATTAGAAAAATACGAACGAATCTTAAAATATGAGGAGGATAATTATTCCTTAGAGGAGATTTGTAATCTATTGGATATGAAAAAGGGGGAGGTGCTATTATTAAAAAATTTGTACAAAAATTACAAAACATAAATGGACAAATACTAACTGCTTTAGGTGTGGGAATACTTATATCTGCAATTTTAATGAATATTAGCTATGGCAGAAAATATCAAAGTGATGTGGAAACAGAAGCACGAAAATTGGGTATGGTATATCCTTCTGAAATAAAAACAATAGAGATTAAACCTTGAAAGGATGATATTTATGATTCGAAGTATCAACACTGTGAACAAAAATATGAATATACTGCAAAAAAAATTGGAAAACACCAATGCAAACATTGCAAATGTCAATACACCTGGGTATAAATTTCAGGATATCGTTCAAAGCACAAATGAGTCTCAAGAGATGTTCAACTATACAGGTGGAGCTGATGGAAATACAAGAGTAGATTTAGGCAATTTCATTTATAGCAATAGAATAGATGATGCTGTCATAAGTTTTGAGCCGGGTAATTTATATGAAACGGATAAAGAAACGGATTATGCAATTGCAGGCAATGGCTTTTTTACAGTGAGGATGGCTGATGGTCAATTAGGCTATACAAGAAACGGAAATTTTAGATTAAACGATGAAAACCAATTGGTGACAACTGAAGGATATCAGGTATTAAGTGATGACAGCAAAGGAGATGCAGCATATCCGGGTTATAGTTTACTGATCACAGATTTTGATGATTATGATGATTTAGTGAGTATAGGGGACACCTTGTTTGTCAGCAATGATCAGGGGTATACAATACAAAACTCCGATGTTAGGCAAGGATTTTTGGAAACTTCCAACGTTACCATAGTAGATGAAATAGTAAAATTGATTGAGATATCCAGAGAATTTGAATCAAACCAAAAACTGCTTCATGCAGCAGATGAAACGTTGAATAAGGCAGTTAATGAAATCGGAAGGGTATAGGTGATATGGGATGAATGTGTTAGGGATCAATAAATCAGGTTTAAAAGCGCTCCAAAATAAAATGGACGCTATCTCTGATGACTTAGCAAATATAAATACCACAGGGTATAAAAGAAAAGAAATTAGCTTTCAAGAGCTTGTTCACAATACTATTGAAGGGACTGATTTCAGTATCAATGCAGGTTCAAAAAGTAGTATAAATACAATAAATTTTAAACAAGGAACAGTGAGTAACTCACCAAATATGATGGATATGGCTATTGAAGGTGATGGATTTTTCGGAATAAGAGATTCAAATGGCAATCTATATTTAAGCAGAAATGGAAGTTTCAAAATAGATGGAGATTCCAATATAGTTGATGATAACGGGTATTTCTTGGACATTAGCCTAAATATGCCCGTAGAACAGTGGGGGAAAGTAGATATCAATGCTAAGGGAGAAATTTTTACCGATGTTGACGGAGAGTATCAATCTGTAGGGAGGATAATATTGTACATGCCTGAGATTTTAGACTCTTTAACATCAATAGGTGAAGGAAAGTTTCTACCGTCTCAAAATGTTACATTAAGGAATTCTTTAGACAGTGATGAAGGATTTGGAGACATAGCACAATATTCTCTGGAAAATTCAAATGTAGATGTCACAAGGAGCATGGCGGAGATGATTACAGCACAAAGAGCATACTCTTTGAATTCCAAATCAATTCAAACGACAGATGATATAATCTCTATAATAAATAATATAAAATAGTAATACTAGATAGCCCTTTAAGATATAAATTCTTAAAGGGTTATTTAATTAATCTGCCTCCAATAATTGTGAACTGTGAATTGTGAATTGTTTTAATCCCCAAAGCTCGACCTTAGCAGTTCTTAACTTTTAGTTCTTAACTCCTCACTATCTTAAAACCGGAGATCCTTCGAGAGTAATGTTTATACTGCACGTCTCAGGACGACCCAAGGGTCGATTGTGAACTGTGAACTGTGAACTGTGAATTGTGCATTGATTTGTAACACCCAATTATAGCTTAAATAAATAGGTATTGAAAAACTCGTGAAAATGTTATAGAATAAGTATACACAATGAGTCCATATCTTTTCTAAGGTAGAACAAAAAGTAGCAGTTACAATTCATAATATACAGATATACATAATATATTTGTATAAAGCTTTATTAGTTCTTAAAAGTAGCGATACAGCTACTTTTAAATAAAAAATAAGGGGGAAAGGCAATGAAAAAAAGCATAGTTTTATTACTTGCATTAGCAATGGTACTATCTGTTTTCTTAGCTGGATGTCAACCAAAAGAAGCACCAACTGGCACTCAAGAGCCTAGTTCTGAAGGGGAACCGGCGGTAGAACCAGCTGCAACAATTCCTGGCTCAGAAAGAGGCAATGTATTGACTATTGGTGATACAAGCCCTGAGGGGATATTCAATCCAAATACTTATTCAGCAGTATATGACCATTACATCATTGAGTTAGTATTTGACAAGTTATTGAACATTGAGGAAAATACTGAATTGACTACTGAAGGAGCTTTAGCAAAGGACTATAAGGTTTCTGATGATGGATTGGTATATACTTTCTATCTAAGAGAAGGGATTAAATGGCATGATGGTGAAGAAGTAACTGCTGATGACCTAGTATGGACTTACAATGACATCTTACAACCTGATTATAAGGGCAGAGGATACACTGCAGTAATGCAATCCATAGTTGGTGCAGAAGATGTAAAGGCTGGAAAAGCTGAGACAGCTGAAGGCATCAAGGCACTCGACAAGTATACTGTAG
Organism: Paratissierella segnis; assembly: GCF_014385195.1. GTDB lineage: Bacteria > Bacillota > Clostridia > Tissierellales > Tissierellaceae > Paratissierella > Paratissierella segnis. The sequence continues at coordinate 337,622 of NZ_JACRTG010000018.1, forward strand.
AAGTTACAGTAACAGAAGCTTATGCTACTACCTTAAGAGATTTAGGATATTTGGAAATTATGCCTAAGCACTACTACGGCGGAATGACTGCTGATGAACAGGCAAATTTGAACCGTGAACCATTAGGAAATGGTGCGTTCAAATTAAAGAAATATGAAGTAGACCAATATGTAGAATTAGAAGCAAATAAGGACTACTGGCAAGGACCTCCAAAACTTGACGGTATCATCTACAAGGTTATAGCAAATGTCGACCAGTTATCAGAATTTGAAACTGGAGCTGTAGATGCTGTTAACTTTGAAGGCTCCGTAGAAAACTACGAGACAATCAAAGGAGATACATTTGCTCATGGAGATTTAATCAATAACATGAACAATGGATATTCTTATGTTGGATTCAACTTCAAAAATCCAATACTAGCTGATAAAAATGTACGTCAGGCATTAACATATGGTCTTGACAGAAAAGGATTCGTTCAGTCCTTCTTTGGAGACGAGGGTGGTTTCGTATGTCACGCTCCTGTGTCACCAGTTAGCTGGGCATATCCGGATGTTGACAAATTGAATCCATATGACTATAATCCCGATAAGGCTGCTGAACTTTTAGAAGCTTCAGGTTGGAAGATGGGCGCAGATGGAATCAGAGAAAAAGACGGGAAGAAATTAGCCCTAAAATGGTGTTCTTATAATGACGCAGAATGGTCAATGAAGATCACTGCTTTAGCTGTTGAGCAATGGAAGAAAATTGGTGTTGATTTAACTATTGAACTAATGGACTTCAACTCCTTGTCAACTTTGATTAGTGATGAAGGTAATGCAGATAAATGGGATTTGTGGAACATGGCTTGGGGTTTAACTGCTGACCCTGATATGTACGATGTGTTCTCAAAAACTGTATTCCCACCAGGAAACAACAGAGGGTTCTTTGAAAATGAATCAATTGAAAAGTTGATGAAAGATGGTCTATATGAATTTGACCAAGAAAAGAGAAAAGAAATCTATCAAGAATTAGCTATTGAGTTTAATGAAGAGCTTCCATATATGTTTGTATACATTAGAACAAATCCATGGCTGGTAAGCAAGAGGGTTAAAAACTTCAACCCAACAGAATTTAAAGACTGGTCAAATGAATCTCAACTAATTGAGATTGTTCAATAGAAGAATTTAAAAGTATAAAATAAAATAAGCTGAATATAGCCTAGTTTAAGTTCAACTAGGCTATATTTACTTGAATTACCATAAAGGAGGAAGTAAGGTGGGCAAATACATTTTAAGACGTCTATTGCAGCAAATCCCGATTATGCTTGGTGTAAGTATATTGGTATTCTCCATTATTCAATTGGCTCCTGGGGACCCTCTTGCAAGTTATATGCAAAATCCAAATATGACTATAGCACAGATGGAGGCATTAAAAGAGGCATATGGGTTAAATGCCAGCCCTGTTCAGCAATATTTTTCATATATGAAAAATGCACTAAAGGGGGAGTTTGGATATTCGATTCAGTTAAAACAGCCTGTGTCCAAATTGATAGCAGAGAGATTGGGTGCTACATTTTTTATAGCTTTTGGTTCATTGCTTATAAGTATATTGATAGCAATTCCTGTAGGTGTAATTTCAGCTACTAAACAATATTCTTTTATTGACTATGCTGGAACAATATTTGCATTAGCAGGTATTTCTATTCCAATATTTTTCTTTGCTATTTTGATGAAAAAGTGGTTTGCCATTGATTTAAGATGGTTTCCTCTATCCGGTTTTGTTTCTCCGGGCAAAAACTATGTGGGAATCAACATGATAAAGGATATTTTAAACCATTCTTTTCTTCCGTTGATAGTTTTAGGACTAGCAGGAGCTGGAAGCTTGATGAGATATACCCGTTCAAGCATGCTGGAAGTTATCAGACAAGATTACGTAAGGACTGCCAGAGCAAAAGGATTGAAGGAGAGGGTTGTCATATATAAGCATGCATTAAGGAATGCTCTGATCCCAGTAATTACCCTCTTAGGTTTTACATTACCGGGACTATTCTCCGGTGCTATAACTACGGAAATTATGTTTTCACTGCCGGGAATGGGAAGATTACAATACAATGCAGTTTTACATAGGGATTATCCTATAATGATGGGTACAAATCTATTTTTGGCGATATTTACTTTAATTGGGAATTTATTAGCCGATATATCATATGCAGCTGTAGATCCCAGAATAAGATTGGATTAAGGAGGGACTTAAAATGGCAACTGTTACAAGTAATAATATTAATTCAGATAACAGAGCAAGAAGCAGCAAAGTTGAGAGTCCCTGGAAGGTAATGTTGAAAAGACTTCGTAGAAACAAACTAGCTATTGTTGGGTTGGTAGTATTGATAATAATGGCTGTGGCGGCGATATTCGCTCCGTTTCTAACTGATTTTGGCAGGGATGAAACAAATTTGGCTAGATCCAATGCTGCGCCAGATGCGGAGTATAGACTTGGGGCGGACTCTTTGGGAAGAGATATCTATACAAGGTTATTATATGGGGCTAGAATCTCCTTAACTGTAGGTTTTGTAGCCACAGGGCTTAGAATTTTTATTGGAGTCGTCTTAGGCGGTGTAGCAGGTTATTATGGAAAAACTGTTGACAATATCATAATGAGAATAGCTGACATAGTATCTTGTCTTCCATTTTTACCTATGGCTATTACCTTTGTAGCTATACGCGGACCTAGCATTTATAATGTAATGCTTGTGTTGGCAATATTGGGATGGCCTGGAATTGCCAGAATAGTAAGGGCTGAAATATTATCCCTTCGTGAAAGAGAGTTTATGGAAGCGGCTACAGCTTTGGGAATTAGCGATTTTAAAAAGATTACTTCTCATTTGATTCCAAATACCATGGCGTCTATAATAGTATCTGCAACTACTGGAATAGCCGACGCAATCCTAACTGAATCAACTTTGAGTTTTTTGGGACTGGGAGTAGCACCTCCGACACCTACTTGGGGGAACATGCTAACTGATGCTAACAATCAATTTGTACTACAACATCGTTGGTGGCAGTGGGTTCCACCTGGATTGGTTATATTTATTGCAGTGCTGAGCTTGAATTTATTGGGTGATGGATTAAGAGATGCACTAGATCCACGACTAAAACAATAGGCTAGGGGTGAAAATATGGAAAATTTATTGGAAGTAAAAGATTTAAAAACTTACTTTTATACAGAAGATGGTGTAGTACCAGCTGTAGATGGTGTAGATTTTGAACTTAAACCTGGTCAGACCTTAGGAATAGTTGGAGAATCTGGTTGTGGGAAATCAGTAACTTCCCTCTCTATCTTGAGATTGGTTCCAAACCCTCCCGGAAGAATTGTTGAAGGTGAAATATTGTTTGAAGGCAAGGATTTAGTTCAAGCTACTGAGTCAGAAATGCAGCATATAAGGGGCAATGACATAGCTATGATATTTCAGGAGCCAATGACCTCATTAAACCCAGTATTTACAATAGGCAAACAGATTATGGAAGCTATAATGCTTCATCAAAATTTAGATAAGAATGCAGCTAGGGAAAAATGTATTGAAATGCTTAAATTGGTAGGTATACCTAGAGCAGAGCAAGCAATCGATGAATATCCTCATCAATTCAGCGGAGGAATGAGACAAAGAGCTATGATTGCTATGGCATTGTCATGTAATCCCAAATTGTTAATTGCTGATGAGCCAACGACTGCCCTGGATGTAACCATTCAGGCACAGATTATTGAACTTATGAAGGATCTTAAGGATAAATTAAATACAGCAATTATATTGATTACACATGATTTGGGTGTTGTAGCGGAAATGTGTGAACACGTAATTGTAATGTATGCAGGTAAGGTTGTTGAAGAAGCAGATATACTTGAATTATATACAGATCCAAAACACCCATATACCGTTGGACTTATGAAATCTAAACCAAGCTTGGATGACAACCGTGATAGATTGGAAGTTATTCCGGGAGCAGTGCCAAATCCATTAGATATGCCGGAAGGATGCACATTTCATCCTAGATGTCCCCATGCTATGGATATATGCAGAGAAAAACAACCTCATTTAATTAATAATGAAGAAGGACGTAAAGTTCGTTGCTGGTTATATGAAAAAGAAGGAGAGGTGAAATAAATGGCAGAACAATTGAGAGTTGATGATAGAGTAGAATTGGATGATAAAGATTTAGTTGTTGTGAAAAATCTGAAGAAATACTTTCCGATTACAGGTGGATTTTTAAAACGTGTAGTAGGTCAGGTTCATGCCGTTGAAGACATTTCCTTCACAATTAGAAGAGGTGAAACCTTAGGAATAGTAGGTGAATCCGGTTGCGGAAAATCTACTACCGGGAGGACCATTTTGAGACTTCTTGAAAAGACAGATGGCGAAGTATACTATGATGGCAAAGAAGTTTTTGGGTTATCCAAATCCGAAATGGTAAACTTACGTACAAAGATGCAAATAGTATTCCAAGACCCATATAGCTCATTGAATCCTCGTAAAACCGTTGCGCAAATTTGTGGAGAGGCATTGGTTGAACATGGTTTGGCTAAAAAGGGGAAGGAAGTTAACGATATAGTTTCAGAAACCATAGAAAAATGTGGGCTTGCACCTTATCATATAAGGAGATATCCTCATGAGTTTAGTGGGGGACAAAGACAAAGAATAGGAATAGCCAGAGCTTTAACACTTAATCCTGAATTTATAGTATGTGATGAACCGGTATCAGCTCTTGATGTATCTATTCAGTCACAAATAATTAATTTGCTTATGGATTTACAACAAGATATGGGATTGACTTATCTTTTTATCTCCCATGATTTATCTGTTGTAAAACATATCAGCGATCGTATTGGGGTAATGTATTTGGGCAATATGGTAGAATTAGCAGGGAAACATGATTTATATGAATCACCATTGCATCCATATACTCAAGCATTGTTATCTGCTATACCAGTACCGGATCCAAAAAAAAAGAGAGAAAGAATTGTGCTTAAAGGAGATATTCCAAGTCCTGCAAATCCGCCTAAAGGATGCACTTTCCACACCAGATGTCCTTATGCAATGGATGTTTGTAAGGAAGTGACACCGGAATTTATAGAATCAGCTCCTGATCATTTTGTAGCTTGTCACTTAGTAAACAAAAGATAGGCTTAGGAAAGTTGTGATTAAATGTTTTCTAGGAAAGAACCTAAGACTGAAAAGGATGTAGAATTGGAAAAGAAGATAAAGGATATGGATATAAGCTGGGGAGAAATCTTTACAATGATTATAGCTTTTTATCAAGCAATATTACCCTATGTTTTGATACTTTTAGGAATAATGCTTGGACTATACTTCCTCTCCATGTATTTCCTAACAAGATAATAGCAAGAGGAAACGTTTTCATACATCCGTGTAGAGGGCAGACGACTTTGTCTGCCCTATTTTACTCTAATTGTCTTTGTCAAATATTTGAAGATGCTACCCACAAAATGTATATATTAAAAAATATTTGTAAAAGATTTGATAAAATAAAAGGCTCTGTAAACTAAATATGAAAAAATAGTACAATATCTTCATAGAATTGCTTTAAGTTTCTTTGGATTGCTTTAAATTTCGCTTTCCATATGATAAAGCTTCGTCTATGAAATCATCA
>NZ_JACRTG010000034.1 GCF_014385195.1 Paratissierella segnis
TCGCTCGACTTGCATGTGTTAGGCACGCCGCCAGCGTTCGTCCTGAGCCAGGATCAAACTCTCATTTGAAAGTTTGTCTAGCTCTTTGCTGACTATTTTTGATTTGCTTCATTTCTTCCGCAAATCTTTGAATTGATTCTTTGTAATTTATTCAAAGTCTCACACTGTTTAATTATCTAGGTTCAATCGACCTAATTAATGCTTTAGGTCATTGTGCCTCGTTTTAGGGCACTTGATTAGTATAGCAAAATTTCATTCTTAAGTCAACTACTTTTTTAATTTTCCTTATCATTTATTAAGTTCAATCACTTTGCTTTTATAGTTGACTTTTACAATATTACCATCTTTTAAATCATAAGTCAACGGTAATTTCAAAAAAAGTCTAAAATTGTTGAAAACGGAGATGACACTCTTCAATGCTTGTTTTCATATACTTGACATTAAGTCTTCAAGTTCTTTTAGTTGATTAACTACATTCTCATCCTTCGGATTTAATTCATATGCCATTTTTACATCTTTCAAGGCCAAATTATATTCGCCTAATTGTATATAGCCTAATCCTCTATTAAAATACAATTTATAGTCATGATCCGTTTTCTCTATTCCTTCATTGAAAATACCTATTGCTTCTATTATTTTTCCATCAAGAAAGTTTATTATTCCTAATTCGTTATATAAATCCGGTTCTTCATCATTTATCTCAATAGCCTTATGCAAATATTCTATAGCCTTATCTGATTCACTTAATCCTTTATAACACATTGCTAATAGATACAATACGTTCCATTCATCCCCATATCTTGGCAATAGCTTAAGGAAGGAATCCAAGGCTTTTCCGAATTCGTTGTAAGTTAGATATGTCAATCCTGTTTCAAATTTTACATTATCATCAATTAAATCAATTTCCTCTCTGATCTCTTGAAGTCTGTTTTCATCTTTATCAACAGTCAAAAATTTATTCCAAGTAAGTTTGGCTTTTATATACTGTTCAAAGTATTTATGATGAAACCCTAATTTATAATATGCAAGTGAATATTTTTCATCCATTTCCACTATGCTTTCCAACTCATTAGTCGACGCCGTTAAGAATTCTTCACCTTTTTCGTCGTTGCTTTCTATATATTTTCTACCCATTTCCTCCAAAACTAATGCATAATTGAATCGAACATTTAGATTTTTAGAATCCAAATAGATTAGCGCACGTAAAAATATACCTCCAAATTCTATATCTCCTTCTGAAATTTTTTTTATTGCTACATTATATATATAAGCATTTATATTGGGATTATAGGAATTTAATATTTCAACATATCGATCCAAATTCGGGAAGTCGCTGTCCACTCCCAATAAATAAATAATTCCATCTATAATTTGAGACAGATTGATTTCGTTTTCTAAATTTCCCTGATAAATTTCTTCAATTAAATTGTCAGTTATTATAGGCAAAGGCAAATCTTTATTAATCGTAAAATTCTTTATCTTTACAAGAGCACTGTCTTTTAGTTCTAAAAATGTAATATTTTTATGATTCTCTTTGAAGTATTTATTGACTATATCCATGTCTCATCCCACCTAAAATTTATTCATGAACATTCTCTTTCTTCTTGTAGAGCCATTTAGCAATTTAAACAAATGTCCTCTATATATCATTGTAAAAGAGAATATAATCTGACCTAAAATATAGATAATAATGTTTTTTAAAGTAAAAATCATATTAAAACTAATATGTGTATTGAATATGCCAAATTGCAAATTGCCCGTAACAACATAAAGTATTGTAAAGAACACAATATTAGGCACCAACCAATTTAGCCAGTTTTCCTGCATAAATTCTATTGAATCCGTAATGCTTTCCGTAGGACTTTTATATTTTAAATAAATAATTTCCGGAAGAGGATTAAACAATATCACCACAATTATCCAAATAACAAAATTCAGAACAACTGCCCCTGCCCCTAAAATATTGCTTACCAAAGACAAGAGAAGTTGCCCCAGATATGCGATAAAGAATACTCCATATATCTTCCACAAAAATGCAGTAAATCCACTTTTGAAATCTTCAAAAGAAAATCTGTTGTAATTGATGATATTAAAAAGTAAATTTAAATAGTTGGAAATAAGGCTGCTGCTAACAATAGCAGAAATAAACCCGGAAATGATGTATAAAGGTCCAACAAATAAAGTCCCAATAATTTTATATACTATTATATTTAAAAATGTATATACAAGTCCTGTAAAAATAATAAGCCAATTGCTCTTTAAGCTTGTTATTGTCTTTTTAAATGAATCTTTATTTACATAAATTAAATCATTTAGATAATCCATCATATCAGCTCCTTAACAATTTTTGATATATCAAATGTATTGCATTTGACCAATTTCCCATGGGTAAAGTCGAATAGAATATAGGTCATATCCTTTTTGTTTGTAACTTTATAATTTTCAGCAATGACCTTCATCACATCATAATTAAAACCTTCTATTATAATGTTTTTAATAATTTTTTTTGTGGGTATTCCTTTGTATCTTTTAAGATAATTATCAATTATCCTTTCATCCTTTAGTATTTCATGTATATATTTTTGACTTATCATATTTTTATTCTCTATGTTAGTTTTAGGATATTCCATATTTTTATTGTTTTTAATATAATCATATTTAAGTAATTCTTCGAATAATTCGCTTGAACTGAACATTCTTGCCAAATAGAAATCCAGCAATATTTGATAAAGGTCTGATCTCTTCTTGGCTACTTTAAAAAATCCATTGTCTTCCCAATATATCGAAAAATCCTCATAGAAATCAAAAGGGGTGTCATAAAAATTTTTTATAATGAATTCTAACGAATTTGAAAAATATTCTTCATTATAATATTTATCGACCAAATCCTCTATAGCTTTCAATTTTATTATATCCGTATAATTTATATAATTGTTTTCCAAAACTTCATAAGGAGGCTTATCTAAATATTTATAACCATATTTCTTCTCATTTAACCTTAAACCTGAACCTTTTAGAAGTTTTAAAAACCCTAATTGCAGTTTTTCAGGTTTAATACCGTATACATCATTGAAAGATTTCTTGAAACTATCATAATTTTCATATGGCAATCCTGCTATTAAATCCAAGTGCTGATGTATATTTCTAAAAGATTTTATAGTCTTCGATATCCTTTTTAACTCTTCAAAATCCGTTACTCTCCCAACAGCATCTATTGTTTCTTCATTTGTTGATTGAACTCCTATTTCAAATTGAAATAACCCTTCTTTAGGTTTTCTTAGAAATTGTAACATTTCTTCGTCGATTAAATGGGCTGTTATTTCAAAATGAAAGTTTATGTCCTCCGGATCTTCCTCTATGATATATTTCATAATCTCAATTGCTTGTCTTTTATTCGCATTAAATGTTCTGTCAACAAATTTAACTTGTCTTACTTTGCTTTCAATTAAAATCTTTAAATCTTCCTTTATTCTATCAAGAGAAAAATATCTTACACCTTTAATAGTAGAGGATAAACAAAATTCACAATTAAATGGGCACCCCCTTGAACTTTCATAGTACACTATTTTGTTATCAAATTCATTTGAAATATTCCTATATGGGGAAGGGATTGTATCCAAGTCCTTTATTAAAGGCCGTGGAGGATTCTTAATAATCTTGTCTTCCCTATAAATAAGCCCCAATATATCCTTAAAATTTCCTCCTGATATACTTAGTTCTATAAGTTCCTTAAAACTTTCTTCTCCTTCTCCATAAATTATATAGTCTATATATGAATATTTGTTTAATAAATATTCTCCATCAAAGGAAACTTCCGGTCCTCCTAATAAAATTTTTGTATCCGGATTGACCATTTTAATAGTTTCTGCTACCTGTAGAGTTTCCTCCAAATTCCAAATATAAGTTGAAAACCCTAATATATCAGGTCTCATTTTATAAATTTCAGAAACAATAAAATCAATATTTTGATTGATTGTAAATTCTTTTATTTCTATAGGATTTATATTTTCAGTATAGGATTTTAAATATCTAATTGCCAAATTTGAATGAATAAATTTCGAGTTTAGTGTTGCCAATATAATTCTCATTTTTTCACCTCTGTCTAAATATTGTACCCTATTCCCGATAATTCTCCAAATTATGGAGTCATGCATTGGAATAAAACATAAATTGTACAAATGGTTATTGATTGTTTACTTAAAAAGATATAAAATACTAATTAGTACATTAAGAGAGGGGCTGGCAAATGCACGCATTCGATAAAATATCCATTCAAGAAATGTCTAAGAACGATATGCTTTTAATAATTGAAGCGCTTGATTATACTGGAAAAAACACTAAAATTAATGAATTTATTCAATTAAAAAATAATATACTTCAAGAATTATCTACTTTAGCAGAAATCGGTGAAGAAGAATTTTTAGAATATTTAAAATCAGAGACTCTTTCCATATGAAATAATTTTTTAGGACGGTATAAAAACCGTCCCTACATTTTTTGTGGTGCCTCTATCCCCAGCAAACCTAACCCGGTTTTTATGACTGTTTTAGTTCCATAGACTAATAATAGTCTTGCCTTTTTTAATTCCTCATTCTCAACAATAATTGGCGTGCTATTATAAAATTTGTTAAAAGACTTAGCAATTTCAACTATATGCCGTGTGATAAAATAAGGCTCATTCTTTTCCATAGAATCTATTACTACCCTATTAAAATTGTACAATAATCTTATGATATTTATCTCATCATCTGTCTTTAACAAGGAATAATCAACCTTATTATCTATATTAAATTTGCCTTTCTCCAGTAGAGAATTGCATCTTGCATGAGTATATTGAACATAAGGCCCGGTTTCACCTTCAAAACTTAAGGTTCTATCCCATGAAAATACATAATCTTTTATTCTTTGATTAAACAATTCTTGAAATACAACAGCGCCAATTCCAACCTGTTTAGCTACTTTTTCTTTGTTCGCTAAATCTGGATTTCTCTCTTCAATTATTTCTAGAGTTTTATCAACTGCAGTATTTAAAACATCTTCCAAAAATACAACTCTTCCTTTTCTGGTTGATAATGTCCCATCTTCAAGACTTACCATTCCGAATGGTATATGAACGCAGTCATTTGCCCACTCATATCCCATTAACTCTATAACCTTTATCCATGATTTAAAATGCAGATTTTGTTGAGATGCAACTACATATAAATTTTTATAAAAATCGTATTTTTCTTTTCTATATATGGCTGCCGTTATATCACGGGTGGTATAAAGTGTAGACCCATCGCTTTTCTTAATAAGAGCAGGAGGCATGCCATAAGGCTCTAAATCCACTATATAAGCTCCATCTGATTCTTTTAGAAGTCCTTTGTCCTCTAATTCTTGAACAACTCTATCCATTTTATCAGAATAAAAGCTCTCACCGGCATATGAATCAAATTTGATATTTAACATATTATAAACTCTTTCAAATTCCTTAAGGCTTATTTCTCTAATCCATTTCCATAAATCTACAGCTTCTTTGTTGCCATCTTCCAATTCCTTAAACCAATACCTTGCTTCTTCTCTAAGCTCAGGGTTCTCATCCGCTTCAGAATTGAATCTAACATATAACTTTAGCAATTCATTTATAGGATCCTTCTCTATGATTTCCTTGTTGCCCCATTTTTTATAAGCAAAGATGAGCATCCCAAATTGTGTGCCATAATCTCCTAAATGATTGATAGCTATAGCATTGAATCCAAGGAATTTATATATTTTATATAATGAATTTCCAATTACAGTAGTTCTTATATGCCCTATATGAAAGGGCTTCGCTATATTTGGTGATGAAAATTCAACAATGACTGTTTTCCCTTTACCTATATTTGAAGAACCGTAATCATCACCTTTGTCAATGATTGCATCAAAAACCGTTTTTACCAATCTTTCTTTATCGATAAAGAAATTGACATAAGCTCCTGCACTCTCAACCTTTTCAAAAATTTCTTCATTGCTAAATTTGTCAGCTAATTCCTGTGCTATAAGATTTGGAGATTTTCTAAATTCTTTAGCAAGTCTAAATGCAGGAAAAGCATAATCTCCCATTTCATAAGAAGGCGGCAGCTCTATCAAAGGTCTTATTTCATCTTTGCTTAAACACTCTACTTCCCTTTTTATAAGCCCTACTATTTCCTCTTTAAAATCTATCATTAAACATCCTCCTTTGTGTGCTGTATCAAATTTATTTTATTTCTACAACGGTTACTCCATCTCCGCCTTCTCCATATTTTCCCGGTCTATAAGATTTAACATGTTTATGACCTCTTAAATAGGATTTAATTCCATCTCTTAAGGCACCGGTTCCCTTCCCGTGGATTAAATATACTTCTTTTAAATTGGCTATATATGAGTCATCTAAATATTTATCAATATCCAAAATCGCTTCTTCTATGTTTTTGCCCCTTAGGTCTATTTCATTTTTAATACTCTTTGACTTTGAGCCGATAATAGTTTTTGCCTTAATTGTAGATTTGTCACTATCTTGGGATGCAACCCTTCTTAAAGCTGATATATGAACATTTACTTTCATTATACCAATTTGAACTGTCAAATATCCCTTTTCATTAGGCAGGGTACTGACCGTTCCAACCTGATTTAAGGACAATACTTCAACTGTCTCACCGATTTTTAGATTTTTGGGTGGTCTATTTGATTTTACCTTAAATATATCCTTAGATAAAGAACTTTCCATTTTATTTATATCTTTCCTTAATAGCTCTTGAGCTTCCAATAATCTTTTGTTATGCTCTTTTTCTATTTCCGAGGATATATCTCTTACCTCGCCAACTACTAAATCTGCCTCTTCTTTTGCATTTTTCAGAATATCTCTGGCTTCTTCTTTTGCCTTTCTAATGATTCCGTCTCTCATTTGTTGCGTCTTTTCTTTTTCTGTCGCGAGTCCTTTACGCAACTGCTCTATTTCAAGCCTCAATCTTTTAGCTTCAATTTTGTCTTCTTCTATGGATTTTCTATCCTGTTCAATGGCTTGCAAAACATCCTCAAACTCCACATTTTCTTTTGATATTAACTCCTTAGCATCATCTATGATATGTTGCGGTAATCCAAGCCTTTTTGATATTTCAAAAGCATTGGATTTGCCGGGTACCCCTATCAGCAACCTATAAGTAGGACTTAAGGTTTCTACATCGAATTCAACCGATGCATTCCTGACCCTTTCAGTTGTCAAGGCATAAAGTTTTAATTGACTATAATGAGTAGTTGCAATAGTTCTTATGTCTTTCTTGAGCAGATAATCCAATATTGCCATAGCCAATGCTGCGCCTTCAGTAGGATCAGTCCCTGCTCCAAGTTCATCAAACAATATCAAACTGTTGTACCTAACTTCTTTCAATATATTTACTATATTGGTCATATGCGAAGAAAAGGTGGATAAGCTTTGTTCTATGCTCTGCTCATCTCCAATATCTGCAAAAATCTGATTGAAAACCGCAACTTCAGAATTATAGTCCGCCGGAATATGTAGTCCGGCTTGAGCCATTAAAGTAAATAATCCCACTGTTTTTAGGGTTACAGTTTTACCTCCTGTATTAGGTCCGGTGATAATCAAAGAATTGAAATCCCGCCCTATGTACACGTCTATAGGAACTACGACTTTTGTCTGTAGTAATGGATGTCTGGCTTTTTTTATATTAATAATCCCTTTATCATTTAGAATCGGCCTAGTGGCATTCATCTCCAAGGCAAGCTTTCCCTTTGCAAAAACAAAATCAAGAGTCCTCAATATCTTTTCGTTATTTCCTATTCCATCGCTTTCAGAGGCTACCAAGTTGGAAAGTTCAGACAATATCCTTTCAATCTCATCTTGTTCTTTAATTTCCAGTTCACGAAGCTGATTATTTAGCTCTACTACAGCCATAGGTTCGATAAATACAGTAGCACCACTTGAGGAAATATCATGTATGAGTCCAGGTACACTGCTTCTATTTTCTTGTTTTACAGGGATTACATATCTGCCTTCCCTCACGGTTACAATACCATCCTGAAGATATTTCCTATTTGTTTGTGAATTAACAATTGAATTTAGTTTATCCCTTATGGCATCATTTTTACTTGATATTTGCCTTCTAATATTTCTAAGAGTTGAACTGGCATTATCAGAAATTTCATTTTCATTAATTATTGCATTGTTTATCTCATCTTCTATATTTTTATATACTCTCAAATTATCGATTAATTCTCCAATAATCAAATAAGTTGGCATCTTGTCAGCTTTAGTTTCTTTGATGTAATTTTTAAGCCCTCTGGACACCCTCAAAGAATCCGATACTTTAATTAAACTTGCAGGATTTAATACCCCGCCGATTTCAACTCTTTTAATTTCATAGGATATACTATGAATCCCATAAAGAGGAGGTTTTCCCCTTTTTATTAATAAGGACAACGCTTCTTCAGTTTCTTGCTGCATTAAATCTATCTCTTTTATATTCGTGATAGGACTTATCTTTTTTGCATACTCCTTACCAATTCGCGACTCGCATTTATCAATAAGAAGTTCTTTTATCTTATTAAACTCTAAAACCCTCAAGGTCTTTTCGTTCACTTTATCACCTCTAATACACCTCTAAAGTAGTGGCCATTTGTAATATTATTTTGTGATTTGAATTCTTCTATAAAATTTAGAAGATCGTTATAGCCTTTTAAATTGTTTATATAATCATATAATACACTTTGAATCTTGGAAATATCCTTGATTTCATTTGTGAAATCAAGTCTTGCCATATTGATGCCTGCGGCAAAGATTTTATCTATACTATCCAATACAAATATAGGCACTGAATTATATATAACCGAATAACCATTCTTTCTTTGCGTTTCAAAGATAAAATCCTTCCTATCTTTTAATCCATAGCCTTTAGAAAATTTACATGCTTTGCAATTTCTATCGTCCTTGCAGCCTTTAACTATAGCCATAGGGCAATTTCCCGTAATCATTACCGGAAGATATCCATAAACAATCCCCTCAATATTTCCTTCCACCTTTTCGGTTATTTTTTTAATCTGTTGTAAATTCAACTCCGGGGAAAGAGTAAAACTTGATATACCCAAATTATTTAAAAATTTAATTGAAAAGGAATTAAAGAGATTTAACCCTGTATCACAGTGGATTTTCAAATCGAAACTGTCGCTAAAATATTTCAGTGAGCCTAAATTGGATACTGATATTCCATCAACTAGTTGAGAAATTGGGCTTATATAATTTCTTAGTTCATCCAAATCTTTTTGATATAGAACTCTTCCGGTAGATATATAGACTTCCTTATCCTTAGATTTTATTTTGTTTACAACTTCATATAAATTATCGTAAAATCCCAAATAAATTCTATCCAATTTGTTTAAGTCCAGTTGATTAAATTGTTCCAACGATTCTACGCTAATCGATAGCTTTTTATATGATTTTTTATTTCCCCTTTTAGATTTAAAAACCTCAAATTTTAATTGATTAAAAACCTCATCATTTATCGGCTTTCTATGACTTGAATTTCTAATTTTCTCATTTAATTTGTCTATAACATCTCTTCTCAATTGATTTAATACGCTTAAGGGTAAATAAGCGTTATCGTCCAGTGATACACTGCACTTATTTGCATAATAAAATGTATCACCAAGCTTGGATATTTGCTCATGTATCTTTTCCTTGGTTAAAGCTATTTTTATGCCCTTTTCTACATATGTTTCACCAGTTGCTTCTACAATGATATCTTTATATCTTAATTTTATCTTAGGTCTTTCACCAATTTTTACCACTATCTCAATATCAATAGGAAATTTCTCTAAAGATTCATATGAAAGTCTGGCTTCACGCAACAATTTTTCACTGGATGTCTTATAAACCTTTGAATCTTTCAATACATTCCCAATCTTATTAAATCTAACAGTCTCCCCATTTTTCCCATTAACCGGAGATTTAAAACCTTTATATTCTCCATTTGCTAGTTGAAATTCAAGTCCGTCATTCTCATTTATTTCTCCATCCAATAATATTGAAACATAGTTTTTTTCCACCTTTATGACTTTTCCTATATACACGCCTCTATTGTCCGGTCTATCCTTTGAAACAAAAGTACTTCCAAAATCCCCAAAAGCCAATCCTTTGGTAAATCCTCTATTAAATATTTGTTCTACATTTCTTTTATCCAATTCTGACAATGAACTGCAGGAGTAATCAATAGCTTTTCTATAAGCACTGACCACTGTAGCCACATATTCGGGCCTTTTCATTCTTCCCTCAATCTTTAGGGAGGTTATACCAGCATCTATTATCTTTTCGATATTTTCCAAAGAATTTAAATCCATAGGACTTAAAACATATTTTTTATCCCAGCCTTTAAGCAATTTACCTTCCTCATCAACTACTGAATAAGCCATTCTACATGGTCCGGCACATGCTCCTCTATTTCCACTTCTGCCTCCAATCAAGCTGCTCATCAGACATTGTCCTGAATAGGACATACATAACGCACCATGAATAAAATTTTCTAATTCAATAGAAGAATTTTTATTTATTTGTTCTATTTCTTCAATAGGCGTTTCTCTGGCTAAAACAACTCTTGTAAAGCCTAGTCCTTCTAAAAATTTTACGCCTTGTAAATTATTAATGGTCATTTGGGTGCTGCCATGTATATGAAGCTCAGAGAATATTTTTCTCACAATATTTGAAAGTCCAATATCTTGTATGATTACAGCATCCACGTTTATATCATATAGGTACTTAATATAATCTATGACATCATTCATTTCGGCATCGTCTACAAGTATATTGGCAGTAACATATACGCTTACACCATGTAAATGAGCATATAAAACGGCTTCCTTAAGCTTTTCTAAGTCAAAGTTAGAAGCATAAATCCTTGCATTAAATAATTTTCCGCCTAAATACACTGCATCGGCACCATTCCTTACTGCAGCATATAGACTTTCCATATTCCCCACAGGTGCAAGTAATTCGATTTTTTTAGTCACTAAAATTTCACCTATCTTTTATCTTTGTTTAATGATTTCAAAGCTTCATTAAGCTCTTTTTTAGCCTCTATTAATTCAAGTTGATTTTCAAAATTTTTATCCTGAAGACTTTTATTCAATTTATGTAATTCAGATATTTCATTCTCTGCTAGCTCTAATTTTTCCTTTAGCTCATTCATTTCATTGAATAAATTCTCTTTGCTCAATTTTTCCCTAATAAAATCATCTTTATATTCTAAATTGATTTTTTCCAATTCAGCAATTCTTGCCTTGGAATCTTCAAGTTCTTTTGATACTCCATCAAATTTCTCTAAAGGCTTTTTAGCTTTTTGCTCCAATTCTTTTAATTTTGAATTTGCTTTATAATATTCATCTGCTATATTTAGAGCTGCCAATGTTGCTGCCATAGTTTGACTAAGTCTATCATTTTTGGAAGAGAGGTTTTTTATCTTTTGATCCACGTAGTATGCAAGGTCCCTAATATAGTCTTCGTGTTCAGTTGCAACTACTGTTAGGTTACGACCATCAATTACTACATTAACTTTGTTTTTATCAGTCATAATTGATTTGCCCCCTATAAATATTCTAATTATATAATACTACAAAGATTTATAAATACCTTCTATTTTTTAAAAAAGGAGTAGAAATAATCTACTCCCATACTAGCTTCTTAACTTAGCATCTAAACTATTTTCTAAATCCGCAATTATCAATTTTTGAATATTGTTTATTTCCATCTCAGTAAGGGTTCTCTCATAGGATCTGTAAGTAATAGAATATGCTACTGATTTTAACCCTTCTCCTATTTGTCCTCCCCTATAGATATCAAATAGTTCCAATGAATCTATTAGCCCACTTCCATGTTTAAGTATTATTTTTTCAATCTCTCCAACCATAATATCCTCTTTTACTACGACTGCGATATCTCTGCTCATGGAAGGATATTTAGGTAGAGGTTTGTATTTGATCTCTAAATTTGTAAGCTCTACTATTTTATCAAAATCCAATAAACAAGCATATACTCTTTCTTTTAAATCATAGTTATTGATAACATTTATATGAACTTCACCTAAGATACCGAGTGACTCACCTTTGATTGAAAGCTTAGCTGTTCTTCCGGGATGAAAGGATGGATTGTTTTCTTCTCTTGAAAATTCAATATCCTTAATTCCCAGTCTTCCCAAGGTCTTTTCAACTATTTCTTTTAAATAATAGAAGTCTTTATCCCCATAAAAACTTATGGACAATAATTTCTTTTCTATGGGTAAATCCTTTACGGGTAAGCTCTTAGGAATAAAAATATTTCCGATTTCAAAGGCATACATACTCTCAACGCCATGGTTATAGTTTCTGCTCAATAACTCCATCATATTTGAAAGCAAAGTAGTTCTCATGACGCTGTAGTCCTCTCCCAATGGATTTATAAGTTTTACGTATTGCCTCTCTATAGCATCCTGTGGAAGATTTATTTTATCATAGGCCTTAGGACTGATAAATGAATAAGTCATTACTTCATTAAATCCTAATCCCGTTAATATTGACTTAACCTTATCTTCAATATTTTTCTTATATGACTTTTCTCCCCTTGTCAATGCTCCT
This sequence comes from Paratissierella segnis, assembly GCF_014385195.1. Taxonomy (GTDB): domain Bacteria; phylum Bacillota; class Clostridia; order Tissierellales; family Tissierellaceae; genus Paratissierella; species Paratissierella segnis. Next base: position 12,619 of record NZ_JACRTG010000034.1, read on the forward strand.
ATCAAAGGCTTACTCTCTATATTGTGAAGCCCGTAGAGTCTTCCGATTTCCTCAATCAAGTCGGCCTCAATGCTTAAATCCAATCTATACGTTGGTATTGTTGTATGGATTAATTTCCCGTCATATATGGATTTTAAACCCAATCCGTTTAGATAACCCAACATTTTATTTGAGGAAATTTCGGTCCCCAATAGCTTATTAGCTCTTTCAGGTCTTAGAGTAATCGTCTTAGGTTCTACTTTTTGCTCATATATATCTATCTCACCTTTAACAACCGTACCGGCACCTATTAGCTCTACCAATTGACAAACCCTGTTTACTGCCTTTTCACATAAATTGGGATCAATGCCTTTTTCAAACCTTGCAGATGCCTCAGTTCTTAACCCAAGTTTCTTTGACGTTAGCCTAACGCTTTTATCACTAAAATTAGCGCCTTCTATAAATACCTGTTTTGTGTCTTTGGTAATTTCAGAATCAAATCCTCCCATAACGCCGGCAATGCCTATGGGATTTTTCCCATCTGCGATTATCAAATCATTGGTACTTAAATTACGCTCTATGCCGTCTAGAGTAGCCATTACTTCATTTTCATTTGCTTGGCGGACAACAATTTTTTTACCGTCTAATTTCCCCAGATTATAAGCATGTAAAGGTTGGCCATATTCCAACATTACAAAATTGGTAATATCAACTATATTGCTAATAGGTCTAACTCCTGCCTCCATCAACCTCGACTGTAGCCATAATGGGGATTCTTTTATAGTAACATCTTTTATTACCTTGCCATAAAACCTAACACAGTTATGGGATTTCACTTCCACACCATTAAAATAATCATCAATTTTATCAGCTTCATTTTTAATTTCAATTTCAGGTTCTTTTAATTCACAATTAAAAGTAGCCGCAGTTTCCCTAGCCATGCCAATTATGCTAAGGCAATCCGGCCTATTTGGTGTAATTTCAAATTCTATTGCTTGATCATCTAAATTCAATATATCTATGATATCCATGCCCAAAGGATATTCCTTGTTCAAGATAAAAATCCCTTCTTTTGATTCCTTTGGAATTACAGTATCACTATAGCCTAATTCCCTAAGGGAACATAACATCCCAAATGAATCAATGCCTCTAAAATTTGTGACTTCAATACTTATGCCATTTGGTAATTTAGCTCCAACAAGAGCCACAGGTACAAAGTCTCCTACATGTAAATTATTAGCACCGGTAGCTATGATTAGTTTTTCTTTCCCCACGTCAACATTACATATTACCAATTTATCGGCATTAGGATGTTTTTCAATATTTAATATCTTGCCAACAACTATATTTTCAACACCTTTATTGAAATTGGATATTGATTCAACATGGGAACCCGATAATGTAAGCCCATCTGCCAATTCCCTAGTTGTTTTATCTATTTCTATATAATCTTTTAACCATCTTATAGGCAATAGCATCTTAACACATCCTTCCCTAGATTAAAATTGTTCCAGAAATCTATTGTCATTATCAAATAGAAGTCTAATATCATTGAGCCCGTATTTGACCATAGTAATCCTGTCTATTCCCATTCCAAAGGCAAATCCTGTGTATTTATCTGAATCAATCCCACAATTTTCAAGCACTTTAGGATGTACCATTCCGCATCCCAAAAGCTCCATACTCCACCCGGTATTATTGCACGCAGGACACCCCTTACCTCTACACGCCATGCAGGTAACATCCACCTCGGCACTTGGTTCGGTAAAAGGGAAATAATGAGGTCTATATCTGGTCTTCATATCTTTACCAAATAGTTCTTTAATAAAAATATCTAATGTATGAATCAAATTTGCCATGGATATATTTTCATCTACTACCAGTCCTTCTATTTGATGAAACATCGGAGAATGCGTATCATCAACATCATCAAACCTAAATGTTCTGCCAGCTGACACTATTCTTAAAGGAGCTCCGTACTCCTTCATAGCTCTTATCTGCACCGGTGATGTATGTGTTCTTAACAAGATATCCTCAGTTATATAAAAGGTATCGGATAAGTCTCTGGATGGATGATTTTCAGGGGAATTGAGCGCATCAAAGTTATTTTCTACAGTCTCAATTTCCGGACCATCAACCACAGTAAATCCCATACTAATAAACAAATCTTCCAATTCCTCAATTGTTGATAAAAGAGGATGTCTATGACCGATTCTTTCTTTATTGGTTGAAATGCTGATATCTATCTTTTCTTTTTCCATCTTTTCATATTTTTGTTTTTCGATTAGCTCTTCTTTAACACAATTGATTTTATTTTCTATTTCATTTCTGACTTCGTTTGCAATTTGCCCTATTACAGGTCTTTCTTCTTTGCTTAAACGTCCCATCTCTTTAAGTATAGATGTCAATTCGCCTTTTTTGCCTAAGAACTTTACCCTTAAATCCTCTAATTCACCTAAGCTGGTAACATTGTCCATTGTCTGTAAAGCTCTTGATCTTATTTCCCCTAACTTTTCCTTCATCTGTTGGACTCCTTTCAAAAACAAAGACCTCATTCCCCGGAAAAGGTCTCAAAATCCTTATATTTACTAAATTATAGCATTATATATTTTAAAACTCAAGAAATATCGTCATTTTTATCAATTCATACCCACTCAGTGAAATTTCATAAAATGTAATGGTGCCTTTCGCTGTTTCATAGCCTCATACATAATAATAGAGGCTGCAACTCCGGCATTTAATGATTCGGACTTTCCGGGCATAGGTATTTTTATAAGTTTATCGGCCATTTTAATTATCCTTTCATCAACGCCTCTTGATTCATTTCCAATAATTATGACATGCTTTTCATTATAATCTATCTTATAATTCGGAACACTTCCCATCAATGAAGTTGCATATATTTTATAATTTTTATTTTTAAGACTTTCTAAAGCATCAATGCTGTTGTTTGTATAATAAATAGGCGCTCTAAAAATAGAACCCATCGTCGCCCTAACTACTTTTGGATTATAAGGATCTACACAATTTTCACCCAATACAATTCCCGGGAAGCTAAAAGCATCACAAGATCTAATGATAGTGCCGATATTTCCCGGATCCTGTAATCCATCTAAAAATAAATAAGATGACCTTATATCCGCATCATGATCTAATAAACTAATCCTAAATTCGCCAACAGCTAATATGCCCTGCGGATTATCAGTATCACAAATTTCTTTAAAAATATTGTCAGGAACCTTTATTAGGTTTTTAAAAGAAGAATTCCCATCACAAAATTTTTGACCTTCTTTTGTTGATAATAGCGTACTATTTAATACAATATATTTTAAATTGACATTGTTTGAAATAGCTTCTTCTATAATCTTGATGCCTTCCATTAGGAACAATCTATTTTCCCATCTATCCTTTTTCCTATACAAGCTCTTTATCTCTTTTATTATCGGATTTTTAAGAGATGTGATCTCAATCATTTTATTCCTCACTTTGTTTTTAATTGATTAAGTATATGCCCTACTATTTTCCGTATATAAAGCAAAAAAGTTCCTTAACGGGAACTTTTTAACTACGCACCTTTTGCTATCTCGACTAATTTTGCAAAACCTTCTGCATCATGGATTGCCATTTCAGATAACATTTTTCTATTTATATCTATATTCGCTTTCTTTAAACCATTTATAAATTTGCTATAGCTCATTCCATTCATTCTTGCTGCAGCATTGATTCTGGAAATCCAAAGCTTCCTAAAATCTCTCTTTCTTTGTTTACGTCCTATATAAGCATAATTTAATGATTTCATTACAGCTTGATTTGCAGTTTTAAATAGCTTACCCTTAGCTCCATAATAGCCCTTGGCTTGTTTCAATACTTTCTTATGTCTTTTTTTAGCGTTTACTCCTCTTTTTACTCTTGCCATTGATGTAATTCCTCCTATAACCTTATCTTAATTTCTTATGGTAACATTGAATTAATTCTTTTTTTATCGCCCTTGCTTACTAAAGTAGCTTTTCTTAAATTTCTAACTCTTTTTGGCGACTTTTTACCTGTTTTATGGCTTTTATATGCTTTATATCTTTTTAATTGTCCTGATCCAGTTCTTTTAAATCTCTTTGCTGAACCTCTGTGTGTTTTCATTTTTGTCATGACATTTCCTCCTAAACTTACTCTGATTTTGGTGCTAAAAACATTACCATGTTTCTGCCTTCAAGCTTTGCACTTTTTTCTACCATGCCAAATTCTTCAGTAATCTTTATAAAATCATCTAATACATTTTTACCTATTTCTGTATGACCCATTTCTCTTCCTCTAAATCTAACAGAAACTTTTACTTTGTCTCCGGATTTAAGAAACTCAATAGCTCTATTGGCTTTAACATTTAAGTCATGAGTTTCAATGTTTGGAGTCAATCTGATTTCTTTAATATTGATTATTTTTTGATTTTTTCTTGCTTCTTTCTCCTTTTTTGCCATCTCATATTTATACTTTCCATAATCCATTATCCTGCACACAGCAGGTTTGGCATTTGGAGCTACATTGACTAAATCCAATCTTCTATCATTAGCTATTTCCAGAGCTTTACGTATTGGCACAACACCTAGTTGACTTCCGTCGGTATCGATTAATCTGACTTCCTTCTCTCTTATCTCTTCATTGATTTGAAGTTCCTTAATAATACAGCACCTCCTAAATTTAAAAATAAAAGCGGGTATAGAATACCCGCTTTTACGCACAAAAATATAATCGCAATTATAGCTTTTCATCGTTTAACCTTATGAGCCTTAGCTATAAGGTGAGAAGCGGACCTTCTACTTAATTCACCCATATTTAATTCCTTATAAATTATATGCTATAAAATTTTATTTGTCAAATAAAATTTTGCTATTAACCTATTATCTGCTATTTTGCTAATTCATATAAAGCTTTAGCATATATCTTCGTAATATTCATTAAATGGTCAATACTTATATACTCGTCTTTTTGATGTGCTAATTCAACTTGCCCTGGAAACATCGGACCGAAGGCGACTGCATTATCCATAGCTCTTGCATATGTTCCTCCGCCGATTGTAATAGGTTGTGATTCGGTATCTTTTGTAAACTCTCTGTATACGTTCATCAATTTTTCAACTAAAAAGTCATCCTTTGGTACATACAATGGCTTAGTATCTTTTGTTCCTTCAACTAATTCAATATCAGTATCCTTTAGATTTTCCTTTATACCATCATATACTTCTCTTGAAGTAATTTTTATTGGATATCTTACATTTATTGTAAGCTTAATTTTCCCTTCTTCCAATTTGATCATACCAACATTAAAATTCAATTTTCCCGATACATCATCCTCAAATTCACATCCGATACCCTCTCCATGATGTTTAAATGCTATCCTCCGGTTGTAGACATCAATAAATCTGCAAATAGAACATTCTCCATTAAATAAAACCCCAAGATAATCCATTAGATAAGTAATCGCGTTCTCTCCCTTTTCAGGTGTACTCCCATGGGCAGAGACTCCTTTTGCTATGACCTGAACTCCATCTTTTATTCTATTAATTTTTATCGGATAATTTTTTTCTTCAATGTACTTTTTAAATCCTTGTTCTAAAAGGTCATAGTCTTTTACTTGTAATATTGCTTCTGCACTATCAGGAACCATATTTGGTGCATTTCCACCTTTTATATTCTTTAAAACTATATCGCAATCTGTAGCATTGTTTAGTTTAAATACTAAATCAAAATTTATGATTCCCTTCTCCCCATGTATTGCAGGGAATTCTGCGTCCGGAGTAAATGCCATGTTCGGAGCTTTTTCATGCTCAAAATAATACTTCATGCAACCCCAGCCGGTTTCTTCATTTGTACCAAGAATTAATCTTATTTTTCTTTTAAGTTCTACACCCGATTCCTTTAATAACTTCATTGCATAAAGTGCTGCTATAGCAGGTCCCTTGTCATCAACTGTACCCCTGCCATATATCTTACCATCGTGTATCTCTCCATTATATGGACCATAAGTCCATCCCTCGCCTTCAGGAACAACATCTAAATGTGCCAAAACACCTACAATTTCTTCTCCCTCTCCCAAATCAATATGTCCTGCATAGCCATCAAAATTCTTTGTTTCAAATCCCATGTTTTCGGCTATATCTAATGTCTTTTCCAATGCTCTATAAGGTCCTTCACCGAAAGGCATCCCCGGCAGGGGTTTCTCCTCAACGGATTTAATCTTTACCAGTTCTTGCGTTGTTTCAATTATTTCATCTTTATAACCATCAATCATTTTTAAAAAATTCATTAATATCACCTCGTTAAATGTCTTATTACAATTATACCCATTTATTAAATTAACTTCCAGTAGGTAAAACTATTATATAAAAAATTCTTTTGGTTACACTAATTTTAGAATAATTTAAGGTGGGGATACATTGAAGAAAAAAAATATAATATTCTTTTTTCTAATTTTAGGGATAATTGCATCGGTATTACTTATATTCAACCAAATATTTCCCATTTCAGATTTAAACAGCTTCAAGTTAGGAGACAAATTATTAGTTTTCTCAATCACAATAGCCCTCTTAATCTATTATACAAAACTAAATGATAAACCTCAACTTATGCCCTCTTTATTGACAACAGAAAAAGATACCAGCAAGGATAAAGATAAGCCAAATGTTTCATTTAAAGACGTTGCGGGATTAGAGGAAATAAAAGAAGAACTTCAGGAAACTATTGATTTCATAAACAATTCACAGAAATACAAAAAAATGGGAGCAAAAATTCCAAAGGGAATTCTATTTTTTGGACCTCCGGGCACCGGAAAAACGCTATTGGCAAAAGCTGTTGCTGGAGAAACCAATTCCACCTTTTTGTACGCCAGCGGATCTGAATTTGTTGAAAAATATGTAGGCGTAGGGGCTAAAAGAGTAAGAACTCTATTTGAAAGAGCAAAGAAAGAAGCACCTAGTATTGTTTTCATAGATGAAATAGACGCTATCGGCACCAAAAGAAATATGGAGTCCAATAATGAAAAAGACCAAACCTTAAATCAACTATTGATAGAATTGGACGGCTTCAACAATAATGAAACAGTAATTGTGATAGGAGCAACAAATAGAATAGATTTATTGGATGAGGCTTTGCTAAGACCCGGGAGATTTGATAGGCATATATATGTTGGAAACCCTAATATCAAAGCCAGAGAAAAGATACTTGAGGTCCATACTAGTAATAAACCTTTGGATAAGACAATAAGTATAAAAGACTTAGCAAAAAAAACAACGGGATTATCAGGAGCACAGCTGGCAAATATAGCCAATGAAGCGGCAATCATTGCAGTAAGAAAAAACAAAACCATTATCTCATCCTTTGAATTTGATGCTGCAATTGAAAGAGTCTTGGCAGGACTGGAACTTAAAAATCCTTCTGTATTGTTAAAGGAAAAAAATACGGTTGCTTACCATGAGGCAGGTCATGCATTGGTATCAAAAGTTCTGGATACGGATTTAATACAAAAGATTTCTATAATTCCGAGAGGTCAGGCTTTAGGATATGTAATCAAATTCCCTGAAGAGGAGAGGTATCTGCTTACAGAAAGAGAATTAAATAACAGAATTACGGTATTGCTTGCAGGTCGTGCAGCGGAACAATATATTTTTAATGAAATAACCACAGGCTCTAAAGATGATTTAAATAAGGCTACGGATATTGCCAGAGAAATGGTCTGTAGCTATGGAATGAGCTCCCTTGGTACTTTGGCATTGGATGAACTATATATCAGATACAATTACGATAGTATAAGGGTTGAGATCAAAGAAATAACTGATATAAGCTATAAGCAGGCTCTTACGATAATAGGTGACCATAGTCAGATACTTCATGATATTGCAAATACATTGTTAGAAAACGAAACAATTGAAAAGGATGAACTGGATTTGATTTTTGAAAAACATGAGACTCCTTTGGATTATGCAACGTAAAAATAATCTATGAGCCATATAAATTGGGACGGTTATATAACCGTCCCTAATATTATATAGTTTTATTTTCAATTTCTTCTAATATATTTTCTATAAATTCAGCTATTGGTTTTTGACCTAAATCTCCATGATCTCTTTTCCTTACGGATATTAAATTTTGCTCTACTTCCTTTTCGCCTACAACAAGCATATATGGGATTTTTTGCATTTGAGCTTCTCTAATTTTAAACCCAATCTTCTCAGCTCTATCATCAACTTCAACCCTTATACCTTTATCTTCCATAGTCTTCTTCAGCTCATATGCATAATCATTGAATTTATCCGATATTGGAAGTATGCTTACTTGAACCGGAGCTATCCAAACAGGGAATTTGCCTGCAAAATGCTCTATCAATATACCCATAAATCTTTCCATACTACCTAGGATTGTTCTGTGAACCATTACCGGTCTTTTCTTTTCATTATCTTTATCCACATAAGTTAGATCAAACCGTTCAGGCATTTGGAAATCCAATTGAATAGTGCCACATTGCCAAGTCCTGCCTATAGCATCTTCTAGATGGAAGTCAATCTTAGGGCCATAAAAGGCACCATCGCCTTCATTTAAAGTGAAAGCTATTCCTTTTTCTTCTAATGCTTCTTTTAAGTTGTTTGTAGCTATATCCCACTGTTCTTCAGTTCCCATAGAATTCTCCGGTCTGGTAGATAATTCGATGTGATATTTGAACCCAAATATTCCATAGATATAATCAGCTAAATCTATTACTTTCTTTATTTCTTCTTTAACTTGTGAAGGAACCATAAATATATGGGCATCATCTTGAGTGAAGCTTCTTACTCTCATAAGTCCATGAAGTGCGCCTGATAACTCATGTCTATGAACCAATCCCAATTCAGCCAATCTAAGAGGAAAATCTCTGTAGCTGTACATTTTGGATTTATAAACTAAAATAGATCCAGGACAATTCATAGGTTTTATAGCATATTCGGCATCATCTATCTTTGTAAAATACATATTTTCTTTATAGTGCTCCCAATGTCCTGATTGGTGCCATAAAGCTTCGTTTAGGATAAGAGGAGTTTTAATTTCTCCATATCCTCTTTTAGCATGTTCTTCTCTCCAGAAATCCTCCAATATATTTCTTATAACCATTCCCTTTGGATGGAAAAACGGAAAACCAGGTCCTTCATCATGCATACTAAATAGATCCAATTCTTTTCCTAATTTTCTGTGGTCTCTCTTCTTTGCTTCTTCCAGTTTATCTAGATATTCATCTAATTCTTTCTTCTTCTCAAAAGTGATACCATAGATTCTCTGAAGCATTTTATTGTTTTCGTCTCCACGCCAATATGCCCCCGCAATACTCAATAGTTTTATTGCTTTTATCTTTTTTACATCATAAAGATGCGGCCCTGCACAAAGATCAGTAAAGTCTCCCAATTTATAGAATGAAATCTCTTCATCTTCCGACAAATGTTCAATTAAATCCACTTTATACTCTTCTTTTCTTTCTTTGAAGTACTCAAGGGCTTCATTTCTCGGCATTACAAATCTTTCAAGCTTATGCCCTTCTTTAACAATTCTTGCCATTTCATTTTCAATTTTTTCTAAATCATCCGGAGTAAATCTGTGCTCGGTATCAAAATCATAGTAAAATCCGTTGTCAATTGCAGGACCTATGGCAAATTTTACTCCCGGAAACAATCTTTGAACTGCCAAAGCCATAATGTGAGAGGAAGTATGCCAAAATATTTTCTTTCCTTCTTTGTCTTCAAATTTTACTACTCTAAACGATGAATCTTCATCAATGGTTTCCTGTAATCCTTTTATGTCATCATTTACTACTGCGCCTAAGGCAACTCTGGCCAATCCTTCAGAGATGTCTTTGACTACATCGTAAATTTCTATTCCCTTTTCATATTCTTTTACCGATCCGTCCGGTAAAGTGATCTTAATCATCTAAATCCCTCCTTAAATTGTATATATATAAATAAAAAACCCCTCATCTCTACAAAAATGCAGGGACGAAAGGTTCGTGGTTCCACCCTAATTACTTCTCAAATTTATATAACGTTTTACAACGGATATCCTTATTCGGATTCAGCTTGGGGTTGGTCTTCGATTAAACTTATCTTAAGGAAATTCTCAGCCTAGATTTCCTCTCTCTTAAAGCCCCGTTTTAATCTACTCTTCCCTTCAAAGCCATTTATGAAATTACAATATATTTTATATCATTTATCTTCAAATGTCAAGAATTTTTCCCTCTCCATTAGAATTTATTTTAGTTTATCAATAACTTCTTCTATGCTCAATAAAGATTGTTCACCGGTTATCATATTTTTTAATGTATATTTATTGTTATCGACCTCATCTTTACCAATTGCAATGGTATATGGTATATTTAGATTGTTAGCAAATTTGAATTTTTTCCCTGTTTTCCCATCCTCAAAATAAACTTGAGAGTATATATTAGCTTTTCTTAAACTATTTAAAGCCTCAATAGCATAATCCATATATCCTTCCATTGGAATTATAACAACTTTGGTCAATGAATTGTCCTTGCTTTCAATAATGTTTGCCTCTCTTAATTGATAGAACAATCTTGTGAGTCCAATTGAAATTCCTACTCCAGGTAACTTTTGGGTAGTGTAATATGTAGCTAAATCATCATATCTGCCCCCTGAACAAACGCTACCGATACTTGGATAATCATTTAAGAAGGTTTCATAAACAGTACCTGTATAATAATCTAAACCTCTGGATATGGTTAAATCAATTTGGTAATTCTCTTCAGGCACACCAAACATACCTATATATCTTGACACAACTTCTAACTCATTTACTCCTTCAATAAATATTTCATCCTCTATATTTAATGATTTTAAATTATTAACAATTTCCCCATTGCTTCCTTTAATAGATATAAACTCCAATATTTGATTAATAACATCTTCACTTAAATCAAATTCCGACAATTCACTTCTGACATTTTCAATACCTATTTTCCCCAGTTTGTCTACGGATCTAAGTATCATGGTTGAATCTTCGATGCCTAAATTTCTAAAAAATCCTTTTAGGACCTTTCTATTATTTATTCTTATTGTAAAGGAATCAAAACCTAAATCTTTAAAGGTAGAATATATAACACTTGGAATTTCAGCATCATTTATTATGCTCAATGTTCCATTGCCTATAATATCAATATCGGCTTGATAGAATTCTCTAAACCTTCCTTTTTGATTCCTTTCTCCTCTGTAAACCTTACCAATATGATATCTTCTAAAAGGAAATGTTAAATCAGAATAATATTGGGCTACATACCTTGCTAATGGTACAGTTAAGTCAAATCTTAATGACATATCAGTATTACCTTTTACTACTTTGTAAATTTGCTTTTCTGTTTCTCCGCCACCTTTTGCAAGAAGAACTTCAGATTTTTCTATTATAGGTGTATCAATAGGCAGAAACCCAAACTTTTCATAATTTCTTCTTATTGTATCTTTCATTCTGTTAAACAATATCTGATCCATAGGTGTCAATTCCATAAATCCGGGCAGTATAGACGGCTTAACTATTTTTTCATTCATAAAATACCTCCATTACTATCTTTCATATTATAATACCATTTTTGTAATATTATTCAAACATTAAAAATAAAAGATTTAAAAAATTTTGAGTATAAATTGAATTAGATAAATTTTTAAATATTGGTAAAGAATAAGAGTTGATTTCTCAACTCTTACTCGCTATCTGACTTTGGAAGGTAATTGTCACATATATTACAACTATAACAAAAACTTAATCTATCAGTAAAAATCCTCTTTAATATCATCAGCAAATCCTTTTCTTTATCATTTTTCATGTGAACTACAATCTTTTTTGGCGCCAAAACTATTAAAGAACTTACCAAGATATCGGCTTGACTAAAGTCATCTATCCCCTGCTCTTCTATTATTGAATACAGTATTGGGCTTTCAATTTTTTTGTGCTTTGAATCAACTAGATAATAATTGTTTTCATTAATAATGACATTCACTATATCATATTTTGGAAACTGGGAGTCCAAATAATACTGCAACATATAAATGAATTCCTCATATTCGGTCTCCATTTGAATATCTAAAACTACCTTTTCTATGATTAAATCTATTAATTCTTTATACGAATCTGAACGAAATCTTAGATATCCATCTATATTAAGAGTATTGTTTTCTAACAGATAATCTCTTAACTCTTCTCTAATTTTATTCTTCTCTTTCGTAAAATAATCATTGTCTTGCAACAAATCATATACGGTATTTGACACAACATCTATCTCATTTTGTATGAAATCCACTAAAATGTCATTCACTCTATTAAATACAAATTGGTCCATATAAAATCTATTTATTAGATTAAAAACCATTTCTGTTATACTATTATAAAAGATCATCTCATCCAGCTTTTTTTTATTTATAATAAAGGAAGAAGTTTCATTTTCATTTGTCTCATTCAAGATGCTTATATGTCCATCTAATGAATGAGAAAGCACAAGTTCATTAACCTTATCTTTTGGTAAATTGGTGCTAATTCTTATGGGTACCACATTATCACTCCCTTACCCAATAGTATGGTCTGTTAATAAACGACTATACTATATAAATATTAACATATATAATTTAGATTTATTATCGTTCCAATGTCAGATATTTGATTTTTCGATAAATATAATATATCCTGACCTCTTTCTTCTATAAATTTAACTATTTTATTATAATCGGGATGTTTATTAAATGTTCCGGAAAAACAAATCGTATTTGCAGATAAATTTCCTGTGGTTCCGCCAATGAATCCATACTTTTCATTTTCTAATCTTACATATCCGGGCTCAATCAACAACATATTATAACCCAAAGTTTTTAAATTTTTGTATATATATTTATCTGCTGTTATGGCACTTAGGTCATCAACAATAGCCAATGAACATTTAGTATATCCCTGATTAACATTTATAAAATTCAAATTTTCCTTTTTAAGATAAAATTTTAATTTCTCATCTGTATATTTGAAATTATGAATAGCAATATCTTTTAGTCTCCCTACATTATATGCAATATCATATGGATAGTCATTTTTAAGTATTGTTTCGCCCTTTATAATTTTTATACCCAATGTGGACAAGCAATTCTCATAATAATCATATACATTTGGTGCAACTATAACAGTTTTATGGTCAATAGGATGGATAACTATGTCCGGATGATATGAGATGCTTTCTTGTACATCAACACATTTTACAGTCTTTATTACCTTTATATTTAGTTTTTCCAAATTTCTTATAATATTATCATCAACTCTGCCGTCAATTATTGTAAGATTTGTATTTTTTAATGGTATAAAAGGATTTTGCATATCTTTGCCTCCATAAAATATTTAAACCAAAAAATCTATTGCTTTAAGCAATAGATTCACCAAAACAATATTTATTTTATTGGAGGCGCCACCCGGATTTGAACCGGGGATAAAGGTTTTGCAGTTCTATATAGCATCCCAACATAGAAACCTATAACCACACTCATCCTCACAAATGGCTGATTTATCACACTTCTAAATTTTACATCCACTACAATATATTAAAATATCCTAGCTTAAAAGTCAAATGGACAGATTTTAGGACAGAAAAAAAGGACCAGATTATGGTCCTTTTTGGCACGATTTTTCTTTTACTACCTTCATTGCTCTAGGAGAGTTTTCTTTTCTTTCTATGTATCCTTTATCCTCAAGTTTTTTCAAATGTCCATGAACTGTACTTGGAGATTTTAATCCTACAATATCACATATCTCTCTAACGCTTGGAACATATTCATTATCTTCAATGTAATCTATTATGGTTTGTAAAATTTCTTTTTCTCTTTCAGTTAACATATGTTCTCCCCCTTTACTTTATTATAGCCGAATGTTTGTTCTGTGTAAAGAGGAAATAAAAAAGACCAGGAGGGTTAGTCCTAATAAGTTAAAATAAAATGTAATTTACAAATTTGTGGATTTATTTCACTTTTTTGATTGACATATTTTACTAAATAGATTATAATTAAAATATGGAAATTCATATATAAATTGGAAGGAGGCAGACTATGTTAACTGAGTTCGGAAAGTTCACTAGAAAATTAAGAATTGAACATGTTGAGCTACTTAAAGACATGGCTGACAAACTAAATGTTTCTTCCTCATACTTGTCAGCTGTGGAAGTAGGTAAAAGACCAGTTCCTAAAAAATGGTTAAATCAAATAAGAAATATCTATTCTCTTTCAAATGCTGACTACACAGAATTATTGAATGCTGCGGATGAATCTAGAGAAGAAGTTATTTTAAATCTTGCTAATAGGGGGAATAAAGACCAAGATTTAATATTATCTTTTGCTAGGAAGTTTGATTCTTTGCAGGATTTTGAAAAGGAGCAAATTAAAAAAATACTAAAGTAGGTGATTTTTATTGAATAAGGTTGCAATGCCTAGATCACGTAAAGATATTAGAAATTTTGTTAATTTCATAAGGCAAATTTGCGATTTAGAAGATACTCTAGAATTTCCGATACTATATTTTCTAGAACACCTCTTACCCAGGCTCTATGAAGATTTTAGTTTTGAAATCGTAGAAGATAACGAAATCGATTGTGAGGCAATAGCTTATCCTAATACGAATGAAATACTTATAAGAAAAAGTGTATATGAGGGTGCTTTTAACGGAATTTTTAGGGATTTATTTACAATAGCACACGAAGTTGGACATCTTTTTTTACATCAAGAAACATCTATATCCTTTGCTAGAGGGAGTAATGTAAAAATAAAACCTTATGAAGACCCAGAGTGGCAAGCTAACACCTTTGCTGGTGAATTATTAGCACCACCTCATTTAATTAAAAACATGAGTATAGATGAAGTCTCCCAAAAATGCAAAGTATCTCGGAAAACTGCCGAGATACAAAAGAGTTACTGCAATTAAGTTTTGAATAGCATATGCTATTTAAATATAGAAGTTTAGCTCCAACTAAACTTCTAGCCAAAAGATTAAATTGACTAGCTATGTAATACTTTCCAAAATTATTATATAATATTTATTCCCTTTTGGCAACATTTTTATTCAAAAGGGGGTGAGTCCATGTATATATTTAGAGCTAGTATTACTTTAAGAGATGGCACTAAGATTTATGCCAGAGATTATGGTAAAAAGGCATTTAAAATATGGATCTCAGGTCCAAAGCAAGGTACAATAGAGTAATTATAAAAAGAATCTTTAGCTAGTCAAGATTCTTTTTTTATTTGTCCACTTTATTAATAATTTGTAAAACTAGCCCTATTACAGGACATAATAGGGTTGAAATACCAATTTCCGTTTTTTATGTAATATCTAAAAAGTGATACCTTAACTTTAATTAATATTTGCTATTTTTACTTACTTAAGAGACTGGTTAACTAAATTGTCTCTATCTTTTTACCTATATTGTAATAAATATTCTTCAAAAAAATTATAAGCTTGCAATAAAGTGAAAATCTCTTAGTATTTTTATTTCTGATTTCAAATTCTCATGAGAAAACTTATTTCCTTTTATATTTTTAACTTTTTCTATAATCTCATCCTCAGATTCAAAATCTCTAATCATAACATTAGCAACATAATCTAATGTAGTTAGTGCTTCTAATTCAGAAGCAGTTCTCTTAGAAAAATTATCAAGAATAAGTTTGATTTTATCTTTTTCTTTATCTTCAATTTGATAGTAAACATATGTTCCCTTGTCAATAGCCTTTATTTGCCTTTTTAAGAGGTTTTATGTGTAAGTATACAATTATATTAGTATATATGTAAAATAGCTTGTACAGGCGAATAAGAGGTAGGTTGTAGCAAGAACACATATTCAATATTACTTATTTATGTAAAGGTTTGAGAATCCTTCTTTTCAAAAAATAAAAATAAGCCCTAGTTTAATCTAGGGCATCTTCAGGGGGGAAATCTTCTATGTTTGCATCTTGTAAATTAGTATCTTCTTTCAATAAACCTTCAGGATAGAATGTTTGAAATACATTTCCAGTTGTACCATTATCGCTGTCTCTATTAGCATCCACATATCCCTCTGTTAGAATATAGATTACTAATGTAGATCCAGCTGTAATAATTCCAGCTATTTGTGCAACATCACTCTCAGCTACATTAAAAGCGTATAATATAGATGTTATAAATCCAATTAATGCAGCCCAAAACTTTCTTGATGATAATTTTTGTTTCCAATTTATTTTATCCATTATTAATTATCCTCCTTTGATATTATCGTTTGAACAACCTCTTTTGCTATCTGAATTACACCAGTTACGATTAATTCTCCTACCATTACAGTAAACCATCTCTCCGTAACAGTAATTGCTAACTGCTCCCAATCCTTTCTCCAAGCAAATATAACCATAACTGCTGCGAATATAAACGTACTGACAAATACTGTCTTTACCATAAAGTCTAGAAAACTTGTAGCTTTATTTATCTTCTTTAGTTTTTGCATATCTTCTCTAGTCAACTTTGTAAAATCTATCATCATTTTGCAATCACTTCATTTCCCCTACCAGTAACAGTAAGTCCTAATGCTTCTAATACCGTCCTGATAGGTATATCCTTGCCCTCTAGAGTAATGTAATTTGTATTATTTTTATTAAAACCTGGTATTTCTACCTTTTTGCTTAAAATATTTAGCTTTATTATATTTCCTGAATCTTGATACTGAATACCTAAATACTTTAGGATGCCTTTAGCAGTACTCTCGGCAAAATCTGCCTGCTTAGTTCTTAGTATTTGAGCATCACTTGGGTTAACTATAAACATATACTCAACCAGTGCAGCTGCCATGTTTGTTTTAGCTAATACAGTAAAATTTTCTTCCTTGTCCAAATCTCCATCTGACATATCTTTTCTAAATGCAATAGATGGAAAGTCCTTCTGCAGTTGTTCTCCTATAGCAGTAGCGAGTATATCTCCTTTAGTCTGTCCTTTGGTAGTCCATACCTCTAATCCTGTCGCGGTTGAATTAGAGGCACTATTCACATGAACTGAGACAAATGCATCTGCTTTAGCATTATTTGCTTTTACTGCTCGTGTTGTTAGATCTAAAAATACATCTGCAGTCCTGGAATATACAACTTCAATATTATGCCTTTTAAGAACTTCACCTATTTTCAATGCTATAGATAATGTAATGTCTTTTTCTTGCAGTCCATTTCCTAGAGCTCCAGGATCCTTCCCTCCATGACCTGCATCTATAAATACTTTTTTCATACTCTCACCTCCACATTAAAAAAGCTCCGATAAAACTAATTATCAAAGCTCCAGCCACTGTTCTCCATAACCATTTGTTATTCTCTTCTAATTCTTTAATATCTTCTTTGTTATTACATGATTGATTATATGCAATATCTACCTTGTCTCTCATCTCATTGTAATTGTCTATCTTTGTTTCTATTGTGATAACTCTACCTAATATTTCTCTTATCTCTTTTTGTATATCATCTGCCATATGACACCTCCGCAAAATAAAAGAAGGGCATTAAAAAAACACCCTTCTTGGTGTTGTTGATGTTGCGTATTAGAAACCTTATATGTCTTAACCTAATATTGCTATCTCTCTCATTGCTACTTCCATCTCTACCTCTATTCTAAGAGTAGTTGTAGTACCATCTATTAAATTCCACTCTGTCGCAGGCACTTCCGCGGTTGCTATTCTCTTTCCCATTACCAAAGTTGCATAAGCATTTGTTAATCTCTTTTGTATAGTTGTCATATTAAACCAACCTCCTGTAATATTGTTATAGTTTGTATCTCGACCTCTGCCATTAGCATTTCATCCTTACTTGGTATTAAATTATCTAGTAATTCTTGTTCTAATCTTTGTTGTTCTTCTAATACACGTTGTTGTAGGTACACTTCGCTTGGTTCAACTAGCAATCTTGCACTACCTTGTATTAACCATTTGCCTTGTTCATCAACTATATATTCACTCATATTATCGCCCCCATATCTCGAAGGTTGAGCCTGCTTTTATATCACCTTTGATGTTTATATTTAATATTGCATCAGTTTTTTTATAAACATAACTAGAAATACGCAAATCACCACGTGTTCTATGTGTGCTTATATTTTTCATTCGTGCATTATTATCATTATTTAAACATGAGAACTCTGTTTCAAAAATATTAAGTCCTATACTACCCATCCAATCTTTTCTCAATATACTCATACTAGTCATGGTAGAATAAAAACTATAAGCTTGTGATGACGATGCATAATCAGCCGATCCACCTACATAGTTTTCTGCTATGTCGTTATTAAAACAGCAGTCTAGACTATTAACGGAATCTATATTGCTACCAATAATTTTAATATCATCAAATTCTTGAGGTACACTTATGTCTAATTGAGCAACGGTAACATCAAGTATTATTACATCTATCCTTTTCCACAGACCATGCATATCATTAAATCTAACATGTCCAAAATCTTCGTCTGACGCAATTTCTGCCTTATGTTCATTAAATGCTGCAACTAAAGAGTTGATATCCCCTGCAATTAAGCTATCTACTTTACCACATAAAGCAGTATCACTTCTAAGGTCCGTTATCTTGTTAGCAACTATACTTACTACCCCAGCACCTACATATACATCAGCTAAAGCTAACTCATATGCATCCGAATCTCTTTGCAATGTTGGCGCAACTGGACTACTTGCAAATGTACCCTTTTTTACTTCTAGCCTTATTTCTCTATCTACTACATCATATCTTGCGACTATCCTATCTATGCGATTTAATACACCATCTGCCGGTTCAATTGTTAGTATATAGTCATCATCATTAATCATAATGTACCCATTTATCCAAGCTTTGCCTGCCTTAACTGTGACAGTCATATCCGGAGTTAACTGTTCTGCCACTTGTAACCCATCTGAGGGGTTAGGAAATACTCCATTACCTATAAAACTAGAAAAATACTCTGCAAATCTCTTAGCATCATATTTCCTATCTCCATTAACACTATTAAAAAATCCACTTCGTACTGCCATTAATTTATCACCTCTTTCAACTTGTCAATCAATGTAGGCATACTATTGCCAAATGTTACGTTCACTTGCTTTCCTGATTCCTCATAGACCTCTTCTATTTCAGTTATTCTGGTGTCTATTGTTACACCCCAAGCTTTAGAAACACAGGTAACCTTGTCACCTAGGTCAAAATCCTCTTTATATACAAGATTAGAATTTAGATTAATCTTACTGTCAAATGTTTGTATATCCTTACATTCACTCAATTTATCATTCCCTCTATCACTTAATAACTGTAAATATTCTGCTTCAGGAATAGTTGTATCATCTTCCTTCTTACTTTGAATATCCCTAGCGTCTACATATAACTCATATCTATCTAAACCTACTCCATTGCCAACGGTAACTTTCTTTCTGTCTACTCCTTCTCCTTCTCCTGCAACCAATGCAATATTTCTATAGTTATTTGAACTATCCGTATACTCTTGTTGAAGTACATTCTCAAATTCTCTTGAAAAGATAGCTGGAGGATTGACCCCGTTAGTTGTTCTGTCTAACCCTTCGTAAATATCAAATATTAATCGTTTATTTTGTAGGTCAAATAATGTTCTAATTCCTAATTCAGCAGTATTTGCTATTTCCTCCACTTTATCAAGTAGATTTGCATAGCTTGTCTGAATATTTGATGTTTGAGTATAACCTTTGACCTCATTAAGTGCTATCAAATCAATTTTTCTATCTGTATCCGAGGGATTTATACAGTTCTTATCGATAAGCTCCCTCATAGCCAATTCTGACGTTGTATTTAAGTTTTCAGTTCCCCATATAATTCTTCTGTTTAAATAACCTGTCAAGAACTTACCTTGCACTACTAAAATTTCATCCCCATCATCATTCAATGCTAGATTTCTATATTGGATATAACCAGCTTCAGCATCATCATTCTTCCAGATAAGATTCCCTCTTTTTAGCAAATTTAACGTTTCAGGAGTTAATGCACAATGCAATTCAAAGTCACCATGTGTGCTATATCTTCTTCTCCATATCAAACTTGTATAACTTCCCAATATACCTTCTAGATTTAATTCCTTATCAAATATATATACTTCCATAATTACACCCCTAGGTATTGAGGATTATAATATATATCAACTTCAAGGCTATCTATACCTTCATCTGCATCATACCTGAATAAATTATCTCCAGGGTCCAATTGAAGGAAAGTTGACGTGAAATCTATCCAGTTAAAAGCATTGCTTACCACACCATTTTTATTAAGCTCTACTCGTTTGTTTTGGAAGTGTGTTGTAACAGTAATTATTTCTCCTGCTACCATAGATTTATTTATTTTAAAATATTCTCTCGTGTCTATATTAAAGAGGCTAGGATTAACTACTGTGGCCAAAGCCTTGAACTGTACCTTCATTCCGCAATGTACGTCGCCTTTATTCTCTACATTAATGATTAGAGAAGGTTCTCTAAATCCTATTTCTATACCTTCACTGATTAACTCAATAGGAAATTCAAACGCACCTCTCCATATTGCTATTTCTGCTTTAGATTGAGTTATATCTTGCCAATATGGATTAGGGGCGACTAGATCAACTACAAAATACAATACACTAAACACATTAAAGGGCATAGAAAAAGTAGGAGCAGATTCAACTTGACACCTTATCCTCTTCTTTACATCTCCATATTCATACTGTAGCCAGCCTTGCACTTTTGGATTAAACACTTGCAATAGCTTTGCTTTACGCTTAATCAACGTACTTTTATCCATATCTTTAATAACTCCTATAATTTGCAAATGTCGTTCTTTTAGATTTACATTAGTAATAGTTGACCCATCTTGTCCTACACCTTTTGATGATGTTATGTTTGCCTCTGCACCATCTCCCCCTATGAAGCTTTTTAATAAATAAGGGAAAGTATTTGATATTACAACACTCTCGCCCCTGTCATTTTCGTATATAATTTTTATATTCCTCACCTACCTTAACAGTGGTAAAACTATTTTAGTTGCTGCCTTTGCAGCTTCTTTTGCTATTTCACTTGGACTTAGTGCTTTAGGGCTATATATATTGTTAACCTGACTTATGGTAGGACTATTTGATTTATTGTTTCCGCCTCCACCTCCGCCTCTTTTACCATCTATCAAATCTAGTATGTTATCTCCTGCATTTGCCATACTTTCAGGAGTTATCCATCCACTTTCTAGCAAATCGTTTAAACTGCTTGCTCTGCTTGCCTTTTCTCCGCTTGTAAGTGTTCTTTGCTGTAATAATTTACTATTTGCATCTTCTATACTTTTCGATAAATTTTCTTGTTGTATTTGTAAGTCAAGCAAAGCTTCTTTATATTTCATAGCTTCAATCGAGCCAGCTCCGTAATGTAGCAACGCATCATTTAAAGCTTGTGTTGTAACTGCTATTTGTTGATTTAGCATCTCATGTTTTTGTTTCTGCATCTCAAGCTGTTGTCCAAGGTATTTAGAACTTTCAGCTACTGCATTGTTTTTCAGTGCCCATAAGTCAAATTCTTTTTGAAGTATGCTTACGGTAGAGGTAACATATTCATTTACTTTTGAAAGAGCTGTACCGACCGCTTCTGCAAGCAGTTGAGCCTTGCTAATAGGCTTGACTGCATTCTTTTCTATTCCTACTGCAAGCCCTTCATCAATGTATCTCCCGTATTCCGCCATTAATGTTGAAGGTGATTTTATACCAAAGAAATTTTTAAAAGCTTGAGCAATATTACTTGCAAATCCTTTTATTTTTTCAACTAACCAATCAGCCATAGAGGTAATACCTTCCCATAATCCTATAACTATATCCTTACCAGCACTTAAAACATCTGGTATTTTAGATATTAACATTGCTACAAATTTTGCCATTAATGTTACTGCTGTTGCGATTAGCTCTGGTAACCTGTCAATAATACCAGCAACTAATTCGGTAATAATCTTCCAACCCGTTTTGAAGTATTCGGGGTAATTTTTTATAATTACATCAATGAAATTACTTACCGCTTTGATTGCACTATCAATAACTGCTGGTAAATTCTTTATAATTCCATCAACTAGATTTAATATTAAATCTTTACCTGCTTTTAGAATGGTCGGCAAATTCTTCATTATAAATTCAACAAAAGTAGAAATAACATTTCCAGCGCTTTCCACGAGTTTAGGAATGGATTGAAATATTCCATTTACAATATTTGTAATTATTTCTATACCTTTATCCAAAAATATTGGAAGTTTTTCTGTGATTAATGACATAGCATTAGCAGCCATGTTTTCTAAGGTTGACAGTAGGTTAGGTAGTCCTGTTGTAATACCTGTGGCTAGTTGACTGACAAACCCGGTACCAGCCTCCAAAAAATAAGGAGCCGCTTCTTGAATAAAGGTTACAATCGCACCGGGCAATGCTTTGAGAATATTGCCTATCATTGGAATAAAATTACCAAATAGAAAGGTCGACACTGTCTGCGCTAAGGCCTGTAAAGATGGTGTTACATCCTGTCCAAGTGCTAGATTTCCTAAAAAGTTAGAAAATGCACCTTTCATAGATGCCAAAGAACCGCTTAACGTTTCAGCTGATTCAAGCGCTGTTGTACCTGTAACCCCCAACTCTTCTTGCACTGCGTGGATAGCGTCATAGACATCAGCTAGATTGTTAATGTCGTACTTAACGCCGGTTAGCTTCGTCGCATCTGCCAGTAATCGTTCCATTTCTGTTTTTGTACCACCGTACCCAAGCTTAAGGTTATCGAGCATGGTGTAGTTCTGCTTTGCAAATCCCTGATAGGCGTTTTGTATATCCTTCATGTCAGTACCAAATTTATTAGCATTATCCGACATATCAACCATTGCCATATTTGCTTTGTCGGCTGCTTTTTCTGTATTGCCGCCCATGGATTGTAACAAACTTGCACTGAAAGATGTTACATTCTCCATGTAGTCATTAGCCGATAGTCCCGCTGTTTTATAAGCGTCGTTTGCGTACTGCTTAACCTTATCTGCATTTTCTTTGAATAAAGTCTCAACTCCTCCTAATGACTGTTGTAAGTCACCGCCAGCTGTAAGCGCAGCTCCTATAGCTTTGCCTATTCCAGCTACTGCTATAACTTTTTTAATTGCACTAGCAATTTTACTTCCTGCACTTTTCCCAGCCGATGTAGCTTCAGGATCTAATTCTTTTCGAATTGCTCCACTTATCCCTTTTGCTGACGGTATAATTTGTACATAAGCCTGGCCTAATTCAGTCGCCAAATTAATCACCTCCTGCCATTACACGATTAATTATTTCATTTCTTGTTTTTTCAAAGTCCTCGCCAGAATTAAATACGATTACATCACTGTCTTTGTTTTCTTTAGCTACTAAAGAATCTAAAATCATTGTTGGCCTATTAATTCCTTTTTGGCTATCTTTTGTCTGTGCCCAAAGTAAAATGCTTAATCTATCAACAATTCCTGCTAAAAGTAAGGTGTCCGTTGATACTTTTTGACCGCTTAATTTCATTTTAATTCTGGAATCATCTTTTAGACCAACGGCAAAACAAGCTACCCTTGTTAAAGATAGCTTGTTATAATCGTAAATATGATATGTTTCTGCTAAATCACATATCAATGCATCCTCATCTTCTCTTATCATTTCTGCGAGGACTAGGAGTTTTTTGTTTCTGGTTGATTAGTAAATATTTCAATTATTTCATCCGACATCTTATCCATTGGAACTGTCTTACCTTCTGTTCTTAAATGGTCTTTAAGAAGTTTGGCTTGGTCTTTTCCTAATAATAAATTTACCGTCTTTGCTAAAAGTAATGGATTTTCGTCTAATTCTGCTATACATTCCAATAACTCGTAGTTATTTAATCTCTCATTTGGTATTTCATAATTAAATCCAGATTTAGTTGTTCCCTTAACCATCTATTATTCACCTGCTCCCACTGGCTTTTGTATATATTCGTAATGCGTATTCTCTGTTGTGTCTGGCATTGCTTGCAAGGTAGTTTCATAGCCGATTGCGTCTGCGTCTACATAGCTAATTTCTCCAATTTCCGAAACTTTCCCATTTGGAATAACAATCCTTTTTAAGATACCTGCCTTTAGTACCATATCTACAACCAAACAATGTTCTTCTAACTCTTTAGCATTTGCTGTAATTTTAATCCCTGTTTCTAAAGTTCCTGTGATGTTCTCTTGCCCATATACCTCTTTTAATACATCTACATTTGTTGCTTCAATCAACGTGTATTTAAACGTATCTGGCTTGTCTGTTTGCACTACCGCTACATTATCGCCACCCCACGCTTTTATAATCTCACTTGATGGAGAATTTTCGTTCCTTAGCCCATCTTCGGATATATAGCCTAAGCTTTTAAATGCTGCATCTAGTGCTGTAACTGCATCTATTGGTAATGTTGTGCCTAATGGAGCTGAATACACTGCTCCACCAACCTTTGGTTTAGCTGTTGAAACATTCTCTACATTGCTCATTTTTTACCTCCTAATAATATTTAATATCGAATACTGCTTGATAACGGTATTCTTTCGTTGTTGTATCCGTAAAATTGTAATCAGTATTGAGCTTGACTCCCCTAATTTCATCAAGTTCAACCATACTTTCCACTGCCTTTTTTACTCTTTCATTTAATTCTACTGCCTCATAAATGCTTTTTCCATAGCTTTGAAATGCAAATGTAGCTGATGGTAGATGATTGTTTTTCCTACTGCTCGTCTTTTCTAAAACAACGTAACTTCCATAGCTTGTACTTGGTTTTTCAAGAAAGACCTGTTCTTCAAGTACTGAATCTAGGTGATTTTTTATTATTACCTCAATCATCTACTTCACCGCCTTTAATATAGTGTTGTTCCTTAAATTATCTGCCTTTGCTTGATAAGTGTTTGCATAAACCATTGCATTGGCTCTTGTCTTTCCTACACGAGTGTCTTGTTCATAGCCATCTCCGCACCTGTTCCGGATTCCTGTTGCGTATTCCTTTAAGACCTCTTGCATTTCATCGGATTTTAATAATTGGCCTACACCTTTACGGTTTAATGTGAATTTCAACTTAGCCATATCTTTCCACCATCACTTTTTTATTCCAGTCTAGGGGAATCATATCTTCTATGCCTTCTAGGACTGCGCCGAACACTCGCCATCTCTTGCCAAAAAACTTAACTTCCTGGTCTTCCCAGGTGTTGTCATCACCTTTGGGGATTGCTAAAGTATATACTGCTTTTTTACCTGTAAGATTTAATTGATTTATAACATCATCAGATAAGGTTGGACTTACAAGTACATTATCAACATCAATTTCTACATCCTCATAAATTGGGCTGTCAAATGGATCCTTACCTATTTCTTTTTTGTTAATTAGAGTGACTGTAATCCCTTTAATCCTTGCCATAAAAATCAATCACCCCATATCGTTGTTTTCTCAAACCTAGCCTTGCGAGTTCAGATTTCTTAATGAACAAGCCGCCACCAGGAACTAAAAAAGAACCTTGAAACGAATATCCTAATGCACTTTCTGATGTTTGCGTCATAGGCTCTTGATCTGTAGAAGTCATTAAGGTTCTTGCTACTATATCTACTGTTACAGATTTAACTACATTTGCATATGATAAGTTTTCAGTAGGGTTTTCTTCTGTAACTTCTACCATCTTATCTAAGTCTTTGCCTACTTTTTTAGCTTCTACCCGTAAAGAGTCAGAGACCACTTCAAGCAAAGATTCTGCTCTAGTGGTCTCATCATTATTTTTTAGGGGTCTCCATAATAATGAAACATCTTCAATTGTTGCATAAGGCTTCATAATATCACCTTCCTTGCATCATCAAATCATACAACTCTTGTTTCCTTGCTTTTGGATTATATTCAATCCCAAATGCATCAAGTTCTTGTTTAATTTCCTTTACTGTTATCCCATCAAAATCTTCTTCTTTTTCAGGATCTTCTTCGGCTTCTTTAATTTCTTCAATCTCTTCGACTTCTTCAACTTCATTAACTTCTTCGGCTTGAGTTTCATTTATTTTTTCTTTAACTTCTATCCAATCCCCACCAGAAATTCTACAAGGACTATCAATGATAGCCCCTGTTTTAGTGTTCTTATATCTCATTACTTAAACCTCCTATACTGTTACAACTCTTGCAAAGCTACTTGCATCCATGATTCCCCATCCAAGATAAGTTTCTGAACGTAAGTAGACTTGATTGTATCCTTTTAAGTCTTTTTCAGAGTTATCAGGGTCACCATATTTTATAACCTCAAATGGAATTTGCTTTGCATATCCCCACTTGAACATACTTGCAAAATCTCCCAGGATTACAAGGTCTTTGCTTCCAACTGCTGATACAGTACCGTTGATGTCTGTTTTTAATCCATTTATTGCACCTGGATTTGCTCCCCATGCCAATTCTGGGAATTGTTTAACACCATTGACCTTTAGCTTCGCTAGCGCAGATGAGAACACAGGTGACATTGCCATTCCATTTACTGTTCCTTCTGAACCTTGTACTATTTCAACTGCTGCTTCAATATTTGCATCTGGGTCTGCTGCAGTATATTCTACTGTTTGTGTCACCTTAGAATCAAAGTGATTGGTCCCGATTACTGCTGAGGCAGTTCCAGAACGTGGATTAATTCCGTGCATAGCCATAAGGTCTAAGCCTTTTGCGAGTTTCTTTGCATATCCATCATTGAAAGCCTTGATAATATTAATCTTTTCTTCCTCTGCAGCATAAAGAAACTCATCTGATACTCTTGCACCATATTCCACTTTTATTGGGATTATTGTGATTGGGTCTATTGAGATTCCCCCATGAGATTTAGCAGCGTTTTCTGCTACAATGTCAATCTCGTTATCCATTGTGAATGTAAATTCTTTTTGTCCATTGAACGGAATTGGTTTTTGTTGAGAAAGAATTACTAATGAACTCTTTCCTTGTACTTTGTTGATTAAGTCTGATACTAATTCTGGCTCAAAATAATTGCCTTTTGATAATGTCATAATTTTATTCTCCTTCCAAATTTAAATTTTCTAGTAATGATTTATAAGCACCATCTTTTCCATCAATAATCGGTTCAGTATCCTTTAAAGGTGCTAATGGTTCTTTTTGTTTTACAAGTTCTGCTAATTTCTTAGCGTCTGCTGTGATACTTTCTTCATCTTCTCCAACAAGTCTACTTGATAAGTCATAAGGTATTCCATGTTGTAATGCAATTCTTGTTCTCATATTTGCTGTTTCATAGCCAGCAATTTTCGCATTTAAATCGGATATATCCTTATCGTATTTTTCAGTTTTCTTGTTAGAATCGTCAATGCTTGCCTTTAGTGCCGTATTCTCTCCTTCTAGTGCAGCGTTTCTAGCTTTAATTTCTTCATAATCTGCATACTTCTTTTCTAGAGTTTCTTTCTCTCTTTTAATCCTATCTTGTATTGCTCTATCAAATTCTTCTTGTGTTGTTATAGCTTTAAATTCTTCACTCATTTATATCTTCCTTTCTCCCACTTTCCCGGTGGTATCGGTAATTTTGTGTATTAAAAAAACGACTACTAAGAGTCGTCTAATACCTTATTTTCTGTTTTTTCTTCGGCTTGAATTCATTACAAGCCCAATGTGCTAGCATAGCACTATCCATTAAACTAATATCCATATCCTCAAATTGCGATTTATACCCAAAGCCACCATTGGATCCTATTAATCTTTTATCACAGTTTGTTACTACTTGCGTTAACGAGGGTTGGTCGTTATGACAAATACTTTGTTGATATATTCCTTGTTCCCACAATGAGTTGGCTATGATTATTTCCTTCACTGTTGGTAAGTTAGGTTCTTTTAAACCAAAATCTTTCATTTCCTTAGCTAAAATATTTTGACCTGATGCACCATCAATTACCACAGTTGCTACATCTGCATTTTTTAAGAAGTTTACAATCCAACCATTGCCATTTCTAACGGATTGGCAATCTATAGCTTCTACAAATATCTTGCCTGATAATGTTCTAACTGCAATACTCATTGCAACGTTAGTTCCATCATTTCCATACTTGATTCCAACATAAAGTTTTCCTTTGAGCGTTGGCAAAGCATTAACCTGCAATTCCTTCCACTCGTTTTCTGAAATAGCTGACTTTTGATTATACTTAATCCACAGACCCAATCGTTGTATCATGAAATCAAGTTCATCTTCCCCAATTTCATCCTGGATAGAGCGTTCAGTAAATATTGTACCTATAGATGGATTACATAGATACCATAACTCTCTATCTCTAATGTCTTTTACCTCATCCTCGATTCCCCATTCAGCCCATCCAGCATTTTCTACTTTGCCACTCAAGGTGTTGTTTCTGAAATTGACGAACACAGTACCCGATGACAATGGAGTTGGTGGAGTACCACACATTATTGTCTGAGGATTTTTACTGTCAGTAACGGTGTATTTTAAAGCAGATTCTTGGTCTGTGGTGTATTCTTGCGCCTCATCTATGACAAGCAAATCAAATCCTTCACCTAGACCTCCTAATGTTGTCCTGGTCCGAAACTCTACCCTCCCACCGGTTTCAAGCAATTCTACTCTTTCCCTTCCCGTTGCCTTTAAAGAATTGTATTCAATCCCTGCTTTGTCTAGTAATCTACATAGTCTTTCCCAAGCTGTGTGAGAAGTGGTGGTTCTGTGAGCTGTATGAAGTATTTGTTCTCCTCTTTGTAGACCTTCCATTTCCCTTATTACTACAACCTCGTTTTTACCATTACGTCTAGGGAGAGAGTAGCCAAACTTTGTGTGTGTCCATAAACCATCTGAGTTGACCGCGTAAATATGTTTTGTCAAATTTATTTGCCATTCTTGAGCAGTTCTTTTCGATAGCTCATAAGTATCAATCGCATTTTGATATAGACTTTTCTTATATGGTAAAATTACCGATTGAGTAGGATTTTGATTACCAATTCTTGCTTTAGCCATCTATTATCCTCCTTCAATCGTTTTGCATGATAACCCTGTCGCTGGAAGATATTTGGATCACCTCCTAATTATTCTACTATTTCATATGTCATTTCAAATATATCAGGCTTGCAAGGATAAAATTCTCCATTCACACCTTTAATGATGTAATCCCCAACATTGGCAGTCATAACTCCCTCAAGCGTTTTTATGTGCAACCTATTAGTGCTTCTGCCTATTTCTCCACTTATCAATTGCAGTAATAGCCAATCTACACTTTCATCTGTTCCATCAAATTGTACTGCTTCAATTGCAACCGGTTTCTTTCTATATTTAGCCACTTGCTTCACCCCCTATTTGAACATATCAGGATTATCTTTAATTAATTGATATAATCCTTTCGAGATTTGATCTACTATCGTTTCTTCTCCATCATTCTTAAAATCTAATTCTCTATCATAAACAATTCCATGTAATATTTCATGAAGCAATGATTGTTGTTGTCCTTGAGTGTCTTGTAATCCTCTATCTATTGATATTTCTTTATTATTATAATCAATATGAGCATATGCTCTTTGATTATCGCAAAATAAAGGCTTTTCCTCTAATTTGACCTTGTACTCCATCCCACTTATGATTATTTTGTCTGGTATATTCAATTTCTCACCCCTTAAATTTAGGCATAATAAAAGCACTCACTATTTTTATTTAGTAAGTGCTTTTATTCAACAACTTCAATTGATTTGATTTCATAAAGATGAACTGCAAACTCGCCACCTATGTTAAAGTGCTTTGTTGGCTTAATAGCTTTTACTTCAATATACTCGCCTCCATAATTTCCATCATCATCAGGTTCATTATCTAATTCCGAAGTGTGTCCAATAACTTTGGCGATTATAATTTCATCTTCAAGAGTAATTCGCACATTTTTTCCTAGATATTTAAACAAATTCACAATATCACCCCTTTCTTCTTACAGGTACAATATGCATTCTATTTTTAGAATGATGAATTTTTATTCCATTTACTTTATTTCCTGTACTTCCTTCAATCCCTACATCGTAATCTAAATAAATTACTTCAATATTTTTACGCTTTCCTTTGCTGTCCCTTTCCATTTTGCCAGTACCAGCATACTTATTGAACAACTCCTGGGTATTGACATCATCTTCAAAATAACTTTTTCCATCTATTCTAGTTGATTTCATGTGTGGTAGTTGTTTTTCTGTATTTATTTTACTTCCATAACTCCCATCTTTTAATCTTGACTTGATGTAATAATTATCCTGAAGCTTTTCCCACTTCTCGGGAGTATTATATTTCAACTCTTGAAACTGTGCCACTGAAACAGGCATATTTTCAGCACCTAATATTTCCATATATGCTTTGAACTGCTTTGTATCATCGGCTCTATTATTTTTCTTAATATCATCTAATCCTATCTTCTTCCTTGCCTCTATTTTAGCATCTTTTTTAGGATCTATCCACTCTTTTGTCCAAATATTTTGTTTTTTTCCATCCCCTGGATAATAATCTACTGTACACCTACAATATCTATGTCTGCGGTATACATCTTTCGGAACATCAGGGTAATTATATGTACCTACTATTTCATTGCACCAATCACAACATTTCCCTGTAGACCTTCTAATTATTTTTGGCTGCAGTCCTGCCTTGCTGTGGAATTCTGCATTTGTCCGAATAGTCTCGTCAATGATGCTCTGGCTGAAATTGATAATCGGTTCATTCAGAATCCACTTGATGGCATTAAAATCATCCTCGCTAGAAATCCGATTAATAATTCCATCTACCCTACTTTGATTAAGCTCTGCTTTTTGCCCTTTCATCTTCAATCCTGCGTTATGATTTAATTCTGTTTGAACATCAGCAGCATAACCAGAAATCAATTCGTGATTCTTACCCATAGTTGAATTAATAATCCTATCCGCTATATTGAAATACATTTTACCATCCGGGAGAACTTCAGCTGTTATATTTTTACCCAAAACTTCTACTAATATTTCTCCAACTTCAATTGCAAAATCATTTGCATTTTTATATGTTGCCGTTTTATCATTCAATGCTTGGATAGCCTTTTTCAACACTTCACTATTAAATGTTCTCTCGTCAAATTCTTTTTCAATCAGTTCTAAAAGTGTAGGAACAATGTCTTTATCCATTATTCACCAGCTCCCTTTATGCCAGTTAAATCTCTTATAGTTCCACTATCTGCGTAACCAGGAATAGCTTGATTCAATTTTAGTATTCCGTCACCTACTAATGTTAATGTACTTACATCGGCTTCAAACAATGGCTCCCATTTTGCTTGTGTTAAGTAAAATTGACTTCTTAAATATGGATAATCATCTCTCAAACAAGCGCTTAAATAACCAACATTTAGAAATCCAGAACTTAAACTTCTTTGAGCTTTTCGACCTGCAAGCCTTAAATTTTCGTGACTTGCTTTGATAGCTTCTACTGACGATGGATTATCTGAAACAAAACCTAAATCATCTAGTGTTAAACCTGTTTCTCCAGCAAATCCTGCAGCTGCTGTCTTTAGTTGCTCAGTAAACGGTGACATGCTTGGAGTGGTGAATTGTCCTAACTTCGGGGATTCTCCTTCTTCATCTTTGGTAAATTGGAGCATGCTTGAAATTGTTGCTTTCCATGTTTCCAATGGCTCGGCATCTTGACTAATACCAGTTACATACTTTTGCGGGAACGAATAAAATTCTGCTGTTATATCAGCTCTCTCAAGTGTTCTTTTTGCATATCTTTGGTAATACATTCCTGCTCTTGTTATTCTACTTCTACCAAATGGTCTTACTGCATCAGGTCTATGAATAATCGGAACCAGTAACGGATATTCAACTTTGTTTTTTATGCTATTTTTAAATTTTCCGTCTTTGTAATAATCAGTTTTTCCTTTAACAAAATGAGCTTCTAAACTTGGATTTCCTTTATCGTCCCTTTCAAGAACTGCATAACCTTCGTTGAGTAATCCAGTTATGGGATCTATTATTCCTGTTGCATTAGACCCCTCAATAACTTGTAATCGTGGGATGTCACCTTCGCCTTTGGAGATGTAAACAAAACAACATGATGATATTAATGCAGAAAGTACTGCGCTATCAAAGAATATGTCAGGGCTATTCATGTTAAATATTTCGTTGATTTCAAAGTTGTCATTTTCAAATTCCCTAAAAACTAATCTATCTGCAAGACTATCAACGGCTTTTGCACACCATCCTAATACTGCTTTATACCTTATCCTTAGTTCAGGTGGAATAGTGATGCCGACATCTGCATCTTGGTATTTCATATCATATTGCTTGTACCTTAAATTCACTCTATCAATGTGTTTATTTAGCTTTTTTCTTAAATATTCTATGCCTTTCATAAGTCCTCCTTTCTATTCCGTGAGAAAAAATGTACAATAAACGACATGAAGGTCGCTTGCACCCATTGGGAGGGTCATACCCCCCTATATCTTCCTCTAGAATTGTTTTGTTTTGATTAAGTATATATCTATGCCTCATTCCCTTAGCCCTTATACTCTACCCAATTAATCGTCTGTGGAAGATTTCTATTTCCCAACACTTTAGGTTCTTCTTGTGGTGATATAAATAACTTATCTGACTTCTGTCTATTGCAAGTCCAATGCGCTAGCTGCAGGTTCTCTATGTCAGATGGATGTCCACCTTTTGAAACAGGGATGATATGATCAATGACAGCACTTAATGGATCTGGAGTCTTTATACTAAAGTCTACTGCCCTACCACATATACCACAAGTGTTCTGTGTTTTAAATATAATCTTTTTATTTTTTTCATAAGCTCCACGGTGTCCACCTTGCTTGTCTAATCGTATCGCCAATAGCCTCACCTCATTTGGATAAAAAAAAGAACCTTCGGCTTAGGTTCTCTTTAGAATATATTATTTTATTGATTAAATGCATCTGGGTAAGTAATTGAATTAAAGATTTCCTCTGTATCCGCATCTTTAAAATTCACTATTACTTTATTATTATCTGGTTCAACACCTTCAAATAATTGATAAAACATTGATTGAAATACTATTCCTAGTACTGCAAATCCATCAAAACTATTTTCAAACTCATCCTTGTTTACAACTATATCAAATTCTGAATAGGTCTTATTTGACTTTATATCTTTGATAGAAGAAATATCTTCATCATTTATCAATTCATCAAAAGAATCAAGCATAGCATTTTTCATATCATCTAATAATTTTTTGTGAGTATCTTTAGACATTGTATAAGTCACGGACCCATCATCGTTTAACTTAACTTCTTTTACTCCTTCTTCTTTTGCATCTTTCGTAATTTGTTCAATGTCTAGCTCTTCTTCGCCATCTAGCTCAAAAAAAGAAGCTGGTATTGTTACCTCTACGTTTGTAAGCTTTTTATCGACCTCAATAGAATCACCCTTACTCTGGTTTTCTACTTCGTTTTTACCTTGGCTTTCTACTTCGTTATTTGTATTATCCTTGCTACATCCTACACTTGTAAAAAGTAACGATAATACCAACAATAACACAATTCCTTTTTTCAATATTATCTCCCCCTTTGATATATTAATTCTACAATAAAGGAGAAATATCTTCAACCTTGAAATTACAAATTATGCCAAATACAAAAGCAACCAAGGAAAGTACAAGTATAAACTCATAATCCTTTGGCTGCTTTTAATATACTTTTATTGATAATATCATATTACTATAAGATTTTAGTACATGCAATGGCACGAATTATGCACGAATTATGCATTTATTACCAAAGTTCCTTTATGCTTTCAGGGAACAATATAGTTTTCAACTCATTTATAAGTCTATTCCTGTTTCTAGTAATAGTTGATTGGTCTTTCTCTAATATTTCAGCTAATTCTTCATCTGTTTTTGCCTTCTGCTCTAAATACTTTAATTCAATTATCTTAAAGTATTTATCCTCTCTTACTTTATCTAAGGCATTATCTATTCTTGCTATATCTCTTAGGGTTTCCGCTTTTTCAACTCTGTATTTTTCAATTAGTTCAACATATCTATCTCCTGCTGTCACATTCCCCGATGTTATACTAAAAAATACAATAGATTTAGACTTTGATGGTAATCCATTTTCCTCAATGTATTTTATGTCCTCGTCTTTCTGCTTTGCGGCTAGCTTTAGTTTTTCATAATTATAAAGTATTATCTCTGTCTTTTTATAGAAACTTAAATTACTTTTTATAAGCCTTTGTTTTTTAAATTGTTCTATAACCTCAATAGCTGTTTTCTCAGATGTCTTTTTAATGCATGCTTCAATTTCCTTTTTTAACTGCATCATGTCCCTCCTTTATACGCCGTATAATACTTGATATGTTCAGTTAACTGGAATAAATATAAGTCTGTACTTCTTATAGCTACCTTTAATATTATACATATATTCTGCTAAAGCTTCAGGGAGTTTTGTATATGCTCTTTCCCCATCATAATTAATTAGATGAGGCCTACGCCTATGGGCAAACTCTATAATATCTTTATCCCCGATAACTTCAAATTCTCCTTTTAACAATTTTACTTTGTTTAATTTTCCAAACATTTCATATTGAGTGATTAGGTATTCCACTTAATTTCCTCCTTCAATCTCAATTTCTATTTCAAACGGCAAACCTTCGCTCCCTACCGTCATATATTCTCCAAAGGTATTCATTAGATTGTAAAGTTGAGTTTTATAATATCCATCCTTATCTATTCTTAAAACAAACTCTATACCTTTCCCTCCAGATTCTTTAATCTTTTTATTTAGTTGGTCATGTCTTTCTTTTAATATTTGTATGCCAAAGTCAGTCAATTTAACCTTTACTTCATCGTTTATGTTAATTTTAAGTATCATCTAAAATTCTCCTTTCTTAATTCACATAAATTACATTATGTTTAATACGCTCTCCCCTTATCTTTTATAGTGCATCTAACATCTACATTATATTGATGGACCTTGATCTCTATATCAAAATAGTCTAGGCATTCAACATTTTCAAGTTTATC
The DNA here is from genome assembly GCF_014385195.1 of Paratissierella segnis. GTDB lineage: Bacteria > Bacillota > Clostridia > Tissierellales > Tissierellaceae > Paratissierella > Paratissierella segnis. The sequence continues at coordinate 47,621 of NZ_JACRTG010000034.1, forward strand.
TAATGTACTAGCTATTTTATTATTTATTAGCTTTTCTATTTTGTCCCTCTTGTTCTCCATGGCTGCCTCCTAAAGATTTAATCTTTCCTCTAATCTTTTTATTTTATATTCCTTATGTCTTTCTACTGCTTCATGAATACCAAATAAAATCTTCATTTGAGCCAACATAATTTCAACATCAGCTATTTCTTCAGCTATTTCTAATCTATTATCTTTGCCTCTGAGACACTTTGAAAGTTCCTTTTGCAACTCTGCCACTTCCTCAAATACCATGACTATTTGAAGTTCAGTTCCCCATTTATCTAAAGCTCTTTTATATATTTCTTTTTCTTTTGCTGCTGCTTTTATATTTTCACTCATATCATTCAATCCTTTCATTTTTTCATTAATGTAGCTTCTCAAGTAATCTCTAGCATGATAAAATCACAAATAGGATTATAATATTTTGAGATTTTTTGATTTAACAATAATTCTCTGATTATTAGGAATTGAAAACTTTATATCTAAATCAATAAATCCACTATCTGCCCTGGCGGTAATAGAATACTCTGTAATATTAGGTATTTCTTTACCGTCTATCTTTATATAAAATTCATCTTCCGTATCTATAAGTTCTAGTCTTTTCTCCATAATTTAACCTCCTACTCCTATCTTAGTTTTAAACGGTATCCAACCATATTGTGAAGCATTAATTGTATGATCATTCCTATCTTCTGGTTCATATTTATCTTCTTTCCAGCTATAACTTTCTAGCTCTCCTATATGAACTACACAATGATCTAATACTATATAGTCAGCCTCTGTTTTTAACTCATTCACATTAAGCCAACCAAGTTGTAGGTGTATCCTGTCTATTCTTTCAACTTTCCTGTAAGCATTTAAGAAGTTATAAACACTGCCATGCTGTCTTTTATATTTCTTTAACTCACCATCTCATATAGATTTCTTTTTGTGTTTTTAGATATATGGTCCTCAATTCTGCATATACACTTAGTATCAAAATCAATTTCTAAGGCTAGTTCTTGGTATTCTTTTGATAACTCCATGTCTCCACTAATATGTCTAATGATACTTCTTAAACATAACTCCAACACCTTGTCCACATTCAGCTCCTCCTAAATCAATGTTAACTTCTCCCCAATAATTTCAAACGTCTCTACATTCCTACCGTTCTCTATCAATGGCATATAAATATTGCCTGGATCATCAGCTAACTCATATTGAGCTACAGCTCCAGCATCGGTCATAGATAGAATCCTTATTAATCTCTTCTTTTTCCCCATATATGCTAATAAGTTTCTGTCTCTATCAATAATAATCATAGTGCCTTCCTATCCTTATCACTTGACCTATTGTAATCTTCGAAATTAAACACATTTAGCTGTTTTGCTAGTGGTTCTAATTCTCTCCATATGACATCATCTTCTAAAATATTTTGTATTTTTGATTGTGTGGTTGCCCAGTCAGTTCCCAATGTAGCAAGCATATTGCTCCAATCTTCCGTATCATGAGGTTGCAGATCACCAAATTGGTCTATATGTCTTAATTCATGATAAAGTAATGCAATAATCTGCTCTCTTTGCATTTCTCCAATGTAATAATTTCTAGTCTCTAAAATGTATTTATAACCACTTATTTCTGCAAACTGTTTATTAGATTTACTTATTCTTGCAATCCAATGCTTTTTAGGTTTATCGCTTTTTGGTTCTTCCCATTCCATATCTTCTAAGAAAAGAATAAGACGAGGCCTTATATGTTCCAACTCTTCAAATCTCTTTACCAGTTTTTCAGCTATAGGTCTATAAACCCAGTTCTTGATCCAGTGCCTATCACCGAATTTAGCATTATCTAATTCTCTTATTTGGTGTAATTTTCCGCTGTCATCTAAGTTTGTATATATAAAGTGATATCCACCTGAAAACTCTTTTTCAAGAATTATTTCTCCTGTGCTATCATCTGTAATTCTTATATTTTTCACTTTATCCCCTCCAGGTAATCTAACATTATTCCATCTTTTGATTTAAGTCTTTTACAGCTATTTTCAAACTCACCTATAGGTATGCTTCCAAAGCCTCTTTTCCCTTTATTGTTTTTGTATTGCTCCCAGTATTTGTTTAAAATTTCCCATTCTAATCTAAATGTTTTATCTAATTTTACAAAATTCACTAATAGAAATGTTATTCCACCGTATTTATCCCATTCACCCATGAAGTCTATTTGATGGTCAGCTACATTACTAAGAGGAAACCTATTTTCTTCTTTAGTCTCTTTTGCATCAAATGCTATAGGTGTTCCGTTATATAGCCCTATATAATCTAATGTGCTTTTTTCTTCATAATAAGCTGATACTATTTGTTTTCCTCTTCGAATTGGTTTCATCGGAGTAGCTATTTTCTGTACTAATGCAATTCCTTTTCTTTTATAAGTTTTATTTGATATATTAATTATTTCTTCAAATGCATCTCCTTTGTGGTAACTCAAATTATCAACTCCTTTTTTAAAAAATCAATTTGTATATTAGGTCTATAGTTCATTAGTATTAATTCTGTACGCATTGGTTGTTTATCCCCATCTTTTCTAACTCTAATTTGGCTGGCCGTACTATATTCAGTCCTGTACCAATCATGATATAAATCATCAATTAAATCACTTGGATAGTAACAGACCATTGCTTTGCCTTGAATACTGTCTAGCTTTTTCTTTAATCTTTTATGATCCTCTTCTTTAAATCCTCCTGCATATAAATCTTCACGTTCATGATATGGAGGGTCTAGAAAGAATAATGTATCTTTAGTGTCATAAAAATCTATTACATCTTCAAAATCTCTACAAAGAATAGTCCAGTTCCTTATCAGCTCAGCCATTTTAGGTATTAACTCAGTTGCACCTACTAGCTGCTTAGCTTTATTAACTGATTTACTAAGACCTATTCCATTTCTATACTTATGTCCCCCACCTGCAAAACACACACGCATCATATAATAAAATCTAACTGCAGACTCAATTTCATCTTCTGGCCAAGGTTCCCATTTGTATATTTCATACAACTTTTCTGAGAATGGAAGTGCTGAACATTCTCTATACAACCTTTCCGGATTGTCTTTTAATACTAACATGTAATTCATAAGCTTATCATTTATATCATTAACTATTGTTAGTTTTGCTGGGTTAATTACCTCTTTATAAAACGGTACCGCTCCACTTCCAAAGAAGCAATCCACAAATATCTTATGTTCTGACATAAGTTCTATATATCTTTCCTCTTTACCGTGTTTACCACCTATCCATTTGATATTACTTATATTTTTAAGTTTCATTAAACCACCTTCTTTTCAGTAATCTCCTTAGCTTTAGCAATAGCTTGCTTATATGTCCATGTTGGATTATCTTTTAGCAGCCTAGCAGCTTCATCTACTGCTGTGGTTATCCTCTTCTGTTCTTCTTTAGTCAGTGTCATATAGACTTCTCCCCTTTCATTCGTTCCATGGCAGCCTGTCTCTTTTTTTCCATAATTTCTTCTAGCTGGTCATTGGTATAATTATCCGACCTCTGCTCAAAGTTATGAAACTTTGTTCTTTTTTTATTTATATCTGCTTTATCGGATGACAATTTCATACCTCCATTTGATTTCCAATTTTCAAGAATGCCTTCAGTGTATTTTTTAGATCGTTTCCCTCTGCTTTCAGCTTCAAGCATTGCATTTTTAACCCACTCAAAGCCATAGGCAGCTTTAACATCACTAATCCATTGAGCTGTAAATGCATTAGGCTGTCCTATTACTTGCTGATATAGTTTTGCCAGTTCAGAAAATTCTTTATCAGAAACAAATCTCTCATCTTCAGATCCGGTACTAGTACTATAAATATCGTTTCGTTTAGTTTTGTTTAGTTTATTTAATGTGGCATGGTTGCCGGCACTACTGTCGGTACACTTGTCGGCATGGTTGCCGGCATATTTGTCGGCATTTATTACCGACAATGGATTGTTATCATCCTGTTGGCACTTATTACCGGCACTTATTGCCGGCAAATTATCTATCAAGGGTATCATTTTATATATTGCCGATTGATTTCCTCTCCTAGTATTCCATTCAATTCTTCCTTTTTGCTTCAGTTCATTTCTAGCACTTCTAATTGTTCTATCAGCTAATCCTGTCTTAATACATAATACAGATGCAGCTACCCCAAATTCTTCTGCCCATCCAGCCTTATTGTTTATGTGCATCAAAGCATGCCATAAAGCAATTGCAGATGTAGACAATGAATTTGTTTCGAGCCAATCATAAAACGCATTAAGTTCTTTTATATAGTTCATCTAGTTATCACCCTTATTTAGTGATTGAAGGGGGAATAATCCCCCTAATTTAAAACTGTGTATCTTCATCGCCATTATCATCCCATGGTAGCGGTATATTATATATCTCACCAGTTTCAGGATCAACATCTGAAGTGTCTTTATTACTCTTATATTGTGTCCCCTTATTACCTTTAGGTGGAGTTAATACCATTTTACAAGCCTTTCTAATTACTTCATCTTTAGTATTTTGTACTAACCACTCAATATAATCAGGTGCTTCATCGTATACTTCACCAATAGTTTTCCCTTTGTGTTTACCAAAAGTAAGCTTGATATTCTTACTTTCAACATCAGTCATAGTCTCAATGTTCTCTTGTTGGAAGAGTTCCTTCATATCCTCAATATCTTGTGTGAATACTTCCGATAAACTGGCAACAGTTAATGTTGCATCAATTTGCGCTCTTTTCTTAGCCATCTTCAGTATTGTATTTGCTTGGCTATATATCTCATCATTCTCAACTTGATATTCTGTCTTACCCCATTTATTCGTTCTCTGTTTGAGTGAATTTATATCAATACCTACTGGTAGATCAGATTCTTTCACCCATCTCCATCTATACTTGTTTTCTTTACTATTACATGACCCTACACCTTCAGTTATCTTTTGACCGTTTTTTGATAGAACGCATCTTATAGTGTAAGCAAATATACCTTTGTCATAATCTTCAATTCTATCAATGATTTCATATTCAGAAGTTAACCCAAACATCATTAGTATTTTCTCAGCTCCGGGTTTAAGTAATGTAGGTTTATTTGTACCGGGAATGACATCATGGTCATGTCCCGGCTTTAATTGACTTTGCACTACTGCTTGAACTTGAGAAATTTTGTTTAATGTGCCTATCATGGAACTAACGTCAATACTATCTATTAGACTCATCATCATATTTTCATCGTTCACCTATATCGCCTCCAATTGATAATCTTTCCAGCAGTATATTCCATTTTCAAGGCTGAATCTTTGAAAATTTCTATCAAAGAAAAATACTTCATATGGATATTCACTTTCTGTTACATCTGCTATCATGCCCTCAGCTTCTATTAGCCTTGCTTGCTCTTTTGCATCCGCGAGCATGACAACCTTCACAAAATCATATTTTTTAAATCCTCTAGGCATTTCTACGCCTCCACCTTAATATTTATCGAATCTGGCTGCTCTTCTATTACTATGCCATCAACTACTTCACCATCTTCAGTAACTACACTATTACCTGCAACTATATATGCTTTCTTCAATTCTGCTTTCATAGGTGAGTACTGTACCTTTACAAACTTATCATCATTGGCTTTAAGCCACCCAACAAGCTTGTCCTCATCATAATTCCACTTAGGTTGTTGCTTCCTAGATGATACTTTTCCGTATGGAGTAGATATTTTGAATTTAGGATCTAACTTTCTTTGTTCTCTATAATACTCTTCTAAGAGGAAATAAAAGAAATCAATAGACTTATCATATGATGCTAATTCGTTATCTCTCCATTCTAAAATTTTTTCTATTTCTAATTTATATGGTTCTACTTCTTTATCTGCTAATGTCTCTATTTCTCTTTTCTTAGAAGCTATAGCCTTCAACTTCCTAAGAGCCCAATTAGCTCCATCTAAATCCTTGATTTTAAACCTTTCCTTAGCTTCTTCTTTATTTTCTTCATCAACAACTACTTCTTCCAAATCTTCTAATTCCATTTCTAATATTGCATTCATCTATTTATCCTCCTTAGTAACATCAACAATTTGCTTTATTTTATTTATCTCTACTATAATTAAGGTCCTTCCACATACGCATTTGAATATTGCATTTTTCTTTGATACAACTTCTCTTTTACAATTTGGACAATTCATATTAACCCTCTAAATATTGAGACATTACTTTTTCTAGTTTTTCCTTAGTATATACAATTGCCTTTTTAGCTTCTTCACCTGTTCTAATGTCTCTTTCAAGTTGTGACTTTTCTTCAATTAAATATTTTATTGTTATTTCCATATCTGATTTACTTACATATTCCATTGTGTTTTCCTCCTTGTTTCGATTCCCCTACTGTGCTACAATAGAGGAAATAGTATTATTTTCTTAGTCCCTAATTTGCTTGGTCGGCGATAGGGGCTTTTTCATACTCTTTTCCGCATTGTGGGCAATAGTTATTTTCTAAAATTAATGCTTTGTTATTCTTAAAAACTCCATTGTCTTGAAACTCTGTAGTTATTCCTACATCAACATAATTTTGTAAAATTGTCTTCTTCCCAGGAATTTCTCCACAGCTACAAGTTCGTTTCATTTTGAATCCTCCTTAGCCTTTTCTTTTAGAATTTTCTTTGCTTCAATCATAGCCTCGTAACATTTCAAATTAGGATTTTCTTTGATTAGCCTAGCAGCTTCTTTAAATACCTTGTCATTCATCCCCTTTCACTCTCCCAATTTGAATCAATCTTTCTTGAATTAGTTTGTTTTCTTGATTGACTTGTTCTTGAGTCTTAAAAAATGAGCAATCATCACATTGCTTCTTAGTTAATGCTGAACAACCCTTCTCTGTATCTGCAAAACATTTCATTTAATCAGCCTCCTCAAAATCTTCACACTCTTCATTGCTTTTCATGTCAAGTTCCCATACTGAGCAATACCCAGCATACCCATTGTATTTTTGAAACCATTTACATTCCTTACACATTTTACAACCCTCCCTTATCCGTATATCCGTACCATTTTTCTAATTCCTTATCTATTTCTTTACCTAAACCTTCTGCTATTTTTTCACCGTGAAGAAACTCTGCAATCTTTTCTAACAATTCAACGTTTCTTGCAGCCAATTCAAGATAATGGTCGCTTTTCTCAGCTTCTCCTTTTAATTTTTCATAATCCTTAAGGCTGATAGTTACTGTACCTTCCACGTTTACTTCGCCTCCTTAAATCAATGTTTTAGTCCCCGCATAAATCATATTAGAAATAATGTATTCCTTGAGTGTCTTGCCTTTAATGAGATTTTTAATTTGTTTATAGGTCATCCTCATCTTCCAAATCCTCCCCCGCAAAGTATTCCTCACAGTCATTAAGGAATTCACATAGTTCTTTTTTATCACTATTTTCTAACAACGAACCCATCACAACGCCCCTTAGAATATTGAAGTTTCTTTCTGCTTTCTGTGATAGTCCTACATTTTTATATGCTTCAAATTTGTTTTTAGCCACCTATATCACCCCCAGGACCATGAGCCACATTGTCAGAGTCGGAAATAATATCAAAGCCATTTTGTTATCGTTAGAGCTTGTACTTCTTGAAGTTGAAATAATAGCTTGTCTTAATGTAAGAATAGTTAAGATGATTAGTGATGTGATCTTAAATAGCATTGTTATCACCTTCGATTAAAATATCCTCTAATACACTTTCCACAACTATTTTTAACGCCAAATGTTCATTTCTATTTCTTAGTTGTTCTAAATAATCTCTAGCTACTTTCTGTTTTTCTAACGCTTGTATTGCTAAGCTAATAGCTTCGTTGTGCATTTCTGCAAATGAATCGTCTATTTTATGTTCTACTGTGCTTTCTGAAAGATATTCTATAGCCTGTTCATTTGTCATTGTTTAGACCTCCTTTAATATAAAATTTTTTATTTCTTTAATGGTCCTATCTTTCTCTGCAATGACTTCAAGAAGTTGCTTTTTCTCTTTTTCTAGTTCTATCTCCCTAGTAGTCATTCCAAAGTCTTTTACATTCATATAATCCTCTATGTGTACCTGTGTAAACCTAGCTTGGTCCCCTACGTAGAAACATTTGAGCCTTCCCCTCTTAATTTCTCGCCGAACCGTTTCATCTGATACGCCTAAAATAGTAGCTAAGTCTTTTGTGGTATAAATTATTGGTTTCATATAATCTCACATCCTACTCGTTTGTAGCTATTAATTTTCTTAGTAGCTTATTATTTTTATTTAAATTTGCGTTTATATAAATTATTGAATAAGCTGTTGCCTGATTCCCAATTGTTTCTACTTGATATTTCAAGAGTCTTTCAAGCCTTTCATTATCTCTTTGTAATATTTTTATTAAATCTTCTTTGTCTTGGGCAGTTAACATTTTCTAACCCTCCTTTGTTTTGTTCTCCCTATGTGGTAAAATTTACCTAAGAAGGGGGGGGTGAATTTTTATGGAACCTACGTTAAAAAAAGAAATAATAATGAACTTTGCTTTAAGCACAAATTTAGAAGAACTTAAAGACAGTTCAATCGTATTGTTAACTGCTGCAGGTACTATTATTGGTAAAGTAGCCAATATTAAGACTGATGAAAATGGTGAGCTGACAGAAGTAATTCCTGCCCTAATTAATACAGTTGTCAAAAATTTCAAAGAGAAATCATCAATAGAAGGATCACTGCCTGGGAATGATGGATATATTCTTCTACAAAATGCAAAAGTATTACACAACAACGGCTCTACCACAAATATTGCGCATTTGACGGTATTTTTTGACCACATCATTGGGGTTACAATCGGGTCCATTGATTAGTATTGTTTGATTTAATTTCGGCTGTTCTTGAGCTTGCACCTCTAGAGCAGCTACTCTTTTCTCTAACTCTTCTATTCTTTTTTCTAATTCCACTTATCTCACCTCGCTTCTTGTGGTTGTTGTATTTCTTCCAATATCCTCCTATAATTAGAGTACAGGCTATTACAGTAGCTGAGTATCTATGAAAGGAGAATATACATGTCTGACAATGTTAGCTTATCTACATTTCCATCAAATAAAATTTCTGCATTGACTATGCTATATTTACAGAATCAAGATTTATCAAATGCGACACCTGAAGAAATCGTTGATAAATACAATGAAGCCTACCTTAAAATCCGAACTAGATTTAGTAACCCTACCCAAAAAAGTGAAATCAGATACTAAACGATTACATGATAGATTTCCAGCATAGCTTTTGTTAATGAAGGTAATTCTTCATTTAAGCAATCTTGCGAACGCTCCGCTAATAGTTCCAGCTGTTGGCGGAGTATTTCTGTTAATGTCATATCTTCAATCTTCTTATCCACTCTTCTCACCTCCTACTCCTTTATCTCTAACAGTTCAACTATCTTACTTCTGTACTTTTCAGCTTTTCTATTACCTTTGATTATGTCTGATACGTATGGAATTGAAATATTTAGCTTTTTAGCAACGTCCCCCAACGTCATATTTTTTCTTTTCATTGAGATAATTGCTTGTTCTTCAAAGGTTAATTTGTTAAATGTCATTTATTTCACCTTCTTTCTTGTTGAATGTAAAATTAACATAGCTAATTGTTGACTAATGGTGTAATTTATGCTAAGATATAAGCATAAAAATAACACGGTATAAAAAATTGCTCCCCAGCATCTTTATACTATATTTTTAAATTTAATAAAATTTATTTGGTGCTGAATTTATGCTTACCAATTAGCTTACTTTAAGTATAATGTAATTAACGCTATTTGTCAACTGGTTATTTTACATTTTATTTAGTATATTTTTAGCACCCTTGAAAGGTGTGTAAATAAGTGAAAAACGAAGGAATATTAGACCGCATAAAATTGTTGGCAGCAAAACAAGACATGACTGTAGCAGAAGTAGAAAGAAAAGCTGATATAGGTAACGGTGTAGCAGCAAGATGGAATAAATCCACACCAACTGCAGATAAACTTCAAAGGGTTGCTGATGTTTTAGGTACTTCTATGGAATATTTGCTATTAGGAGAGGAAAGTGGAGAGAATGAAAAAGCAAAAATTTTAGCGAGAGAAGCAAACGACCTTACGGATGTTCAATTAGATTTAATTAGGTCCATGATAAAAGAATTTGAGAGAAAGAATAAAGAATAAAAATTCGCTTAAATCATTGACTATTTTAAACATATGTTCTATCATAAAGGTACGTCTTGGTTGAAAGGGGATTTGGGAATGGAAGAATGGATGTCAAAATATACACTATACAGAAAGATACATAGTTTTATATCGGATAATCCAGATTTTTTATATATGGACATGGATACATTCTGTAAATCTAAAGATTGGAATCTAATTCCTTTCGGAGAAGCTGATAAGGAATTAATGCTAATATCTAAAGATGGATATACCTTTTATGAGCATAGCAGATTTTCTATTTTCTATAATAAGGACAAGCCTAGGGCAAGACAACGGTTTACAATTTCACATGAGATAGGACATATCGTCTTATTTCACCATCTTTATGTACCTACTAAGATATTGACTAACAATAAAAATAAAGGAATATGGGAATATCAAGCCGATACTTTCGCTCAAAACATCCTATTCCCTATTGAATGGGCAGAAAATCTAAAAGGACAAAGCATACATAATATTGCTAAATTTTTAGGTGTAAGTAAAGAAATGGTCAATGTGAGATATAGAAATTTAAGTGAGGATTTGTATTGGCTTAATGAAATCAAACGAGAGGAGGGATCTAATGGAATTTCTAAATAAGTTAAAGGATGGTATTAATAAACGAAATATTAAAAAGTTAATTCCTATTGAATTTGAAGTTAGCTCTTGGGGTGAATACATAGACAATATATCTAAATGGCAAAAAGAGTATGCTAGAGATCAGTGGATTGATGCAAAATATTCTAGTAAACCTTTGTATCAGTATTCATGGATGAGTAATATTAAAGATATAAGATTAACCCCTGAACCTAGAAACAAACATGATAAAAATGCTATAGAGATCTATCTTGGTGATTATAAAATAGGGTATGTTCCTAGACCATTAAATGAACAATATTATAAGGAGCTAATTAAGAGTAAAGAAATTAAAGCTGATATTCATGGTGGAAACTCTAAGTGTATAGACGCATATGGAGATTTAATTGTTGATAAGAGAGATCCTATAGTAAAAATAACAATATTAATATAGCATCAAAAGCGAAAGCACTTAAAAAATCCCCCATAGTGCTGGTAACACTGCAGAGGACAAGCTAAGGTTAATGGTATAACCTTACGTGAGCTTAACGTTAACAATAGCAGTTAAAATAAAGTAGAAGGAGGTGAAATAAAATTGGCAATAAGAGAAGTTGAAGGTGGTTATTATGTAGAAGTTTTTTTAGGGGTAGATGAAATAACCGGTAAAAAAGTAAGAAAAACTAAAACATTTAAGCCACAAAATAGAGAAAACTTAAAAAAAGCTAAAACATGGGAAGTAAAGATTCAAGAGCAATATGAAAATGGAGAATTAACTCCTAAAGGTGATATGGCATTAAGTACATTTTTAGACGATTGGTTTGAGACCTTTATTAAAGGCAAGAAAGCATATAATACAGAAAGGCGATACAATGTATTCATTGATTGTATAAAAGCTCACCTGGGACAAGTTAGGGTAAATAAATTGAAAACTAAAATGGTAGATGAATTCTATAATAAGATGTCTAAGGAAATGATCACATTAAAAAATAAAACTACTAAAAGAAGATATATGGATGGGACAATTCTCAAAACTCATAAAATGTTTAAATTGGCAATGGATCAGGCTGTTAAATGGGAACTTGTTTCTAAAAATGTGGTAACTCTAGCAAGCCCACCAGCTGATGATAAAAGAAAAATTAAGTTCTGGGATGTTAAAACAATTAATGAATTCCTTGAATATATTAAAGATGAAACAATATATCTTCCCGTATTTATAGCATATCACACCGGACTTAGAGAGGGAGAAATTAGTGCTCTTAGAGGAAAGTATGATATTAATTTGAAAAAAGGATACCTAACAGTCAACCACAACATGGTAGAAAAGAAAGGTGAGGGTTTAGTACTAGAAGACACTAAAACACCCGCAAGTGAAGCTAAGGTTGCCTTAACTAAGGAATTAACATTTGTCCTCAAATCTGTCCTGAAAGAACAAAAGAAACATAAGCTAAAGAACGGTGTTGATTTAGAATACATTTGTTGTTGGGACGATGGTAGGCCTTTAAGACCGACATATATATCAAGGACATTCACTAAATTTGCTAAGAAATTTGCGGAGGAAAGAGGTATCGACAGGATTACCTTCCATGGGCTAAGGCACTCCCATGCTACTATTCTCTACTCTGCTGGAGCTGACAGTCAAGAGATATCTAAAAGGCTTAGACATTCAAGGGTATCTACCACAGATGATATTTACATCCATGTCACAGAAGAAATAAAAAAATCTACTGCCCAAATTTTCGATAAGGCAATAGATTCTAGCAAATAATCTTTTTATTTCATTATCTCCCTCTAGCCAGGGAGATTTTCTTTTTTATGATGGACAGATTTAGGACAGATTTGAGATTTTAAGTTTTTATGTAAGTCCTGAACCCGTTGATTTTATTGGAGGCGCCACCCGGATTTGAACCGGGGATAAAGGTTTTGCAGACCTCTGCCTTGCCACTTGGCTATGGCGCCATACCTTAAGCGGAAGACGAGATTCGAACTCGCGACCCTCGCCTTGGCAAGGCGATGCTCTACCACTGAGCCACTTCCGCATATTCAATTCACAGTTCGCAGTTCATAATTCACAATTACTAAGGTCTATCTCAAGGGTCTAAACCCAGAAATCCCTCCGTCAAAGTCGGAATGACAAACGCTAATTGTGCATTGTGCATCGTGATTTGCCAAATTGTATAAATGGTGCCCAGAGCCGGAATCGAACCAGCGACACGTAGATTTTCAGTCTACTGCTCTACCGACTGAGCTATCTGGGCTTCTATCTCCAACACAACTCAGTGCTAGATGTTAACCGCTTTGTTCAACCTATCAGCTGCGGACTAGCCGATTCACTCCAAATTGAAAATTTGGATTCTCTGGCCATACCGACTGAGCTATCTGGGCTTATATTTCCAACACAACTCAGGCGGTTGCTAGACCTGTTGTAATTCCCGTGCTTAGCCACAATAGATAGTATACAATATTAAAAATCATATGTCAACTAGAATTTTAGCTAAATCTTCCTTATTAAACTGATATTTAGTATTGCAAAAATGGCAGACTACTTCAGCCTTCCCATCCTCTTTAAGCATATCTTCTACCTCTTTCTTGCCTAAACTTATTAAAACTTTTCTTATCTTGTCTCTCGAGCAATTGCATTTATAATTCAAACCCATTGTACTCAATATATCAATATCAAAATCGCCTAACAATTCTTTGACTATATCTTCCGGTGTAAGTCCTTTATCTATCATTGCAGAGACAGAAGGAGAAACCTTTATTCTTTCTTCAATTCTGTCTATATCTTCATCATCAATACCCGGAAGCAATTGAATAAAATATCCCCCTGCTGCTCTGCAGGATATATCTTTATCTACTAATACTCCCAAGGCTACAGCAGAAGGTTGCTGCTCTGAAACTAAATAAAGATTGGCTATGTCCTCTCCAATTTCCCCTGATACTAAATTGCTCTGTCCAACATAGGGGTCTTTTAAACCTAAGTCCATAATTGTCGTAACAACTCCATTTTTACCAACAAGTCTTCCCACATCCAATTTTCCATCGCTTCTACTCGGAACATCTGCAAACGGATTGTCTGCTAAGCCCTTTACGTTGCCCTTATTATCTGCAACAATAATAATATTACCAATAGGCCCACCCCCTGATATCTTAAGTGTTAAAATATCACTATCATTTTTCATCATTGAACCCATTATTGCTCCTGCCGTTAGTGATCTACCCAGTGCTGCTGTTGCTGTTGGGGAAGTGTTGTGTATAGATCTTGCATGTTCAACTAAATGTGTAGTAGATGCCGCAAATACCCTTAGTCTCCCCGATTTATCCATACCTCGAATTAAATAATCCTCCATGTTTTACCGCCTTTCATACATAATAAAAGCCCCTGTCAGGGGCTTTAACTCATAATCTAAAGACTATATTTTAACTACATTAATTGCCTGAGGACCTTTTTCACCTTGAGTTGTTTCAAACTCTACCTCCTGTCCTTCTTCTAATGATTTATACCCATCTCCCTGTATTGCTGAAAAATGTACAAACACATCCTCTCCTGAAGCAGAAGATATAAATCCATAACCCTTTGCTGAATTAAACCATTTTACTGTTCCTTTTTCCATTTACTTACCTCCAATTTTACATTTAACCAGTGAATATATAAACTTCACTTTTTTATAAACTTCACTCTTTTTATATATAATTCCCTTTGATAACTTCTCATATTCTAAAATTAGTTTTTATTTTATGGCTATAAAGTTAATTCTTTCTGTATCTGGATTTATTTTATTGAAAGTAAAACAATCAAAATACTCTATCTTTTTAAACCCTATCTTATATAAAATATCTGTAATTTCTTCTACATTATATGCTCTTTCCTCATGCTCTTCGTCAAACCTATAATATCTGTCATCCTTATTTATAAAAAATGTGAGATAAAAGCTACATATATTATTATAACAATTAAATTCATTTTGCCAAGTATAAAATACATCATCTCTATCTTCTATGAAGATATTATTCCCAATTATTTTTTCTAATTTATAAAATGAATTTATATCAAAGATAAATATTCCGTCTTCTTCTAAATGGTTGTACACATTTGTAAATGTGCAAAATAAATCTTTTATATCCAATATATAATTGATGCTATCGCAAATTGATATAATGCTATCAAATTTTTTATTCAATTCAAATGAGGTCATGTCTTGGTTTAATAATTTTACATTTTTGAACCTATATAATTTTTCATATGCTTTTGTTAACATTTCAGATGATAGATCAAATGCCACCAGATTGTACGTCCGTTTAGCCAACTGATACGTTAGATTTCCCGTTCCACATGCCATCTCCAAAATTTTATTTGGTTTTTTATGATAAAATTCAAATATAGATTCTATATAATCAGCCCATCTTTTATAGTCAAAATCATTCATCAGCTCATCATAAATGGTTGCAAATTCATTATAACTATTCATATTTTTTCTTTTGTATATTCCTCCCTCTTCTCCTAGCTGTCATTAGACCGCCTATTCTCCCGGATTCCTTGGCCGTAAGACCGGCCCATCCATCTTTAAGTATCTTATCTAAAAGGCCCAGTTGTTCCGCTATTTCATATTTTAAGCTATCTTCCACTATTTCAACTTTATAATTTTTATCATCGCCCACATTTTAACCTCCTTAACCATTTATATCACTAGTATTAGGAGTTAACGACAAATTTATTCTCTAGATCAATATTATGAAATTCATAAAGATAAATATTATAAATACAATCAATAAAGGCACATATTTGATACTGTTAAAGCCATTATTAATCTCCAAGATATCCCTATCTAATTCTAATTCATAGATTAATTCTTTTGGTTCACTTTCAGGCATATGTTTAAATAAAAATATTATTATAACAGTTGAAACTAATGCAAGGCTCCCAAAAAATATAAATGATAAAAGTATTTCCATTTGCTCAGATATCTCCGGTATGATACTTATAAATTGTAAATTGTTCATATATTTTGTCAAGAAAAATCCTATTGACAAAGCTATGGCGTTGTTTAAAAAGTGAGCTAACATTGTTGATAATATGGAATTGGTCTTATGCACAAGCAGCCCCAATATCATGCCCAAAAAAATAGGTGCTAATAAGTTCATCGCATTGAAATGAAAAATACCAAATAAAATAGATGTGATAATTATACTCTTTTTATATCCCATTTTATCATATCCAAGCATCATGGTTCCTCTAAACATAATTTCTTCACAAATTCCCGGCGCTGCCGCTATTACAAATAATCCTAAAAGAAATTCCCCATTTGATGTGGGAATGGGAACTGACGTAGGTGAAGCATCAGTAAAATTACCTAATATTGTCATTGCTATAAAATTCAAAAAAACAGCTATAGGATATGCAAACACTATAATTAAAATAATAAATGCTATTTGTTTCAAACTGATTTTATTAAACCTTAATACATCTTTTATTGAATAACCCTTAAATTTCAAATACGAGATATTGGGCAATAAAATAATTATAAATTCTGTGATTAACATTCCGGAATATATTTCTTTACTCTGAACAAAGTAACCCCCAAATAATAATAAAAGCCCCAATATCAAATATAATAAATTAATTTCAAAAATATTTGGTCTCTCGAGTTTTTCCATAGTTACCCCCTATTCATCGCAAATACACCTACAGAAATGACTGTAGGCGCTTTTTAATCAAAAGTAAAAATATATGGAATATTCCTATAATGGGTTCCATAATTTAATCCATATCCAACTATAAAAACATCCGGTATAGAATAACCTATAAACTTTGGTTTTAATTGAATTTTTCTTCTGCTTGGTTTGTCTAACATAACGCAAACACTTATAGAATTAGGATTTTTACCACTCAAATATTCTATAACTTTTTTTAAGGTATAACCCGAGTCACAGATATCATCAACAATAAGTACATCTTTGCCTTCAATACTCATCCTAAGATCATGAATTATCTCTACAATTCCTGAAGAAGTTTCATCATTCTCATAGCTGGAAATTGTTATGAAATCTATTTCTACCGGTATGGAAATTTCCCTTACGAGATCAGCTGCAAAAATAAAGCTCCCTCTCAATAAAGATATAATTACTAGATTTTTCCCCTTATATTCAAGACTTATTTCATCGCCTAATTCCTTTACCCTTTTTGATATCTCCTCTTTACTAAATAAAACCCTTTGTCTTTTGCCTCCCTCCAACCTTTTCTCCCCTTTCTTTACATTGAGTCCTTGGAGTTTTTTCTTAAATAAGTTTTTATTTCTCTAAGTTCCTTTAAAATTAAATTTAGTGTGTATTGAAGACTAATAAGTATAATAAATATTATAACACTAATTACAAAATTTGCACTCATCTTTTATCTTATCCTTCCAGTTTATATACTTCCATTCTATTGTTTTCATTTGCCAAAAATTCCAATTTAGATATAGAAACTTCATAGGCAATTTTTATTTCGATTTCTCCCGAGCTAAGTTTCTTTTGATACTCTCTGCTTTGTACCCTGCCCCAGACTTTAATATGATCTCCGATATTTAAATTTTCACAAAACCTTGCGTTTCTGCCCCATGCAATGCAAGGTATATAATCTGACTTATTGTAAGGTCTATTCACAGCTAATAAAATATCGGTAATTTCTCGACCAAACGGAGTAGTTCTATAAATCGGCTCTTTGCATATATACCCATCTAAAAAAATTTCATTTGGTCTTCTCATAATTTCATTTAATTCTTCTTTATCCGGCACATAGATTTCTCTGGTAAAAATTGTTAGTATCAATCTATTGCTCATGTCTATATATCTGTTATAAGATCTTAATTGTCCTTCTATGATAACATATTGTCCCAGACATAAGTCAAGACCTATTAGCAATCTTTCAGAAATAGATATTGGCAATATATCCACAGAATTGCTTAATCTAGGCACTTCCAGATCAAATATATAAAATTTCTCTCCATACATGTCATGATTAAACTCTAAATCGCTCACCACTTTTCCTATAACCTTAACCATATTCGTATCAATAATCTTATCCACGAAATTCCCTCCTTATTCCTGAGTATATTCTTTTTTCTATAAGTATTCGTGACCAACTAAAAATATGCATCAAAAAAGCTGGACTACTCCCAGCTTATGGCTTTTAATTTTACAATTGCATAAGGTTTTTTTGATAAAATACCATCCCCCAATAACAAATTTAGTGCAGATGCAGCAAGTATTGGATAGATATGTTCTTTATCGTTTGACAAAGCAACTAAAGAAAATTCAAAGGGCTCTAATCTTTCTCCGCTTAAGGGTGTAATTTCTCTTTGCAAATAAAGATTTGCTTCTATTTGCTGATTTATATTATGACTCGATATGGTTAGGGTAGATTTGCTATTAAATCCATAGGTTATAACAATTGGATTGTCAAGGCCTTTTATAAATTGGATCCAATTTTCATCATCTGAGTTCAATATGCATATTTTACAAGATTTGAATACATCGTTACATAATAAATTATCATTAGAATTGCTAAGTGAGTGAATTACTATATCAAAATAGAAATTACTAAAATTTAATTTTTTGATATTGTCTCTTATAAAATCGAAGATTACAAAAACAATATTTCCATTGGTTACTCCCATCACATCATGTGTTTTATTTTTATAGATAATCTTATAATTCGAAAGCAAAAATAATTCCTCGCTTAAATTAAATATGCTTCTCATTTCATTTTCTTCAATTATACCTATAAAAAATATTGATTTAAATTCCAAATTTGCCCTCCGCTATTTTAAATAGATTTGTCTTCCCGTATTATCCATTTCAAAATTGTCTCTATAAATAAGCTCCGATATTGGAACTATTTCAAAACCTTTTGCTTGTACTCTCTCTATAACTATAGGTAAGTATTCCTTTATATATTTTGCATTGTTATGAAATAATACAATTGAGCCGCTCCTAACATTTTTTACCACTCTATCTATAACAGGCTCCACACCAAGTTCTTTCCAATCCAGTGAATCTATATCCCATTGAATCGGGAAATACCCCAATTCTCTTGCAACCTGTATAACACTATCATTGTATGCCCCAAATGGAGGTCGAAATAATATTGGTTTAGTGCTTGTCAATTTGAAAATCTTTTCTTCAGTCGTAGTTAGCTCACTTGTCATTTGCTCTTTTGATAATTTTGTCATATCCGGATGGTTGGTTGAATGATTGCCAATTTCATGACCTCTGCTGACAATTTCTTTGACATCTTCAGGATATTTATCCACCCAAAAGCCTACTAAAAAAAATGTGGATTTTATATTGTATTTATCTAGTGTATCCAATATATCCCCGGTAAATTCATTGCCCCATGCAGCATCGAAAGATATTGCAATTTTCTTATCATCTCTATCCACACTGTAAATAGGCAATTCCTTTTTAGGTGAAAAAACAACATCAACTACATTGTTTTCTATGAATAGTACCAGCATACCAACAAATAATATAGAAAGAACGATTCCTATTCTTAATGTGAAATGGCTATTATTATACCTTTTCATCTAGATTACCTCCTCAATATATATAATAATTATTCTTTTTAAAAAATATTATTACTAATTTAATTTTTTAAAAATTTAACATATTTACATTTTTACTAACTTTCGTAAATTATTACCGAGGATATTTGGATTGTTTTCTGGTTATATTAAAATTGCAAAACAAAATGTTTTTGCAAAGAAAGGTTTTTTATCAATAGAATAAGCCTTTTTTACTATTCGTACAAAGGAGGCTCATACAAATGGCTAACAATAATAGAATAGTAGTCCCTGAGGCTAGAGAAGCTTTAAACCAATTGAAACTTGAAATAGCCAATGAACTAGGATTATCAGATTATGATAATATGGACAAAGGGGAATTGCCTTCTAGAGTAAACGGCTATGTTGGTGGATATATGGTAAAAAGCTTAGTAGAAAGCGCTCAAAGACAAATGGCTGGTAAATAATAATAAATTATAGGGAAGTGGATATCCACTTCCCTATTTTTTGTGATATAATTACAATTGAAAGTAGGTGAAATCTATGTTTTCAGATAATAGTGAAGATATTGCTCAAAATAAATTATTGCTATTGTATATTATTAAAACATCTCCAAAAAATTTTACAAAAAATGAATTATCGGAATTCATATTGGGCAAAGGTTATATAAATTATTTTCAATATCAACAATATCTTAGTGAGCTAATTGAAGGCGATTTCATTAAAACAATTCCCGAAGATGATATAAATATTTATAAGATTCTTGAAAAAGGTGAAAAAACTTTAGAGCTATTTGAAAATAAAATTCCTGATAAAACAAAAGAAGAGCTTATGATAGAATTCAACCTTCAGAAAAATATTTTGAAGAGAGAAACTCAGATTAAAGCAGATATCTTTAAAAAAGAAAGCAATCAATATAATGTAAATTTAAAACTTGTTGAAAATGAAGCTATTTTGTTTAGCCTCTATCTTGAAGTACCATCCATAGAACAGGCAGAATATATATGCAATCTATGGAAACAAAACCCTAATGAAATATATCAAAAAATTATTAATATCTTTATTGATGAGGATTAGAGTAGGATAATAGCCTGAGGGTCTTTTCCTACTCTTATTTTATTGGTTATGATAGATTTTTTTAAATCAATAAACAATACATAATTGTTAAGTAGGTCAGTAACATATAGATAATTTCTCTCATCATCAAGCACCATTTTATTTGGCATACCACCTAAAAAAATATATTTTTTCAAATCATTATTTTTAAATTTATATAAATATCCGTCTTCGGGGTTTGTTAATAAAAATAGATCTTCTCCCAATTTTACAATATCGATAAATATCCCTTTTATGCTTTTACTTGTTATTTTTTTAGAATATTTATTAATAATTGACAACTCGCTAAAATTAATTACTCCATTATTTAAATATGAAAGAACAATGATATCTTCTTTCCCAATGATAATTCTAATAGGTTGACTATTTAATTTTATATTTTCTATACTGTAATCCAGCAAATTCAAAACTGTGATGTTATTTCTATTAGAATTAGCAATGAATAATTTGTTTTCCGCCTTATCTATCTGTAGATCAGTAGGCTTTTCGCCCAAATATATTTCTTCGAATAATTCTTTAGTCTTTTCTTCTATAATGGATAAAGAATTTGAATCACAATTTAAAACATAGATATTCCCATTGAATATTTTGATACAAACAGGATTTTTCCCTACGTTTGCAATTTTTTCAAAATATCCATTGTTGATGTCGACGCTGATTACCGATTCTTCATAGGAATTTAATATGATTAAATTTGAGTTTTCATCCGCTACTAAATCCAATGGTCCCATTTTCCTTCTAATTAAATTTGCAATAAAACTTCCATTTTTATATTTCAGTTCTTTGAGAAACACATTTGTTATATTGCTTGGTGTCTCTATATCCATTATGCTGATACTGTCATCTCCAATATTGGCTGTTATCAATTTATTTTTATTCAAAAAAACACCCCCAATCCTATATAACAATCTATGCAATATCAAGATTAGGGGTGAGAAAATTTAAAGTTGTTTTGCTATCTTCCTTACTTCACCTATCAAATAAAGTGAGCCTCCAAATACTATTAGGTCTTTCTCATCTGCTATTTCAAAAGCCTTTAAGACGGCATTTTTTATATTTTTTTCTACATACACCTTTTCATTATAATTTCTAATTAAATTACCTAAATCTTCAGCACTTAATTTCCTAGGCATATCCACTTCTGTAACCACTATTTCATCAGCCTTTGGGATTAATACATCAACCATATGCTTATAGTCTTTATCCTTTAATACCCCAATTCCAAGAATTAATCTATTGTATTTAAAAAGATCTATCGCTTTTGTTAATTGATTGATTCCTTGTACATTGTGCGCTCCATCTATTAAGAAAGTTGGGTTTGTCCTTATTACTTCCAGTCTTCCCTTCCACCTTGTATGCATAAGCCCTTTGTAAATAGACTCATCGGAAATACTTATCAACTTATTTTCTCTTAATACAATCAATGTTGTTACTGCTAAGGAGGCATTGAAGATTTGGTATTCGCCTAATAAGGATATTTTCAAATTTTCTAAAACAACATTATTGTATTTAAAATCAAATACGCTTCCCTTATTATTCTCTTCTTTTATTTTAACATTTTCCATTTCTGTTAGATAAAATTTTGCATTCATTTCTTTAGATACATCTTTTAGAACCTGCAGTGCTTCCTCATTTTGGGGGTAAGACACTACTATTCCATTTTTTTTGATAATTCCCGATTTTTGATATGCAATTTTACCAAGAGTATCTCCCAGAACTTCAATATGGTCATAATCTATAGTAGTTATAACTGATGCAAGGGATTCATCTATGATATTTGTAGAATCATATCTTCCTCCTAAGCCAACTTCTAATATGACATAATCTACATTCTCTTCTTTATAATATAAAAAAGCTATAGCTGTTATAATTTCAAAGGTGGTTGGATGAAGTAGCCCTTCAGATACCATTATGTCGGCTTTTTCACGTACCATATCAGTGATTCTTGCTAATGTTTCATCCGGTATATCTTCTCCGTTTATTTGAATTCTTTCATTGAACCTTTCCAAATAAGGAGAAGTATATAGACCTACTTTGTATCCTTCGCTCCTAAGACAATGATAAAGATAAGATGAAGTGGAGCCTTTTCCGTTCGTGCCTCCAACATGGATATATTTTAGTACCTTATGAGGATTGCCTAAAAGCTCCAATAAACGTCCAACTGATTCCAGTCCCAATCTGGATCCGTACTTATCCTTGTCATTAATATAATCAAGTGCCTCCTCGTAGTTCAACCTTTTTCCCTCCTATCTATTGTTTTTTATAACATCTAATCTTTCAATGACCAGATTTAGCATATCTTCATATTTCTTTTGCTTTTCTCTTTCCTCTTCAACGACTTTAGCAGGAGCTTTTTTCACAAATCCTTCGTTTGAAAGCTTGCCTATTACGCGTTTTATTTCCCCTTCTAACTTTTCTTTATCTTTTTCTAGCCTTTCTATTTCTTTCTCATAGTCTATCAAATCCTTCAATGGTAAAAATACTTCACATCCATCCAATACTATGGAAATATTGTCTTCACCTACAGTCGCCTTGTCATTAAATATTTGGATATCTTCGGCACTTGCTAAATTAATAAAATATCTCCTTCCTATTTCTACAATTCTTTTTATATCATTATCATTAGTAACAAAGATTATCTTTGCTTTTTTAGAAGGTACAATATTCATCTCGGCTCTTGCATTTCTTATGCTCTTTATTGCAGTTTTAATATACTCTATGGCCATTTCAGATTCTTCAAAATTGAAATCTATATTATAAAGAGGCCAGCCTTCAATAATTAGAGCATTATCATTGTCTGGTAGATGCTGCCATATTTCTTCCGTTATAAAAGGCATAAATGGATGAAGAAGCTTTAAAATACCCTTAAGGACATAGCTAAGAACATTTTGTGCAATCAATTTGCTGTCTCCGTCTTCCCCATACAGCCTGGATTTTACCATTTCAATATACCAATCACAATATTCATCCCAGATGAAATCATATATACCTTGTGCAGCGAACCCTATTTCATATTTACCCAAATTTTCTGTTACATCCTTTATTAGGCTATTTAATTTGGACAAAATCCATTTGTCCTCTTCCTCCAATTTATCTAAGTCTAAATCATCATGGATTACATCCTCTTGTAAATTCATCAAAACAAATCTAGTTGCATTCCAAAGTTTATTTGCAAAATTTCTATTTGCTTCAACTCTTTCCATGTAAAATCTCATATCATTTCCAGGTGAATTCCCCGTTACTAAGGTAAATCTTAAAGCGTCTGCTCCATATTCATCAATAACTTCCAGAGGGTCTATTCCGTTACCCAAGGATTTGCTCATCTTTCTGCCTTGAGAGTCTCTTACAAGTCCTGTCAGGAATACATCTTTGAATGGAAGCTCTCCCATCTGTTCAATACTTGAAAATACCATTCGAATTACCCAGAAGAATATGATATCATACCCTGTAACTAAGACATCTGTAGGGAAGAAATATTCCAAATCCTCCGTTTTTTCAGGCCAGCCCAAAGTGGAGAAAGGCCAAAGTGCAGAGGAAAACCAAGTGTCCAATGTATCAGTATCTTGATATACATTTTTGCTATTGCATTTTGGGCATTGTTCTACTTTTGTTCTTGAGACTATTATCTCATTACAATCCTCGCAGTAATAAACCGGAAGTCTATGACCCCACCACAGCTGTCTTGAAATACACCAGTCTTTAATATTTTCAAGCCAATTTACATATATTTTCCCAAACCTCTCCGGAATAAAATGCAATTCGCCCTTCTTATATGCTTCAAGAGCCGGTTTAGCCAAAGGTTCCATCTTTACAAACCATTGTTTTGAAATTATAGGCTCTATTATGGTCTTACATCTTTCACAATGTCCAATGGCATTGTCATGCTCCTTTATCTCAACCAAATATCCTTGATCTTTCAAATCTTCTATGATTTTCTTCCTTGCTTCATATCTGTCAAGCCCTTCATATATTCCGCCATTTTCATTGATCTTTCCATCTTCATCTATTACAACACACTGCCCTAGGTTGAATCTTTCACCGACTTCAAAGTCATTGGGATCATGAGAAGGCGTTATCTTTACAGCACCTGTTCCAAATTCCATATCTACATAGTTATCAGCTATTACAGGTATTTCTTTATTTACCAGTGGAAGTATCAGAGTCTTCCCTACAAGGTGTTTGTATCTTTCATCATCAGGATGAACTGCTACTGCCAAGTCTCCCAGCATAGTCTCCGGTCTGGTAGTCGCTATGGTTATACTTTCAGAACTTCCTTTGATTGTGTATCTGATCGACCAGATATACCCATGGGAATCCTCATGCTCAACTTCGGCATCAGATATTGCTGTATGACAATTTGGGCACCAGTTAATAATCCTATCTCCCCTATAAATTAGCCCCTTATCATATAATCTAATAAATACTTCCTCTACTGCTTTGCTTAAAGTTTCATCTAATGTAAACCTGTCTCTAGACCAATCACAGGATACACCAAGTTTCTTCAGTTGAGTCTTTATCGTTCCACCATATAAATGAGTCCACTCCCAAGCTTCATCAAGAAATTTCTCTCTTCCAAGCTCTTCCTTTGATTTCCCTTCCGTTTTAATCTTCTCAACTACCTTTGCTTCTGTAGATATGCTTGCATGGTCGGTTCCCGGAAGCCAAAGGGCTTCATATCCCTCCATACGTTTCCATCTTATCAAAATATCTTGAATAGTATTATTTAACGCATGACCCATATGAAGATTTCCCGTAACATTTGGAGGGGGCATCATAATAGTATAGGGTTTTTTAGTCTTATCAACTTTAGGTGTAAAATATCCATTTTCACTCCAATACTCATAAATCCTATCTTCAAAATCTTTCGGATTATACGTTTTTGATAAATTTTCCAGCATATACTTTCCTCCTTAAAAAATAAATCCCTTCGTCAAAATATAAGGACGAAGGGCATCGCGGTACCACCTTGATTCCATATTAAAAAAATATGGCTCTTAAAATATATAACGGTAATTGCCGTTTAAACCTACTAAAGTTTCAGTTTAAATACTCCAAAGCTACCTTCAACGATTAGAGCCTTAAGGTCTTCCACCATATGACCTTTTCTCTTTAAAGGATACCCGTCTACTCCTCTTTATCAGCGTAATTTTTAATTAGTGCATTAATTATAATCATATAAAAATTATTTGTCAATAATTTATGATTGATTCTTAATAGAATACAATGAAATCTTCAAATAATTATAAAAAGCTACTAGATTTATAATCAATGTTATGGTTAATAAGATATATGATATATTCTTAGGAACCCTTAAAACGATTGAAAAAATTGATATGTATAAAAATACAGTACCCGCCTTTCCATATGGTTTTGCCGGTATAACTATATTATCACGTCTTAGATATAGAAATGCCGCTCCGAATATCATAATCAGCTCTTTGATCAAAAAGGGGATTAGAATCCACAATGGTATAAGCTTAACCGTTGTAAAGCTTATAAGCACTGCAAAGCTCATCAATTTATCAGCAAGAGGATCGAGCATCGCTCCTAACTTGGATGTAAGATTATATTTTCTGGCTATATATCCATCCAATATATCTGAAATCCCTGCTAACAAAAAAATTAACCCGGAATACAAAATACGATTTTCAATATCTGAATGAAAAACTAATAAAAAAACCGGAATCAAAAATAATCTAAATATAGATATCAAGTTTGGAATTTTCAAGCATTTAACCTCCTTAAGTCTAAATTCCCAGTAACCATAAAAATAATTTAGAATATTATAGCTATTAACTAATCATATTATTATATTATCCGAGGAGGGATAGGATGTCAAAGGTTTTTAAAAGATTTGTCTTAATTTTTAGCATACTTTTATTGGTTGTTTTTGTCATGACTGGCTGCAAAGGCGAAAACAAGCTGCAAAAAATTCGTTTAGTTGAGGTAACT
This sequence comes from Paratissierella segnis, assembly GCF_014385195.1. Classification (GTDB taxonomy): domain Bacteria; phylum Bacillota; class Clostridia; order Tissierellales; family Tissierellaceae; genus Paratissierella; species Paratissierella segnis. The sequence goes on from NZ_JACRTG010000034.1 coordinate 74,005, forward strand.
CATTCATTGTTTTATACGCCTCAATATGTAGCAATAGAAAAAGGGTTCTTTGCCGAGGAAGGCTTGGAAATCGAACTCATAAACGGAAAAGGCGCGGATAAGGTAATGGCAACACTATTAAGCAATGAAGCTGAAATAGGCTTTATGGGTCCGGAAGCAACAGTTTATGTTTTTAATCAAGGCAGAGAAGATTATGTGGTCAATTTCGCACAACTTACACAAAGAGACGGATCTTTTTTAGTTGGGAGAGAAAAAGACGATAATTTTACATGGGATAAATTAAAAGGTAAAGAAGTTCTTGGTGGCAGAAAAGGCGGGATGCCTGAAATGACCCTAGAATATGTTATCAAGAATAATGGTTTGAAAATCCCTGAAGATGTAAATGTCAGAACAGATGTACAATTTGATGTGCTGGCAGGTGCTTTTGTTGGCGGAGAAGGAGATTATGTATCATTGTTTGAACCTGTAGGCGCACAATTGGAAAAGGAAGACAAAGGATATGTTGTAGCCTCAATAGGTGAAGCAGGCGGATACATCCCTTATACATGCTATTCAGCTACAAGAGAATACATGGAGAAAAGTCCGGAAGTAGTTCAAAAGTTTACAAATGCTCTTTATAAAGCAATGGTTTGGGTTCAGGAAAATTCTAATGAAGCAGTTGCCGAAGCAGTTAGACCTCAATTCCCTGACACAGATATGGATGTATTGAAGACATTAGTAGATAGATATAGATCCCAAGATTCTTGGAAGCCTGATTTGATAATTACTGAAGAAGGATTAAATCGTATGATGGATATTATGGAATTGGCTGGTGAGTTAGACAAAAGGGCGGATTATGAAAAGATAGTAACTACTCAATTTGCTGAAAAAGCAATGCAAGGTAAATAAATAGGATGGCAGACGGCCCTGTCTGCCCTACTATTTATTTTTGTATAAATCCTACTTTTCTATATACCTTTCTTAAAGTCTTTTCAGCTTGATATTTTGCTTTTTCAGCCCCTCCGGTATAGGTTTTCTCCAGATAATCCTTATTCTTAATCAAATAATTGAATCTATCTTTTATTGGGGACAGTCCTTCGATTATTATCTCAGCTAAGTCTTCTTTAAATTTACCATAGCCTTGACCTTCGTATTTATTTACTATGTCAGCTATATCCTCATTTGAAAATGTGGAATAAATATTAAGCAAATTCTTTAATCCCATTTGTTCATCATTGTATGAAATTTCTCCTTTAGAATCAGTAACTGCCCTTTTTATCTTTCTTCTAATAGCATCTTCGCTATCCAATATTAAAATATAGCCATTCTCGTCGTTATCAGACTTAGACATTTTTTTCGTTGGATCTTGTAAGCTCATTATCTTTGACCCAAATTCTCTGATCAACGGTTCAGGTACTTTAAATGTCTCACTATACCTATTATTAAATCTCTCTGCCAAGTCCCTTGCAAGCTCCAAATGCTGTTTTTGATCCTCACCTACAGGAACAAAATCCGTTTGATATAACAGTATATCTGCTGCCATTAGAACAGGATAAGTGAATAAACCTGCATTTAAATTTTCATCTGATTTTTTGGATTTTTCTTTAAATTGGGTCATTCTATTAAGCTGTCCCATATATGTTATGGTGTCTAAAACCCACGATAGTTCTGCGTGCTGAGGTACATGTGACTGAATAAATAATGTTGATTTTTCAGGATCTAATCCACAAGCCATATACAAAGCCAGCACATCAAGGGTTCTTTTCCTCAAATCAGCAGACACCTGAGGTACAGTGATAGCATGTAAATCTACTATGCAGTAATAACAGTCATACTCATTCTGCAATTCACCAAAATTGCTTAGTGCTCCGATATAATTGCCTATAGTTAGTGCTCCTGATGGTTGAACTCCACTAAATACAACTTTTCTTTCCATATTAACACTTCCTTATCAAAAATTTAAAAAAGCCTTTCACTCTCTAAAAGAGACGAAAGGTTTCCGCGTTGCCACTCTAATTGCTTTATTCTAAAAGCCAACTCTTAATCTTTTATGGGTGATTAACCCTTGCTCTACTTTTTCAAGCAATACTCTCAAGCCCATTCATTATAAAAGTAACATTAGGCTCCCACCATCCCTAATTCGCTTTAGTCCTTTTATATAACTACTATTCTTGATCATCGTTGATATATAATATTTATTATATATTAAAAATTGAATTTGTAAACCATTCTTTCAATATTTATTAAACTCTCCTTTTTTATATGGATTGTATGTTTATTCTATTTATGCCTCATCCGATACATGATTAACCTATCCGATAAAATTATTTAAGCTCATTACTGAGTATAAATACGTCAGAGGATTGGTATTTATACTTTCCCCAAAACTATGAATCATCTCATTGTGAATATTAGCATATCTCTCTTCACCGGTTAAAACAAACAAGGACATCAAATCTATAAGGGCAAATCCATTTCCTGAAGGAATTGCTCCATCATAATATTCTTTAGGCCTTAATACAAGCTTTTCAGAATATTTGCCGTAGAAGTATAATCCTTTATTTTCCCCATCTCCAAATATATCCAGCATATCATCCGTAAGTTTCTTTGCTATATCCAGATACTTATCATCTAAATTGGCTTTATATATATTGATCAGACCATAGATAAAAAATGCATAGTCCTCAAGATATCCATAATTATAGCTACTTCCATTAATATGGGTGGATAGTAAATTCCCATTTTCATCAATAGATTTAGAAATAACAAAGTCTGCTGCCTCCACAGCCTTTTTGATATAAAACTTATTTCCCAATAATCTGCCTGCATAAGCAAGACTACCTATTATAAGTCCATTCCAAGAGGTTAATATCTTCTCATCTCTGTGAGGGTTTACCCTTTTTCCCCTATAGGTAATAAGCATTTGCAAGATGCTATCTAAAATAGCAGAATCATTAGCATCCATATTTTCAAGGCTGACATTTAGTAGATTTGGAATGTTTTTCCCCTCAAAATTTCCCTTTTCAGTGATGTCATAATATCTATTAAATAATCCTCCCCACTCTTCACCCAATAAATCTAGTGCTTCATCATAATCAAATAAATAGTATTTACCCTCTACTCCTTCTGTATCAGCATCTAATGATGAGTAAAATCCTCCATTATCAGCCAATAAATCTCTAATAATAAATTCATATATCTTATTTGCAACTTCCATATAAAAGTCTTTCTTTGTTATCTCATAGGCTTTAATATACACCAAAGACATTAGAGCATTGTCATATAGCATCTTTTCAAAATGAGGCACTAACCATTTTTCATCTACAGAATATCTAAAAAATCCATAACCTATATGATCGAAGATTCCTCCCTTATACATATTTACTAGAGTAGTTTCCACTATATTTAAAGCAGATTCATCAAATTTCATTTCATGATAATTTAGAAGATATAATAAATATTGAGGCATAGGAAATTTAGGAGATGTTCCAAATCCTCCATGTTTTTTATCATATAGATTTTCAAGTACATCTTTTACAGTATCAAAAATCGTTGCATCTACATTTCCTGCTTTTGAATCATCACTATATTTTTGTACTTCCGTAAAGATATGATTGCTTTCATCAATGACCTTTTTATTGTTTTTTTGCCATATAGTACTTAAAGTGTTTAACAAATCTATAATCCCTATCATCCTATTTTTTGTTGTTTTGGGAAAATATGTCCCAATGTAAAATGGTTTCCCTTCAGGGGTAGCTATTACATTTAAAGGCCATCCTGCAGAACCCATCATAGCTTCTGCAAATGTCATATAAACTTTATCTATATCAGGTCGTTCTTCTCTATCAACTTTTATAGGTATAAAGTGTTTATTTAACACATCTGCCACATCATTATCATTAAATGATTCCCTATTCATCACATGACACCAATGGCATACGGAATAACCGATGGATATAAACAAAGGCTTGTTTTCAGACCTAGCTTTAGTTAGAGCTTCTTCACCCCATGGATACCATTGAACAGGATTGTAAGCATGTTGCAGAAGATAAGGACTTTTTCCATTTATTAATCTATTAGGTATATTAGCATCAGGCACAGCATCACTTCCTTCACTTAGCATTTGATATTATTATACCCAAAAAAAGAGGATACAACTTTTATAAGTAATATCCTCTTTTTCTTTACTAAATCACATTCTGTGGATTGCCTTCAATCCATCCTGATATATTTTCAAATACTATCTTAGCCCTTCTTATCATAGCTTCTTCAGTTGCAAATCCTATATGTGGCGTTAATATTACCCTATTTTCTTTTAATAGGGAATATTCAAAGGGTAATGGCGGTTCCATATCAAATACGTCTATACCTGCACCCGATATCTTGCCTTCATGCAAAATATTTGCCAAGGCTTCATTATCTACTAAAGGTCCTCTGGCAGTATTGATTAGAATAGAATTTTTCTTCATCAAGTTTAATCTGTCATTATTTACTATGCCTCTAGTGGAATCCGTTAATGGCAAATGAATTGTAACAATATCACTTTCTTTAAAAATATCCTCTAAATCAACATATTTAACACCCTTTGAAATTAGATCTTTATTTTCACTTCTGTTAAATGCAATGACATGACACCCAAAAGCTAAACCAATCTCAGCTACTTTTTTCCCTATGGCTCCCGTTCCTATCACTCCAAGAGTTTTGCCATATAAATCATTTTGACCATATCCATCCTTAGTACCGCCATTCCGGGTAACTTCATCTAAAACTACTATATTTCTTAATAAGGAAATTATAAGCCCAAAGGCAAGCTCTGCTACTGAATTGGTGCTGTATCCTGCAGCATTAGATACTAAAATATTTTTTTCTCTACAAACCTTTAAATCAACATGATCTACTCCTGTAAACGCTATGGAAATCATTTTAAGCTTTTCCGCTGAATTGATAACTTCTCCTTTCAAAAGCATATTAGCGATTACCAATACATTGGCATCTTTCACCCTATCCTTAAGAACTTCAACATCTGCCGTCTTGTCATTATATAATATTAATTCATGTTCCCCATTGACGGTTTTTTTTGCAATGGATCTAATATCTTTTTCGGGAATTTCCAGCGGTTCCAATACCACAATTTTCATACAGCCCTCATCCTTCCTCCATCAGTGTACATAATCCTATCATATTTCAAACTTACTATAGTCAAATAAAATTTGTTCTCCATCATTTACAACTATACAAGGCACTCCAACTTTACCCAATTCCTTTATTTCATTAAACTCTTCACAATTATCTCTGTATTTCAAAAACCTCTTTAAGTTTAACATTCCCTCTGAAATATCAAGATACAAATACTTTACATTATGATTTGAAAGAAACTCTTTCGCCGGTTCACAGTCCGGGCAATATTTACTTCCAAATAGAATTATTTTTTTCATAATTGCCTCCAGATTTATTTTTTAATTTTATGACAATCAGGCATTAAAAATTTCCCCTGTCCGACTTTCTAATTCCAATAACCTTTCCTTAATATCTAACCCTCCGCCATACCCTACAAGCTTGCCATTTGAGCCTATAACTCGGTGACAAGGTACAAATATGGCAATGGGATTCTTGTTGTTTGCCATTCCTACAGCGCGACATGCCTTTATATTTCCTATTCTTTCGGCTATATCTTTATAACTTTTTGTTTGGCCATAAGGTATCTCCATTAAAGCATTCCATACTTTTTTCTGAAATTCGGTACCTGATAATTCCAGCGGCAAATCAAATTCTTTTCTATCTCCATCAAGATACTCTTGTAACTCGTCATGTGCTTTCTTCAATAGTGGAGTCTCTATTAGATTTATATCTTCTAAATCAATCTCATTAAAAAACAAATGAGTTATAGCATGTCCATTTTCTACGATCCCAATCCTACCAATTATAGTCTCATAATAATAACCATTCACCTAAGTTCACCCCTTATTAATTTTAGCTTCGATGTCATTATTTTAACTCATAATTAGAGAATTTAAAAGCCCCTGAATCTAAAAACAAGGACTTTATCAACTTTTATTTAATTATCCTCTTATAACCTCAACATCATATCCATCGGGATCAGTCACAAAATAATATCCCGGTTTTTCTCCAGGCAATCCCATAAGTTCTGTCACTTCATAGCCCATTTCCTTATGTCTATCTCTTGAGGCTTCCAGCTCCTCTATGGAAACTGCGATATGGCTAAAACCGTTGCCTATTTCATATGGCTTTTCAGGATTGTAATTGTATGTTAATTCTAATTCATAATATCCTGAATCATCACTTAAATAAACTAATGTAAATTCATCCTCCGGAAATTCCTTTCTTCTAGTTTCCTTTAGTCCTAGAGCTTCCTTATAAAACTTTAAAGACTTTTCCAAATCCATTACTCTAATACAAGTATGCAACATCTTATATTTCATAAATTCATCACTCCTAAATTTATCATTATTCAATTCATATCCATTTTATATACAAATTAATCTATTTTTACATAAAAAGAATGAACGTTTACACTTGAATGTAAACGTTCATTCTAACTTACTGTTCTTGATTATATTGAGGTTCTTCATTTTTCAAGGTATTTATTCGACTTTCTATCATATTTACCATATTATCTGCATTTGTGGACAACATCCCAAACATTTGTTTAGCTTCTTGATTGTCTGTATCTAAAGAAAAACTTTTTAAGTCTCCTGACAAACTTTTAGCACTTGCCAGAGCAGACTCCAATTTATTAACGACTGTCATTCTTTCATCTCTCCTTTTATCTTTTCTCATATATATTGTTTACAGAAATAATTTTTCTATGATAATAAAAATCCCCTATTTTTTACATTATGGATTAAATGTTCCAAGTAAAAAACATGGAACCAAGTATTTTTAAAAATACTTGGTTCCATGATCACTTTATTTTATAATAGGTTTTCTCCCTCTTCCCAATCTACCGGGCACAGTCCGCCTGTTTGTAATGCTTTCAATACTCTTAGTGTTTCGTCTACGCTTCTGCCTACATTCAGATCGTGAACTACAGAATATCGTACAATTCCTTCAGGATCTATGATAAATAGCCCTCTTAAAGCAACACCATCTTCTTCAATTAATATGCCATAGTCTCTTGCTACAGATTTTGTCATATCTGCTGCCATAGGGAAATTTACTTTTCCAAGGCTTGAATTTATCCATGCTTTATGGGAATGTTCACTGTCTACACTTACTGAAATAACATCTGCATTTAATTTTTTGAAGTCCTCAATCCTTTTACTATATCCTGTAATTTCCGTAGGACAAACAAATGTAAAATCTGCAGGATAAAAGAACATGACAAGCCACTTACCTTTATAGTTGTTTAATGAAACTTGCCCGAAGTTGCATCCATCTCCATCACAAGTGTTCATTCTAAAATCAGGTGCTTTTCTGCCAACCAATCTTTCCATATATAAAATAACCTCCATTAAATAATTTATCTTTAGGTATATTATATATATAACCAATTATATTAAAAATAAACCCTAAATGATAATTATTATCAATTGAAATTGAATTTAAAAAAACCTGTTCTAAGAACAGGTAAAAACTAATCTTCTAAATATAATTTGACTGCATTGTATACCTTATCCTCCCCTATAACCAGCAACACATCCCCTATTTCAAAGGTGAAATAAGGACCCGGGGATAATACAAGACCATCTTTGCTCTTTACCGCTACTATAGTCGCTCCCGTATGCTGCCAAAATTTAAGTTCGGATATAGATTTGCCTATAAGCTTGCTATTTTCAGGTATTGCTATTTCAAATGGAGTTATAGGATTAATATTGCTCAATCTGCTTGTATAGTCTATTATCCTATCAATTGTTTCTAAAATATCATTTTCAAGTTCATTTTTCTTTGCTATTTGATTTGCCAAGATTGTCTTATAAGAGGCTACACTTTCAATATTTCTAAACTTGTTAATGTACTTAAAAGCTTTCTCCTTTGACAAAATAGTAATACCACTACCCCTCTCCGATACAACGACATCAACATCTTCTAAAATCTTAATAGCTCTCCTTATAGTCTCTGGCGATACGTTATACTTTCCTGCAAGGGTAGAACGCCCATGTATCTTTTCTCCCTCTTTAAACTCCCCTGTATATATAGCAGTGGCAATATCCAGCGCTATTTTTTGAAACATAGGTGTAGTTGTACTTTCATACATAATTCTTTTCTCCCATTAATATTATACTTATTTTTCTATATAATATCATTTTTGACACAAATTGTCTAATATAAAGCAGCTCAATATACAATTCATACCCACTCAGTGAAATTTCACAAGATATGAAATCTTGGAAATTTCTACTGTCGGGCACACGGCAATTCACAATTCACAATCGACCCTTGGGTCGTCCTGCCGTGTACCCTTTGTAGTCTAAGGGTGAGACGGACAGTATAAGCATTGCTTTCGAAGGATCCCTGCTTTTTAAGAAGAGTGACAAATGAAGAGTGAAGAGTTGCTGAAGTCAAGTTTTTAGGGTCTTAAAACGTAGATCCTTCAATATCAGAGGAACCTCCATTTAATATTGATTTTATTGCATATTCTATCTCTTGATACCCTGTACATCTGCAGATATTGGATTGCAGCCAATCCTGAATGGTAACATCATCTGCATCAGGATGCATCTTCGAAAGAGAATGACAAACCATCAAAAATCCTGATGTACAATACCCACACTGAAAACCCCAGTTTTCTACAAATGATTTTTGAATAGGAGCGTTCTTTAACCCTTCGACCGTTAAGATTCTTTTACCAATTGCTTCTACCGTAAGCATTAGGCATGATTTTATAGGAATATCATCTATAAGTACTGTACATGCACCGCAATCTCCATTTTCACATCCCGGCTTTGCTCCTGTTAACCCTAATTCATTCCTTAAAGTATATAATAATATGTCAGAGGGTTTTGCAACTACCTTACGGTCTTCTCCATTAACGTTTAAAGTAATAACCGTACTATCCAGTATCTTTAACATCTACTCCTCCTCCTGAAAACTATCCAATATTTCGCTTATAATAGCACCCAGCATGAATTTTCTATATTCTTTTGTTCCGCCTACATCATGTAAAATTTCACCCGGTATATTTTTTATAATCTCGTCAATTTTGTCCTTCTTTGCGAGACTATCTTCATTTAATATCTTTTCTATCTTTTTGGCCCTAAAGGGATACTCACATAAACCGCTGAATGCCACATTGATAGTATCATTATCCTTCAATGCTGATACGGACAATAAAGGATAATCAATTTTCTCATTTTTTGTTCTCTTTACATGCTGATATGGAAAATTTACGTATTCCTTTTTTACTATAACTTGAACTAACATTTCGCCTTCATCAAGTAAAAGTTTTTTATTAAATACCTTATTTAGAGAAACCCTTCGCTTTCCGGTTTTATTCTCTAATACGACATCGCTATTTGCTATTAATAGCGGTAATATGGATTCCTTATAGATAATAGTGCCAATGATATTGCCGCCTAGAGTTATTTTATCTTGTATAGTATGGTCGGCAATTCGTTTAACCACCAAGCTAAGCAGAGGAAATTTATTTATATCTGCAATTTGACTTAATGAAACCGCAGAACCAATATATAAATCATCACCATCGAAGTCAAACTCATTGCATTCAGGTATTGCCTTTATATCTATGACCGCATCTGCGTACATGTTGTACCTTCTTGCCATGCTGATGAACTCCGTACCTCCACCATAATAAATGACCTTTTTATTTTTATTTGATAAGCTATCATATAGATTTACCGCTTCTTCAACGGTATCCGGTTTATAATATTCAAATTCAAAAGGTATCATTGTTCCACCTCTTTTTTCTTTTTGTATATTGTCTCTGGAAAAATGGGCAACGTATCGAACTCCTCTTTGGTTGCCAAAGACATGGCGTTTGCAAAAGCAGCAGGGATACCCAAAATACCATGCTCCGCTAAACCTCTTGCTCCAAATGGAGCACCCATTTGCGGAGTTTCTACAAAATCGACTATATACTCCGGTTGTTCTCCAAATCTCATTACCTTATATGTTCTTAAAGATGTTGTTTGCAGTATGCAGTCATCATCATGTATGAATTCCTCCCTTGTAGCCAAGCCAAAACCCATATTCATTCCTCCCATTACAAGCCCTTTTGATGTTTTGGGATTGATGGTCTTGCCAACATCCATTACCGTTGCTGCCTTTATTAATCTATAGGTATGCATTCTGGGATCGTACTCTATTTCTACCGCTTGTGCACCGACAGTCCACGACATACCCGACTTTCCCTTTCCCGTTTCTTTGTCTAAAGGTGTCAATTGTCTCATAATAAAATTGCCTTTTGCTATAATTTCTCCCCATACAGCATTGCCATTTTCATATTTATAGCCATGGACTACATCCTTAAAGAATACAAATTTGCTTGGATCTGTTTTCATATAAATCATTTCATTCCCCACATCTAAATCTTCCGGTTGGCACTTCAAAGCAATAGCGCCAACTTGTTTTAATTGTTTTATCAAATCGTCTGCAGCTTTTAATACGGCATTACCTACCATAAACGTCGTCATACTGGCTACAGTCTTCCAATGCATAGGGCTTACTTGAGTATTCACATCCATAAATACATGGATTTTCTCAACTCCCATCTTCAATTTTTCTGCTAATAACATAGCCATTGTAGTTTTCATTCCGGGACCTATTTCTGTTGCCCCAAAATTCAAATTGAGACTTCCATCGCTGTTGGTTGTGATTATAGCACCGGAAGTGGCATCTGTAGGGGAATTGGATGTCTTCCATAGGCAAGCCATTCCCTTTGCCTTTATCATTCCATCTTCATTTTCAATAAGGGTGCCTTCTTCCCAGTTTATCAATTTTTTGAGTTTATTTATACATGCATTCAAATCCCCAGTATTGGATAAGGTTATCTTATCTTGAGTAGGAGAGGTATCATTTTCTTTTATTGCGTTTTTAATTCTTAATTCTGAAGGGTCCATAGATAACTTTTTTGCCAATTTATCCAGTATTCTTTCTATGCAAAATGTACTGGCAGTATGACCAAAACCTCTAAAAGACGTTGTGTATCCATGATTTGTATACACACTATAGGAATCGCAATAAATATTTTCAATATTGTACGGACCGGAACAATCAGAAGCTATGGATTTTGCCATTCTAGGTGCCGTATCTGCATATGCTCCGCAGTCTACATAATAGATGCACTCCAATGCCTTAATCATTCCATCATAAGTTGCGCCTATTTTTACATATCCTTCTACGCCTAACTTGCCCGGAGATGACATTATGTCTTCCTCTCTTGTATTTCTGACTAGAACTTTTTTGCCGCCCACAGCTAAAGATGCGAGATAGGCAATGTATTCCAACTGGATTGTAGCTTTACCTCCGAAGGCACCTCCAACCAATGGTGTTTTTACAATTATTTTGCCTTCGGGAATTTTAAATATATCGCTTAATTCTTCTTTTACGGCAAAGGGCCCTTGAGTGGACGTATTGATAATTACCGTACCATCATGCATAATCTGAGCTGCCGAATTTCTAGTTTCCATTGCAATATGATCTGATTGAGGTAAAAAGAATGTAGATTCCACTACTACATCCGACTCGCTCCATCCCAATTTCATATTTCCTTTTCTAATCTTAACATGATCCATAATATTCGTATTTGCCTTTGGATAAATGTCAGTTGCTGCATAGGTATACCTGCTCAAATCCTTGTGAATTAATATTGGATTTTCTTTTATAGCGTCCTTAATTTTGTTTACTGCGGGAAGTTCTTCATACTTGACATCAATAAGGCTAACGCCCTTCATGCCTTGCTCTTCGGTATTTGCTACTACAACAGCTACAGGTTCACCGAAATATCTTACTCTATCCCTTGCAATAGGCGGTCTATCGTGAATCATAGAGCCCGTAAGATATGGGGCATCTTCCCCCGTTATTACAGCAAGAACTCCCTCAGATTTCAATGCTTTTTTTATATCGATTTTTTTGATTTTTGCATGGGCGTAGGGTGATGCAAGCATCACAGCATGTAAAGTATCCGGCGTGATGAAATCGGCATTGTATTTTGCAGTCCCTGTAACCTTATCCCATGCTTCTAATCTCTTTGTATCAACACCAATTTTGGGTTTTTCCATAGGCTTTTTCTCCTTATTAGTTTTCTGAAAGTTTTTCTGTATCCAGTGATCTTCTTCTAAAAAAGTAAACAATCATTGCAATTAACGGTATAATAGTCACAAATATGGCTGTACTTAACATGAGTGCCAAATTTATCATTGATTGAGCTACAACTATAGTCATATTATTGGCTATGTATATTGAAATAATTCCAATTAATATTCCTATAACAATAAAAAGAACTTTACTTTTATCTATATTGAATACATCCTTTAAGGCCATATATCCAAAATACATAAAAAAAGCAACTCTTCCCGTATTTATGGCTATCCACGTTGTAACAAAAACTACGTCTATCCTCTCAAAAGCAGCTGTAAAATTTATAATTCGGGTATATATTAAAAATGGATAAATTGTATGTCTTGCTTGTTCTAAACCTAACGCACCTTGGGTAACTGCCACAGCAATTGCGCATATTATGGTAAAAAATAAAGAGGAGTAAACAAAAATTTTATATACATTCTTCTTATTTTCAAGAAATGGCGAAGCTTTTATCAGCACAAAAACATCAGTCGTTAAAAAGGAAAACATGATGGCACCTTTGTTTATTTCAGCAAAGGTTGAGTCGCTTAATATTGGCAGCAATAAAGTAAAATTTACATTTTTTAACCCTAACAATATCAATAAAACAATGGAAAACAAGCTTATAGAAGTGACCAATTCACCTGTCCAACACATCATCACTAAATCCTTTGACCCTATATATAGACAAGCTATTGTCGTTAAGCCTATTATTAACCAATTTGGTGTACTAGCCAGTATGTTTATACCGGTCATCTGGGTTTGCAATATTAATATAAAGATTGTGTAGGCCATAAAATACAACGCATAAAATAAGCCAAAAAACTTTCCTGCAAATTTCCCTAAAATCTTTTCTAACATTTCAACCAAAGTAAGTTCCGGAAATTTATTATTTAAAAATAACAGCGGAATCCGAAAAATAAGAGAATATACAAACGATAGTAAAATCATTATCCATACATCCTGATTAGAAGGAGGCAAATTGAGAGCAAACATATATGAAATTGTCACAGATAAACCAAAAGTCGTAATTAATAGTATCAATTGTCTTGAAGTAATTTTTTCAGAATTCATAGTTGTTTGCCCTTCCTTATATTTGGAGGAGTATTGGTGAAACCCGTATCATTTATACGAGCTGTAACATTTACCGTATAATCCAAATTGACAAAAATCCCCTCCCAATTATCCTCAATTTCTTTCCATAAATCCGGATATTGCCGGTGAACAAGCTGCCCTATACCAAAAGTGTCGGATTCAAATTCTTTCATGCCTTTTTCTAATGCTTGCTCCATATATGATTTTGCCACTTTTGCGCATGAGTTTTCCATCTCTTTTAATACCCCGGGTTGACTGATATCTAAGCCTTGCGTTGTTTCCCTCAATATACCTCTAAATTTGACATCAATAAATAGATGCAATTTCCCATCTATTAATTTTAAATTTTGGCTAGTTTTGCTCCTAAATACTTGCACGGAAGATAATTTTCCTGCTCTTGAGTTAATTCTATCCTTATCAACCAGATAATCAGGTGACTCAAATTCAATAATTGCATTTTTCAATTCACCTACTATAAAATTAAATCCTATCATTTCTTCTCCCGTATAATATCCTATCAGTTTATCCCCTTTAAAAGCCGCCGCATCTTTAACACATATGACTGTCATTTCATTTTCCGATATTTCCTTATTTATTTGAGGTTTTTCAACAGCCTTTAGGACCCCTGTTAGGAAACCTTCATGGGGTCTGTAAAAATACTTGAAAAATTCAGTTAAGGTAAAACTTCTAGTCTCATCATTATAGATATCACCTCTAACTATTTCATAAATATAACGTCCGGGAGATTGTGAAATGCCGCTATTTATTCCCATTACATCATATGCCTTTGCGCCTAATGCAACTAACATAAAAGATTGTTCACGCTGTTCATTATTTCTACTAAGGAAATCTATATAATCCCCTATACCTCTTTTAGCTAATTCTTCGCCAAATATGACTATATGACTATGAGGCAAATATAATTCTCTGTCAAAAGTAAGAGTAGTATTTACAAAAGCTTCTGTAAGTGTATCTCCGATGCCTTGAATAAATAGTGTATTCTCCTGTGTAGTTGAATTCTCCGAATTGGATCCTTTAGCGGGATTTATCACTTCATTTGTAATAATTACTTTACCGTCTTCCAGATCTAATCCGGTAGCAACAACGATTCCCAAGGTATTTAGCTCCCTGCCTCCGGTACATGATGTCAACAATATGGTAATTGCCAATATAAAAATTACAATGAGAGTCTTTTTAGATAAATTATTCAATTCTTTCATTCCTTTTCATCGAATCTTTGTTACTTATTACTTTTGGCCTAAAGTTCAGTTTTTTTATTTGTGTTTTAATTATACTGTCTTTCATACCTTCTTTATTGTATGGTGCATAAGGCCACATATACGGAGTCCCAAATGATTTCAATGAAACCATATTAGTCGCTCCTACCAGCAGTCCTAAGGTTACTCCATACAATCCGGCAATAGTCCCCAGCAATAGGAAAATTAACCTAGAAATAGATATTAACTCCCTAAGTTTTGGATTGACAAATTCAGCCATTCCGGTTGCTGAGATTAATATAATCATAAAAGCACTTACTACACCTGCTTCAACCGCTGCCGTACCAATCACTAAGCCACCTATTAGGGTCACAGCCTCACCTACTGCTTGAGGCAACCTAATGCTCGACTCCTTAAGCAGTTCAAAGAATAATATCATAAGCAAGGCCTCAAGCGGTGAAGAAAGGGGTACACCTTCTCTTTGTCCTGCAATGGATATCAAAAGTTCTGTTGGGACCATCTCCTGATGAAACAACACAAGCGAAACATAAATACCGGGTAGTGTTATACTCATAAATAGAGATATGAGTCTTATTACTCTTAGGAATGTTGCAAGGTGAGGTCTAATATAATAATCCTCTGCTGAGTGTAAACACTCAATAAATAAATTTGGAACTGTCAGAACATTTGGTGAACCATCACATAGAATAGCAACGCTTCCTTCAAGAATTTTGCTAACTACTATATCCGGTTTTTCTGAATAGGCTATTGAGGATATAAGGCTTTTTGGTTTGTCAATTAAATAACTTTCGATATTGCCGCTATCCAAAATCTTATCTACTTTTATCTTCTTTATTTTATCTCTGACTTCATCTAAAACCTCAGGTCTTACTATTCCCACCATATAGGCAACAGATACTGACGTATTGGTTTGCTCTCCTATTACATAGTCTTCAAAAACTAAATTGTTGTTTTTAATTTTACGCCTGATAAGAGTTCTATTTACTACAATATCTTCAACAAAACTCTCCTTTGGCCCTCTAATTACCACTTCCGTGGTTGGTTTTTCTACTTGCCTTTTTGACCATTTGGCTAGATTGATATTATATGCAAAATTTAAACCCTCTATAAACAAGATTACGCATCCGCTTGAAATAGGAAGGATTATATCTTCAAATTTGGTTATTTCAACGATTGGGGATATATACACTGTAGACCTTACATCCCATGGTGAAATTAAATCTTGTTTTAAAGGTTTCAACAAATCTTCATTTAAGATAATCCTATCTATAATTCCATTGAAATATGCTACCATAGCCTTCTCTTCTGAAAGGATTTCAAATTCATAAATGATTAAATCAGAAGTATTGTTAAATAATTTTATAACTTTATCTTTATTTTCTTCTATGGTTTTTGATATCACTTTCAAACCTCATTTCATATATTAAGCTATAATAGTACAATATACATTATTATGAATTATAACCAATACTTAGAATAATATGAGTGGTACATGAAAAAAAACCACAGTCCAAAGAAACTGTGGTTTTCATACTAATTATTGGTTTGTAAACTCTTTTCCATAATATATTTATCTATTGCTTTTGCTGCCTCTTTTCCTGCTCCCATTGCCAATATTACTGTTGCGGACCCAGTAACATTATCTCCTCCTGCAAAGATTGCTTTTCTTGTTGTTTGTCCATTTTCATCTATTATTTTGATTCGGTTTCTGTTATCAGAGTCCAGTCCTTCCGTTGTTCTCGGTATCAATGGATTTGGGGATGTGCCTAAGGCCATTATTACTGTTTCTACTTCAAATTCATATTCCGATCCTTCTATTTCTACCGGCCTTCTTCTTCCGGATTGATCTTCATCTCCTAATTCCATCTTTATACATCTTATCCCTTTTACCCATCCCTTTTCATCTGCTAATATTTCTACCGGATTGGTTAAGAAGTTAAATATTATTCCTTCTTCTATTGCATTTTCTACTTCTTCTTCTCTTGCCGGAAGTTCCGATTGGGTTCTTCTGTAGATTACATGGACCTCTGCTCCTAATCTTTTGGCTGTTCTTGCTGCGTCCATTGCGACATTCCCACCGCCTACTACTGCTACTGTTTTCCCTACTTTTATTGGGGTGTCCATGTCACTTCTATATGCTTTCATTAGATTGTTCCTTGTTAGAAATTCATTTGCGGAGAATACCCCGTTAGTGTTTTCTCCCGGTATGTTCATAAATATCGGCAGTCCTGCTCCGCTTCCTATGAATATTGCTTCATACCCTTCTTCGAAGATTTCATCTACTGTTATGGTTCTTCCCACTATTACATTGGTTTCTACTTCTACTCCTAATTTTTTTAGATTTTCTATTTCTACTTTCACTATTTTCTCTTTTGGTAGTCTGAATTCCGGAATTCCATATACCAATACTCCGCCGGGTTCATGTAATGCTTCAAATATTTTCACTTGGTAGCCTTCTTTGGCTAATTCCCCTGCACATGTAATCCCTGCCGGTCCTGAGCCTATTATCGCTACTTTGTAACCATTTTTTTCATTTGTTTTTCCTAAACTTAGTTTATTTTCTATTGCCCAATCCGCTGCGAATCTTTCAAGTTTTCCTATGGCTATCGGTTCTCCTTTTCTGCCTAGTATACATGTTTTTTCGCATTGATCTTCTTGGGGACATACTCTCCCGCATACTGCCGGTAGAGCTGAGTACTCTGCTAATATTTGAGCTGCTTCTTGGAAATTTTCTTCTGCTATTTTTTTTATAAACCTTGGTATATCTATATTTACAGGACATGAAGGAACACAAGTTGGTTTTTTACATTGGATACATCTTTTGGCTTCTTGTATGGCTTCTTCTTTTGTGTATCCTAAACATACTTCTTCGAAGTTATGTATCCTCTCTTTTGGGTCTTGATAGCTTATTGGTGTTCTAGTAAATTTAGCCATTGATCATACCCCCTACTAGTTCACAGTATTCGTGATCTTTTTGGATTTCCTCTTCTTTGTATTGTCCTTGACGTCGAAGTGCTTCATCAAAATCTACTTGATGAGCATCGAATTCCGGTCCGTCTACACACGCAAATTTTGTTTCTCCTCCTACCGTAACCCTACATGCTCCGCACATTCCTGTTCCGTCCACCATTATTGGGTTTAATGATACTATACTTGGTATGCCTAGTTTTTTTGTTGTCATGGATGTAAATTTCATCATTATCATTGGTCCTATTATTATGCATAGATCATATTTCTTGCCTTGATTTACTACCAGTTCTTCTATTGCATTAGTTACCATACCATGGAATCCATAACTGCCGTCATCTGTAGCTATGAAAAGGGTTTCTGCAAGTTCTTTAAATCTATCTTCCAATATAACAAAGTCCTTGTTCTTTGAACCTGTTACTATATCAAATGCTATTCCCCTTTCTTTGAGCCATTTAGCTTGCGGTATAATTGGCGCTGTCCCTACTCCGCCTCCTGCAAATAATATTTTTTTCTTTTTCAATTCTTCAATATCTTCATTTACAAAGGCTGATGGTTTTCCTAAGGGTCCTACAAAGTCCTTGATATGTTCGCCTACTTCTTTTGCTACTAATTTTTTAGTGGATGAACCCATGGCTTGAGTGACTATTGTTACTGTGCCCTTTTCCGGATCTGATTCACAGATGGTTAGGGGAACTCTTTCACCGCTTTTTTCTACGATTATAATTACAAATTGACCCGGTTGCGCAGCTTTTGCTACCCTTGGCGCCTTGATATCCATAGAATATATACTTGGAGCCAATAGTTTTTTGTGGATTATTTCGTACAATTAAATTCCTCCTTTTGACAACTTTTTTATAATAATTAATTAACAAACAATGTTGTTAAAAATATTATCATACATCACATGAACACAAGATAATGACTATAAGTACAGCCTGATACTTATAGTCATTATTTTGTAATTTTATTACCTTGATTATATAAAAATTTCTTAAGCAAGAATTGGTATATCCTCAATTATATAAACCATGTCTCAACATCCTCACTTATAATTTATTTATTAACGTATATGCTGTCAACACTCTCTTTAACATTAAAATATCATAATCCTTTTAATCTGTCAACAATGTTAATTTAACATAAGAAATTTGACTTATAATTATCAAGCCTAAACGTATAAAAATGGACAAATTTTTTGCTCACTATCGGTTTATCAAACTTTTAGCATGTTTATTTGCCATATATTTTATCTTTTCAACATCTAAAGTCTTGACTATTCTCTTTTCCATCAATATATTTCCATCAACTATCACTGTATCCACATCGCTTGCTTGCACTCCATACGCTAAGGCTGATATTAGATTGTGTCTGGGGTATAAATGAGGTTTATCTAAATCTATTAAAATTAAATCCGCCTTCTTACCCTCTTCCAAAGAACCTATTTCTCCTCCTAAATCCAAAGCCTCTGCTCCATTGACTGTTGCCATTTCAATAGCCTTATATGCAGGAACGCTTGTAGCATCTAAATTGACGGACTTATTTACTATTGCCGCAAGATTTATTTCTTCAAACATATTCAAATTGTTGTTGCTGGAAGAACCATCGGTACCCAATGCAACTTTAATCCCCTTTTTCAGCATCTTATCAACGGGCGCAAATCCGCTTGCAAGTTTTAAATTACTGCCCGGATTATTAACAGGATAAACATTTTTCTCATATAACATTTCAATGTCATCATCGTCTACATGTACGCAATGAGCAGCTATTGTATGAAAATCCAATAGCCCCAAGTCATACACATGTTTAATTGGTGATTTTCCATAGATATTGAAGCTATCTTCTACTTCTTTTTTAGTTTCCGATAGATGTATATGAATTCCTGTATTCAAGTCTCCGGCCAATTCCATAATCTTAATCAAAAATTCGGGGCTGCAAGTATATGGTGCATGAGGCGCGACCATTACCTTAATTCTACCATTTGCTTTTCCATTCCAATTGTTGAACATATCTCTGGTTTCATTGAGTTTAGTATTGGGATTATCCTTATCTTCAATTAATCCTCGAGTTAAGACTCCCCTCATCCCGGATTTTTCAAGCCCTTTTGCTACTTCTTCCATAAAAAAGTACATATCGCAAAAAGCGGTAGTTCCTGATTCTATCATTTCTACCATACTAAGGAGCGAACCCCAATAAACATCCTCTCCTGTTAGATTAGCTTCTGTAGGCCAAATCTTTTTTGTCAGCCAGTCCTGTAATGGTAAATCATCTGCAAAATTTCTCAAAAGTGACATACCTATATGGGTATGACCGTTCACAAGCCCAGGCATTGCTAATTTATTTTTCCCATCTACAACTCTTGTGATTTCAAAGTCTTCTCTAATTTCTCCAATATGTTTAATATTACTTCTATCAATATAAATATTTGTATTCTTTATTATTTCTTCATTGCTATTCATTGGCAATACATCAACATTTTTTATAAGCAGCATGCTCGCTCCTCCTCAAATTATAACTTAATGTTATACTATTACCCTAAATGCGTGAAAAATTTCACTATTTGGGTAAATTAAAATTTATTAAATATATCCTTCTTTTTAAATATTATTATGGACAAAATAAAACGACAAATTAAGTCAATACCCATTATAATCCAAACACATGCCAATGGTAATTTTAATACATATGTACTTAATAATACCAAAGGTATTCTAATAACCCAAAGTCCAACGCCGGAATTTATCATAGGAGCATTTGGATATCCAGCTCCCCTCAGTCCCCCGTTTAATAGACTGCTTAAATTTTGCGGTACTTGTACCAGCCCCATTACAAATAGATAAATAGCACCTATTTTTATTACTTCATAGTCATCCGTTAAAGCTCGCATTATCAATTTTGGAAATAGTACCAATACCCCCCCTGCAACCAGAGTTATCCCTATTGTAATTTTGACTAAATGTTTTAAATATTTTTTGCCCAATTCACTATCTTTTGATCCCAATGCCTGTCCTATAAAGGTACTTGCTGCAATACCAAAGCCTGCAGCAGGCATATAAGATATTGCTTCAGCTTGAAGCCCCAATTGATAAGCTGCATATGCTGTTTCTCCATAAGTAAGTATAACTCTGGTTAAAATTATTGAAGCAAATTGCCAAAAGCTTGATTCAAATGCTGTAGGAATACCAAAACGTAATAACTGAAGGGATTCTTGAGCGTTGAATTTCAGCAAAAACTTTCCTTCTAATTTTCTCAATATACCATCCTCATTGAATAATGCATATAGTCCAATTAAAGCAGCAACTATATATGAAATATTATAAGCGTATGCGGCTCCTTTTAATCCCATAGCCGGAGAGCCTAATATCCCAAAGATGAGAATATAACTGAAAATAATATTTACAACATTTAAAATTCCTATTACCTTCATAGGAGTTTTGGCATCTCCCACACCTTGCAATATTCCACTGACCAATAGAATAACCGCAGCAAATGGGAGGCTCCAAGAAATTATTTTTAAATAAAGAGTCCCATAGGCTAATAAATCCTTTGTAGGATTAAAAACTTTCAATAAGGATTCTGCTTTCCAATACAATATTTGCTGAAATATTATAGAAAATGCTATAGATAAAATAAAAGCCTGCTCTGATACATCTTTTAATTTTTTAAAATTGTCTGCCCCATAGCTTTGTGCAACAAAAACAGATGCCCCTGTTGAAATGCCCTTGAATATAGACCATATGATCCTGAACAAGATATTGCTAATTCCTATGGCTCCTACTGCAATTGAACTAATCCTACCCACCATAGCCATAGAAACTACTCCTGCTGTCATCTGCAAAATATTTTCAACAGTAATCGGCAAAATCATCGAAAATATCTTATTATTTATTAATTTATCGTCGTTTATAGCTTCCATCATTATTGTCTCCTTGGTTTTATGCTAAAAAGTGAACCGCCTTTACAATATCCATATAATCATTTGATTTAAGACTTATGGTATTTTCGTCTGTCTTTATGACTCCGGGATAGAATTGTCTCTTATACGCGTCTTTGTGCTCCCTATACCTCATTTCTAAAATAAAAGATTTAGGCAATTCAATCCTATTGTAACTTAAATCTTTACTCAAGATTTCTTTTACACCCTGCTTTATCAAATCGCATGCTAATTCAGGATGCAAGTTGATAGTAGAATTTCCCTTCCCCTCTTTAACAGCTATGGTTTTAATGTTTTCATTTAATTCTTTAACCTCTTCACATAACCCTGCATCTCCGGACAAAAGGGCTATAGGTACATCCAAATACGCCGCAATATATGCATGTAATAAAAATTCACTGGCTATTTGGTTATTGAGTTTAATACAATCTAAAGATGTATTCATAGTATGGGACAATGGATTTGTATCCCTTCCTGCAGCAGAATGATACCCAATAAAAATAATGGCGTCAAAGGTATCATCAAGTTCCTCAGCCATACTAAATGGATGTCCCGCCCAGCTTCTAATAAGCTTAGCGTTTTTTGGAAGTTTTCTATGGTCAATATTTCTGCCACTGCTATGAGCATCTTTGATTACAATCTCTTTTGCTCCCGCCTCATTTGCTCCTTCGCATGCAGCCTTGACTTCAAGAGTCATTTGATTGGCAAAATAATCATATAACTCATTTCCTCTTTCCGTTTCATCCCAAGCTGTTGAGCCGGAAACCCCTTCAATATCCGCGCTTATAAATATCTTCATTTCTATCAACTCCTATTCCATTAAATATACTATACCATTATGCAGAGATTAAATAAATATGAAAATTTATTACAATTGAAATTGACTTTATGGATTATTTTAACTCATATATTGATAATAATTATCATTTACAAATATGAATATTTATGTTATATTATATTCGGCTTTGAATTATCGCGGCGAATTCTAATAAATAGGAGAGATAATTAAATGGCTAAAATGATGGAACCTAGATTTAAACAATCTAGGAGACTTGGTTTAAATGTCTGCGGCCATCCCAAAGCAATGGACAGGGCAGGCAAAGGTACTTCGAGAGCTGATAAAAAGCTTTCTGATTACGGACAGCAATTGTTAGAAAAACAAAGATTGAGGTCATATTATGGTGTAATGGAAAAGCAATTTGTAAAATATGTAAGAATCGCAAAGAAATCAAATGACCAAACAGGTCACGCTCTTGTAAAAATACTTGAAAGAAGACTTGATAATTTAGTTTATAGAATGGGTTTTGCTACGTCTATAAGGCAGGCAAGACAAATGGTAGTTCATGGACATTTCTTGGTAAACGAAAAAAAAATTGATATCCCTTCTTATATAATTGAGGTAGGAGATACTATAACATTGAAAGAAAAATCAAGAAATGTAGAATTATTTAAGGAAAATTTTGATAATGCACTTCTAAACAGTCTGCCATATATTTCAAAGGATGAAGGAAACTTTTCGGCTACATTAATCAAAATCCCTGAAAGAGATGAAGTACCCATTGAAATAGCAGATCAATTGGTAGTTGAATATTATTCAAAGGTGATATGAAAAATTTGAAAAATACGAAAAAATCCCGTTTTAAACGGGATTTTTAAATCTTAGCAGAATCCACCGAATATGATAACTAATAGCAAGAAGAAAAATAATAATGAGTCGTCCGTTTCTCCCCCGCAGCCGCCACCAAAAAAGCCACAGTTCGAGAATAGTATAACTAGTATTAAAAAGAAGAACAATAAGGAGTCATCCATTTCATTAAATCCTCCAAAAAATCCTCCTCTTCTTTCTCTATTAGCACCTAGTTCTTCAACCATAATATAGCCTCCTTTTATTTTATACTCAATTCATATTATGAAAGGAAGTAATATTTGGTTACTTTGTCAATACATAATCAAAAAGAAAACACAGTAACTAGACTGTGTTTTAATGTTTGTGTCCTCCATCATTGAATAATAGAAGTATTAATAAAATCCAAATTATCCAATTGTCACCGAACAAGCCGTCAAAACCTCCAAATCCACCAAATCCTCCGTCAAAACCTCCGGTCAACAATAAAATTACGAAAATCCAGATAATTATGTCGTTATCTTTCCCAAGTATTCCTTCTAGCATTTTAAAACCCCCTCTAATTAAGAATTAATACATATTATTCTTAATTAGAGGATTTTGTTACTCTAAACCTATTTCTTCTCTAAGCTCAACTATTGACTTGGTTGATACATTGTCATTATCAATAGCTAATAAATTGATTAGCCTGTCAAGGTCTTCTTTATTCTCTACTTCTATTTCCATATAGGGATATGGGTATGTTTTTTCATCCCATCTATCCAAATCAAGTCTTGCTCCTTCAAGTTCATAGGATATTCTTGTTTTGAATCCCTCGACTACTTTGTCAAATCCTAAATCCTTTAGGATCTCAAGCATCACATCTTTATCTTCGATATTTGTATTCAGTTCTATATTTTCTCTTATACATTCATTTTTAATGTTTTTCTTAAGAGTAAGTGTAACGGTCGAAGTATTAGATAATATATCATGAGTCTCACGTATTCTAAAATATGCATCAAGATATGTTTTAATAGGTGTTTTGCTGGAATCAATCAAGGTGTTTACCTGATGCTCCTTAGCCAGAATCCTGCCCCCTAATGAGACAATCTTCTCTTCAATGTCGTTAAGATCCATATTCAATACTTTAACTTCTAATTCCTTTGTCATTTCTAATCTCCTATTTCATCAAACTATATGCATCCTCATCGGCAATAATTGTAACATCAGGATGCAAAAGTAAAAATGATGCAGGCAGATAAGTTGATACTTTATCGCTCATTAAAAGCTTCTTAACCGCTTCTTGTTTGCCTTTTCCACTTGCCAATAGGATTATACGTTTTGCCTTTAATATACTTCCTATGCCCATAGATAGAGCCTCTTTTGGTACTTCTTCCATTGAATTAAAAAAACGAGCATTTGATTTAATCGTTTCTTCTGTTAATTTAACAATGCTCGTATTTACAGATAGTTCCTCATCAGGTTCATTGAATGCTATATGCCCATTAGAACCTATACCCAATAATTGTAGGTCAAGTCCTCCTGCTTCTTCTATACGCTTATCATAATTTTTGCAAAAATCCAACAAATCTTTTGTTTTTCCATCCGGTACATTGGTATTTTCTTTTTTTATGTTTATGTGATCGAACAGTTCATGATCCATAAAATATCTATAGCTATTTGGATTATCTCCACCGAGGCCTACATATTCATCTAAATTAAAGGTTTTAATCTTTGAAAAATCCAGATCTTCTTCTTTATGCATCCTTATTAATTCTTTATAAGTACCTATAGGTGTGCTTCCTGTAGCTAATCCAAGGATAGCATCTGGTGATTGCTTAACCACTTCAGCTATTATTTCACTAGCTTGTTTACTCAATTCATCATAATTTTTTTTAATTAAAACCTTCATAACATCACTCTCCTATTATTTTTTTTGGCATAAAATCTATATAGTCACATGAAACCAAGTGAAACTCAATTTCATCGATTCGCCCTTCTACTGCATACTTATGACCTTCTGCATGCAAATGGCCATAAACACATATATCTACTTTATATTCTCTCATCAGCAGTACAAATTCATTGGGACTTAAGTCCATATTAAAAGGAGGATAATGTATCATTACTATTTTTTTGTTAATAGAATCCCCTAGGCTTTCTAATGAAAGTTTTAGCCTATTTAATTCTCTTAAGAATATCTTTTCATCCTCCTGTTTGAATTCATCGTTATCTTTTGAAAGCCAGCCCCTTGTCCCTGCAATTCCTATATCTTTATATATAAAACTATTATTTTGCATGAAAATTATAGAATTCATATTCAGTCTATTTAACTTTGAAAGGCTTCCCCACCAGTAATCGTGATTACCCTTTATCATTATCTTTTTGCCCGGTAATTCATCAATAACCCTTAGATCTTCTATAGCATCTTCCAATTTTAATGCCCATGAAATATCTCCCGGTATCAGAACTAAATCATCTTCCTTTATTGTATTATTCCAATTCTCAATTATCCTGACATCATGATTTAACCATTTTTCGCCAAATATGTCCATGGACTTATTTTTTGTATGATCAAAATGCAGATCTCCGATACTGTAGATCATTTAGTCACCTCATCTTAATGTTTAACATCAACCCTAAAAAACTGTATTTTAAGTGTTTTTTATCTTAATGTTTTACTTAACTTAATGTAATTAGGTTATAATTTATATTTAAATTATTCAATGCCTCCATCTCCCTGTTATGGCAGGAAAACAAAATAACCTGTCTTGTATCCTTTATATCAATTAAAAGATTTAAAATATTATTTAACCTATTGTTGTCATATTGAATAAAACAATCATCTAATATCAATGGTAGCTTATCCTCTGTCATGGAATTTATAATCCCGAACCTTAAAGAAAAATATAATTGATCAATAGTACCACCGCTTAAGTTCTCTATATCAACTACTTCTCCAATTTGAGGGTCAACCACTGATATATTTAATTTGTTATCAATTTTAACAGCTGAATATTTCCCATTTGTTATTTTATTTATCATGCTCCCAACCTTTTCATTGATATGCGGAGCAAATTGATTGTGTATATCCTTAGACAATTCTTCAATAGTTGACTTTGCCAATTCTATAGCATTTTTTTTGTTATCAAACTCTTCAAGAATATTTTTACATCTTTCCATTTCTTCTTCTATCTCAACTAATCGTGAAATTTTTGGATTTATAAGACTTATTTTTTCATCAATCCCTTTTTTATCAAGCTTAGTATCAGATATACTTTGGGTCAAATTCTCGATGCTGTCTTTTATAGAGTTTTTAGATTGTATGTCTTCTGATATAATTTCATCATTCTCATATTCTTTATTTATATTTAAATCATTTTCTAACTTTTCTAAAGTATAATCACCTAGAACTTTATTAAACAATTCTTTTTTATTATAAAATTTTATCTGAATTTCATCAAGTTTTATTTTTTTATTAAGTCCCTCTCGAATTTCAGATGTGGTATTTACTCCATATTTTAATAATAATTCATTTAAAGAATTTAGTAAATCTTCTTTTTCAGATTGCAAATCATTTTTTTTATTAACTTCTATGTTCAATTTATTTTTAAGTTCCTCTTGAGATTCATATTTTTGCTCTACTCTATAATTTTCTCTCTGTGATCTTTCATATAGATCCCTTAATTCAAATTTTGAATTTAACTTATATTTATCCAAAATTATTTTTTCTTCTTCCCCAATTTGAATAATTTTCCTTTCTCTATTTTCACCGTTAATTGCGGTTTCTCTGATTTTTTCCTCAATTTTGCCAACTGATTTGTCAATTTTTTTAGTTTTCCATACTAAAAGTATGACCATAGGAACAAGGAGTTGAGGCAAAACAACAGAATATCCATATACCTTTGATAAATATATAAGCAATATATATATAATAAAAATCGATATCCCGCCAAAAATGTATTTATTTTTTTCTGCCTTCGTTGAATCCAAATCTCTTTTTAAGAATTCCAATCCGGAACTATCCTGGGATAAAAATAATTTGTTTTTTCCCTCTTCAAGACCTTCAAATGCTAAATAATCCTTTTTTATCTCTTCCATATCCTTATATATACTTTGCAAGCCAATGTCAGAGGATTCGCTCAAGTTTTCTTCCAATTCCATTATCTTTTTGTTAATCTCATCTATCCTGCTCTCTTTAACTTCTATCTTTCTCTCTATTAAAGCGCAATTGTCATAATCGGATTCCGAATAATCTTTGAATTTATCCAAATCGTCCAATTGTGTTTTAAGATCATCCAATTTTTCATTTAATCTCAGAGCTTCGGCATATGTATTTTTCATTTCCCTATATTCTACCTGTCTTAGCAGTAACCTTTCTTTATCAAGCTTTTTCTCCAAGTTATGAAGTTCCTTGTTTAACTCCTCAGATTGGTCAAGCAAATTATAATATTCATCTTTTAATCCCAGAATTTCTTCTTTTTCATTCTCCATATCAATTAATTCATTATTTGTTTTACAATAAATTGATGTAGGTGCCCTTAAGGAACCTATACTTTTAAGTCTGTTATCCAATTCCTTTAATGCATTGTCTACAGAGATATTCTCATCTAGGGATGTGGAAACATTGACAAGTTTATCCCTCAACTCTTCAGCCAACTCGTCTTCTGTTTTTGTACAGAGTTGTCTGGTTGAAATTGTATTTGAGTAAACAGCATTGTTGAACCCAAAGAAATGAAGCCCAGGTTGAAGCTTCTTACTTTTTTCTCCATTGTCTATTTCTTGAGTTATATCTTCCGCAGTATTCTCCACAAGAACCCTGGCATTTGCATTTCTTTTATTAAATTCACGCTCTATTCTATAAAGAGTCCCATCATGGGAAAAAATCATAACCCCTGCATATCTTTTGGAATTCCAAGGCTGATATTTTTTAAGTTCGTCAGTATATCTTACGGTCTTGCTATTTGGTTTTAAAAATCCATAAAACATACCATCTATAAAACTATGAATGGTTGTTTTGCCGCTTTCATTTTCCCCATATATAATATTGATGCCATCTTTAAATTTTAGCTGTTTATCTTCAAATTTCCCAAATCCAATGAGATTTAGCTCATTTATTATCACTAGTATACCTCCTTTAAAAGGACTTCTAAGCCAATGTAGAGGGCTTCTTTTACACATCTTTTATTTAAATCCTTACCCTTCATATTTCTTATAAATTGGCCGACTATATTGTCTTTATGAAGAACTTCCAAGGCATCAAGATCATAATCAGGTATTGTTTCATCAAACAATTCTACATGATAAAAATATTCCTCTATATCCTCATATAAATTTTCTAAACTTATATCGTTTTGAGCATAACCTTTGAGATAAATTCTGTAAAAGTCTTTTTCCGGATTCCCCGTTTGAATTGATTTTACTTTCTCTTTTATATCTAAATAGCCCATATTTCCATCAATATCAATATCCTCTTCATAAAAGCATCTCATGCTAAATGGCAAAAATTCAAATTTAGTTTTCCCGTTTTCTATTACGCCTTGTATTATACCCCTTTCACCTAATTCACCAAAATCCAACGGTTCTGGTGAACCGCAGTAGGCAATTTTATCATTGTATATAATAGGCTTATGAATATGGCCTAATGCTATATAATCCATATTGAGTTTATTTAACTCATCGAGGGTCAATGGCAAATACTTTGACTCCTTATTTATATCACCATGAAGTATCAACATCTTATTTTTATCATTATCTTCATGTTCATATTCAAAATTATCGAACAAATGATTGTCAGCAATTTCACTTCTATCCCAACTATATCCATAAATAACCGTATTTAAATCA
Source organism: Paratissierella segnis (assembly GCF_014385195.1). Classification (GTDB taxonomy): domain Bacteria; phylum Bacillota; class Clostridia; order Tissierellales; family Tissierellaceae; genus Paratissierella; species Paratissierella segnis. Next base: position 102,926 of record NZ_JACRTG010000034.1, read on the forward strand.
GAAAATACTTTCTTCTCCAATTTATTTTGAAAGATAGTCACATTTGGGCTCCATTCCACTCTATTATATAGAGATTTGTTGTTTAAAATATCGTGATTCCCTGCAACTATCAATATATTTATGCCTTTAGCTTTCATAAAAATGTCTCTAACCCTTTTAATATCTCCAATGGTAAAATAATCATATTCAAATAAATCTCCGGCAATTAATAAAAAGTCAACACTTTTTTCCGTACAATAATTTACAATCCTCTCAAAGGTAGACCAAAGTTCACGCCTTCTCATGACGGCCTTATCTTTATGAAATGAGACTTTATTAAATTTGAGTCCCAAATGGATATCTCCTGTATGCACAAATTTAATAATTTTAAAACACCTCCTTAAGTCAATTCACAATTCACAATTCACAGTTCACAATTCACAATGCACAAGCCACACTGTACTAATAATTGAAAATATTTACATCAATATCATTCATTATCCTCTTTATATCACCCATATCAAATGTTTCCCAATCTTCGAAGCTATTTGCCATTCCGCATGCTTGTCCCAATTTTAACATCATTTCCAAATCATAGTTTCTCGATAGTGCCAATGCATATCCACCCAACATATATCCGTAGTTGATATTTACATTGGATAATGCCAATTTTTCTATATCAACCCTATAGATATGCTCTTTAGTTAAAACTATACTTCCATTTCTGCCTAAATCTATAGCAATTACACTAACTTCTTTATCTAGTATATATTGCGTTGCTTTAATAATTTCATATTCATAATCCAGCTTGAGCTTGGTTAAGTATTCTAAATCAGTTTGATTTATCAAGACAAGATAAGGAGATGCATCAAGTGCAATTTTCAGCTCATCTCCATGTGTTCTAAGTAACGATTTTTTCCCATATCTATTTGCAAGAGATATAAAATTATAGAAAATTTCTTTTGAAACATACTTTGGCAAATCACCTATGCAGCATAAGATATCAGCTCTGGAAATGTTCCTATTGAATAGTTCATAAAATCCGACAATATCTTCTCTTGTTATTCGAGGCATTTCCCCTTTTATGTTGATTTCTCTATTCCTTAAGGAGATAATAATAGAGTCAGCAGTTTCATCCTTTACAAAGAGATAATCATTTGAAATGCCGACGTCGTTTAAAGTCTTTCTAATATATTCACCATTAATACCACCTAAAAATCCACTTAGAAAAACTTCCTCATTCAGTCCGTGCAGAAGATAAGAAAGCTCAATAGCTTCTCCGCCCGGTCCAATGGTTACATCTTTAGCAATAAGATTGTCATCATCAAGTTCAGTTGAGCTTAAGATATATTTTCTTTTTAAGATTGGATTTAAATCTATCGTAAAAATCATATCTTCGCCTCTCTTTCAGGATTGGGTTTGTTATCTATATTATACACTATTTGTATAATAATGGGGAATTTAAGTATTTGCATTTTTTTTAACAAGATAATATAATACTTATATCAAAGATTAGGAGGAAAATTTAATGAAAGATTTTAGTACATTTGATATCCTTGGTCCTATAATGATCGGGCCTTCCAGTTCACATACGGCAGGAGCTGTAAAACTAGGTAAAATAGCTATGGAAATATCAAATGGTAACTTTTATAAAGTAGAATTTTATCTGCATGGGTCATTTGCGAAAACATACAAAGGGCATGGTACAGATAAAGCGTTAGTAGCCGGAATTCTTGGTTTTGAACCTTCAGATGACAGAATAAGAAATTCCCTCAATATTGCAAAGAATAAAAATATTGATATAAAATTTATTGAAAAAGATTTAGGATATCAACATCCTAATACGGTTAAAATATTATTTAAATATAGAGATAAAAAAGATTTTTATGTAATAGGATCTTCGATTGGCGGCGGTAATATTGTGATCACCGATATAAATGGAGATATTGTTGAATTTACAGGAGATTTACCTACTATGATTCTTAAATACAAGGACAAAAAGGGAATTATAAGCAAAATTAGTTCAATCCTGTCTAACAATGAATTAAATATAGCAACTATGAAAGTTACTAGAGATAAAGATATTGCAACTATGATTTGTGAAACGGATAGCAAACTATCTAAAAATATAATCGATGAAATATCGAATTTAAGTGAGATCACATATTCTCGTTTCATGAATCCCATAAGGAGATGAGATAGTGTTTAACAAAGGATCAGAATTATTAAATTTATGTAATGAGAAGAATAAGAAAATTTCTGAAATAGTCTTATTGAAGGAGCAGTCTTTTTCTGATCTTACTATAGAAGAAATAAGAGAAAAAATGATGGATGCCTTAGATGTCATGAAAGAATCTGCAAATGCTGCCTTAAATCAGAAAATCGTATCTGTATCTGGTATGACCGGTGGTGATTCAAAAAAGGTTGAAGATTATAGAAAAAATAATAAGCCTTTGAGCGGAGTATTTATAAATTCTGCAATGGCAAAGGCACTGTCCACTTCAGAGGTAAATGCTTCAATGGGTAGAATCGTAGCCGCACCAACTGCCGGTGCCTCTGGTATACTGCCTAGCGCAATACTTTCAGCTAAGGAAAAACTTGATTTAAGTGATGAAGAACTTGTTAACGGTTTATTTACAGCTTCCGGGATTGGAGAAATTGTAGCTAAAAATGCAACTATATCTGGAGCAGAAGGAGGATGTCAAGCAGAATGTGGAGTCGCCGCTGCGATGGCAGCCGGTGCCTTGGTGGAAATGTCAGGAGGAACCCCTGAACAGGCTTTAGACGCTGCAAGTTTTGCTCTTATCAATGTAATGGGATTGGTATGTGACCCTGTTGGCGGCTTGGTTGAATATCCATGTGCCTTACGCAATGCCTCAGGAGTGGTAAATGCTTTTACTTCTGCTGATTTGGCATTAGCCGGTGTGAAATCTTTGGTACCCTTCGATGAGGTTGTAGAGGCAATGTATAGAGTAGGAAAAGCACTTCCTGAAACATTGAGAGAAACAGCTTTGGGCGGATTAGCAGCAACCCCCACAGCTAGAAGAGTCACTGGGAATAGTCCCCAGTGATCTTTAGTACCTTTATCTTAAGGTTATATATTTCCATTTATCAGTTTTAAATCTCATTCTTATTAATGCCCATCTTACAAGTTGATCAATTAATAATGCCAGCCATGCTCCAAATAATGCCATCTCCAATACCTTAACAAAGTAATAAGCCAATACTACTCTAATTCCTATAATTCCAATAAATGTGATAACTAGTGTCCATATAGTGTCTCCCGCTCCTCTCAAGCCGCCGGATATTATTAACTGTACCGTTTGAAAAGGCTGAATAATCGCAATGAGTTTCAATATACTTGCTGCTTCAGTAACAACCTCCGGATTATTTGAATATAAACCGGCAACAAAAGGACCAAATAAGTAAAGTGAAACCCCTATAACGATTGAAATAACGATTCCTATTTTATTGCAATCTTCGATATAATGATTGGCCAAATCAGGTTCCTTTGCACCAATGCTCCTACCGGTAAGAGTTGATGCTGCTATTCCAAATGCTTGACCTGGGGTAAAAGAAAGATTTAATATGTTGATACAAATCTGATGGGTGGCATAGGCTACAGTGCCAAGAGTTGCTATCAGTTTTGTAAAAATTAAAATTCCCACTCTGAATGCCACCTGTTCCATTGCTGCAGGAGCACCGATTTTTGTCAAATTATAGATAATATCTTTATCTAATTTAAATTCGTGTTTTAAGTTTATATGTATAGTGCTTTCCGGTCTCCTTATATATCTAATTAAAAGTACTGTAGCAACAACTTGGGATAAGGTTGTGGATATGCCTGCTCCGGTTGCCCCCAATGCGGGAAAGCCAAGTAATCCATAAATCAATATTGCATTACCAAACACGTTTGCCAAATTGGCTGTAAGATTGATTCGCATTGGCGTTTTAGTATCACCTACACCCCTTAAAGATGCTACGATAGAAAAATTAAAAGCTTGAAATATAAATCCTAAGACTACTACTCTAAAATAACCTGTCCCTACAGCCAATGTATCTTGGTGCGCACCTAGGAAAGTCATCACATTCTCAGTAAAGCCCAATCCTATAATTAAAATAGGTACAACTAAAAAAAATTGAGTCAATATCATAATGTGTTTTACCACAGACTCGATTTTATCCTCTTTCTTCGCACCTATATATCTTGCCACCATTGCAGTCGCTCCTGCATTTAAAGCTTGCACGAGGGAGAGTCCTATAAACATAAGTTGATTTGTGATACCTACAGCTGCTATAGAAGCAGTTGAAATATCCACATCACCATATCTCCCCAGCATAATCATATCAACCATTCCAAATAAAGTCCCTAAAAACAATTCAACAAATACAGGCCCTGCCAGTTTGATTATGTTGGACCGCAGATCCTTTTCACTTAAACTCGATTCCATTTATACACCTCTATATAAAATAATTTAGATACTCTAAATATTATAACATCTTTCGTTGCAATTGACAATCAGCAATTTGCAATCGATTCCTGAGTTTATAGAAAGACCTTCGCTTTTAGATTTATCTTTATCCCTTCATTTCTGTGGACACCATCGATGTTATTCTATTGACTCCATTCTTTCTTTAACTATTTTTTCTATTAAATCTACTTTGTGCTTTGATTCATCTTTAGTTTTAGCTTTTGAATAGACATATAATTTTATTTTGGGCTCAGTTCCCGATGGTCTAACTGCATACCAAGACCCATCATCCAAATAGTATTTTAAAACATCCGAAACTCCTGCATCGGTTTCATCATTTAAATAGTCTATAGTTTTAACCAGCTTCATATCCCCTATTTTTAAAATAGGATTGTTTCTTATATCTATCATCATCCTGCTTATTCTTTTTTGCCCTTCTATCCCTTCCAGCACCAATTGAAATAATCTTTCACTATAATATCCATACTCCTCATAGATATCCTCCAGAACTTCTAAGAGGCTTTTACCTCTCTTCTTATAATATCCTGCCATCTCAGCAACAAGCATGGAAGAAACAACTGCATCTTTATCTCTAACGATATTTCCGTAAACATAGCCAATGCTTTCTTCATATCCGAAAATAAATTCATATTCCTTTGTTATATCCCATTTATTTGGCAACGAACAAATATTCTTAAATCCGGTTAGGGTTTCAAACATTTCCACTCCATATTTTTCAGCTATTACTTTGCTTAAGTCTCCGGTAACTATGCTCTTTACAACTGCACCGTTTTCAGGCAAATCTCCTTTTATTTTTCTTGTAGACAGTATATAGTTGATAAGTAACACCCCTACTTGATTTCCGTTCAAATAAGTATAGCTTCCATCCGGATTTGCCGCAGCCATAGCAAGTCTATCGCAATCAGGATCCGTTGCCAATAATACTTCTGCCCCCATTTTCTTGCCTAATTTCTCCGAATATGCAAAAGCTCTTATATCTTCAGGATTTGGATATCCAACAGTAGAAAATTCAGAATCCGGATTTTCCTGTTCCGGTACCACTGCGATATTTGAAAACCCTCTATCTCGAAGTACTCTCCTTACAGGTATATTGCCCGTGCCATTTAAAGGAGTATATACTATTTTTATGTCCTTATCGATATCATCATTTATAGCCATATCAACAATTTTTTGATTATATTCATCATCCAATTCCTTACCTACATATTGGATTAAGCCTTTATTTATTGCTTCATCTAACTCCATAAGGCTGATATTCCTGAAATTTTCTATTCCATTTATCTCATCAACTATTTCTTCTGCTATATCATCAAGAATTTGAGAACCATTTTCCCAATATACCTTATATCCATTATAATCCTTAGGATTGTGACTAGCTGTAACAACAACGCCAGCAATAGTATTTAACCTTCTTACCGTATAAGATAATAAAGGGGTAGTCCTTATTCCGTCATATAGATATGTCTTGATTCCATTTCCTGCCAACACCCTAGCTGTAATCTCTGCAAATACATCAGAGTATTTTCTGACATCATAAGCAATAGCAACTCCTCTGTCAATGGCTTCTTGACCTTTATTTATAATTGTTTGGGCAAGCCCTTGAGTTACCAATGCAACAGTATATTGATTCATTCGATTTGTCCCTGCCCCAATTTTCCCTCTTAGCCCGGCAGTACCAAATGATAAGTCTTTGTAAAATCTATCTTCAAGCTCCTTTTCATCTGTTATATTTCTTAATTCTTCTTTTGTTTTCTCATCAAAATAATCATCTTCCAGCCAACTTTTGTATTTTTCTATGTACATATCTTTACCTCCTATATTTATATTACTTATATATTGTTGAATAATTTATACCCAAAATACAATTTAGAATGCATATACATTGCTGAAATAATTTTAAAGAGCAACAAATAATAAAGTATCTCAAAAATCGGTTATCAATGCCGAATTCACTATATATGTTTTTTCCATAATTCATAGTATCTTAAGGCATTTTTTCGAATGTTTGCAATTTCCTCATCAGTTACCTGTCTAACTACCTTTCCGGGAGATCCAAGAACAAGTGAATTAGAAGGTATTATCTTGCCTTCTGTAACTAAACTGCCTGCTCCAATGATACAATTATCTCCTATAATTGCATTATTCAATATTATTGCACCCATTCCTATCAAACAGTTGTTACCAACAGTACACCCGTGAACTATTGCATTATGCCCAACTACTGTATACTCACCTACTCTTGTAGGAATGTCATTTTCTGTATGTACTGAGGCATTATCCTAAATATTTGAATACCTACCGATATAAATATTTTCTATATCTCCTCGAAGAACTGTGCTATACCAAATACTGACACCCTCTTCAAGCGTTACATCACCAATTACAGAAGCAGTATCGGCAACAAATGTATCCTCATGAATATTTGGTTTTATATCTTTTAAATTTCTAATCATTGTAGATCTACTCCTTTAAATTAAATATTGTTATATTAATGAATTATAACATATAATGCTCTATTAAAAAAATAAATCCCTAAAATTCAGGGACTTATACTTAATTATATCATTTTACTCCCATCCTATATTCTCCAGCAGCTCTCTACTTATATAAGAATTGAGGACTTTCATCTTATTGTCATATAAATATCTCATGATTATATTGAAGTCTTCATTGTCTTTTGAACAGGCATTAGCACCTTCGAAAGCTGCTATCAAACCTTGAAAATACTCTAAAAGAAAAGCAAAAAATATAATACAATCTTCTTCACTAACTGTAGCTCTGGTAAATTTGTAAAACTCATCTTCCAAATACTGTTTCCTTGAAATAATTTTTTCTAAAATTTTTATCATATCGTCATTAATATTTTTAGTATCATATTTTGCCAGACCTTCCTCATTATCTATACCAAGCTTATCCATAGCAAGTCTCAAATTTCTCTTTAAATATCTGTCATTAAAATCAACTATCATATTAATACCCCCTCGTATAATATAAAATGCTAGGATAATATATTATTTAGTTATAGTATATGAGTTTAACGTGATAAATAATTCAGACAGACATGCTAAAATTATGTTAAATATCTTTTATAAAGCAAATCATTTTATTTGTTTCTTCAAACCCCATATCTATAAGAAATTCAAAGCTAACATTATTTCTAATAGTACAATCGGTGCCTATTTCAGAGCAGCCTTTCTTTTTAACCCAATCAACACCTGCATTATATAATTCGCTTCCCACCCCTTTTCGCCTGTATTCAGGTTTTACAAACAAGCCTTCTATATACCCTACAGGGCTTGAAGCCGAGCCCTCCACGTAATCCTTTCTAATGGACATGTGGATGAACCCTATGTACTCATCATCGACTTTGGCTAAAAACACCTTATCCGATAGATGTCCAAGGATATATTCAAAATCTCTTTTCAAATCATCTAAATCATTTTCCGGCCAAAGATCCAATGCCATTTGAGACAACTCATCAATGTTTTCATCTGATGCTCGCACTATATTGATCATAAAATTCTCCTTTAAATTATCGTTAATATTAATATTAATTTTAATTTTGCCTTAACTCTCAAAAATATAATTTCCTAATATGCTATATTTTATGATAAAATTAATTCAATTCACAATTTCTTTCAATTCACAATTCACAATTCACAATTCACAATTAAAGGATAAAAGATTGTTGGGTCATTCTCTAGAGCCTTAGAGACAATTCACAATTCACAATTCACAATTCACAGTTCACAATTAAAAGATAAAAGATTGTTGGGTCATTCTCTAGAGTCTTAGAGACAGTTCACAATTCACAATTCACAATTCACAATTAAAGGATAAAAGATTGTTGGGTCATTCTCTAGAGTCTTAGAGACAGTTCACAATTCACAGTTCACAGTTCACAATTAAAAAATAAAAAGTTAAGAGCTAAGAGTGAAGAGTTGTTAGGGGCGAGCTACAAGGTCTTAAAAGAGTAGATTCTTCGACAGTTAAGTTAATACCGCCAAACTAAAACCAGTGAAAAGTAAGGTCTAAGAGTTGAGAATTGGTGAGATCGAACTAAGGAGGTGAGATTAATGCCTAGATTAATAGGTGAAAGAATCATTCTTAGGGAGTATAAAAAGGAAGATTTGTATTCTATAAGAAAATGGGTCAATGATGATGAAATTACTAGATTCTTAAGTGATAATTTTATATATCCTCATACTTTAAATGATACGGAAAAGTTCTTAAATTCAATGTTAGAGTCCACTACAGATGCTAGAGGCTTTGTAATAGCAAAGAAGGATACTGAAGAATATATTGGACAAATTGATCTTATTAAAATAGATTGGCTTAATGGAATCGGTATCCTTGGCATTGTAATAGGTAATAAAGAGTATTTAAGTAAGGGATACGGAACAGAAGCTATTAAATTAATGGAACATTTTGCTTTTAATAATCTCAATCTTCACAAATTGGAACTAGAAGTTAGAGAATTTAACGGTAGAGCTATTCACTGCTACAAAAAATGCGGATTCAAAGAAGAAGGAAGAATAAGAGAAAATTTCTACGCTGATGGGAAATATACTGATACACTGTTTATGGGGATATTGAAAAGGGAATTTGAAGAAAATTTTATTGAAATGCACCCATAGTACTTGATTATGAACGCCTGTTCTGATATCCTGTATATAAGAGTACCAACTTAAATAATTTTTTATATATACATCTAAGGTTTAAGAAATCGATGCTTTATTACATATATTATATGATCAAGAAATATAATGAAAAGAGGATAATATGGCTAGAAACATGTTAATTCAACCATTTTTAAAATGGGCTGGTGGAAAGAGACAATTAATTAAGGAGATTGAAAAATATTTTCCAAATAAAATATCCACCTACTATGAACCTTTCTTAGGAGGAGGTGCTGTTCTTTTTTACCTGCAACCCAAAAAAGCAATTATAAATGACTATAACGCAGATTTAATTAACACTTATAAAGTAATTATGGATAATATTGAGGAATTGATTGAAAACTTGAAAAAACATAAAAACACTTCTGAATATTTTTATTATATTAGAGGGCTAGATAGAAAACCTGAATTCAAAAACTTAAACAATATTGAAAAAGCTAGTAGGCTCATATATTTGAATAAGACATGCTATAATGGGTTATTCAGGGTTAATAGCCAAGGTGAATTTAATACACCCTTTGGAAATTATAAGAATCCAAATATAGTTAATGAACATGTATTAAGAGTTGTTAACAAATATCTTAATGAAAATGATATAAGAATATTAAATTATGATTTTGAAGAAGCTTTAAAAGGAATCAGAAAGGGTTCTTTTGTATACTTTGACCCACCCTATATGCCTATAAGTGATAGTTCTTCTTTTACTGGATATACTTTAGACGGATTCAACATCGAAGATCAGATTAGATTAAAAAATCTATGCGACAATCTAGATGGAAAGGGGGTAAAATTTCTTTTATCAAATTCCTCTGCTCCCTTTATATTAGATTTATATAAAGATTATAATATTGAATTTGTAAATGCAAAAAGGTCTATAAATTCTATTGCAGGAGGTAGAGGAGAAATAAAGGAAATTTTAGTAAAAAATTATGACTTATAAAAATGATACTAAAAATGATAGGGCATGGAATCAATTATTTGAGAAGTATAAGATAATTGAAGAAATAAACAGGAACAGTTTCTTTAAAATTGCTGCGAATCAAATTAAGGAATTTAGAGAACCAAGATTAATGACTAAATTTGATCAAAAAAGTAATCTACCTGATATATTTTTAAAAAACAATCTTTCTATTCTTCCAATAACAAGAGGTAGTTATATTATAGGAAAGTTTGATGCTTATGCGGATCTTACATATAATAATATAGAAACTATCCCATTTAAAATTCCACCACATATAGAGAGTATTGATCCGCAACATATTTATTCTGAAGCTAATGCATTAAATACTGTTTTTGTTGGTGAAGTTATAAATCATATATTAGGCGAAGATACATTGCCAACTATTTCTGGAAGGATGGGAACTGGAAATTTTGACTTTAAAATTTCTTCAGGTAATAATAGTTTTAATATTAATATTTTAAATAGCCAATGTGAGATAGATGGAGGTTTCGAGAGCCAAAATAAATTATTATTAATCGAGGCTAAAAACTTTAAAGTTGATAATTTTCTAATCAGGCAAATGTATTATCCCTATAGACTTTGGAAAGATAAGGTAAATAAGGAGGTTATACCAGCCTTTTTTACATATTCAAATGACATATTTAGTTTTTTTATTTATAAATTCAATGATAAATTAAATTATAATTCGCTAGAATTAGTAGAACAAAAAAATTATGCCTTTGAGGAAGAACCTATAACATTAGATGATATTTTTAATATATTAACCAATACAAATATTATAAAAGAGCCATTAAATGTTCCTTTTCCTCAAGCTGACAATTTCGAGAGAATTATAGACTTATTAGGTTTATTAATGGAAAGCAGTTTGAGTAAAGATGATATTGCATCAAATTATAATTTTGAAAAAAGGCAAGCTGATTATTATACTAATGCCGGAATTTATTTAGGTTTAGTCAAAAAAGAAAAAAGTAGTAAAGAGATAATTTATGAATTGACTCCTTTAGGTATTCAAATCATGGGTCAAAAGCATAGGGAAAAAGTTTTAAATATATCACAATTAATATTAAAGCATGAAGTATTTCATAAAACCTTAAGAGAGTATTTTGATACACTCTCTCCTGCCACGACTGAAAATATTGTTGAATTGATGAATTTATGTTACATTCATAGAGTTCATAAACAGAGTACTTTCAAGCGAAGATCTCAAACAGTTATCCGATGGACTGAATGGATTTTAAATTTAGTAGAATAAATTACTAAGGGGATGCTTACAAGTGCTATCTAAGGATTGGGAACCAAAAAATTTTAAGATGGAAGCTACCACTGTTTGGAGTTTTAAAGATAGAGGAAACTGGGCTACACATAATGGTAAGTATAGAGGAAACTGGTCACCATACATACCAAGAAATTTAATTTTAAGATATTCTATGGAGAATGATGTTGTATTAGATCCTTTTTTAGGAAGTGGAACTACACTAATTGAAACAAAACTATTAAAAAGAAAAGGAATTGGAATAGACATTAATCCTGAACCAATAGCGATCTCTAAAGAAAACTTGAGATTTAATAGAAATAATGAATATGAACCATTAATTTATAATCATGATTCTAGAAATTTAGATTTTTTAGAAGATAAAAGTATTGATCTTATATGTGCACACCCCCCATATGCTAATATAATTAAATATAGTGAAAATATAGAAGGAGATCTATCATTATATGATATTGACGATTTTCTTATAGAAATACATAAAGTTGCTAAAGAATTATTCCGCGTACTAAAAAACAATAAATACTGTGCCATCCTTATAGGAGATACAAGAAGAAATAAGCACATGATACCCTTAGGATTTTATGTAATGCAAGAATTCTTAAATGTCGGCTTTGTTTTAAAGGAAAGTATCATAAAGGAACAGCATAACTGCCAAGCTACTGGATTTTGGTATAAAAAGAGTATTGATCATAACTTCTTACTTATTGCTCATGAATATTTGTTCGTATTTAGAAAACCTTAATCTCTTTTACCTAATCACATGGATTTTTTAGAGTCTGTAAAACATTAAGGCACTTTTCCGATGTCTCTCCAAAAAAATCTTCTTATTAACTAATAAGAAGATTTTTATTTATACTATCAACTCTACTGAGTCCCATCTTAACTATTCTTTTTATCAATTCATCGTATTTTATACCGGCTTTTTCCGCCATTTTACATATATCACTATTGTATTTGTCTAACCCCGGCAAAGAATTTACTTCTATTACATAGGGAATATCATTTTTTAGTCTGATATCCACTCTTGCATAGTCCCTTAGCCCTAAACTCTTATAGGCTTTTACAGCTATTTCCGACATGTTTTTATATGTTTCTTCATCTACTCTTGCCGGTAAGTGATACTTAACATATTCATCGAATTTGAACTTAGCTTCAAAGCTATATATTTTATTTATTCCCTCAGGCAAATTGGATAGGTCTATTTCCAATATAGGCAGTACTTGTATATCGTCACCATTTCCCAACAATCCTACGGTAAATTCTCTGCCTTCAACATATTCCATAATCATTATAGGAGGATTATATTTGCCTAGCAGTTCCTTTAACTTTCTCGTCAATAATTTCTTATTAAAAACCAAACTATCATTGTGTATCCCCCTACTTGATCCTTCATCTTTGGGTTTAAGAATTAACGGATAATTTAACTTAAGTTCGTCTATGCCTTCCGTTGACTTCATGTAACTAAATCTTGGTGATGGTATCTTAGAAGCCAGAAATATCTTCCCTGATATTATCTTGTTATAAGCAAGCCCATGTGCCAAAGGTGTAGATCCAGTATAAGCAATCCCTTCTGATTCCAATATTGCCGGCAGTTGAGATAAACTTCCCTCTCCCCTTACTCCATTACAAAGGTTAAAAACTAAATTTACCTTTTGCTGTTTTATGTTTTTAATAATGTCCTGATCCATAATCAAATTGATTACTTCAAATTTATCTGATAGTGCTTCTCTTATTTGAGTCATAGTATCCTTATGCTGCTTATCCTCTTGAATTCCCTCTTCTCCGGGTAAAAAAGTCTTTCTAGACTTATCAGTTACAATTGCAATTTTCATTTATTATATCACCTCATACTCTATCATGAAATTGCCACCGTAAAGTTGATATAATAATCATATCACAAATTGCAGCAAATGTGAAATCAGCTTATTTACTGGTTTTTATTATAATTATTTTTCTTTATATCTTCTTAATTTTTTGGCATCCTTTACTTCCAAGTCACGTTCTCCCGCCAAAGATTCAAGATGATGAGTAAATTCATGTAATAGAGTATCTTTAAGCATCTGTCTCAATTTTTCTTTAGAAATACCATAATATACCCTTTCAAATGACCCATAATAAATAGCGATATTTCTCCCCGCAATACTTTTTCTATATTCACCCATGATATAAAGTTTGTCCCTGTCCCTACTTTCAGGATGCAATTTATATTCAGGTAATAGAATAATTCCTTCGTTTAAGTCTTCAAAGAATTCTTTTGGAATCCCTTCTGCTATTTCGTCTAACATTTCATGTATTTCATCTATATCCGGAAAATGATACATTTTTAAATCCTCCAGTGAAAATTATAATACCTATGCTAAAACATTTCTAAATCCTTTTCTAAATTTTCTACTTTATATTCTAAAGAAATTGGACAATGGATTTCGTATTTGTCCAATATATATAATAATCTCTTAACCTCTTCTTCTGTGGGTCGTAAATGTTGATCACTTTTCCCATCATTCGTATGAAGATGAATATAACCAATATAATCTTTCAATTCTTTTACCCAATTTTCAATTGATACACTGCCTAATTTAGCATGCCCTACATCCAAATTTATCTTTATATTGGGAAGGTTTATTGCTTCAATAAGTTCTTTTATCATTATTGGCGTTTCTTCAAATATATTCTCTATCAAAATAATTCCCTTATAGTTTACAACCCTTGCAATTTCTTCCCAAAATTCTTTGCTTTGCTCAACATTTAATTTTCTGATATTTTCTTCATTTAGATGTGGATTTATTTGACTATGAAATATTAAATAGTCTATGTCCAATTCTTTAGCAATGAGGAAAGCCTTAATATATCTTCTTTGACTAACCCTTCTTATTTCTAAATCCGGACTTGAAGGTTTTAAATCTAAAAATGGGCCATGGATGGATTTAATATTATTAAACCCCTTGAACAATTCTTTATATTTAATAATTAGATTATTGACCTCTTTATCTGTCATGTTAGGTTCAGTAAAATCTTGTATTTCGATACCAACTTCTAATCTCTTAATTTCATCAATATTTAACTCGCCTATATGGCTAATACAACTTATTAACTTTCTTTTCATTCCATGCACCTCTCGTAATTTTAAAATATAGTAATTATTATTGATAATTTCCGTTAAATAAGGTAAATTTATATTAGTGTATTAAGCAACCTTATAATATTTAAAGAGGAGGATAATTATGCCCAGCTATGTATGTCTGGTAGGAGGCGTAAATATTGATATTTCAGGCACTCCATTTAGTACTTTAAATTTAAGGGATTCAAATCCCGGTAAAACTACCCTCTCTTTAGGTGGTGTTGCTAGAAATATTGCAGAAAACTTAAGCTTATTGGGCATAAAGACAGAATTTATAACTGCCCTTGGTAATGACACCTATGCAGAGGAAATTCAAAATGATTGTAAAGAAAAAAATATCAGTCTTACACATTCAATAGTTAAAAAACGTGAAAGAACATCTTCATATCTTTGTATCAATGATGAAAATGGTGATATGCATGTAGCAATTTCCGATATGAAGATATATAATTATATTACCCCAAAGTACTTGATTTCCAAACTTAATGTAATAAATAAATCAAGACTATGTGTAATAGATACAAATATTCCGGGGAAATCGCTGAATTTCCTAATGGACAGCTGTACAGTTCCTATATTTATGGATACTGTATCCATTAGTAAAACCGAAAAAATTAAAAATTCAATTCACAACATACATACCCTAAAGCCAAATATAAATGAAGCTGAAATCCTATCTGATATGAAAATAAAAAATAATAATGATCTTAAGGCAGCTTCCGATATAATACACAATAAGGGTGTTAAATGGCTTTTCATATCTTTAGGGACAAATGGGGTATATTATTCTAATAGAGATGTTAATGGAAAATTACCTGCTGTTCTTGCCAAGATAGTAAGCACTACCGGGGCAGGAGACAGTTTTTTAGCCGGTGCGATCTGGGCCTTTTCAAAGGGAGAGGGCATAGAAAATTGTGCAAAAGCAGGGCTTTCTGCATCTAGTATTTGTGTTGGGTCTCCATTGACCGTAAGCAAAGACATGTCGGTAAGCAATTTGGAGGAAATTTTAAAAAATCATTGGAGGTAAAATTTATGGAATTAAGTAATATTTTAGTTATTTCACCAGAAGTTGAAAGAGCATTGTATGAGAATAAACCTGTTGTTGCTTTAGAATCTACTATCATATCTCACGGTATGCCCTATCCAAAAAATGTGGAGACAGCTTTAAATGTTGAAAAAATAGTTCGGGAAAATGGTGCGGTGCCTGCTACCATTGCAATAATAGGCGGTAAACTTACAGTGGGTATAACCCCTGAAGAAATTGACTACTTGGGTAAAAAAGGGCTAAAAGTTACTAAATCAAGTAGAAGAGATATCCCTGTATTGATATCCAGAAAAGAGGATGGTGCCACTACTGTTGCAGCAACCATGATTATAGCAAACCTTGCAGGAATCAAAATATTTGCTACAGGAGGGATTGGCGGAGTACACAGAGGTGCCGAGATTACAATGGATATTTCTGCAGATTTAGAAGAACTCGCAACTACAAATGTAGCAGTTGTTTGTGCAGGAGCAAAATCGATATTGGACCTTGGACTTACTCTGGAATATTTGGAGACGCAAGGTGTCCCAATCATAGGGTATCAAACTGAAGAATTACCTGCATTTTACACTAGAGAAAGCGGATTTAAAGTAAATTATCGTATGGATTCTCCATCCGAAATTGCCGCTATGCTGAAGGCAAAGGAGAGCATAGGATTAAAAGGCGGAACCGTAATTACAAATCCTATTCCCGCCCAATATGCTATGGATAAGGATGTAATTGACAAAGCGATTGACCATGCAATTGACAAAGCAGATAGATTGGGAATCAAGGGTAAAGATATTACACCTTATCTTCTAGATAAGATACAAAAAATTACCGACGGAAAAAGCTTGGAGGCAAATATTCAATTGGTATATAATAATGCTAAACTTGGAGCAGAGATTGCGAAAGAACTATGTAAATAATAGTTACCAATTCACAATTCACTGTTAGTTGTTCACTGTTAGTTAAAGGTGTGAATTATTATGAAAAAAATCATCAGTATAATTCTTATATTTTCAATCCTAATTATTCCTTTGCATTTTTATAGCTATTCTCAATCCGTAGATGAAGAGGCTATCCCGGAGGCAAATGACAATCTCCTCAATCTATCCGAAGAAGAAAAGAATATTTTAGAGGAACTTTTTCTTGTGCTTCAGGATATTATGGAAATGGAAGAGAAAGAAAAGTCAATTGCACTTACTATGGAGGAATTAGAGAAAAATATAATAGATATTGAAAGCACGATTGAAGATGAAACAAATAAATATAACAACAATCTAAATATAATGGAAGAGGTTCTAAAATCTTATCAAAGAAATGGATCTACATCTTTTCTGGAACTAATATTAAGCTCTGATAGCCTCGGAACTTTATTAAAAAGAATCAATGCCTTAAGAGATATATCCAGAAACACTGAAAATCTATTGAACACCATAGAAGAAGGTAAAGAAAAACTTATTGAGGAAAAGAATGGCTTAGATGACGCTCTAAAAGTTTACGAAATTAGACAAAAAGAATTGCAAGACGCTCTGGATAAAAAATTTGCGTTGAAAGATGATTTGGAAAGGAGACTGTCATCATTGAAAGAAGAAAAATCCAAATATGAAGATTATCTAAGGAAATTAGAAACATCTTTTAAGGATATTAAACCCATATTTTCCGACACAATCAATACCTTTGTAAAAATGATTGAGGATGGTAAATTACCTGATGATGTTATAAGCATAACACTTTCTCCACCTAATATCAGAGGAGTAATCAAGGAAGATAATCTTAGGAGTATATTAAAATCATATAGATTTCCTACTGAATTTGATTTATTATTTACAACGGATAAGTTGGAATTGTATATGCCCGATTTAGACTTATATATGGCTGGTACCTTTGAGATTATAGACCCTCAGACCATTAAGCTAAAGGTAGTGGATGGAAAATATTTAGGGTTTACTCTTGAACAAGCATCTATTGAAGAGTTGTTTAAAAATGGCTATCTAATCATGAATTTTAAAAGTTTGTTAGGTAAAAGCAGGATAAAAACTGTTGAAATTAAGGATAAAATCTTAGAATTATATATTACACCGGCATTTTCCTAGATTGGAGGGACTTAATTGATTAAAGCAACCAATGTTTCTTTAAAGTATCCGGATGGTACAATTGGATTAAAAGACATAAATATAAATATAGATACTGGTGAAGTCATATATATCACAGGTCCCAGCGGTTCAGGAAAAACAAGCTTTTTAAAACTTTTAATGGGCATGGAGTATCCAACTTCAGGCTCATTAAAAGTTCTGGGACAAGCTATTTCAAAAGAAAATTCTTCAAATATTAGAAATCTTAGAAGATCGATAGGTCCTGTATTTCAGGATTTCAAGCTTTTAACAGGTAGATCCGTTTTAGAGAACGTGGTCATTGGCATGAGATTTTTGAACTTTTCTAACAATGAGATGAAATCAAATGCATATATGGCAATTAACAGGGTTGGTCTAAAACATAAAACCTTATCATTGGTAGATAATCTTTCATTTGGGGAAAGGCAAAGGGTGGCTATTGCAAGAGCTGTAGCTAGAAACCCTAAACTTATTATCGCAGACGAACCTACAGGTAATTTAGACAGGGTTAATTCTTTAAATATATTGGATCTCTTAAACTCGTTTAGTGACGAAAATACTACTGTTATCATCACCACCCATGCTACTCACCTTATAAATGATAAAATAGATTGTAAAAGAATTAGGATAAAAGAGGGCATTATGACTATTGAGGAGAAATGCTATGAAAGTTCTATTTAAAAATACTTCATACTTTTTAAATGAAATTAAAACTATATTCAAGCTGAATTTATTATCAAATATTTTCTCTATTATCAGCTTATCCTTTATTTTTTTTATGCTTTCATTAGTCATCTCCGGCTCCTCTATTACCAAATTTATGATAAAATCTATTGAAGACGAGGCGGAAATCAGCGTTTATTATGAGGAAGGTTCCAGTCAGCAAGAAGTATTGAATATACAAGAAGAGATAAGGGATATTGACGGTGTAAAAGAAATTTTAAGCGTTAATGAGGAAGAAGCTAAAAATAAAATGAATAAAATTCTGGGAAAAGAATCCAGAATTATAAGCCTTTTTGAACATAATCCATTTAGCCCATATATAGAAGTTAAAATCGATTTAGAAAGTGTTGATTCGATTATAAATGAAATTGAACATATTAATGGTGTTGAGCTTGTAAGGGACAATAAAGAAATATTGGATAAATTAATTAGTATATCCAGCTTAGTAAATATAGTCGGATTGTTTATTGTAGTTGCTGTAAGCATTGCGACGGTTGTCATTACATCTCATATTATTCAACAAGGTATTTACAATAATAAAGAAGAAATAATCACTTTGAGGCTATTAGGTGCCCCTGAGTTTTTTATAACCTTGCCGTTTATCCTTGAAGGAATTTTGATGTCTATCCTATCCGGATTATTATCCATTGGAATGGTAAGGTTTTTAACAGGTTATTTATACTCCCATGTTAATGGAGTATTACCATTTATTGTACTGCCGCCATTTAATAAAATTATATTTGGTATTGGAATTTTTTCTTTAGTTTCAAGCTTTGCGCTGGGTTTATTAGGAAGCTTATTTGGATTAAAGTCAACTAAATCATAGACTCTTATCAATTCTATTTATTATCTTCTTCATCCTCATCTTCAATCTCAATTTCGATAACATTATCTTCTCCCTTTCTCCACTCCTTATATACTTCCAATTCAGCAGTAATTTTCTTTATTATATAGGCTATTACGGCAGCATCATCCAAAAATCCTCCAATTAAAAAATCAGGAATAATATCTATCGGAGTTACTAGATATAAAAAGCTAATAATAACCATAATTATTGAACTGTTTGAAATCCCCTTGTATCTTCCGCTCATCCAGTCCTTCACTAACTGTACTAACATTTTTATATCTTCGATTATGCTCTTTAATTCTTCATTTTCTTCCAATGTTTTAAGGGTTTTAGTAAGTAAATCCCTTAATTTACTATTATCTAAAGAGACTAGCCTTGCTTTTTCACTTAAACTATTGATTATATTTTCAAAATTTATTTTCATTTTTCTCACCTTAATTAAATATTAGATTTATTTTCCAAAGGTTAAGATCATATATAATTTAATTTCTTTATATATTTAAAACCGTCTTCTACTGAAATGACGTTTATGCTGCCATGGTCGATTTTAAATCTATAAAAAAAATTGGGGTCATTAAATATCCAACATAAAGCCAATCTTATAACTCCTTCATGTGCTACTATGATAATATTTTCATTATGCTTTATAATTTCTTCTAAAAACATCCACACCCTATTATATACCACATTCAGGCTTTCACCTTCCGGTATTATATATCGTAAAGGGTCATTTTCCCATGACTTTGTTTCTTGCGGATACTTTTCCAATATCTCATTGTAATTAAGCCCTGCAAAAATCCCAAAATTGATCTCTCTTATTCTTGTATTAGGTATTCCTTCCAGTCCTAATATACCCAAAGTTTCCTTTGTTCTTTCCAATGGACTGTAATATACCTTATCAAATTTAAAATCTTTTAAAAGTTCTCTTGTTCTTTTAATCTGCTCTTTTCCTATTTCTGATAGTTTTGTATCATCTCTGCTAAAAACCTTCGAAACATTATCTTCAGTCTCTCCATGTCTTATCATGATTATGTCCATAAAAACAGCCCCCAAAAAGTTAATAATGATATGCATTCACCTATTTCAATTATAGTACCATAAACATCCCCTGTTAATCCACCTATTTTTTTATATGCTATACAGGATATTATCTCCCCAGTCAATATTGTTACCAATAATGGTATTATATAAGCTTTATTAAAAAATATCAAAATAAAAATATATATAATATGACTTATAATTATGAGTTTCTTGGGATTGCTTTTATTAAATAGTTCTCCAAGTCCCCCCGGTCGAGCACATTTTTTATATGATATTATATAGCTTGCAACAAGTCTGCTATTTGATAAAGAAAAAATCAAAGCAATCGGTAAATTTGGGATATTTTTAACTAAAATATATTTGAAAAAAAGCAAAATTACTATGCCTATTACGCCAAAGGTTCCAACCCTGCTATCTTTCATTATTTCTAAGATCTTATCCTTATCCCGATTGGATAGGAAACCGTCAAAAGTATCCGAAAGTCCGTCGATGTGCAATCCGCCTGTTAATATAATCAATGTAATCATTGTCAAAAACGCTGCTATTTCAATATTTAAAGGTGATATCAAAAGGTACACAATGCTCCCCATTCCTCCTATAATAGCTCCCATTACAGGAAAGAAAAAAACACTGCTTCTAATGTTCTTTTCGTTAAAGTCAACTGGAATATTGATTGGAATCCTTGTTAAAAACTGCAATGCTAATATAAATCCTTTAATCATTTTATTTTCACCGGTATGCCACAGCATACCAAATAAACCTCATCGGACAATTTTGCTAACCTTTGGTTTATCCTTCCCTGAATGTCTCTAAATACCCTAGAAATATGATGCTCCGGAACTATTGAATTTCCTACTTCATTGGTTACCATTACGAGATTATATTTTCTTTGATTGACAGCGTCTATTAGGTTCTTCACCTCATCATATACTGTATCCTCAATTTTCTGCTGCAAACTTGGATCAATATATTCTGCATCTTTACTTAAATCAAACATTATATTTGATGTCAATACCGTAATACAATCTAAGAGATAATTTTTTTCATTGTCAAGTGAGCTGCAGAGATTATAATTGCCTTCATATGTCCGCCACTGAGAAGGTCTATTTAATCTGTGCAATTTTACCCTTTCTTCCATTTCCCTGTCATAAACCTTAGATGTGGCTATATATACCACATCTAAAGTATCTTTATATAAACTTTCCGCAAAAGTGCTTTTCCCGCTTCTGGCTCCGCCTGTTACTAAATAAATCATTTAATCACCTTATTATTCTTCCCTGATATTTACTAAAACATCGCTTTCGATTGATGCTTCACTGAATGTTCCCATATGTTCTAATGTATATAAAGCTGATTCCAGTACTTGAAACGCAAATGGGCATCCAGTGCCTTCGCCAAGTCTCATTTCCAGATTAAATAAAGGCTTTAATCCCAATACGTTCATCATGGAAATTGCTCCCGGTTCATCTGACAAATGAGACGGAATTATATAATCTTTTACCAATGGATTTAACTTAATTGCACACAATGCCGCTGCTGATGAAATGAATCCATCCATGACTATGGGCTTTTTATTCTTTGCCGCAGACAAAAACAATCCGCACATTCCGCCGATATCAAATCCGCCTACTTTTGACAATACATCTATTGGTTCTTCTCTGTTTGGCTTATTTATCTCAATACCTCTTAATATGACATTTTTCTTGTTTTCTAATTGCTCATCTGTTAAACCTGCACCTTTACCGCATACAGTATCTACATCCAGTCCACCCAGAACACTTAAAATAGCAGCAGATGTCGTTGTGTTTCCTATACCCAATTCACCTGTCCCCAGTATATCATAGCCATCATTATATAGCATATCCCCTATCTCAATTCCAATTTCAATTGATTTGACCCCTTCTTCGTAGGTCATAGCACTTGTCTTTGTAAAGTTCTTAGTGCCATTCGCTATTTTTTTATTTATTACTTTGGGATTATCCATGCTTCCATTAAGTCCAATGTCTACCGTCTTTATATCCGCATTGGTGAATTTGCCAAGAGTGGCTACTCCTGTTATCCCCTTTGCCATGCTTTCTGTCAAAAGTCTGGTAAATATCTGAGGAGCAGAGCTTACGCCTTCCTCCACTACTCCGTTGTCACTGCACATTACCACAATTGCCTTCTTGTCTATTTTGTTATGTACGTTACCGGTAATGCCTGCCAACTTTATCGTTATCTCTTCTAATTGTCCCAAACTGCCTATGGGTTTTACAAGGCTGTCCCATTTTTCCCTTGTAAGTTTCATTGCATCTAAATTGTTGGGACTTATACTTTTTAATGTCTCTTTTAATAAATTCATTTTATCTACCTCTATTATTTTTTATTGAATCTTTCTTTGACTTTCTCTTCATTATGTTTCATTATTTTTTCATTTATATAATCGTAGCCTTTAGGTTTATGCGGTATCAAGCAATTGGTACAATCCTTAATGCCATAGTTGTCCACATAATTTCCGCCGCATTCTTCTAAAAAATATAATGGGCAATAGCAGAACATACAATTGAAATCTTCGTCATTTTCCACCTTATGGCAAGGAAAATAACTGCAAGCAGTATTTTTATAATATCTGTAGGAATTTTCCATAATATCAGTCCTTTTTAAATTTTTTTATAATAACTTTTTCTAAGTATTCTAAGCTATAAAAACCATCTTCTTCCTCCCGGTCAATAATTACAGTCCGAATTCCCAATTCTTTACAAGCATTTATCTTCTCCAGAGTTCCTCCCTTTGCTCCGCTATCTTTCATTATAACATAATCTGCATCGTATTCATGAAACATAATTTTATTAAATTCCAGAGAAAATGGTCCAAGTAAAGCCACTATATCTTCCATCTTAATGTCAAATTTCCTGCATTCCATAATGCTTTCGTATGCCGGAAGAATACGATAGATAAATCTATTGCTGCCTTTAATTTTTTCGAAGTCTCCTATATTCTTTGAACCTGTTGTAAAAAAAACAGTTCCTTCTATCTCTTGCAAATAATCATAACATTCTTCATAGGAGTTTAAGCTTATCACATCATTACCATGTTTTGATTTGCTGCGTACAAATCTCAAATACTCAATGCCTAACTCCTCGCTTATTTCTTTGGCATTTTTTGAGACAATTTTTGCATAGGGATGTGATAAATCTACAATAGCTGTGATATCTCTTTGGGCAGCAAATTGTAACATTTCTTCCTTATTAAGTCTCCCAACATATACATTTTCTGAATCTAAAAATTCCCTGCCGCCTTCTGTCGCTATAGTTATTATATAGTTAACTTTGTTTTTTAATCTGTCTACTAATTCCCGAGCTTCTGAAGTACCGCCTATTATCCAAATCATAGTATATTATATCCCCTTGGTGTAATGATCTTATTTCCTATTATATAGGTATTGCTGTTGCCAATAATCAATACGCATAACATATTTACCGTATCGCAATCTACGCTATCAAGTGTTGTAATCTCCATTTTAGTATTTGCTCTTCCTGAGTCCTGAACTATCCCTACCGGAGTAGTGCCTTTTCTATATCTTGATATAATCTCCAATGCTTTCTCCAAATTATCTTTTCTCCCTTTAGACTTTGGATTGTAGATTGCTATAACAAAATCAGCCTCTGCAGCCTTTTCCAGTCTATCTTCTATAACTTCCCACGGAGTGAGCAAATCACTAAGGCTTATGGATGCATAATCATGCATTATAGGTGCACCTAATTCCGATGCGGCTGAGAAGGCGGATGTAACTCCGGGGACTATTTCCACATCTATGTCCCCCGCCAATTCAAGTATCGGTCCTGCCATTCCATAAAGCCCTGCATCTCCTGTGCTGATGATTGCAGTGTTCTTCCCTTCTTTAACCATTTCTATGGCTTTTTTACACCTTTCGATTTCACCCTTCATACCTGTGCTAAATACTTCTTTTCCTTCTACAAGTCCTTCTAGGTATTTGATATATGGGGTATAGCCTACAATCCCATCGCATGATTTTATGACATCCACTGCTTTAAATGTCATATGCTCTCTGCCTCCGGGTCCTATTCCCACTACATACAATTTTGCCATATTATTCTCCTTATCCTATTCTTCATCTTTAGTAAAATATCTTCACTTTTAGTTCTTAGTTCTTCACTTTTCTTTTAATTGTGAATTGATCTCGATACCGCTATGGTAATTCCATTATATATTGATTTATGTTTTATCAATTTACCTCCAAGCAAATATGCTGAAGGCTCTGCCACTGAATACACACCTATGGTATTTTTTACAAATTGGGACTGTGCAAAATTATTCTCTATATTTTTTATCTCATCGATTGTAAATATCTTTAATGAGCAGTTAAAGTATTTCGCTGCTTCTATGATCCCGGCTTCATCCTTCTTTACTTCCACAGTACCGATTGCTTTAATGCTCTCAAGGGAAATCTCAATTTCATTCAGGGCTGATTTAATAGCATTTATTATCATATTGGCTTCTATGCCTTTCCTGCATCCAATCCCTATATTTATATTCTTAGGTCTCAGCACAATATAAGGAACTTCTATTGCAGATATATTAAGCTTAGATGAAACTATTATAAGTCCATCAATATTTAAATTTACATTCTCTAAGCTTTGAACCAAAACCAAATTATCATATTTAATAATTTCACCGTCTTCAGTGTATAATCCTATTTTTTTTCCGTTTACCATCATCGATGTAAGTTTGGTTGTAGAATTCATATTCTCAATAAAATAATTGTTCCGTTTTGCAAACATATCTATGGAATCTATACCCCTATTATCGGAAGCCGTTGTAATTATGGGCATAGCTCCTAGCTTCTCTCCTATCC
Organism: Paratissierella segnis; assembly: GCF_014385195.1. GTDB lineage: Bacteria > Bacillota > Clostridia > Tissierellales > Tissierellaceae > Paratissierella > Paratissierella segnis. Next base: position 128,033 of record NZ_JACRTG010000034.1, read on the forward strand.
ATTGAGCAATTTCATTTGCTCCTCCCAGATGCCCTGAAAGCAAAGATATGGAATATTTGCCTAAATCATCTATGACTATAACAGCCGGATCTATTGTTTTATGCTTTATAAACGGGTTTATCATCCTCACCGCTATCCCAACCGCCGATATAAAAATAAATCCTTCATACTCTGACCAAATTCTTTTCAATAAGTTATTAACTCCCTCCGGAATTTTAGAACTTGGATAATGGTGGATTTCATAATTGTTTTCATTTGACAGCTTTGATATGGCTTCACCTATTTTGTAACCTTTTTCAGTAAATGAAAAACATGCTAATTTCATTGGCTTCCCTCTCTAAATTTGTGTGTGAATTTAGGATCATAGAGTTTTGATCTTTCATAATCTCCTTCCAGAAAATCTCCTACAAGTATTTGTGCCATCTTATTGATTCCTTTTGCCTTTATTTTACAGGCAATATCTTTGAGAGTACCGAATATTATCTCTTCATCTTCCCAAGTCGCCTTATACACCACTGCAACAGGGACATCATAGTTTCCATAACCTTTAGCCAGTTTTTCAACCACCTTATCAATTTCCTGAATAGATAAAAATATTGCCATAGAAGCTTTATGTTTTGCCAAACTTTCCAAATCCTCTCCTTCCGGTACTGAAGTCCTTCCTTCTATTCTTGTAAGTATGACTGTTTGGCTTATATTGGGAAGAGTAAATTCTTTTTTTATCGATGCACAAGCTGCAGTAAAAGAACTTACTCCCGGAATTACCTCATATGCTATTCCTTTGGACTTAAGAACATCCATCTGTTCCCTTATTGCACCATATATAGTCGGGTCCCCTGTATGAAGTCTTACTACATTTTTACCCTTATCAATTGAAGTTTCCATTATCTCAATTACTTCTTCCAATGTCATCGAAGCGCTATTATAAAAAATACAATCTTCCTTGCAAAATTGTAAATGTTCCTCTGATACCAAGCTTCCTGCATAAATAACTACATCGGCTTTTTCAAGCAATGCTCTGCCTTTTACAGTTATTAAATCCACATTCCCCGGTCCGGCACCTACAAAACTAATCATCTGTTTTCACTCCTTTCACAATGGAGATAGGGTTTTGTCCCTTCATAAGTCCGCCTCTATCCATATATGCACTTTGTATAAGATGAGTTTCTATCTCTTTGTATTTGTACCTTTTAAGTAAATTTAAAGTTTCGTTTAAATTATTTAACGTAATAAAATTGCCGCACACAACTCCATTATTCTCCAAATTATTTTCCAGATAGGCAAAGATGCCTTCAAGTTTTCCCCCACTGCCTCCAATAAAACATTTATTAAATGATATAGCGGCTAAATCTTCAGGTGCTTGTCCCTTTATTACATGAATATTTACATTAAACTTATCCTTATTGGCATTTATCAATCGGATACCTTCATCCTCTCTTTCTATTGCCCACACCAAAGCCCCCTGCAATGCGGATTCTATAGAAATAGATCCTGTACCTGCACCAATATCCAAAAGTCTATCTCCCTTTTCTATCCCCAAATGTCCAATAGTCAATGTTCTAATATTGAATTTAGTCATGGGAATATTCCCTCTGATAAAATCTTCATCTTTAATCCATTTCATTTTCAATCACCACCACCCCAAGTGAAGAATAATCCTCCGGCACTTCTCCAATTTTTATTTTAACTATTTTTTCATCCTCATAGGACAGATTATATCCTATATACATATATCCTCTTATACCTATTCCAAACAATTCACGAGATATATAGGAAGCATTCTTTTCCTTGTCAATTAGCATTATTGTAAGTTTATTGTCCTTTATTTCATTTAAATTTCCACCTCTTCCATGAAGTGAAAGAAAACCTGCATCCTGCCAAGGCTTCTTAAGTTTTGCCATTAGGTATTGAAATGAGGATAATCCCGGCAGTACTTCTTCTATATATACTCCATTTCGTTTTAAATAGTCTACTATTCCATAAAAATTGGGGTCTCCTGATGCCAAAAGAAGTACATCTTCATTTTCTTTTGTATATTCAATTATTTCATCAACTTTATTTACTATTATGCAATCCTTACGCAACGATGAAATAGAATTTCCAATCCTTCCAAAAACTAATACAGATTTAGCATTTTTGATTCTGTCAAGAACTTCCACCGTTAAATATTTAGGATTCCCCGGTCCTGCTCCGGCTACAGTCAGCATATATTTACACCTCTTTCCATGGAATAGATGATTACCTTTACATTTACACTTTCATCCTTTAAGTATCTTCTTATTCTTTCTTCCGCACCTCGTTCCATATGTTTCAGCACTTGACCGTATCCTTCTTCTATACAGATGTTCAGCCCTTCCTCTGCGGTTATTGCTCCGTTTACCTTTTCCAATAAAGAAATTGGTGCACTCATCAATGCTAAATAGTATATAAAAGCTTCCATCCTTCCATCGCATACCCTGCTATGAGTATTGAAAACCCCAATTGAAAGTTTAGCAAACTTACCTATATGCCCAATAAGAGTGATAGACTTAAATCCCCTATTATAGCAATACAAAAGGCTGTCTCCGATATAATTGGATATCTTAACCCTTGGTTCATTGATTCCCAGTTCTTCAGACATCTTTTCACCATAATTTCCGGGAACCAAAACTATGTGATCCAGTCCATATTTTTGCTCTAACATATCCACTTCCATATAGATTGTCTTCAGCAATGCATCTTCGCTCATGGGATATACTATTCCCTTGGTGCCTATGATAGAGATTCCCCCTTCGATTCCTATATTTGAATTGAAAGTTTTCTTTCCTATTGATTCTCCTTGAGGAGCATATATCAAGATATCATATCCATTACTATTTACTTCATTTACCTCTTTTTCAATCATCTCTCTAGGTACAGGATTAATTGCCGCATCGCCTATTTCTCCAAACAAGCCCTTTCTGGTAATCCTTCCAATTCCCTTTCCTCCATCAATGACTATTTTGCCGTCATCTCTTTTTTTCACTTCAGCATAAATTTCAATACCATCTGTATTGTCAGGATCATCTCCCGCATCCTTGATGACAGCACAAGAAGCGCAATCATTCTTAATAATGGGATTATGAACTTCCAGCTTCAATCTAATATTTGCAGGGGTATCTATTTCTATATAGTCGATTATCTTCCCGGTTTCCAACATAACAGCAGCTGCCTTTGCCGCTCCGGCAGCACAACTTCCTGTAGTGTAACCGCACCTTAAACTTTTTCCTTCTTTTATAATATATAAATCCAATTCAGACAACTAAATCTCTCCTTATCTGCCAACAACCATATAGAGCAGAGCATTCATAATAGAAGCGGCAACATTGCTCCCGCCCTTAGTTCCCACTGTTGATACAGAAGGTATATCAAACTGCCTTAAGTATTCTTTTGACTCTTTGGCTCCTACAAATCCAACCGGTACTCCTACAACAAATTTAGGTTTTAATTTCCCTTCCTTAACAAGTTCAAGCACACGATACAATGCTGTCGGTGCATTTCCGATAACAAATATATCTATCCCTTCCTCTACTGCCAAATCCACAGCACAGGCTGAACGAGTGGTTTTTAGCTCCTTAGACATCTTAAAAACCCTGTCATCATCTATAAAACATTTTAATTCACAATTTGTCTTGGATAATGCAATTTTGTTTATGCCCATATAAGCCATCTTTGTATCTGTGAATATCTTTGCACCGGCAATTATTGATTTTTTTGCCTCCGAGATGAAATCATTATTGAAGGCAATTATATTTCTATAATCAAAGTCGCCTGTTGTGTGTATCATTCTTTTAGCAACAATTTTTTCTTCTTGAGAAAAATGAGTGTCCACCATTACCTCATCGATAATATCCATACTTTTATTTTCAATATCCATAGGATTTTTTATATACATTGTTTTTTCTCCTTACCTTTATAAGCTTTTTGAAGCAGGTATTCTAAAGCTTCCTTATTTCCTAAAAAATTAATATGCTGATATACTCCCAAAGCATTTTTATAACTATATCCAGATCCCCATTTTCTTTTGGATATTGGCTTTGAAATATTAAAAACCTCCTCCTCATTTGTCTCCAATATTGAGCGATGAAACTCCTGACCTGTCAATTTAAACCCCTTTTTGCCTAATATAGTATCCTTAGACAATTCTATATTCACATATCCGAAATTTTGCAGCCTTTCAGTCATATATGCCCTGCCCTTTATAATCCCACACATAGGATATTCTTCAATCATATCTGACAAATACATAAGCCCTCCGCCTTCAGCATAGAGGTGACCCATATTTCCCACATAAGCCCTTATTGAATCCATCATTTCATGATTTGATGACAATTCTTCCTTATATAGTTCCGGATATCCTCCCCCGATGTATACTAAATCAGCCTTCGGAAGTTCTTTGCCCTTAATAGGTGAAAAGTATTCTATGGAGCATATTTCTTCTAAAAGCTTTATGTTTTCTTCATAATAAAAATTAAAAGCTTCATCATAGGCAACTGCCACTTTTATATTCATTTTGAGTGGACTTTCAAATCTCTTTATATCTATTTCAGCTGCAATATCAATGATTTTATCCAGCTCTATATGCTTTTCAACTAAATCTGCGGCCCTTTCAATTATATCTTCTGACCGCTTATTTTCATCAGGTTGAATGAGCCCTAAATGCCTGTTGTCAATAAATAAGCTGTCATCAACAGGCAAATATCCCAAAACAGGGATGCCTACATATTCCTCAATCTTTTCTTTTAACATCCTGTAGATGTGTTCCCCTGTTTTGTTTAATATAACTCCTTTAATTCTATGTTTGGAAAAGTCCACCATCCCCTTTATTTTGGGAACAGCTGAGAACATCTCTCCTTTAGGTACATAAACTAAGATAGCAGGTAAGTCTAAATTTGCTGATATATCATAAGACGAATTTTCATAAGTATTTGATATCCCATCAAAATATCCCATAGCGCCTTCTATAATTGCAAAATCACCGCCGATAATTGATAAAGATTCCTTGAGCCCTTCTTTTCCCATTAAATGAATATCCAAATTACCAGCATTTTTTCCTGATGCAATTTTTATATATTTTCTATCTATAAAGTCCGGTCCGGATTTAAAAGCCGAAACATCAATATTCCTCTTTTTCAGCGCCCTTATAATTCCCATGGAGATTAAGGTCTTGCCCGAATTACTATTTGGTGCCGTTATCATTAATCCTTTCATCTCATTATGTCCCTCAAATGTCCAAGAAACATATCCTGAATAGATTTGATTTCTCCAAGTCCTTTTAATTCCACCTGCGTCTCTATGTTATTTTTAGCTAAAATGTTTTTCCATGAGCTTTCATCCTCTGAACTCATGTCATTTGTAGCATGATCTCCTGCCACAAGCATTAAAGGTCTTAATTCTACCTTATCTATAGATCTATCCTTCAATTCAGCTACAATGTCATCAATGTTTTTTTCACCTTCAACGGTGCCTATGAAAATATTTTTATAGCCCTTTGCTTTTATAATTTTCTCCAAATACTCATAGGATATATCTGCTTTATGCTCAGACCCATGCCCCATAAATACTTTAGCTTCTATTCCTTCTGACAAATCCAGCCCTGAAGTCAATCGTTCACAATCCTTTTCTGTGGACAATAAAGGCTTTCCAATGTTAATTATTACACCAGGATTGTTTTTTATAAAATCCCTTGCTTCCCTTAAAAGTTTTTCGTACTCAATACCTTCTATCATAAGCAAAGGCTGTATATAGATGTATCTTATTCCTTGGCTTACTAATCTCATCATTGCTTCTGTAGGATTATCGACTTCTATGCCATCCCTTTCTTTAAGCCTAGATATTACTACTCTGGATGTAAAAGCTCGCAAAACAAGACAATCCGGGTACTCTTCCTTTATTCTGTTTTCAATTGATTCTATACACAATTTTCTGGTATCCTTATAAGTTGTCCCAAAACTTGTTACTATTATCCCTTTATTCATAAGTTTTCAAATCCCCTTTCTGTTATGTACATTTGCAATTCACAATATCTCCTCTGAAGCACACTAAGGTTGGATAAATCTTTTCCTTTAACTGTGAATAGTAATTGCCTTTAAAGCTTTAATAAGCATTTCGTTATCCTTTCTTGATTTAATCGCAACTCTTATATAATTACTGGGTAAATCTATAAAGGAATTGCATTTTCTAACTAAAATTCCTTGTTTTAATAGATTGTTAAAAACATATTCTTCATTCCACTTTACCAATTCAAGCAATATAAAATTGGCATCCGTCTTCTTTGGCAAGATTCCGGGTATCTTTGATAATTCATCCTGCAGATAAATTCTTTCTTTATCAATATATTTTTTGCTTTCTTCGATATATTCCAGGTCTTTAAAAATATATTGACCGGCTGCATCAGCAAAAGAATTAATGCTCCAAGGTAAGGATATCTTTCTTATTTCCTGAGCCTTATGGCTTGAAGCGCATCCATATCCCAGCCTTAACCCCGGTAATGCAAAAAATTTGGTTGCGGCTCTGATTATTCCTACTTCTTCATAGTTAAATTTTTTAAATATCTCTATACTATCGTAATCATGCGGACAAAACTCATAAAATGCCTCATCCAGCAGTAGATAGCCTCCTTTTTTTAAGACCAATTTGTATAGAGCAATCAGCTCATTTTCCTTTATTCTCAGCCCGGTTGGATTGTTGGGATTGCCTAGCAATAATAAATCCCCCTTGGTCAATATATCTTCTATAGCCTTTACATCCAAGGTAAAATCCTTTTTATATGGCACTCTTACAACATCTTTACCATGTACTTTTGCTCTTTGTTCATATTCTGAAAAACTTGGAGTGCATACTATCACCCTATGTGCCATTATCATAAAATCGTCTATGATTTCTACTGCTCCGTTGCCTACCAAAATATTCTCTTCATTGCATTTTAAATATGTTGATATTGATTTTTTCGATTTTCGATATTGAATATCAGGGTATGCCCTTAAGGTTTCAAATTTCTTCATTAAATATTTATCCAGTCCCTCAGGAGGTCCCAAAGGATTTATATTGCTGCTAAAATCTATAAGCTTGCCTCCAAATTGATTTTCGTAGGTAAGCAAGTCTCCTCCATGTTCCATATCATATCTCCTTAAAACTTTTTATGTGGTATAAAATAAGTACAATCTCTGACTTTAATGCTTATTGTTAGCACATTTCCCGGACATATCGTTCGTTTATTTGTCCGCCTTTAAAGGTGCAGAAAAAATGATCTGACTGCGGTCTTACTTCAGCAAGCGCTAGATGAAGTCGGCTTGTTTGAAGAACTATCCAAATATGGGAAATAGCAGAGTGACAGGGGATTAATTTTCCCCGCCTTCTCTTCTTCAATTATTTTTTCCAAACTAAAGTTTTTATCATCCAGCAAATTATTTGCATTATCTGCTATGTTTATTGTATTTAAATCTTTAAGCATCTCACCCAGTGCAGATTGCGACGTCCTTGCCGTAACTCCTTTTGTGCCTTTGAATTTGAGCTTAATATAACTAAATCAGGCTCTAGTGCCAATACCTTTTCTAAGCTTACAGAGCCAAATTTACCAACTATCTCAACGCCTTCTATCTCTGAAATATCCTTAGCATCATCCTCTACCATTCCAACGAGTTCTCCGCCATTTCTTGTCCATATATCTATAAAAGAAGAGAATAAAACAACAACTCTCTTGGGGTTCTTTTTTATACTTATTGATTCACCCCTGCCGTCAACAAATTCTACATAATCGTCCGTAACTTTGATTCCATATTCATCCCCTGTTGAAGATGTGTTTTCAGTCAATTGAGTTTTTGGATTGCAAGCAGTAACTATCAAGGTTAAAAGTAAAATCAACAATATGTAAATTTTTGTTTTTCTATCCCTCATATTTAACCCCCTGATTTGTTTTTCTGGCAAGTATCAGGGATATGTAGTCTTTCTCATTTAATATATTCTCCTTATCGGTTAATATCTCTTGATCCTTCAAAGTGGCTTTTTTAATATATTTATACTCATATTTATTTTCTTCCAGAATATCCAGCAAGTTCTCATTATCTTTTAATGTCTTTAAGATTGCTATCGAATTCACAGATTTCAATAGTTCATCTTCGAGTTCATCACATATCAATAAGCTTTCTCCTTTTAAAGTTAAGGGAGTCTTACTTGCGCAAGCTGCTGCTACAAAGGATGGTATTCCCGGTACAATTTCTATATCTATTGACTTAAGTCTTAATTCCTCCATTATATAAATAAATGTACTGTATATCATGGAATCACCTATAGTCAAAAACACCCCATATTCTTCGTCCGGAATTTCTTTTGAAATGATTTCTGCGCCTTTTGAATAATCCTCTTTTGTAACATGTCCCATTGGAAAATCAATTAATATAAGTTTAGTATTTCCAATGAACTCTCTTGCAGTGTCAACCGCCATATTGCTTCCTTTATTGTTTGGTGCAAAGATTACACCTGCACCTTCTATAATTCTGACTGCCTTTAATGTTAAAAGTTCAGGATCTCCGGGACCTGTTCCTATTCCATATAATTTTTTCATTTGTTCACCTTTCAAATCAATTTAAATCAAAAAAACTCCATCAAAGTTTTGATACGTCGAGGGAGTCTTTAAAATATAAAATCCCTAACCTGTACCGGTAGGGAGTAAATCACATATAATATAAGACTATCCTTCCCTCCGAAGGCTACTTCTAATATTATTTTAGGCAGGTCTCCTGGCTTATGAATCTTCCTACTCTCAGTACCTTCCCGGATTGTTCCAGTGGTATTAGCTGATTTTGTCATCATTTACAGTAGCGGGGGCTGCATGGGATTTTAACCCATTTCCCTTTAAAAAAACCTAAAATCTTTATTAAATTACTATTTATATGCTAACATAATTTAAAAAAATATACAACAGTAAAAAATATAGCAACAAAAAAGCTATTAAAGTCCTATACATTATTTCTATGGTATTTGATATATGGGTTTTATCTATATCGACATCTTTATCTCCAATGGTGGGTTTTTCAACTAAAACTCCATGATAATAACTGCTACCCCCCAATTGTATCCCCAATAGTCCGGCAACAGCACTTTCCGGATACCCACTGTTTGGACTTTTATGGTTTCTTCTGTCTCTTATTAGAATTTTAAATCCCTTTTTCGTATTAAATCTACCAAGGGAACTGATGTTCATTAAAACAGCAGTAAGTCTTGAAGGAATTAAGTTAAAGAGATCATCTGCCTTTGCAGGAAAAAATCCTAAATCCATATATTTATCATTTTTATAACCCAACATTGAATCCATAGTATTGACAAATTTATATACAAAGCCTCCCGGCACGCCAAACAACATAATATAAAAATAAGGCGCTATTACACCATCAGAGGTATTTTCCGCTACAGTCTCAATTGTGGCCTTGATTATTTCATCTCTGTTTAAGTTTTGAGTATCTCTTCCGACAATATACGATAGCTGTACTCTGGCTTTTTCAACACTAATATCAAGCTTTTTTAGGACTTTATTTGCCTCATCCATTAAATTTTTTGCTGCAATACAAGTATATATCAAATATATACTCACTAGATTATAGAGTATTTTATTAGTTTTTATGATATTTAAGATAAGATGTATAGGGAAAAATCCTAAGGATATATTTATAATTACAATAAACAGTCCTGCTATTTTAAGCTTTTTTTTAGATTTAAAGTATTTTCTTATAAATTTTTCTTCCAGTTCAATTATCTTGCCCATAAGCTTGACAGGATGAGGGAAACTATAGGGATCTCCAATTAGAAAGTCTATTATTACCGCAATGATTAAATTAGTCATTTTTTAAATCCATAATTTCATATATATAATCCATATCCAAATTATCCCTCATTGCTTTAGCCAGTTTATTCAGCTCTTCCTCTATTTCCTCATCGGATTGCTTCTCGGTATTGCATCTTTTATCCCTATCAATTAAAGAATCCTCATCTACTAATTCGAGATCAATATATGGTATTACGCCTACTACAGGTATATTTAGAAGTTCTTCTATCATTTTAATTCCCGAATCTAAAAGGCTTTTATCCCCCCTGAATTTGTTTATAATCATGCCCTTGATTCTTACTCGTTCATCAGGTTCCAATAGCATTACAGTGCCATACAATGCTGCAAATGCTCCTCCCCTATCAATATCAGTAACTAGGAGTACAGGCGAATTAGCTATTTTAGCCATACCCATATTTACAATATCATTTTCTTTTAAATTGATTTCAGCAGGGCTTCCCGCACCCTCTATGACAACTATATCATTTTCAGCTTCAATCTTTTTATATTTTTTTTCAATCATTTCCCTAAGAGCAATTCTATACCTAAAATATTCTCTTGCAGCCATGTTTTCGGTTTCTTCGCCGTCTATAACAACCATTGACCCATCATTGGATTTTGGTATAAGCAATATAGGATTCATATCCTGATGAGGTTTTAGTCCGGCAGCCATAGCTTGCAGAGCTTGTGCTGTACTTATCTTTTTACCATCCTCCGTTGTATAGAATTTTGATGACATATTTTGTGATTTAAAGGGAAACACCTTATACCCATCTTCTTTGAAAATCCTCAAAAGTCCTGTAGACATAAGGCTCTTTCCTGCTGATGAGGTTGTCCCTTGGATCATAATGCTCGACATAATTATCTTCCCCCTTGAATTTATATGCAAATCTTAACATAAAAATTTATTTTTGTAAATGAACTTAAAAGGCTCCGATATCTACCGGAGCCTTAATTAACTATTTATTAAAAACTTTCCTCAACCTTTTTCCAATTTACTACGTTCCAAAATGCATCTATATAATCTGCTCTTTTGTTTTGATACTTCAGATAATATGCATGTTCCCATACATCTATACCTAGTAACGGCTTTTTGCCTTCTGAAATCGGGTTATCTTGATTTGGAGTGGATACAATTGAGAGTTTACCACCGTCCAATACAAGCCATGCCCAACCACTTCCAAATCTTCCTAGAGCAGCCTTCTTGAAATCCTCTTTAAACTTCTCAAAACCGCCCAGGTCTTCATCTATTTTCCTTGCCAACTCTCCTTCAGGTTTTCCTCCGCCATTAGGTGACATCCATTCCCAAAAGAGGCTATGATTGTAATGACCTCCGCCATTATTTCTAACTGCAGTTTTAATATCTTCAGGAATTTCGTCTAAAGATTTTATCAATTCTTCAATGTTCATATTCTGTAAGTTTGAATGCCCTTCTAAAGCGTTATTTAGGTTGTCAATATAAGTTTGATGATGTTTAGTATGATGTATTTCCATTGTCTTTGCGTCGATGTAAGGCTCAAGTGCTTCATAAGAATACTTTAATTCAGGTAATTTAAACATACAATCTCTCCTTTAATATATATCAATTTTAATTATTTACTATTATATATATTCCCATTATTCTAATTGATAAACATTATCATTTAGAATAAATTTAAAGTATTCTTATCCCTTATCCTTGTCTTTATCTTTTGTCTTTTTTATTTTTTTCTTTGTCTTTATTTTTTATCTTTGTCTTTTGTCTTTTATCTTTTATCTTTTATCTTTTATCTCTTATCTTTTATCTTTTATCTTTGTCTTTATTTTTTATCTTTGTCTTTTATCTTTGTCTTTTATCTTTGTCTTTTGTCTTATCTTTTATCTTTTATCTCTTATCTTTTACCTCTTACCTCTTACCTCTTATCTTTTATCTTTTATCTTTTACCTATTACCTATTATCTCTTACCTCTTACCTCTTACCTATTACCTATTACCTCTTACCTCTTACCTCTTACCTATTACCTATTATACGTTTCCTTTAAGTCCAATCTCTTCAGCTACTTTTCTCATGCCCTTTATGGTTTCAGAGATTATCTCGTTCAGCTCCATGCCAAGCATATCCGCACCTGTCTTAATAACCTCCCTATCAACTCCTGCCGCGAAAGATTTTTGACCCCACTTTTTCTTAACGGATTTTGCTTCCATGTCCAGTATGGATTTACTTGGTCGCATCAACGCTGTAGCAGTCACAAGCCCCGTTAGCTCATCAATTGTATACAGAACCTTTTCCATCCTCTCAACGGGTTCTACATCTGTACAAATCCCCCATCCATGGCTGATTACAGCTCTGATATAATCTTCCGGCCAATTTTCTCCCTCTAGGATTTCCTTTGTCTTTTTACAATGCTCATCCGGATACTTCTCATAATCCAAATCATGGATAAGTCCAATTATTTTCCACTTTTCTACATCTTCCTCCCCCAGCAGTTCGGCAAAGTGCCCCATCACAGCTTCTACGGATAGGGCATGCTTAATAAGGCTATCACTTTGATTATACTTTGTTAAAAGATCATACGCTTCTTCTCTGGTTGGAACCATTATACATCCCTCTTTCATAATAAATATTGTTTCCATTTTACATTAATAGGCATAAATTTTCAAGTAAATAAGAAGTAAGGCTACTTTGTTCACTTTTTAGTATGTATAAGCATACTCGTTTCCAGCAATGACGACGGGAATAAAGTGAAATCATCATAAGCAAGATATCTGCTTTCCCAAGTAGGATTAAATTTCTCCTTGTAGGATCTTAATCCTCCGAAGCTATATACTTCTTTCCCATATTTGTAAACCAAATGAGCCATTCGCTCTTTGAAATGTGCATTTTGTGCAACTCCCACGTTTGATAATGGTGCCATACCTAAGTTAAATATTTTGAAATTTTGTTCCTTCAAATAAATTATTAAATTTAAAATCAAAAATTCCATGGTGTTTTTTGGTATATCTTCTTTAAACCTCATCAAATCGAGGCTATAAGTCCTATTATCGCATTTGGGCATCAATGAGGCAAAGGCTATGACTTCTTTAGTTTCCTCATTGCGTATCAATCCTATAGGCGATTGCTCCAGATAAAATCTGTCCATAAATCCCAGTGAAAAACCCATTTCATTTCTTCCCTTTAACCATTCTTCCGATATAGAAAACAACTCACCATACATAGCATCATCCAAATCTTTACCGTCAATCATTTGAAAATAATAGCCATCACGTTTAAATCTACTCAAAACATTTCTAAAATCTCTGCTTTTCGGACTTTTTATATCGAAATCTTCCAAATCAACCAAAGCCATCTCCCCTAATTTAAAGAAATAGTATCCATGCTCATGATATAGGGGAAGAAACTTTTCTCCAACCTCATAAAACACCAGTTTGTATCCATATTCATCAACAAAATTATGAAATTCATCCAAAGCCTCATCAAAGTATTCTTCATTACCTATGGGATCCCCCAAAGCTATTATAACATTGTGCCTTGCTTCAAACGCAATAAGCACCTTTTGTGACTGTGCCCAATATAAATGCTTATCCTTGAGGTATATTAAATGGGATAAATAACTTCCCGTATTTTCACGCAAAAACCTATCAACTCTATCTACATCTATCTCTTCATATCTTTTATCATCTTTTATTCTTTCTTTTGTTAACTCCATAACAATTATATATATGATTAATGACCCATAAGTAAATATTCCGCTTATTTTAAAATTTGAAAACCCATTTGAAAATATTGTTTTAAAATTGTGTAATCTTAAGAAGTCCAATAAAATTACATGTGACAGTTTCAAATATATAGTAACGCCAATTAGAACAACAAAAGATGAAATCAAAGTCCAAAACCAATCAAAGGGTAAACTTCTCCGATAAAAACTATCCTTAGATAATCTCAATAAAATCAAGACAATTGTAAGAAAAATTGCCTCCTCATAATCAAAACCCTTTATAAAGGTAAATAAGGCACCTGATAATAACAGCCACCATGTCACCTTATATCCGCGTTTCACTTTCATTTTTATTTCCCGGGATATAGAAATTAAAAATACTCCTATTAAAATGGACAATTGGCGTGACCATTGGAGTATAGGAAAAGATAACAATTTTGCGGCGAACTTTATCCTTTCGGTTATACCGGGAACAAGGGCTGAAAATAGGAGTATAAGTCCACTGACAAACACCAAGATGCTTAATAAAAAATTTGTCAATCCTGATGTTCTGCTTATAAATCCCTTAAGTTTTTCTACATCAAATACTTTTATATTGCTTTCATTTCTCTGAGATTGAATAGCTAGGGTAAATATTATGCTTAAAACCAATGGGACTATATAATAAAATACCCTATATAAAATTAATGCAGCTAATATATTTTCAGTGGCAATGCCATAATACTGTAGTCCTGCAAGTACAACAAAATCAAAGGAACCTAATCCCCCCGGCAGCATGCTTACAATACCCGTTATCGACGCTAAAGTAAATACGACCAAACAAGGTAATGGGTTTATATTTGAATTAAATTGCCTTATTATCATAAAAAACAATATAAATAATATTATACAATGGATAATTGATGCAAGAAGTAATTTTATTTTTAGAGTAAATCTTTTAGCGTCAAATAACTCTATCTCCGTCTTTTTAAACCTATAAAATATAATATCTATAAAAAAATAGATGAAAAAATATATAATAAATCCAAGTAGTATTAAAAACAGATAGTTGTATTTATTGATAATGGGTTTAGTGTATTTATATAGGATCAATGACAATATAGAAAATGCTGATAACCCAACAGATGTTGCAGGAATTAAAAACAGATTATAATCTAAATAATCAGCTTTATTATCACCCTTTTTAAAAAATACCGTCCTAATAGATGCCCCAGTAAGACCACCCAATCCGGATATGTTGTTAATTGCGCTTGCTATAAATGATACATTAAAAATCGTCGAAGGTCTTAAACCTAAATTAAAATACTTAGTTATAAGAAAATCATAATAGGTTATAGATGAAACGCCTAGGATACCAAGCAGTAAAATGAGCATAGTATTTACAATGGGTAACCTTCTTAAGATCATAATAGTATGAACAAAATCTATTGATTCAACTTCTTGTTTTATACTCCATACTATAAATATAGCCATTGCAATAAAAAACAATAGTTTTAAAATTGACATTCCGTGTTTTTTTAAAAAACTTTTAAACATTTTACGCTTCCTCCAAATAATAGGGATTTATAAATTATAGCACAAGTACTTTAATTTGAAAACAATCTAGAATAATGCAAAAATAAATACGAGGTAAATAAATAACAATAAAAATCCCATTGACCTACTGATCTTTTTCTTAAAAATACCAGAGCCTACAAACAATAAGGTAACTATCAAAGCCATTGAAAAATCCAAAGTCAATGTTTGTCTGTATATGGTAATTCCATCATCACTAAATAGTGCTGATAAACCTAAAATCATAGTAAGATTGTAAATATTGGCTCCTAAAATATTTCCTATTGATATGCTTTGCTCCTTTTTTCTTATAGCCGTTATTGCGGTAACCAATTCAGGTAATGACGATCCTATTGCAAGAAATGTCAAGCTAATCACATTTTGAGGGGTATGTAAAAAATTGGCTATCTGAACAGCACTGTCTAATAATAGATGGGAACCTGTAACAACTAAAATTCCGCCTACAATAAAAAAAACTATATTTTTAGAGGTATCCTCCTTATTCAAATATAGTTTATTCTTTTTAGTATCATCTTTTTTATGTTCCACAGCATTTGCCCATAAAAAAAATATAACTAAGGAAAATAAGATAGCACCTTCCTTTTTGGTAATCATTCCATCCATTGCTAATATATAAAACAATATAAGAAAGGATATCATCATTATTCCCTTTATATTAAAATTGCCGTCTATTTTTATTGGCTTTATAATTGAACTTATTCCTATTATAAATGCTATATTGCTTATATAAGTTCCTATAGCATTGCCGATACACATATCCTCCAACCCCTCATATGCTGCTATGGTGGATACAAGAAGTTCGGGCAAGGTGGTAGCTATACTTACTATAGTTGCACCTATTATTCCTGTGGAGATGCCGGTTATCTTCGCCACCCCTATAGCGCCATTTAAGAATATATCTCCTCCCTTTATGATCATCAACAGTCCTATTACAAATACTACAAATGCACCATATGTACTCATTATCTTGCCTCCTTATTTGAACCGATAATATATTATATAAGGAAAAACAAGACAATATGAAAATTAACTTAAATTCTTTCAATACCATTCAAATCAAAATAAACATTTCTCGCCTTAAATGGAGAAGGATTGGTATATTGTAATTTCACTTTTTCAAAATCATTTATTCTTTTTGAATGATAATAAGGTTTTTCAAACATTAACCTTTCATCTCTTAACCATTGCGGAACCTCCATATCAAGTAATTGCAAACAATAATCTATTAAAGCTGACACTTTGGTTATATATTTTATTTCTTCATCATCACAATCATCTAAATCAACCGGATTATATAAGCTATTTATAAATTTCATATCTTTAGATTTTAACAATTCTAACAATTGATTTATACTTGTATCTTCATCTTGATACTCAAACAAATCCTTTAAGCATTTATTCCCAATCATAACCTAAATCCTCTCCTATTCATAATAGAACCACCATAAACTGTCATCTCAAGCTGTAATTGATTTTCTTTTAACCGTTCATTCAGATATGCAAATATTTCTAACAAATTATCTCTATCCATTAAACCTATATCATTGGATTTAGCCATGTTACTCCTCCTATTATTAAATTCACTGCTATTTTAATTATAGCATATAATTAGTATTTTATTATAAAATTAGATCAAATACCAATGAATATACCGGTATTTGAACTAGGATAAATACTATAAGAAGTAATGTTGTTTCGTTATTGCTTATAAAGATTTCCTTCAAATGTTGCTAAATAATACCCCGTTATAGGATCTATAGTTATGTTTTCTACTTGTTCTAGAACTCCTGACCACCAATACCCATCTGTATATTCACTATATTCTACAGCTGCAGGAATATTATTTTTGGAAGTATATCTTTTCTGAATACTTATAAATCTTCCTCCAAAGAAACCCAATGTACCTTAAAATTAGATACTATTCAATTTCTATTTATAATACTCAAGATAAATTAATATAAACAAGGTTGAAAATTATTTAGTGTAACCTATCCATTACTTCTTTCACTTAATCTTTCGATGGTTGCCCAACTTCCACCCCATGTGTCAGAATTCCTAAGATAAAGACTATTTAATATTGTGGAAATAAAAGTTTATTAAATGAGTGTCCACAAAAACATGTTGAATTTCGTTATATATAATAAGGAATGAAAAATATAATAAAATCATTATCTCAATCATTATATATTAAGTCAGGATTACATAATGGATCTGGAGGTGAATAAGTGATGAATAGGTTAAAAAAATATTTTGCCGAATTAAAAGAACATGACAATATATTATATAAGATTTCTTGGATATATATATGCATTATTGCCTTATTAAATTTTGCCTTTCAAGGATTGGCACGATACATCTCATTTTTAATTTATAATATTAAAACTACTAATATTGAAAATTTATACTCTATTGAAAAATTAAAATTAAATATTGAATATACAATAAATGCAGTCCATATAATACTCATAATCTATTACTTATTTTCAATGCGTAAGTTAATCAATGAAAATAAAATTTATATCCCTGATTTATTTTATAGGAATAAAGCTTTACTCGTTTTTTTCATAATATCAATGGTCGTTCAAATAATAATTGCAATTATATTTTCCATTGGTTCTAGATTAAATTTAAACTCATTTATAATGCATTTAATTTTTCCAGCGAAAATCATCGTTCTACTTTTAATAATCCAACTAATAGAAACAAGATATGCTTAAGCATATCTTGTTTCTATTACTCCATAGCAGGGTTATGATGGAAAGTATGTGTTTTTGGTCCCCAACTAAATGTTGTCCCTGCAGGATATGTGCCAATCCTACTTATTGATACTGCTTTCATTGTATGCTTAGCTGTAAAGTATGCACTACCATTACTAATATAGCCTCTTAAATCACTAGAATCCAATGTAGGAGCTCTAAAGGAAGCGCCTACATATTAGGTGCTATTAATTTGATACTTGGTTTTGAAGCACTTATTGCTTTGTTTGTACTTGAGTCATAGGAATAAGTACCAGTCATTTCTGTAGCCCATTCTCTAGGTTGTGATATATTCTGATTGTCATCAGCATAATGATAAGCTCTATTGTGTACTGTATTAGACCCAATACTCATTTTATTATTTTCTATTATTGTAAATGATAGATTTAATTTTTTATTAATTATTAAATCCTGAATTGCTTTATAATTATTATTGTTATATAATTTTCTTATAATATTAAGATATTCTATTTTTACATCTTGTTCTGAATTATTGAATATCGATGCCCTATCTTCATTTTTCAAAAAATCATCAATGAAATTTTTAAAAAATTCACTTACACCTAATTCAATGTTAAACCCTTGGACATATGCTACGTCAATTTCCTCAGAATTTATTTCTGCTGCATAAACATTCTCAATGCTCAAAAATAGTATTAATATTAATATAATCGATAATAGTTTTCTTGAATTTTTAAACATTTATATCCTCCTTATTAGTATAATATTTACCTTCTACCCAAATAGCTCTTAACTAGGACTTTCTTCATTCTCCAAGCTTATATTCCTATTGGAATCACCCCCTCAATATAAACCCTAGCAACACCCTTTTTAGTCCTTCCAATAGCCCCTTGATATAACGTTTTCCATTATATCAATATTTATTTTCAAAGTATGCTTTTAATCTTAATACCTTTGTATATTGCTTGTTACAGTAATACTTTCTGATTGGCTACCGCTATATGCCGTCACAGTTGATTGTACTCTGTACTCATAACCACTGGATACGGCATATGTGTCATCAAAATCCAATATCCTTGAATTATTTCTTTCATTCCATGTTTTAATGGTTGTCCAATTTCCTCCTTTATACTGTTGTAATCTAATCGTTGCTTTAGTACTTGTAACCTTGCTGTTTCCGCTTAAATAAGTTTCTACTGTAGCTTTCCCACCTGAATCAATTTGCAGTCTAGATCTTGCTTCTGAAATATAGGTGTACATTGGAGAAATAATGTTCTTGTCATTATTTAATTCAGTTGTACTTGCTAAGACAGGATTAATATAGGCACTTACTAATAGCATTACCAGCATAAGAGTAATAGTTTTTTTCTTCATAATTAAAAGCCCCCTAAATATTATATTAGTATTTTCTTCTCTTACTATATATAACGAAAATTAGGTGGCTTTTGTGGACATTTTTTAAATTTATTTTGTATTTTCTATAATTCCTTCAATAATCTTTACAAGTTCCTCAAAGGATACTTCTGCATTAACAGAATAGATAAAGTTATCATCATTCCAATATGCAATATACATATCCTTATTAAAAACATATTTTATTATTTGATTATTAATTTTCATCTCCTCAATTGTTGTTCCTTCTGTATCGATTCTTATTTCTTCATTTGTTATAATTCCTTGCATATATATTATAATTCTATTACCATTCATATAATTAATTTTTCGTGTTATATCAGTCTGCTTATCTTTAATGACCTCAAAACCATCTGGTATATAGGATGGTTCAGTAAAACTCAGGCCTTCGCTGATAGGTTCTTCAACTTTTATTATAATGGAAGTAAATCTATCATATACTGTAACTATTGTTTCAAATACCTTTTCTCTATATGCTTGCACAGTAGCAATTAATATACTGTTCGTTAAGATAAATGCAATCAATATAGCTGCTGCATATTTTCCTATATTAGCTAATCTCTTTTGCATAGGAGTTCTACTGTATTCTTTGATTGTTTTTTTCAGCTTTCTTTTATACCCTTTTGAAAAAACATGAGGCTCCACATCTTTATCCCTTTCCTCTTCAAGTTGATCTAATAATGCATCAGCTTTCGGCATATACTCAATTAACAATTTATCTAATTCTTCATCTGTTAATACCTTGTCATACATCAAATCTCAGCCTCCTGCTCAGCTATTATTTCTCTTAATTTATTTCTGGCACGCATTAATCTTTTCTTTACATTTTCTTCAGTTATATCCAGTATGCTTGCTATTTCCTTATATGTATATCCATCGGTATATTTTAAGGATAGGATGATATAGTAAGATTTAGGTAATTGAAGAAGATAAGTTTCAATCTCTTTACCTACCAATATATCCTCTATATTTGTAAATTCATCAATCATGGTCCCCTCTCGTTCATCAAGGGGAAGAGTCTGTTGTTTTTTTCTTTTCCTATATATATCAATGGAAACCCCTTTAACTATTTTAACGAAATAATTCCGAGTTTGTGGACACTTTTCCTTAATAACTTTATCAAAGTTTTTTATAATGCGTAGAAAACTCTCCTGCACTGCATCTTCTGCCAGTTGACTATCTCTCAATATACTATAGGCCTTTCTATACATTAATCCACTATATTCACCATGAAGCTCCATAAATATGTCTTTATCTTCCTCTGTATCAATCATTGATAAATATATCATCAACATAGGCTTAACACCCCTTTGTATAGCAATATATTTTAATTCAACTGTTTTTTATTACTAGCTATAAAAAGTATAGCATATTAATTGATGTAGGCAAAGTTATCCCCTATTACACTTTATCTATTTCACGTAATGTAATATAATAGAGCATAAAGATAATATAAACTCAATGCATAATGCATGGATAAATTGGTATAAATTAAATAAATTTACATTAATTTGGGGGCCATCATGGATAATAATAAAGCTATAAAACTACTTGATAATTTGAAAAAAGTAATATTGGGAAAAGATGAAGTATTGGAATTGGTTTTGATTACTCTCCTTGCAGAAGGCCATCTCTTATTGGAAGATGCTCCCGGAGTTGGAAAAACTACTCTTGTGAAGGCTTTGGCTAAGAGTATAGATTTAAGCTATAAAAGAATACAATTTACTCCTGATTTAATGCCTTCTGATATCATAGGCACTAACATCTATGATAGAAAATCAGGTACTTTCACTTTTAAAAAGGGACCGATTTTTAATCAAATATTCCTTGCGGATGAAATCAACAGAACCTCTCCCAAAACCCAATCCAGTCTATTGCAAGCTATGGAGGAAAAAGAAATTTCCACAGAAGATAATCATTATATTCTGGAAAAGCCTTTTATGGTCTTGGCAACTCAAAATCCTCTGGAATACCAGGGCACATTCCCATTACCTGAAGCACAATTGGATAGATTTTTAATGTGTCTATCCATAGGATATCCCGAAAAGGATGCTGAAATTAATATTTTGAAAGAATATAATTCCATAAAAGATATGGCAAATATCAAACCTGTTTTAAATCAAGAAGATATATTGGAAATGCAATCAATGGTGGAAAAAATAAATGTCCATAATGATATTTTGAATTATATTGTGAATATCTCCAATGCAACAAGGTCTTATAAGGATTTATCCCTGGGAGCAAGCCCAAGAGCGTCAATAGATTTATTGAAAGCGTCTAAAGCTAGGGCTTTTGTTTCAGGGCGTGACTACGCAATACCCGATGATGTAAAGCAAATGGTAAAGCCTGTACTTGCTCATAGATTGATTCTAACACCTGAAGCGCGTATTGAGAGAAAAAGCATTGATGATATTTTAAAGGGAGTATTAAATAGTATATTTATTCCGGTGATGCTACATGGTAAAAATTAATTCTAAAACAGCACTTATCTTTTCAATATCGTTTCTATTTATAATTCCATTTGTACTCTTTATCGGTGGGACTATGCCATATCTCATTTTTTATATATTGATTTTTTTATTTATCATTCCATTTTTACATAATTATATAGCAATAAAAGGTATCCGAGGGTCGGTGGAGATTCCAAATGGTGCTTTATATAAGGGAGATAGGATAAATATAAATTATGAATTGAAAAATAGAAGTCCCTTTTCTATTGCATATTTAGAAATTCACAGTGATATAGCCAGGAAATTGGCGGGAAAAGACACCACAAAAGTAATTATTCCTTTGGAAAAGAAGAGAAGATTTTTCTTCAATGAGGAAGTTGTCCTATCCAGAAGAGGCTATTATGAAATGGAAGAGATAGAAATCAAAATCCATGATGTATTTAACTTTTTCACTTTCACCAAAAATATCAAAACCAATACCTCTTTATTAGTATATCCTGAAACGATAAACCTCTCCACATTTGAAATAACAGCAAATCAACAGCTTGGTGAATTGCAGGTACGCAATTCATTTTATCAAGATAAAAATAGAATATCCTCCTTGAGAGACTATAGAGAAGGTGATATGGTTAAATCAATCCATTGGAAATTAACTGCAAAACGAGACTTTCCAATTGTCAAGGAATATGAAAACCGTGTAGATACAAATGTTTTTATATTTTTGGATAATCAAGATTTGTATTTTGAAAATGATGTGGACAGGCGTATGGAAGATAAAATCGTAGATTCCGCTCTTAGTGTCGTTAATTATTGTTTAAAGCAAAATATATTTATAGCTTTGGAAACCCAGCATAAAAAAAGGCAAATTGAATTAAGCGGTCAAAATACTAAAGACTTAAAACCGTTTCTTGAACTATTTGCTCGCTTCAAAGGCAATGGCGCTTTAAATACTAAATCTCTTTTGATTTCAAAAATAGAAAGGCTCAGAGACGGAAGGGCATTTATTATAATAACTCCACATCTTGATAAAGATATGGGGGCTATCGGCATAGAGCTAAAGATGAAAAATTCAAATCCTTTATTTATCGTTGTTACGGATAAAGAAAATAATAACGGATTTATTGAGCCGCTAATTGAAAACAGACTTAAACAGGAAGGGATTCCATTATTTATATTGGATTTCAAGTCAAATGTAAAAGATGTTCTGGAGGTCAGCCATGGATAAAAGCTTGGGGTTTATAAAAAATCTTTTATACATTGTATTTGTATTCTCTCTGACATTTTTATTCGGATTGGTTATCAAGCTTGAAATCAATATGCCCTTACAGTTAATTATTGTGTCTTTTGTATCCTTAATAGTCAAATTCTTTATACTAAATCCGATTATATTATACGGACTATTGATAATTTCCTTTATTGCTGTTCTAGCAATAAATCACTATATTATGCCAATCATTTCACCATTTTTGGAGAGGTTATATTTTTTATTTTCAAATATAATTAAAAACTTCCAGGGCAAAGAAAAAATTGTTCCTGAAAATATATTTATATTTTGGGGACTTATTTTAATCATTCTTTCTTTATATACAGCTTATATACTATTTAGAGATAAAAGTATTTATTTCCTTCTACCTGTATATATGGGCTTTTATCTATACTATTGGTACTCTTATTATGATCAGGCTTTATGGATGCTAATAATATTTGCGGCTTGTTTTTTAATTCTATTTGGATTAACAAAATACTCAAAGCAAAAAGAGAAAGTTCATGAATCTAAATCTATAAACATCGAAAGACTTTATTCTCCTTGGGTAACAACTACAGTCAATTATAGTATATTGATTGTAATTCTGGCATTGCTGCTGCCCAAAAGCAACGATTACATAAGATGGAATTGGCTGCAAAACAAGGTATACGCTTATTTTCCCTTTGTTGAAAACTTAAGATCATACGGTGTTTACAGAAGGGAGTCGGGAGAAGCCACCCTCTTTGATTTCGAAAGTACCGGTTTTCAAACAGAATCTTCAAAATTAGGTGGTCCCGTTGCCTTAAGCAACAAAAAGATAATGACAATTCGTGGTGAGGATGTCAAATACCTTAGAGGCAATATAAAGCATACATATACCGGTCACTCATGGGAAACGCAGAAAATGGAATATAAAGATTATGATTTGGCAGAAGATTTTAGTAATATATCTAGTGAAGATAAAAAACTATATTACACAAGCACCGACATAAAAATCACGAATCATAATTTTGCTTCTACTACTCTATTTAGTCCTTTGGTGCCGGAATTGATTAATTTCAACGAAAGCTCATCTGTTAAGGTGAATTACGACTATTCTCTAATATTTGCCAAAGGCGTATATGATAATGAAGTCTATTTTATTAGAGCTTTAAAACCTCTTCCCTATGGAAAATTGACCCATATGGGAATAGATAATAAAAAGAGTTACATCCCATATCCGGCAAAATATCTGCAGCTGCCTGATGATAAGATAACTAACAGAACTCGTAGTATCGTATATGATTTAACCCATGATAAAGAAAATGATTTTGAAAAAGCAAAAGCAATCGAAGATTATTTGCGTAATAATTTCAAATACAATTTGAATGTAGAAACGGTGCCGGAGAATTATGATTTTGTTGATTATTTCCTTTTTGAAGAAAAGGAGGGCTACTGCACTTATTTTGCAAGCTCCATGGCTGTTATGCTGCGTCTGGCACATATCCCAAGCAGATATATTGAAGGATATCTTGTGCAGGATAAAATAGAAAATGGAGTCTATGCGGTGAGACAGGATGATGCTCATGCTTGGGTTGAGGCGTTTATCGAGCCGGTTGGATGGATGACCTTTGAAGCAACTCCCGAATATCCAATAGAGTCAAGGATGGAGGATTTTAAACCGATTGAATCCAGTAGTAACAGCCAATCCGATGAAACTATCGATGATAATAACAGAAGAAGAAATCTTGAAGATAAAAGGGAGAATAACATTCAATTGGATATAGGAATTGGAGATATAGATACGAAAATTGATACTAATGATAATGCTAAAAAATTATTTAATACTATTTTGATTATTGCCATTGCTATTATATTGTCTATTATTCCTATAAAATTTATCGTGGGATTTATCATCTATAGATATGGTGAATATAAGGCGCGCAAGTTAAATAATAATGCCCGAATAGTTTATCTTTATAATCAAATTGTAAATCTTATTGCACTGCTTGGATTTCCACAAAAATCCGGGGAAACCCACTATGAATATGCAAAGAGAGTAATTTATAAATTTTATGACTATGAAAAAATTGACATAAAGAAAATCACTGACATCTTTGTAAAAAGTAAATACAGCACTGTCATTTCATCTAATGAAGAAGTTGCAGAATTGTTAGAATATAGAACTATACTTGAAAAACGGGCAAAACATTATTTAGGGCGAAGAAAATATTATTTTAAAAAATATGTTAATCGAGGTTGAATTTATACCCACTGATTGATAAAAGAAATTGAGATGGCAAATAGAATACCCAAATTAAATTAAATGTTAAATTGTCTAAAACTCCCATATAGGATAGTGCCACATTTATATCACAGCAAATAAATAATATTATCCCATAAAGAACTAACTTACTATTTGGATATGGATATTTCCCTTTTCTAATTGCTTTAACTGAAGTATATAAACCGGACAATATGCATACACCATAAAATAATGAAAGAAATATTAGAAAATCTACATCATAGTTGAAATAATTTAACAATAAATAAACGATTAATAAAGTAAATAAGGCAATAGGCAATATTTTTAATGCTGAGCGGAAATATCCCATGTCATACCTAGCGATATATATTATTTGTACTATACAGAATAGGCTAACTCCTATTATACGATAATCTAAGATTATTAAACATAAATCTGCAATTACTGTAAAAAACATGCCCAATCGCAATAATTTTAAATCCACTTTATTTAACGGTTTTTTGCAAAATACAGTCAATAAAAAACAAAATACTACAATAGCAAATCGAATTATTGAACTCATTTCTTTCACTTACTTTTATTTTATATTTCTCCGGTAATCAAATTTTGTCAATCTTCTTTGGATATTATATCTAATATTTCCTTAGGTTCCGACACAATATACGTAGCATTATATTTAACCAGTTCATCCAAGGATCTAAACCCCCATAGTACCCCAATGCTGTCAATATGCGCATTTGTTGCTGTCATCATATCTATCTTAGAATCTCCGATATATACAATCTCACTTAAACTAAGTTCCATATGCTTTGAGATTTCCAATACAGTTGTCGGGTCAGGTTTTTTAGGTATACCTTCTCTTTCTCCGAAAATATCCACAAAGGAAATATCTTCAAAAAACTTTTTTATCAATTCATTTGTATAATCATTTCTTTTATTTGAATTGACTCCTATTTTTATACCTAGCTTATTCAATTCATATAATAATTCACTGATTCCTTCATAAGGTTTAGTTTTATTCTTAAACTTTTTATCATATATCTTTACAAACAAATCCAGTCCCTTTAAAATAGTTTCTTCATCAGTGCCTTCCGGAAAACTGTTTTCCAATAGGCTTTTAAATCCACTTCCAAGCTTCAATTTATAATCATCGTAATTATGCTCCGGACAATTAAATACGCGAAGTACTTCATTGACGCTGTCTGAAATATCTTCAATAGTATTAAGTAATGTGCCATCAAGATCAAAAATTATACCTTTGTATTTATTCATATGATTATATTCTCCCCAATTTAATTGTTTGAAATTTTTAAAACCATTAACTATATTCTAACAAATATGTCCCCTATTGTCATCATTAATAGTTACAATTCACAATTCATAATTTAGCCTCCAATTATTATAATATACTTTATTTACTCCATTGACAGCAACAAAAACTTACAATAGAATTAAATTATATTCTAGTATTATACTAATGAAAGGCTTTGCATGAATCGGAGGTTATAGTTATGAAAAATAACATGAATTTACCTTGGAAAGAAATTTATGACTTCATTCTTTCATGTAGTAGTGTACATGAACTAAAGGCTTTTTCTATTGAGGTTCTAACCGGTCTTCAAAAATTATGTGAATTTGACCAGTCTCTTGTGTATTTTTTGGATGGAAATAGAAAAGTAACAAATCAATATCTTATGAATATAGACAAGCAATGGAGTAGTCTTTATCTTGAATACTACTCAAAAACTGATAGCGGTCGCTATCGTCTGGACAAAGATGTCCGTGAGGGTCCTGAAAATCCTTTAATAAATATTATATCTTGGGAAAAAGAACCTTCAAATGAATTTGTTCCTGAATACATTAATTCCCGTGGCATTAAGTATTCCCTTGGCTTTGTTCTATATGATTTGAACGGCATATCCAGAACCATATTTTCTCTTGATAAAAGTAAAAACGAAAATTTTAAAGAAGATGAATGCAATATTTTAAATTTGTCAATTCCAATTTTAAATAACTTACATAAGAAATTTTTCATCCATAATAATAATAAGAAAGATGTGAATCAAATTGCGTGGGAAACTACAAATCTAACCTCCCGAGAAGTGGAGATTGCTAATTTATTGTGTCAAGGGCTTACTCCCGAAACCATTAGCAAATCTCTATATATTACAAAATCTACAACTTACAAACATATTTCTAATATATATAAGAAGATGCAAGTTTCTTCAATGCAGGAACTTTTACTTCGATTAATGGGTTAATAAATACCTTTTCTTGAGATAAAACAATCCCCTAGGAGATAAATTTGAATCCTAGGGGATTAAACTATTTGATCATTCTTTATTTGGACCGGGTATACACCCTTCAACAGTATAGCTCCATGGTTTAGCTTGAAAACTAAACATTGATCCACCATCAACATCTATTGTCTCTCCAACTATGAAATCAGACATAGAGGTACACATTGCAAATGCAACAAGAGCTATTTCATCAGGATTCATTACCATTGGTACTTCTCTACCATATTTGCCGCGTTCCTCCACAAATTCCTGCCCATAAAGAACTACGGCTTCAGAAGCATTAGTAATTGCACCGGCAGTAAGCATCGCTCCGGGAGCTACACAGTTTACACTTATGCCGTACTGTCGCAGTTCCTTGGCTATGCCTTTTGTCATGCTTACAACTGCACCTTTCGCAGCATTATAATGAGTCATCATTCCCATCTTCGGAGTATCTGAGCCTTTGTGTGCAACCGAGGATATAAATACTATCTTTCCCTTTATCTTTTGTTTGACCATAATACGTGCTGCAGCTTGAGCGATGAAATATTCACCCTTCAAATCAATGTTAATGACCTCATCAAATGCGCTCTCGGGCATATCCAAAAACGAATACATAGACCAAGTAGCAGCATTGGTAATAACAATGTCTACTTTTCCGTATTGTTCCACAGCATAATCTACAACAGCATAGCAATCACTAACTTTGCTTACATCGGTTTGGAACCATTTTACCTCAAGGTTATTAGCATTAAACTCTGCTTCTGCCTTCTTACCTGTACTTTCTTTACGCGATGCTATGACCACTCGAACTCCGGATTCTGCCAATCGATTTACTATATTATAGCCTAATCCCGTTGCCCCGCCTGTTACGATAGCAACTTTACCGGCCATATCCTTGCAAAAAATCTCAGGTAAACTATGAAGCCCAAGCGTGCTCTTTTCAGCCATTGAAAATATAGTTTGGGCATCTATACTCATATCTATTACCCCCTAATTTAACAATTGCTATTAATATTTTTGCTCTAATTCATTTAAGAACTTATCCAATTCTCTTTCTTCCATATGGAATCCATGTTTATCTTCCGGATATGCTCCTGCCCTGACATCGTTTGCCCATGCACCATACGTCTCGGCTGCAAATTTCAAAAAGTAAGAATATGTCTTAGCATGGGAAGCAGGATTAGCCATTAACCCAAATAAATCTGCATCAACCATCTCACTGCCGTCACACGCACCGCCTGCTGCGATACTTATTACAGGTACACGCAACTTTTTAGCAATAGCGTTGCTGACTTCGATAGGTGTCAGCTCAATGGACATAGCTTTCATGCCGCATTCTTGATACTCATAAGCTTGTCTGAATACCTTCATAGCGTCTTCTGAGGTTTTACCCAAATGCTTATATCCACCAAATGTCCCCATAGTCTGCCAACCGGAAATAGCGCCTACATGCCCATAAACGATTACATAGTTATTTGCTACATATTCAAGTGTCTCATTATTGATACCCATCGGTAGTATTGAATCCGCTCCAGCCATATGAAATTTGGAAAAGTTTGCTAAAGCAGCTTCCTTCGAGGCAAAAGCTATAGTATCCGTTACATAATTGATATGGATATGTGGAGCAACACTACGGTTTTGTCCTATCCATTCCATCGCATGACTCAAAGCCTCTTCCGGTGGTATTCGTCCGTTAAATGATGGAGTCAATCTGCAAATATCTACCCCGGCCATTTCAGCAGCCATTGTAAACAGCGGACCCATCATGCTTGGACAGTGCTGAACGATGTGAATACCCTCGTCTTTCAGCTTCTGCAGATAATGAATCGTTTTACGTCCTTTTTGTCCCATTGACATCTTGGGAAATGGACTATACATTCTGTTCATTTCTTCTTTTTCCATTTTCTTTTCCCCTTTCATAATTTGCTATTGATTTCATATAGATATCTTCAAACAATATTCTTGATACCTATCTCATTCTTAGTATAAGAATACCAGACTTGAATACCGTTTTAAATCACTAAAGTTATGTATTGAATTTTATCAATTTTGATTATTTTATTTATTTGCATAATATGATATAATTATTTTTTGGGTAAGAATAAAAATTTAGCCTTGATCATTAGTAATCAAGGCTTTTTTAATAGCTATTTAAGAAGTTTCCTTATTGTTGTATAGGTAATATTAGGAACATTTTCAAAAGTGTATTTCATGTGAACTCTTTCAGTTAACTTGTGACCGTCTTTCCCAAAGGTTCCAATATTTACTACGGGTACATTTATTTCCAATATATCGTCTATTGGATAAGTATATTTTGTACCCCAAGCAGGCATGTTTTTCTTTAATGTTTTTATTTCACCTATATCATCTGAAGATGCTATAAAGTTTGCATCCGATACATATGGGTAGAACATCTTGGTTTTTATTGGTTTATCAGAATAATCCTGTACAAATTCTACAGCTTCTCTTACACTATCCAATAATTGTCTTTCCAATTCGTTCTTTCCGGTAACTGTGATTCTTCCATAGAACTGTGATGAATAATAGATTATAATCGCCGGCGACTTATCATCAGACCATTTGGTCCACGCCTCATTTATGACTATCGTGCTAAATTCTCGCAAATCTAATGATGGAAACAATTCATTTAACTCTTTAGCAAAATTGTGCATATAAATTTTAAACTTTTCACCGTGAATTGTAGCTAGTTCATTATAGAACTCTTCCCATGTATATACTCTTGTTTCCCAATTAAGTTTTGTGAAATCCATATTACTCAGCTTACAATATTTCTCGTAGGATTTGTTGACATAATCCAATGCGTTGTCAAAGGATTCTATAGCCTTTTCCTTCATTTTTTTAATCACATCACCGGGACTCATAGTGAAGGTAAAAAAATTATAATAACTTTGTGCTGCTATAGCTGTTTGTGCTGTATATCCTTCCTTAAAATCTGATTGTTTCAAAGAAATTGGCGGCAATGTAACCTCGCCCATCATTTCATCACAAAAATCCGTATTTAATTCTATATTTCTAGTCAATTCAGCAACTATTAAATTTGGATCCAATCCCTCATAAGCTTGACCTACTTGGGTTCCCTTACCTACTACATGAAAGGAAGGTAATAGCTTACCTACATTCCCAAAATATACATATTGATTTTCATCTTTTCCGTCATATGGTGTTGAATAGTCAGCATTTATGGCGGCAATATATTCTAGATTATATTTTTCTTTCCACTCTTTAAGTACCTCAAGTGCTGAGATGATTCCATTGGAGTTGCCTTCTTCATCAGCTTCTGAAATCGATATTATATTTCCGTCCAATTCGTCTAAATGCTCAGAGAAGTATTTCATCAGATACATATGTCCTGCTATACCTGACTTCATATCTAAAGCTCCTCTTCCAAATAAATATTCCCCTGATAAGATATCCGTATCTACCTCATGGCCTAGATTTAGACTCTTTAGGATTTCAGGCAATTTATCCGGATCAAATGCATAATCTCGGAATGAACCAAAATCTTCAACCCCTACCGTGTCTAGATGCCCCATTAATATTATTGTCTTATTTGAATTCCCTTTAGTACCCTTTACCATTGAAATCACATTGTATCTTTCCATTTCATCATCTTTAATTTCTTGAAGTAATAGATAATCCGGATTTTCCTTAAAGTATGTTAGATTGCTGTAATATTTATAGATTTCTTTAGCACAGTTCTTTTCCCCATCGGTATTTACTATGCTAGGTATTTTCACTAAACATTCAGTTATCTCTTTGACATCCTCAAAACATTGTAAATACAAATCCCACACCCCCAAATCATATATTTCTGTATTTTTATTATATTATATCAAAGTAATTCGTTTTTAACACTTTTTTCACACACAATATATAATTTACAACAAAATAAAACTCAATAATAATCAATAGTTTTATTTGAACTTTAAATACATTAGACAATTATATATTTTAAAATTGACACAATTGGATATTTATCTTATTCTGATATTAGATATAATTGTTACTGCTATGGTTTCTTATCATATGGATTATTTAATGGGTGCATCTATGATTATTAGTAAAAGAAAATGAAGACGATTATATTATTTCATTAATTAATATCAAATAAAAAATAGTATTAATTTTTTGGGAAAGAAACTAATACTCTGAGTATTTAAATATGGGAGGTTATAATGAAAAGCACTTCATATATTAATAAAAGAAATATTATTAATTCACCAAATATAAATATGTTGGTATTCTTACTTGGCAAACTAGTTTCTTTATTCGGTACAAGAATCATGAATTTCGCTATAGGATTATATGTTCTAAAGGTTACCGGATCCGGTATGAGTTTTGCATTAACTATGATTGTTTCCACCATTCCAGCAATTATAATATCGCCATTTGCAGGTGTTTTTGCTGATAAATTGGACAGAAAAACAGTTGTCGTAATTACTGATTTATTATGTGGTACTTTGTTAATGGTCACATATATTGTTACATTAAGAATTGGTTTGTCATTAAACTTAATTCTCATAACAATTTTTTTATTATCAATATTTAACACCTTTTTTAATATTACTATGGAAGCATCCATACCTAATATTGTAGATGAGAGTAGATTGACTAAAATTAATTCATACAGTTCATCTATTACTTCCATGGCTGCAATAGTTGGACCTACATTAGGTGGATTAATATATGGATTAGTTCCTATAGAAATGTTTTTGTTGATTGCCGGAATTTGCTTTATACTCTCAGCTATTTCTGAAACATTTATAAATTTTAATTTCAATAATACACCTGTTTCCGAAAAGTCTAATGAAAAAATATGGTCTGAAATTAAATCCGGATTAAATTATGTTAAATCAAAAAAGGCGATATTCTCAATTTTAGCATTTTCAATATTTACAAATTTTGTTTTTAGTGCATACACTGTTTCACTTCCCCATATTATAAATATTCAACTTGGCTTTAATTCAGAACAATATGGTTTAATACAATCATCATCTGCAATTGGTAGTTTGATATTTTCAATAATATATTCTTTATTACCTGATAATAAGAGTAAATATAAACACTTTATATCTGCATTAGTAATACTTTCAATATTGATGATGATTACAGGCATCCCAACATTATCAATTTTTAATACAGCTCCCCAAAGCAGCTTATTATTATATTTCATATTGCTTAATTTTTCAATAGGAGGAGCTTTAATGTTCGTAAACCTTCCTGCGTTTATTTTGATTCAAAGAGAAACATCCGATGAGTATCGCGGCAGGGTTAATGGATTATTTGGTACCATGTCTTTGTCAATCCAACCATTAGGTATGACTATAGGTGGGTTATTTACGGATTATATTTCAAGCTTTATATTAGTTTTAATATGTGGAATATTATCTTTAGCAATATCCTTTATATTATCAAGAATAACAGAATTAAAAGAGGGAATATAAATATGTATGTATAATGACTAAAGTAACAATGGGCAGACAGGGTCGTCTGCCCATACGATTTCTGCGAATATCCTAAGACATCGCACCTTTAGCCCAATTGATTCTAAGCTTTGTATTATTTCTTGTAATGAGCATAGAAAAATCCTAAAGCTAATGCTCCAAAGCTCTGTCTATAATCACCTTTATTTTTAATAACTTCATCTTAAAATTATCTCCAAAACCAAGCAAAACCCCTTGAAATCAAGAGGTTTATATTATATATGTATGGTGGAGGCGGTGGGTGTCGAACCCACGTCCAAAAACCCTTCCACAAGAGTTTCTCCGAGTGCAGTCAGTAATTTATCCTTCCCTCCACTCATCTCCTACTGACAGGATATGAGCTTTGGTAGCTTCATAATTTCCGTTCTTAGCTCAAAGCTTTGCTAAGCTCGGGTCCCCACTAAGATGACGCCAAATCCTAAGTCGTGGGATTCTTAAGTTTGACGAGCAGCTTTAATTAAGCTGCAAATGCGTAATTATTTTCGTTTGCGTTTAATTTTAGTTTGCCACTTTTAACGTTGCTTGGCTACAACGACTCGCTACTCCTGATTCCGAATCCCTGTCGAAACCTAATTCGCCCCCATATTTGATTGCTATACAATTATAGCAGGATAATGATTTTATGTCAAACAACCACAATTCAATTCACAGTTCACAGTTCACAATTCACAATGCATAGGTCAATTCACGATGCACAATTCAAAATGCATATTCACAATTGAAAAGAGGAGATTCTTCGATAGTTAAGTTAATCCTGTTCGTCCAAGAATGATGCTTTCTTAATTTTGCCTATAGTTTTAAAAATAGTATCTATGGTAAAAATAGACAATGCAATCATCCCTGAAATTTTAATTGTCTCTTCTAAAAATCCCTGCCCCACTTGACTAGATCCTTTGATAAAAAAATATACAGCACGATACATACTCAGACCCGGTACAATCGGAAAAACTCCGGGTATAAAGAAAATTGTAACCGGCACCTTAAATAATCTTGAAAAAATATGTGATATAGTTGATATAATCAATCCTGCTATATATGTAGAAAATACAGGTCCATAAATTTTAGAAGACAATAAATATGTTGCCCAACCCGCAGCACCGATTATACCTGTACGTAAAATACAATTTTTTGGTGCTTCTAAATAAATAGAACCCGCTACAGTAGCCATAAATGCTCCAATAATTTGCCATATCATTACAATGCACCTCCAGTCAATAAAAGACCTATTGCTACCCCCAAAGCAATTGACAGTGCAACAACTACTGCTTCAAGAGCCTTCGCTCCAAAGGACATGTAGTCACCGTGCAACAAATCACGAAATGCATTTGTTATTGCTGCTCCCGGCAATAAAGGCATTATAGAACTAGCTGTTACCACATCAATGTTTATATTTTTAAACACATAATTTTTAAGTAAAACTGTTATGATAGCAATAAAAGCAGATGATAAGGCATTTTTAATAAAACCATCCATACTAATGCGTTTATCTATTTTATTTACAAATATTAAAATAAGACCATTCATTCCCGCAACTACAATTTCATTTATATTTCCTCCCAGCAATAACGCAAAGAAGGATGTAAATAATATTATTCCTAAGCCTCTAGTAAAGGGCTTATATCTTTCGTCTTGAATTTCTTTTAAGGCACTATAGGCTTGATTTAAGTTGTATTTACTTTCAGTGAAATTCCTGCAAATAGTATTTACTTGAGAGATGTTATTTAGGTTAGTATTTCTAATTGTAACCCTTCTGACAACAGTGATTGCATCAATTGACGGATCATCCAAAGTTATAACCAAAGCAGTGGCAATGGCAAATGCTTCTGTAGTTTCCAGACCTGAAACTTTGAGTATACGCAGCATCGTATCTTCTACCCTGTACGATTCAGCGTTGCTCTCCATCATAATCTTCCCTGCCAAGGCAGCGGTCTCTACAAGTTTTTTATAATCCATATTTTTAGATTTATTTATCATATATAAGTTAGAGAGCTTACCTGTATTTTAAGCTTTGCTGCTGCTCCATTCTCCTCATCGCATCTTTCTTTGCTATGGCTTCCCTTTTATCATATAGCTTCTTGCCCTTTGCAGTTGCTAATTCTACCTTTACCAAACCATCCTTGATATAGACTGAAAGCGGAATCAAAGTATATCCTTTCTGCATTATATCTCCCGTCAGCCTTCTTATTTCCCTTTTATTAAGCAATAATTTTCTTTTCCTTAAGGGATCTTGATTGAAGATATTACCTTGCTCATAGGGACTAATATGCATGTTATTAATAAATACTTCGCCATCATCAATTGAAGCATAGCTGTCCTTAATATTTAATTTTCCTTGACGTATTGATTTTACTTCAGTTCCTTTTAATGCAATACCCGCTTCGATAGTATCTTCTATAAAAAATTCGTGCCTTGCTTTTCTATTTGTTGCAACTACTTTAGTACCTATTTTTTTCATAATGATCACCAGATATATTATTTTCTAATCGATATTAAGTGTAACAAATTTATAGTTTTAAGTCAATTATCATGAAATTAAATCAAAATCTATATTTCTCTTGCCTACATCCGCACCTATAACCTCTACTCGCACTTCATCTCCCAGTCTATATATCCTTTTTGTTCTTTCACCTATAACATAATAATTTTCTTCATCAAAACGATAAAAATCATCATCCATATAGCTGAACCTTATCAACCCTTCAATGGTATTGTCCAGCTGAACAAATATACCGAAACTTGTTAAAGAAGATATGATACCTTCATACTCCTCCCCTATTCTTTCACTCATGTATTGGGCTTTTTTCAAATCATCAACTTCTCTTTCTGCTTCCTCTGCCCTTCTTTCTGTCATAGAAACATGTTCTGCAATTTCAGGAAGTATACTATCAAGTTTTTCCTGTTTCTCCATTGAAAGCTTCCCTTTGATATATTGTTTAATAATCCTATGAATCACCAAATCCGAATATCTTCTGATTGGAGCTGTAAAATGAGTGTAAAACTGTGCAGCAAGCCCAAAGTGAACATCCGATTTTTCACTGTAAATAGCCTTTTTCAAAGATCTAAGAAGCAAAGTGGAGATAACTATTTCTTCTTTTTTTCCCTTTATTTCCTCTGTTAATAGCTGTAATTCTTTAGGATGTATATCTTTTCCCTTTAACATATAGCCAAAATTGTGAATGAATTTAGCAAATTCGTTCATCTTTTCAGCGCTTGGATATTCGTGAATACGATATATAAAAGGAATTTCTGCCCAATGATATTCTTCCGCAACGGTTTCATTGCATACCAACATAAATTCCTCGATTAATTTGTTGGCTACTCTTCTTTCTGCTCTTCGTATATCAACGGGTTTTCCCTTATCATCCAATTCAATATAAGTCTCGGGAAAATCAAAGTCAATACTCCCTCTTCTCTTCCGTTTTTCATATAGTATATGCATCAGTTCCTCTGATATTTTTAATTCTTCATATACGTCTTTCAGCTTTTTCTTTGATGTTTCATCATCATTTTCAAGCAAATCAGATACGTCGTCATAGATTAATCTTTGCTTACTGTTTATAACCGCCTCAAATATTTGGTGATCTACTACAGTTCCGCTTTTATCTATTTCCATCATTACCGACAGAGTCAGTCTATCCTCATTTGGATTTAATGAACATAATCCATTGGATAATTCCTTAGGCAGCATTGGGATTACTCGATCTATTAAATAAACTGAATTCCCTCTCAAATAAGCCTCTTTATCCATAGGGGAATTTTCTTTAACATAATGGGATACATCAGCTATATGAACTCCCAGTTTATAGTTTCCATTGGGAAATTTTTCTATAGATATAGCGTCATCAAAATCCTTTGCATCAGCACCATCTATGGTAAATGCCTTTAAAGCTCTAAAATCCATCCTTCCTAAAATGTCCGCTTCTCTAAGATTATTCTCTATATCTTTAGCTTGTTTCTCAACTCCCATAGGGAATTCTTCAGGCAGTTTAAATTGCCTGATAATTGACAAGATATCAGTTCCCCTATCCGATAAATATCCTAAAACCTCAATTACCATGCCTTCAGGATTTCTCCTTTGTTCAGGCCATTTTGTGATTTCAACTACTACCTTCTGCCCATCCTTGGCTCCACCCATTTGAGCTTTTGGTATAAATATATCATACGAAATCTTATGATCATCAGGAATTAAAAACCCAAAATTGCCGCTATCTTCAAAAGTTCCAATCACCTGTTCATTTACTCTTTCAAGTATTCGTATGATTTCTCCTTCTTGTTTTCTCCCGGATTCTTGTCGTTTTACTATATTGGCAAGTACTGTGTCCCCATTCATTGCACCATTCATGTTTTCAGGCGAAATAAATATATCTTCCATCGTCTTATCTTTGGACAAAACGAAGCCAAAACCGCGTTCGTTGCCTTCCAGTTTGCCCGCTACTATATAATCGGAATTTGTTAAACTGTATTTTTCTTTATTCGATTTTAATATAATTCCTTCCTTTTCAAGTCCATCTATTATCTTATTAAATTCTTTTGCATCATTTTTTTCAATGTTAAAATGCGCTGCAATTTCCTCCTTCAATAATGGCTTATAATTTTTTTCTTCCATGAGGCTAATTATTTCTTCTCTTATGCTCATGCTATTCCTCCCCTAGTTCTTATTATCTAGTTACTCTCCTCTTGTTACTGTCCTCTTTTAAGTTTTAATCTCAACCCCATCAATTGTGAATTGTGCATTGTGAATTGTGGATATCTACCTTTATTATTTACCCTTTTTCTAAAAAAAAATGTAAGATATTAAAATATCTTACACCTTTCTTGTCTTTACTCCATATTGCGTTCTATTAAAAAGATTTGCCTCGTAAGAATACATATTTTTATTTTTTTCTTTGTGGGTTTCTATAGCAATATCAATCATTTTATCAATTAATTTACCAATTGATATTCCCTTGCCCTCCCAAAGGTAAAACCCTATTGACCCAGGGAGAGTATTTATCTCGTTAATATATACGTTGTTGTCCTTATCCAGTAAAAAGTCTATCCTTGCAGTTCCTTTACAATCTATTGAAGTAAATGCCTTTATAGCTAAATCTTCTATTTTGATTCTTAAGGTTTCATCAATATCCGCAGGTATTCTTCTTGTTTCTCCTGATGATTTTACTCCCTTGTTATTCCCTTTTATATATTTATCTTCAAAGGACAGAATTTCAGTCCAGCCCATAGGTTCCTCACACAATGAAGTTATGACCTCATTATCATATCCCAATACAGCGCAATTTATCTCCCTAGGGCTTTCAACTGCCTTTTCAACTATTATTTTTCTATCATAATGAACCGCTATTTCTATTGCACTTATAAGTCCGTCTCTATCCTTAGCTTTATTGATACCAACGCTTGAACCTAAATTTGCCGGTTTAACAAATACAGGATATCCCAATTTCTCTTCAATTTTATTTATGACGTCTTCTCTATCCTTAGACCAATTTGATCTATAAAACCACATATAGTCTACTATAGGCAAAGAATATGACTTATAAACATCTTTCATCAAAATTTTATCCATCCCAACGGATGAAGCAAGCACTCCGCCTCCTACATAAGGTATGTTCATAAGCTCAAATAATCCTTGTATAGTACCATCTTCACCATTTGTGCCATGTAGCGCCGGAAAAACAATATCCAATTTGTCCAATATCTTTTTCCCAAATAATCCTGATCCCTCAGGGTGCAAATAAATATTATGGTCATTTAGGGATTGAGATAGCATGATTTGTTTCACATCTTTAAAATTGTTGTCCTTATAGTTTTTAAACTCCATTAAGCTGCTTCCCGTCAGCCATTTTCCACTCTTTGTTATATAGATAGGAACTACCTCATATTTTGATTTGTCTATATTCTCCATTACCTGCATGCCTGTTATTACAGACACTTCATGTTCTACACTATAGCCGCCAAAAATTACACCAACTTTTTTCATCCCATTGCCCCCTACTCGCTATAATTATCCGGCAAATCATTTTCAAATAAGACTACATCCTTAGGTTTAGCAATCTTAGCTATCTGAACTGTTGCCTCATCTAAATTATTCACTGTAAATATATTTGATTTATTGTAATTTGTTTCCATCAGTCCTTCATAAATAGGTCTGGTTCTCTTTTCACCAACCAATATTACATAATCACATACTTTTCCGATATTGACCCCAAATTCTCTATTGGCTGATTCCTCAATCTCTCCCAATTCTATCATTCCGGGTGTAACTATAATCTTTTTGCCCTCTTTAAATTGACTAATGACTTCAAGCGCTGCTTTAGAACCTATGGGGTTTGAGTTAAATGCATCGTCTATAACGATTATACCCGTACCGGGATTTATTATATTTAATCTATGAGGTATTGGCTCGATTCTGTCAATACCTCTTGCAATTTCTTCAAATGTAAGCCCAAGAGCTTTACCGACACATGCGCCTGCTAAGATATTGTAAATATTGTGTTTCCCTAATAATTTGGTTTTGCATCTTACACTGTTTCCCTCTTTATCTTTTAAAGTAAATCTCGAACCCAATTCAGAAACCTCAATGTCATCCGCATATATATCTAAATTTTCTGTGTTTTCCATTCCGTAGAGAATTTTTTCTTTAAAAGTCTTGTCAGCAAGTTTTTTAATATATTCATTATCATAATTAAATATAGCTATACCATCTGTAGGTAACTCTTCTATCAGTTCATATTTGGTCTTTAGTATATTGTCAATATTTTTGAAGGTTTCCAGATGAACAGGTCCTATGGAAGTTAATACTCCGATTTGCGGTTGTGCAAGCTGAGCCACTTCCCGAATTTCTCCGATTTTTTTAGCCCCCATTTCAGCTATAAAAACTTCATGTTCGCTGGATAATTCATTGTTGATGACCTTGGATAAGCCCATTGGCGTATTATAGGATTCAGGAGTATTCAGAACATTGAATTTTTCTTCAAGAATTGCACCGACTATAAATTTTGTACTGGTCTTACCAAAGCTTCCGGTTATGCCTACAACCTTCAAATCTTCTCTCGTCTTTATTTTCTTTTGGGCAGAAACATAGAACCCCATATTGATTTTCTTTTCTATAGGTTCCATAACAAGAGTGGCAAGAGCCATTGTCAAAGGCTGCAAATAATACAATATCCCCAATACTATAATCATTAATAATATAGCAATATAGTCCCGTAGTAATGATACAAAAAGTATTGCCGTAATAATGAAAAATATTATATTTATAACATAGTTGGTATTGAATAATCTCTTTGCTCTATTTGTCATAACCAGAGGTTTTTTTACAGGCCGATTGTTTTTATTTAAACTATAAGCCTTATCTCTATTGTTTTTTATCCACGCTAAATAATGTTCATATTCATAGCCTTCCAATTGGGAAATGTGTAATGACTCATCGGTCCTTTTTTTCATAAATGAAGGTGCGATGACCCCCACTATAATAATAAAAATGTAATACATCGTTTCCATATATACCCCCTAAATTCAATTCACAATTCTCAATTCACAATGCACAATTACCTTCAAATCACAATTCACAATTCACAATTCACAATTACGAAAATAATCAAAATAAGAAGGACTTAATAACTGCAGTAAATTTGGAATAGTCCTCTAAATATGAATAATGTCCTGTTCCTTCCAATATTACAAG
The DNA here is from genome assembly GCF_014385195.1 of Paratissierella segnis. Classification (GTDB taxonomy): domain Bacteria; phylum Bacillota; class Clostridia; order Tissierellales; family Tissierellaceae; genus Paratissierella; species Paratissierella segnis. Next base: position 168,679 of record NZ_JACRTG010000034.1, read on the forward strand.
TCCGCTATCTTCAATTTCTTTTTCCATTATCTTTGCCATATATAAGGGTGTTGCATCATCCTTGTCACCCCAAATCAATAGCGTTGGTACCTTTATATCCTTTAGTATAGGTTTTAAATCTTCATTCACAACCTTTACAAGTATCCTTCTCATAATCCCATCTGAATTTTTATAATCGTCAGACCCAAATTTTTTATAAAACTTCTCCATCCTTTTATCATCCTTAATCCAAAAGAAAAGATGTTTATAAATAAATCTTAGGGTTTTAAAACTGTAAACCTTAAAATAATATTTAATTCCTCTCTTTGGAATTAGACCTGCACTATCAATGAGCACTATTTTTTCTACGCATTCAGGATATTTGGAGCCAAATATAATGGATAATTTTCCTCCGAAGGAATGACCTATAAATACAGCCTTTTTTACATCCATGCTTTCTAAAAATTTCTTTACTATTCTCGCATAATCAAAGGAACCCAATACATCTTTAGGCTTATCTGATTTTCCAAATCCCGGTAAATCTATACAATATACTTTATATCTTTCTTTCAATATATTGACAATAGACATGACCGTTTCAATATGGCAGCCCCAACCATGTAATATTACAGCAGGACTTCCTTCACCTTCTACTATGTAATTTAGAGCTAAACCCTCAATATCTATAAACATAAATACATTCCTCAATATTTCTATATATTAATTGTATTACTCATATCTTATGATTATATCATATTCATATAGAAATATACAGCATTAAAAAATCCCCCATATGTATGATGATGAGGGATTTATTCAAATTCGCAATTCTTTTCTCTTATATTATGCTGCCAGACCTAACGCAGAAATTAAAAATATAATGGCTGCTATAATAGTTACTCTCTGTAGCATTGCTTGTTTACTGGTTCCTCTATTTTTTCCCCATAGTGATTCCGGAGCATTTCCGCCAATAGTACCCAGTCCCTCTTCACTACCTTCTTGTAATAGAACACTTATAATCAATGATATGCTGGATATTAATATCAATACTGAAAAAAACATCGTCATAAAAAAACACCTCCTGTACTTTTATAAAAAACTAACGAATGTTTGTCTATCGAATATTTATCTATAACATTAATATTTTAACATAGGGTATCTATAAAATCAATAAAATCTTGCGTTCTTTAAGAATAGATTTAATTGAGATAATTTCTTGGGTTACATAGCATATGAAGTCAAATTGTAAATAACCTCTGCCATTTCTTTTGCAGACAGATTGATGCCATTTTTCAGCCAATGCTGCAATAGACCAACGCTTCCATTGACCGCAAATATAAAATAGTCTTCACTAATACCCAAGTCCACATCTTTCTCATTTGAAGAGAATATCCCGCATTCCTGATATATCAAACTAAATATCTTCTTTTGAAAATCAATATTTCCCTGCTCACTCATCAATATTTGAAGATGTTTGCTGTTATCAGCAACATATTGGAATATTTTCTCAAGCGCCTTCATCTTTTCATCTTTGTTACTTTTATAAATCAGATTGGAAAGCAATTCTTTTATCCATGAAAGAACTTCATCCTCGATTTTATTAAGAAGATCATATTGATCCCTATAATGTGAATAAAAAGTAGTACGGTTAATATCTGCGTTCTCACACAGCTCTTTGATGGTAATCTTTGTAATCGGTTTTTTCTCCATTAATTCAAATAGACTGTCTTGTAAAACCATTTTCGTATAACGTATTTTCCGGTTCTCTTTCTTCTCCTTCATAAAACTACCCTCTTTTTTCAATTTATATTTTAACTTTTGTTTTCAATTCGACATTTATATATTACTTTGTTGTATAAAATACACTATGTAATCAACTGTTGGTTGTGAAATAAACATAGTGTCACTATAATATATAATATATTAAAGATTAGATGTCAAGTAAAGCATGATTTTTGTAAATTATAGCATAAATTATGTTTTCTACATAGACAGATTGCAGAAAGAAGGAAGAATGTGTATGGATTTTATTACATTTGAAAATGTGGAAAGAGAATATCATATAGGAAATACCATCATTAAGGCAGTAGATCGCATCAGCTTTACTCTAAGCAAAGGTACATTCAATGTAGTGCTCGGACAAAGCGGTGCGGGTAAAACCACGGTGCTGAATATGTTAGGGGGCATGGATTCATGTACCGCCGGTCGAATTATAGTAAATGATAAGGAGATCTCCGGCATGTCAGAGTATGAGCTCACGGAATATCGCCGTACACAGATTGGCTTTGTATTCCAATTTTATAATCTGGTTCCCAATCTGACAGCACTGGAAAATGTACAGTTAGCCGAAGAAATCGCTCCTGATCCGCTAGATGCACGTGAAATGCTTCAGCGAGTGGGGCTGGAAAAAAGAATGAACAATTTCCCCAGTCAGCTGTCCGGTGGGGAACAGCAGCGTGTATCCATTGCTAGGGCATTGGCTAAGAACCCCCAAATCGTACTATGCGATGAACCAACCGGTGCACTGGATTCCGAAACCGGCCGCATGGTATTGCGTCTTATTCGTGATGTTTCCAACGACCTTGACAAGACGGTTATTATCGTCACACACAACGTGCCAATTTCCGAAATGGCTCAAACGGTACTGCATATGAGAGATGGCAAAATCGCCAAAACGGAATTCCATAAGTTCCCCAAAAACGTGGAGGAAATCATATGGTAAGAGGTGCACTATTTAAAAAATCACTGCGTGATATGAGAAAATCAAAGGCTCAGTTTATTTCTATATTTGTTATGGCTACCCTAGCCGTAACAATCATGACAGGTCTTGATAGTATATGGTTCACCGTACAAAATAATGCGGATATCATGTACAATGCTACGAATTTATCAGATCTATGGGTGACAGTACAAAACCCATCTGAACAGGACCTCTGGGCAATAAGCAAAATTGATGGGGTGATACAGGTGGAGAAGCGCTTTTCAACCGAAGCCGATACGAATTTATCGGGAAATGCCACCCTGCATGTCTATGCTCTGAATGACCGCAGCACTCTGGATCAACCTGAAATTCAAGAAGGTCGATTCAACAAAAGCGGAGCGGTTTTGGATAATTCATTTGCAAAAGCTCACAACTTAAAGGTCGGTGATACTATATCCATCAAGCTCAATGGCGTTTGGCTCAAATTACCTATAAATGGACTGGCTATAAGCAGCGAACAGGTCTCTGTTGTTAAGAACTCTGCCACTCTAATTCCGGATCCTAACACATACGGGTTTATAGTTATCCCTATAGGCACCCTTGATAGTATCTATGGTCAAAAAATTTACAATCAAATTAGTGTGAAAACTGCTCCCGATACAGATCTTAATGAAGTAGTCCAAAAGGCAGATTCCATTATTGGAGATAAGCTCATCGGAATTACCTTGCAAAAGGATAGTTTAAGCGTCAGCAATGTCAATGGCCGTATACAACAGTTTAAAATACTTTCTTTAGTGTTCCCAATCTTATTCTTTATTGTGACAGCATTGATTACGCAAAGCACAATGGTACGTCTAGTGGAAAGTCAGCGAACTCAAATAGGAATATTGAAATCGCTGGGTTATAACAAAGGAAGTATACTATGGCATTACACCTCTTATGGTGTCATGATAGGAGTACTTGGGTCAGTGGCTGGTCTAATACTGGGTCCAAACCTCTTTGGTCGGATTTTAGTGCCCCAATTGCAATTGACGCTCAGCAGCTATAGACTTCATATTAACTACTGGAACTTTGCGTTTGCGCTGCTTCTGATTCTCTTGTGTACAGGAGGCGTTTCTTTTTATGCTTGTTGGCAACTCCAGAAGGACACCCCGGCGTCACTTCTTCGCGATAAGCCGCCAAAAAAAGGTGAGCATGTTTTTCTGGAATCCATACCCTCCATTTGGGATAAGATTAAGTTCAGTAACAAGCTGATTGTGAGAAACACTCTAAAAAATAAAAAACGTCTTATTATGAGTATAATAGGCGTAATGGGATGTGTAGGTGTAATCATCGCAGCGCTAACCGTCAGAAGTACCATAGTTGGAATAACTGATCAAGTATACGGAGACACTTTCACCTACGATCAAAAGATTCTCATTGATCCTAAGAAGGCTGATTCTCGTTATCTCAAAAACTTAGGACTCAACGGAATTACACAGTTAATTCAGGAATCTGCCGTAGAGGTAATTTACCCTAATGGTGAGCAAAAAATGGAGCCTATCACTATCACAACTATAGATAGTCCGCTGATTCATATGAAGGATGTTGAAGGGAATCCTATTTCCTTACCGGAAAACGGGATTCTCATGACTCGGAAATTATGTAAAACTCTAGGTATAGATAAAGGTGACAGTATACAAATCAAACGCACAGGTGAAGATTATGTGCCTGTGCAAATTGTCCAAGTTGCTTACATGGCGTCAGGTCAAGGAATTTATGCAGCCGATAGTTACTGGAAGTCCCTAGGCGAAAAATTTTCTCCCACGGCTTTGCTTATCCAATGGAATGGTCCTCCGGATCAAAGATTTCTGCAAAGTGATGCGGTAACGGACTGGGCAACACGTGAAAGTCAGCATTTGGGATTGTCCTCCAGCATGGGGGTAATAAATTTTGCCGTGGCAGCGCTTATTATAATGGGAGCATCGCTGGCATTTGTGGTGCTATACAATACAGGTATTCTGAATTTTGTCGAACGAATTCGTGATCTATCAACTTTAAGAGTGCTCGGTTTTCACAACCGGGAAATCAGGAATCTGGTACTGGTTGAGAATTACTTTTCCATTTTGATTGGAACCATATCCGGGATTCCCGTAGGCAGATTCATATCATGGCTGATTGCCAGCAGTCTGGATGAACGTATGGATCTACTAGGTAATATAACTTTGTCAAACGTTCTGATTGCAACTGCCATGACTATATGTTTCGCTTGGATCACCAATAGCATCATAGCGAGAAAAATGAAACAACTGGAAATGTTGGAAGCGCTGAAAAGCGTTGAATGATATAAATGGAGGCTTAGTTAATGAAAAATTGGATTTTATCACATAAGAAAACAGTAATAATCGGGGTTTGTGTGCTAGCGGTAATACTTACCATCTCAGTTATACTTCTTCACCGCAAAAATACCACGCCTGTCTCACAGATAGAAGGCGAACAAAACTTGACTACCGAATCCCAAGAAATCAATGTATGGGGCGAAGTAAAGTGTACCAATGCAGAAAATATCAACATTGATTTTCCGGCGTTTGTAACAGATGTTTTGATTAAAGAAGGAGATCGCGTAACACTTGGACAGCCGCTGGTGACACTGGACCTTACAGAATATAACGGAACCGTTGAAAAATTGAAACAACAACTTACCGCCAATGAAGCAGCTTTACCCGCAACAAGACAGGATGTTTCAGCACTGCAGGCGGATATTGACCAAATGCAGCAAGAAATCTCCCGAAAAAAGCAGGAATATAACAACTGCACGAACTCCGATTTGAAATTGCTTCAAAATAATTTAGAACTTGCTCAAAGGGAGCTTGTCAATGCTCAGAATGATCTGAAGAATTACAAAGAACTATATGATACGGGAGCAATTTCGAAAGAAATGCTCAATAAATATGAGGATGCGCTGGAGCAACGCCAGAAGGCCTTAAATGATGTGCAAGAAAATATCCAAAAGGCAAAGCTTGCACTGAAAGACGAATTGAATCAACTGGATGTTGGACTCAAAGCAAAACAGGTACAACTTTCTCAGCTAAAGGCGGGAAATACTGCAAGTGTAACAGAAGTGCAAAGCGGAATCTCTTCTGCTCAAGTAGATTTAGACCTAATGATCTCAAAAACTGCAAAGAATTACATCAATGAAAATCAAATCGTTTCTAATCTAAATAACGGTATAGTACAAAGCGTCACAATCAACAATGGAGATCACTTGGGTACTCAAGGTACCCCAACCAAAATACTTCAGATTGTGGATATGGATTCCATCACCGTCAGTGCAGAAGTAGACGAAGAATTCATCAGCAGTGTTGAAGTTGGAGATACAGTAAGAATTGTGCCTACCTATGTACCTGATGTTACAATAGATGGTACGGTGATGCAGATTCCGGAGTTAGCAGTGGAAAAAGACGGTAAACGCATAGTTCGCGTACTGGTAAAACCAAATGATCCGGATGAAGTATTGAAACCGGGATATACCACAGATGTTTATTTTAAAAAGTCATAAAAGAAGAGGCCACTAAAAATTCATCATCAGATGAATTTTAGTGACCTCTAAAATTTGTTAAATAATTCCGCTTTTATTTCCTCTATTAATCCGTATTTTTATCCCAGCGCTACGTCAAGTATCATCATTATTACAAATCCAAAAGCTACTCCTATAGTTCCCACGTCACTATGCTCTCCTACCTGCGCCTCCGGTATAAGCTCCTCAACAACAACGTAAATCATGGCTCCGGCTGCAAAGGAAAGCAGATACGGAAGTATTGATTGAATAATACTTGTAAGCAATATAGTTAAAACAGCAGCGATAGGCTCTACAATTCCTGATAGTGTACCGTAGATAAAAGATTTTTTCTTGGAAAGTCCTTCACTGTTGAGAGGCATGGAAATAATGGCACCCTCGGGAAAGTTTTGTATTGCGATACCTAAAGAAAGTGAAAATGCACCTGCCATGGATATGAGTGAATTCTCTGCCAATACTCCTGCAAATACAACTCCTACGGCCATTCCCTCAGGAATATTATGAAGTGTAACTGCTAAGACAAGCATTGTAGTTTTTCTAAGTTTTGCACTTTTTGTTGTGACACCTTCGGGTTTATCTTCATTAAGATGAAGATGAGGAATGATATTGTCAAGAAGAAGTAAGAAAAATATTCCAAACATGAATCCAACTGCAGCAGGAACCCATGCTATAATTCCCTGACCATTTGCCATATCAATTGACGGAATCAAGAGTGACCATACAGAAGCCGCAATCATAACACCTGAAGCAAATCCCAACAGGGCCTTTTCCGTTTTATCTCCCATCCCGTTTTTCATAAAGAAAACCATAGCGGCGCCTAATGTGGTGCCGATAAATGGTATTATAACTCCAATAAATACATTTGTGTACATATTATCCCCCTTTTCAAATTCTACTATAACATATAAATATAATATATAAAAACAGCAGCAATATATTCATCATTTGCTGCTGTTTTAAGTCACTTCCGAAAGAACGACATAACCTCAGCCTCTATTAACAGGTTTTAGTTCCTTATCAGTTCTATTATATATTATAATATTATTTATGACAATGTAATTTCGAAAGGGAATTTTAATACATTATTAAATCATATAATCTATATAACATTACTGCAGTTTCTGCTCGGGTAGCATTTGCCTTTGGGCTGAATTTCCCGTTGGAGCCTTTTATTATCTCATTATAAACTGTAATCTTTGCTCCTTCTTCTGCCCATGGAGCTATGGAGTTTACGTCGCTAAATTTCATCAATACCGACTTATCCTGTCCCTTGTACAAATTTTTCTCCAATATTGTTCCTATTATCTTGGACATTTCCTCTCTGGTTATATACCCATTCGGATCAAATATAACCTCTGATTTCCCATTTATCAATCCGTTTCTATATGCTGCTTTTATGGATTTATAATACCATTTATCCGCAGTTAAATCTTTAAATGGCAAATTGGTATCTAAATCTTCGTTGTACTTCAACATTCTGGATATTAAGGCTGAAAATTCTGCCCTTGTAATATTGGCAGCGGGAGCAAATTCTTCTGCTGTTCTTCCTCCTATTATTCCCTTTGCTGCCATGCTGTTGATGGCTTCAACTGCCCATTTATGATTTGACAAATCTTTAAATCCTATGTTGTTCACTTCTACCCTAAATTCTCCCAATTTATGAGTTAAGAATCTCATGCTCTTTGTTTGAGCATCATATACTCCGCCTATCAATTCCTTTGTTCCGTCTTCATTTACCAGAACTACGGTTAAATTATCTTTATCATTAACATTGATATCACATGGCATTATAATTTTGACAGGATTTATCAAATTGTTTAGTTCCTTGCCTTCCTGTTCAAATCTTACCCATGTTGAGTTACTGCGCTTTTGTAATTTTATCTTTATATCTGCTTTTACATCCTTGCTCATGAAATCAGGTGCTATTTCAAATGACGATTTTTCTGAAGATATTTTTATTGTATCTATTCCTTTGTCAATTGTTTTTTCCAGCAACAGCTTTGTTAATATTATTTCACTGATATCATCATTTTCATCCACCATTTTTATTCTAATACTCTTCCCACTGTTCCTATTTGGATTTTCATTGATCTTAGATAGTTTATCCTCGACTTTGACGGAAAGTTCCAATATTGCATCTATCATTTTATTTAAATCATCTTCATCTTCCATTTTGACAGATGAGCTCAACGCTATTCCCATATTTTCTTCAGCTATTTTACTCAATTCTTCTATTAAGTCTTTATTTGACTTGTCATCTATCAAATTGTTTAATGCTTTTGTTATGCTTATGGCACTATTCCCTACTTTAATCGCTAATTCTTCGCCTTTAACTGCTTCCAAAGCATTTAAAAGCACTTTTGATGCCTTTTTGCTCTCCTTAAGGATGTCCTTTATATCGCCGGATTTTGAATCAGCTATTGTATCTTCAAAAGAAGTTACCATATTGTCCAGAGCTTTAATTATCTCTTTTTCTGTAGAATTTTTATTGTTTACTATCTTTAATGCTTCATCTATAACTTTACTTAATTCATCTAAATTGGCATCCCTATGAAATGCCGGTGCTCCTATATCTGCACCCAAATCTTGAGTGTATAGCCACTTGATGCTGTCTCCATCTTTTAATCTTACGGATCCTGCTCCGACATCAGGGAATTTTCCATTTACAGAGAACATCCATCCGCTGTCTTTTCCCTTATCAAATTCACTTTGATTGTCAATGCTTGCTATATAGCCTTTGCGATTTTCATATTCAATGCCATGATCATCCAGTATCCTTGTCGTTAAACTTAGGGCACTTTCATTTTTATTTATTATAATATCGCTTTCGTTTAAGATGACTCCCTTATATCCTTTTATATATAAATCCACCATTTCATCTTCTGATGGATCAGGACCCGGGTTAGGTGCATCCGACTTTTTCATAATTATCTTCTTAGCTGCCGTAGTTCCATCTATATTTACTTGACAGTCATAGGTCTTATCCAATTCTAAAGTTGCTTCAACCTCTATCTTCCCTAGATCATCTGTGATACCCTGATCTATATAGTAATACCGGAAATCGTCTTTTATTGTTATGCTTACAGGTCGATTTCTTGTACCTTTGATGCTGATTAGCGCTTCATTATTTTTTTGAGTACAATCTATTGAAATATTCGATGCTGCCATAACCATCGAAGGGATGAGCAGTAATAGAATCAGCATTATAGACATTATACGCTGCATATTTTTTCTCATATTATTCACTTCACTCCTTAATATTGTGAGTAATTACAATCCTATATAAGACCCCTCGGGCAACGCCCGAGGAATCCAATGTTTTTAATTAGCTACTTCTATCTCTTTTGCTTCTTGCATCAGTATATTTTGGTATCTTATGTCATCCCATAGGAATGCCTTTATATAGTAGTTTCCTAATTCAGGAACTAAGAAACCCGCAGCCAATTCCAATTCTTCTTTGCTATTTAATTCTTTTTTAACCATTGAATAATTGATTAGTTTATTGGTTTTGTTTTCATATAAAGCTACTATAAACGTAGCAGGTTTCTTCTCTTCAGTCAGATTTCTAAGCTTTACTTTTGCATCTGCTTGTTTGCCATTTTTTGCTTCTGAATCTCCAGTATATTCTATTTCAAATTCTTGAGCAGATATTTTAAGTTCAATACTATCTTCTGTTTCCTTATCTTTAACCTTTGCTGTTATGGTAACTACGCCTGCTTTTTTAGTTGTTACTGTTCCATTAGCATCTACTTCTGCAATGTCAGTATCTGAACTTGACCACTCAATTTCCCTAACTGGTACTATTTGCCCGTTTTCGTCATATCCTGTTGCCAGTAATTTTATAATTTCGCCTTCTATTATTTTAGCTATATCAGGTTCATTTATCTTTATGTCGGCTACTTCATTTGCATTAAACTTCATTTCATTGAACATTGATTTACCTATATATACATCTGCTAATGCAATAAATGCCTGCTCTGTTACCATCCCAATATCTGAACCCCATTCTGATTCATTTTCAAAATATCCGTCTTTATAATAGTTCATCAGAGAATCTACTGCAGTCTTTCCTCCCACAGTCCATTTTTCTGATAATGGATCTTCTCCTACTGCCATTAAGCCTTGAAGAACTGCTGATGTGGAATATGGGTTTTCTGAACCCCATGCTATAAATCCACCTGTATTTGCATCTTGTACTCCTTTTAGATAGTCTAATCCTTTCTCTATTGCAGTTTGAACTTTTGTTTTATCTTTATATTTTGCTAATGCTGTCAATACCATTCCCGTCTCATCTGCTCCGCCAAAGCTTCCAGTGCTGTTGTCTTGATAGCTGAGAAGTGCATCTACCGCTTTATCTCTATCATAATCAGCTACTGCCATATCCAATGCCAACATGCTAAATGCAACAGTTGTAGCATAATCATCAGATTGTCCTATAATGAATTTACCTTCTGCATTTTGTGAATTTACTAAGGTTTTTACATAATCTTTTTTGCTATAATTATATGGGTCTTTTCCTGCTGCTATTAATCGCAATATATTTCCCACATGCTCTGATGCGGTTTTTGGCTCTTCATTTGTTTTGAATTTTTGAGTAATTTCTAATAAATCTTCCTCCAAATTGTTGCTTGTGAAATTATATCCAAGGGCTACTCTGAAGGCAAATTCATCTTCCTTAGAGTAATATTTCCTTACAGCTTTTATTACTTGTTCTAATGTTATTTCTTCCTCGTCAGCTTCTGTTACTTTTATTTCTACAGTATCTTTTATATCTTTGTCTTCTGCAAGTGCTGCTGTTACAGTCACTTCTCCCGTTTTATGTGCTATTAGCTTTCCGTCTTCTATTGTAGCTATTTCTGCATTGGAGCTTAACCACATTATTTCTTTGTCTGTTACTATGGTATCTCCTTTACGAACTTCTGCTGCAAGGGGTAATTCTTCTCCTACTTTTACGGATTTTCCTGATACTATCTTTATACCAAGCTTTTCTTCCGGTTCCTCACCTGTTAGTTCTGCCCAAGTAGGAGCCTTGTCATAATCGCGATAATAATCATAGGTACAGTACCAAATGACTTTATCTCCTGCATTGAGTCTTACTTTATCAGCTGTTGTATCCGGACTTTTTCCATTGACAGTAAACATCCAGCCGCCAGAAGGTAGTCCCGTAATTCCATATATTGAAGTTATCCAGCTTCCCGTTCCCTCATATTCCTCAGTAGTTGCCTGTAATGCTCCAAAGACCGTCAAACCCCCATCGTGTTCGTCTTTGTTTATAGTTACTTCCTTAGGATCTGATTTTACTTCATATTCTCCATCCTCATCAAAGACAATAATCGCTGTATTTACTTCCAATGTCTTTATTTCTTCTACAACTGTTATTGTAAATGTGTCCTGGACTTCAGTACCTTCAACTTTTGCTGTTATCGTGGCCGTGCCTGTTCCCTTGGTTGTTACATTTCCATTTATTACTGTGGCTACATCTTCATTTGAAGATGACCAGATTAATTCTTGTCCTGCCAATACTTTTCCATCTTTATCATATACCTTTGCTGTTAATGCTAGTGATTGCCCTACTTCTATCTCGGCTTTATCTGGTTTTACTATTTCTATAGTAGCCGGTACTGCATCTGGATCCATGTTCAGTCTCAATAATTCAAACATGGATTTTTGATTCTTTAAATCTGTCAATGCTCCAAATGCGGTATAGGTAGCCTCATAGTAGGTATATTCATCCTCTACGCCTTTCCCATAGCCACTATTTTTCATATTATCCTTTACGGTTTTGCTTTTTACTATAGCATGGAGCATAGTTGAATCATTCTTTATCCATTCTTTATCTTCCAATGGATTTATTCCGTTTGCTATTAATCCTTGAATAACCCTTCCAGTTGCTGTCGGACTGTTGGTTCCCTTTTCAAAGCCGAATGCAATATCAAATCCTCCGTCTTTATTTTGTTTGGTTTTAAGATAAGCTAATATTTCATCTATCTTGCCCTGCACCCCGGTTACATCTTTGTGATTTGATAATGCTGTCAACACTAGTCCCTCTGTTTTTATATCCTTATAGGTGTGGGAACCATCTTTTTTATCATAAATCTCCATCAATTTTGTAACTATTTCTTCGTTATAGTTTCCCCCCGCCATATCCAGAGCTATAACCGACCTTGTCTGTGCCTCTATTGAGTTTTTATCGCTTTCAGCTTTTACAAATTCGCCCTTGTTCTCTCCATCCGTCTGCTGTGATTCTTCCAGCTCTTCTACCAGGTTTCTAACCTTGCCTTTGCCTTTGTCGTTATATTGTCTTGGATCTAAATCTGCTCCTATCAAGGTTATTATGGATTGGGACAGCTGATATGCGGATTTATTGTCTTCATCTATATAAATATGCTTTTGAATATTATCTAAATCCATTCCTGCCAATCTTGCAGATCCCGTTGCCATCATGGATAATCCTGCGTTTCCTGTGCTCCCGCTGCTGTCTTCCGTCATATATGCTTCATAGCATTGTTTTAAGAAATCTATTTCTTCATCTAAATCTACCGGCGTTACAGGTTCTACCGGTGCTTTAGGTTTTACATTCAGTTTTATACTTGCTTTTACATTGCTATCCGTTTGGGATACTGCAGTAATAGTTACTTCTGTTGTCGTCTCTACCTTTTTTGCTATGAATTTATTGGGCGCTTTAAATTCCAATATTCCTTCATTTGATACTTCCCAATTTACCTTTTCATCTGTTAATACTTCTTTGTCCTCGTTTAGCACTTCTGCTGTTAGACCCATTTCCGAGCCTTCTTCCAGCTCAGATATGATTCTGCCGCCTTCATACTTTATTTTAATGCTATGCGGTTTTGTAAGGTCCGGTTCTTGTTCTTCACCTTTATTGGCTTCACCATACATGGATTTCCCATTTTTTAAATCTGCCAACGCTGCAAAAGCATCTATGGTAGCCTTTGTATCGGTTACTGCGGATGTGCTATCCGTTGCTTTAAACCCCGTAGATGTCTTGAATAGAAGTAATCCATCTAATATGGTTTTACCGTCTTCTGTCCATTCTTCACTTAACGGATTATCCCCTATTGCCATTAATGCCTGAATAACCGATGCAGTACTGGATGCTCTGAATTGTGGTTCCTCGTTATATTTAAAGCCTTCTATGTTTCCATCAATATATTGTCTTAATTTGAAGTACTTCTTAACACCTCCAATTATCTCCATAACCTGTGGATTATCCTGATGTTTCGATAGTGCTATTAACCCTAAGGAACTTCTCTCTATATTATCTCCTTCAGTTGAATTTTTAAGTTCATAATAGTATTTACTACCATCTTTTTTGGCTTTTGACAAAAGAAGATTGATTGCACTTGTTTTATTGTATAAATCCTCTGTACTGTCAATTGAAGCTTCATACATATCTAAAGCTATTACAGACATCATTAAATCTTTATCATCAGGAGTTGAATACCCTAATTTAAAGTTTCCATTTGTCTGCTGTGAATTTATTAATTCTTCTACATAGTCATTGTCATCATAATCCCTCGGATCTTCTCCTGCAGCTATCAATGTCATTATATTTTCTGCTAATTCCTTTGCTGATGTATAATTATCTCTAATATACATCTTATCTTTAACGATATCAGCATCTTCTCCATTATGAATCATGGACATGGATAGCAGATAATTGTAATTATATCCTGTTTGTCCATCCAAATACGGCTTAACTTCGTTTATATTTGCAATTATTATATTTTCTGTTGTTTTAGGAGTTACTGTTACATCTATAGTTGCTTTTATTTCAGGGTTGGTAGTTGAAGTTGCTGTTATGGTTACAATGGTTTCTTCTATAACTTCTCCAGCTGTAAAAGTATCTAAAAATGAAAATTTTAATACATCAGGATTTGAACTCTCAAATGTTACCTTTTCTCCCTTTACTTCTTCACCATTCCCATTTAAAACTTTCGTATTTATTATTTGCTTTCCGCCTGGGAATAATGGTGTTACTTGTTTTCCTCCCGAGAAGCTTAATTCTATACTTGCCGGTTTTGCCGGGTCTACCGGTTCTTCACCTTCTTTTGTGTATGTGAAAGTTATTGTATTGTCCTTTTCGTCTAATGTTACTGTTTGTGATTCAGGGGTAGTATATTCTTCTATTTCTATTGGTTCAAAAGTGTATTCTTGATTCATTTGGTAATAGTTTTCCGATATTTCATCTATTACCTTTATTAAATTATAAGTAACAGTTTTATCCACATCGTAATTTAATAAATCATCTCCCGAGCCTTCTACGGCTACCCATGTTGAACCTTGTTTTTCCGCCTTTTTTAATTCTTTTCCTACTATGGTTTTGCTTGGAACGACTTCTTCGCCCTCGCTATCCTTGTATTCAATGGTCACAGATGCCGGATTTACTATGCCAAAAGTATTCTCGGCTGTGGCTCCGGAATTGTTGTATACTTTTACAAGATACAAAATTTTTGATGTTCTTTGATTCCCATTTCTTCTGAATATGGAATTATCTCTGCTAATACTTGGCCAATTTTCTACCGTGTCCGGTATTATTATTTCATCAATCTGATTGTCTTCAAATGCATTTGCCCCTATAGTCTTTAATCCATCATGCAATATTACGTTGGTTAATAAATTTGTCGTAAATGCATTTTCTTGTATTTCCTCTACAGTGGATGGGATTTCTATTTCTGTAAACTTATTTTGCATAAATGCTGAATTGCCTATAGATTTCAGGCTATTAGAAAATTCTATTTCAGTTAGCTTGTTATTAAAAAACGCTCTTTCACTCAATTCTGTAATACTGTCAGGAAGATTTATCTTTTCTAACAAATTTCCTTGAAATGCCCACTCGCCAACTACCTCTAATCCTTCAGGCAATTTTAGTGTTTTAATTTGAGTGCTTATTGTACCCCCACTGGTTGAATAATAAAAAGCTTTCTCACCTATGCTTTTTACCGGTACTCCGTTTATCTCTTCCGGTATTACTAAATCTGCCGGCGGTGAATCATTCATATATCCTGTGATTTTTACAGTGCCATCTGAATTATCCACATATTTAAACAGACTGTCCTCTGCCTCTTGCAGTTCGATTCTATTAATTCCTGCTTCTTCAGCCTCATTTATTTCTTCTATTTCTAGTTCTGCCTTTTCTTCTGTTTCTTCTACTTCTACTGTTTCTAATTCTTCCTCATCTTTATCTGAAGTCTCACTACCTTCTGTGCTTTCTGATTCACCCGGTTGTTTAATTTCTTCTTCTATATCCACATTAGCTTCTGCTGCGCTTGCTATATTGTTAACCGCTAAAAAAATCGGTGATATAATAATGCTGAGCGCTAATAATATGGATATAAATTTAAATCTTCTTTGCATATGTTCGCTCCTCCTTTATTGTTTTAATTCACTTTTAATTATTTTGAAATGAATTTTTTGATATAGTATTCACCCTTTAGAGGTATCAAAAATATAGCTTCTACTTCAATTTCTTCATTTGCCCTAAATTCTTTATCCGTAGATGAATAGTTAATTAATTTGTCAGTATTTTTGTCATATAAACCTACTGTAAATGTTGCATGTATATTTTCATCAGTAAGATTTGTAACTTTATATTTTAATTTAGCATCTTTACCATTTATTATAGTTTCTTCTGACAGAGATTCTATTACTATTTTATCTTCCGGATCTGTTGCCAAAGTACCTTCTATAATAACTTCAACATCTTTAGTTTCAAACTCTCCATTTTTTATGAATACAAGGGTCACACTGGTCTTTTCGTTATTTTCTGTATTGTTTTGTTTAATTAGAGTAAATTGTCCTGCCGGAGCTTTGTCTGTAATATATCCTGTATATTCTTTTTGAGAATATACCAAGGATATCTCAGTGCCTATTTCCATATTGTCCTTTAATTTTACTATATCCTCTGTTATGTTCGTACCTTTTGCTACGGTTTTGTGAATGATAACACTATCCACATACTTTTCGGCTTCCGATTTTACTGCCCGTTTATCTTCATTCTCCTCTTTCTCCGGAAGAGTAACGTCAAGTATAGTTTTCAATTTCCTCTTAGCTTCTTCAAAGGATACTCCTACTGATTTGTACTTATCGTAATTCGGATTTGTAGTATCAACTACATTTCCAAATCCCTTTATGGTATTTCCCAAATAATCTGTAGAATTTCCGTAAGAATTTTCAATATCCTTTTCTATATTATTTCCATCATAAAAACCTGCAAAGCCACCGTTCCAACTCCAACCGGGCATTAAAGTTCCTGTACTTATGCAGTTTTTTACAGCTCCGGAAATAATTCCTGCAAAACCTCCAAAATAATTACCGCTGCCTACACTCCCAATTACATTCCCCGTAGAATACGAATCTTCAATTGTTGAATATATACTGCTTGACCCAACAAATCCTCCTGTTGAATATGAACCAGTTACATTTCCTGTTGCATAGGATGTATATATTTGTTCCCAATTAGAGCCTGCCAATCCGCCTGTAGTATTGCCTCCTTTTACATTCCCGGAAGCAAAGCTGTTGCTTATAACTCCGCGATTCCAACCTACTAATCCTCCTACATTTCCAGCATCATCAGCAGGAGCTGTTTGCCCAATTACTTCTACATCGGCTGAACTTTTATCTATAGCGCTATATACATAGCTCCCGCTGCCTGTTCCTTCAACGGTATTGTTTCCATCATTGATGCCTACCAGCCCGCCTATTCTGGTAGCTTTCGCAACGTCAGTTCCCAATCCTGTGATTTTGCCGGTGACATGACAGTTTCCAATTAAGCAAGCTCCATTTTTATCTTCTTTTGCCCAACCTGCTAAAATACCTAGCCGGCTTCCACCTACTATATTGGCATTAGTTATTTTTACATTTACTACTTTTGCATCGATTAAAACTCCAAAAAATCCTATATTTTTGCTGTTTTTATCCTTCTTTATAGTCAAGTTGGATATCTCTTGATTATTTCCATCAAAATTGCCCATAAAAGGATTGTCTTCTGTTCCAATGGGCTCGAAGGATATTCCGCTTAAATCAATAGGCTTATTTACCTTAAAATGAGCCTTCGGATATTCCATGACATGATTAAAATCTGTTGGCTTTTCTATTAAATAGGGTTCTTCTTCCGTCCCTTTTCCTTGAAGTTCATCACTTTCTTCTCCTTCTTCAGGTACAGACGCCAAAAGTTCATCCCATTTTGGTCCTTTAAAGTTGTTTAAAGGACTTCCATAGAACCAAAGAATCTTATCCTCATCTTTTACAGTTGCCGTTGATACACCTACAGGCGGAGTTTTATCATTTATGGTGAACATCCAACCATCCGGAGCACTGGCTTCAATTCCATCAATGGATTCTACAAATTCACCATAGGTGCCAGTTTTAGATATATATGGAATTTTATCCTTTCCTTCTTCCAATATATCTAATACCGTAGGTTTTTCTTTATCAATTAATATATCAATAGGATCAATATGCTTTTTAAATTTATAGCTATTTTTATTATAAGTTGCTACCATGACTTTAACGCTTATACCTGTAGGTACCTCTTCTGTTGGTTTTGGAGGAATTGCAATGATATAGGGAAAGCCTTCATTTATATTTTCTGCCTTTGCCCATATATTTTGTCCGCCATTTAAAATAGCCAGTATATCATCTGATTTAAGTTCCGTCGAGGTTTTTTCAGTGACACCTGATACATCTGTGCTGCTTTCCGTCGGAAGTTGTCTCTCGGAATTGTAGAAACAGTTAACCGCTGTTCCTCCACTATAGTTTAACCCTCCTATAAAACCACTGCCGCTAATTGTAGGAAAGACATCCACATTGGCATAGGAATTAACAGTAGATGAACCGCTATCTGAACGACCTACTAATCCTCCAATCTGTTCAGTTCCTCTTATAATTCCGAAAGCATAGCTATTTTCAACGGAGCCGTGATTTTGACCTACTAATCCTCCGATCCACTTTTTTGCTTCTATTGTTGCAGAGGCATAACTTTGCTTGATACTTCCGATTTTTTCGTTACTCCCTACTAATCCACCAGTTGTAGTACTATATGAATCCTCACTTTTTACTATACAGTTATCTGCAAAGCTTTTTTCAACTGTTCCATTATTGACACCTACAAGACCACCTACTGTATTTGAAGTAGATGTAAGTATGCTGTCCACAACAAAACAATTTTCAATTATTCCTTTGTTTTCACCTGCTAATATTCCTGAATGAGTTCCTAATCTTAATCTTGCATCTTCAATCCCCAAATTTTTTATCATTCCGTCAGCAGATATAGTATTAAATAGCCCGCCGCCGGTACTTGTAAACTCAAATTCAAGATTTTTAATTACATACCCTTTACCATCAAATGTTCCTGTAAAAGGCCTGCTGCTCGATCCTATAGGTTTCATTGATTTGCCAGTAATAGTTGCTTCTTTCATATCTATGTCTCCGGCTAATTCATAGGTCTTTGCCCATAGTTCCTGCTGCTCACCCCAAGAAGCATTTGCCAGTTCGATTAATTCATCTGCTGTAGAAATTATTGTTATATCATCTCCAGCAGCCAATACAGCTGATTGTATTGCTAAACTTGGGAGCAAGTTAAAAATCATCGCTAAAATTAAGATTATACTTAGAAATCTTTTTTTCATGCTATACCATCTCCTTTAAATTTTCATATACATAACACTAGTATAAAAAGAGCAAAAAAAGGCAATAAAAAAAGCCCTAACCTTACCGATTAAGACCTTATAGTTCAATAATACAAATAATATAAATAAATATATCATTAATATTTGTTATCTATACATCTCGCCTCAATCCTAGAAGGTTTTTGCAATGCTATACTTAGGCAGTTCTCCTGACTTATGGTCATAGCGTATCTTCAACCTTCCCAGGGATTTCCCCAGTGGTTTGCATAAAGACGCTCACCAATTACAGTGGCCGGACCGTTCATGATTTTCACATGATTCTCTTTTAATCCTTTTTAAAATATAGAACCTAAATATTCAATATTAAGTTTTTAGTGTTAATTATTTCAATCTATTCTATTATATACCATGCCTTTCCTTATATCAATGTAAATTTGCTTGAGGTTTTAAATTGTTTGGAATTGCTGTTAATTCTCAATAAGTCCATATTTAACCTTTATCCTGTCTAATTTTTCAAGCATAGGTTTTGCGGTAAAATATAAGAAAATCACAGTAGCTGCAGCATGTATCAAATCAAAGGGAATTCCTTGAATATAAGTTAAATAAAACATCTCAGCTGTAGGATTTTCCTGAAACATCAATACGGTTGCGGGATTCATAATCCCTCCGTAAATAAAAAATGTGGCTAATCCTCCAAAGATACATAATGAAGCTGTATTTCTCCTTAATAGACCCTTCCTAAACAGTACTCCAGTCACAAAACCAATAATCCCAAAAGCGAACATTTGCCATGGAGTCCAAGGTCCTTGACCCATAAACATATTGGATACAAAACCGGTGACAGCCCCAACTAAAAACCCGGTTTCCCCACCAAATGCTACACCTGAAATAATTACAACAGCCACTACCGGTTTAAACTGCGGCAGCATAAAAAATGCGGCTCGCCCTGCTACTGCAATAGCGCAAAGTACCGCTATAATAATCAATTCTCGCGCCTGAGGCTTACGTCCTTCAAATATCATTACAAAGGGCAGCATAGTTTCTAAAATAATAAGCATGCTAATAAAATAATATTTTCTATCATCCAGATAATAAATACCTATATAAATAGTTAAGGGTATCGCAACAAGTATCATCAGCATAGCTGCCAATGTTCGCTTTGAAAGATGACGTTTGTCAATCGACACCTGTTCATTTTCTATTGCAGCTTGTTTGGGATATATCATAAAACCAAAGACAATTAACTCTATTGTCAATGCTAGGATTATAAATGTATAATTCCAATTGTCATTAATATCCCCCGTAATTACTGTATTAAAATCGCCTTTGGTAACAAATTCTAATATATTTCCCATATTTCTTGTGGCAAAAAAAATAGTTCCGATAAAAGCTAATAAGGCTAAAGTTGCGCCAATCTTACGCCACAATGGAATTTTCCTTTTTCTATCTTCTGTCTTTTCGACCGAATCTTCCCATAGTGAATCCACAATATCCACATCATCGGGAGGCTTTACTTGAAAAGATTCAATATCCCCTCCGCAGGCTATGATTACATCTTCCGCCGTTACTGCTGTTGGAAGCTTATGTCTTGCCATACGATTTGCAGTCGTAGTATAGAAACTGTTGTTGGAAAAAAACTTCTGAGGTGTATCCCAGCTTACAATATTGCCATCAAAAAACATGGCGCATCTATGGGCATATTTTGCACAAAACTCAATATCATGACTTACCATAATAATCGTAACACCTTTTTGCAAGAGCCCATACAAGATTTTGGAGAACTCCCGCTTAAACTCTGCATCCATACCTTTAGTAGGTTCATCCAAAATTAAAATTTTGGGTTCTAAAAGAAGTACCTTAGCCAGCGCCGCCCTCTGCTGCTCCCCGCCGGATAAATCATAAGGATGCATAGATAGCAAATTATCGAGATTGCATAACTTTACCATCTGATTTACTCTATTTTCTTTTTCCTCTTTGGATTTTTTCTGTTCCGAGAGCATTTCCAAGAGGTCTTCTTTTACGGTTTTCTTCACAAATATTGATTGTGAATTCTGCGGCAGTACGCCCAACATATTATTAAATAATTGCTGATTGCTGATCTTAGATAGCCCTTTGCCATTTATTTTTACAGTTCCTCTATAAGGTTTATTGATACCGGAAATCAGGGATAATGTTGTGGTTTTTCCGGTGCCGTTTCCACCTAGAATAGCATAAAATTCACCGGGATATATTTTCATAGAAAGCCCTTTAATTACATCGGGTGCTTCCTTTTCGTATCGAAAATATACTTCATCAAATTCTATAATAGGCTTAGTATCTTGCCTATACTCCAGATAATCATCAGCCACAGGCACTTTGCCTAAAGGATGATCTTCCGCAAAAGTATCCAGCCATTTCCTGCCCTCTCTTACAGTTACCGGCCATGTTAGATTGTTTTTTACTCCGGCATAAATACGCATAGGCACCGGCATGGCAAGAAACATGCTATGCTGCATCTCTTTTAATTCTCTGCCTACATCTTCCGGCGTTCCATCACAAATCAGTTGTCCATTATCCATAACCAGTATCCTATCTGATAAAGGAAATACTTCCTCCAGACGATGCTCTGTCATTATAACTGTAATCCCCAATTCCCTGTTTATCTTTCCTACAACTGAGAGAAAATCTGCCGCTGCAATGGGATCAAGCTGGCTGGTAGGCTCATCCAATATAAGTACAGAAGGCTGCATAGCCATAATTGAAGCAATGTTTAAAATCTGTTTTTGACCGCCTGACAGCTCGGACACATCTTTATAAAACCAATTTTGTATTCCAAAGAATGATGCCATTTCCGATACCCTGAGACGAATAGCGGGAGTATCAAATCCCAAGCTTTCAAGACCAAATGCCAGTTCATGCCATACCTTGTCCGTAACGATTTGATTGTCCAGTGATTGCATTACAAACCCGATCTTGGCGCTTTGAGTTCGTTGGTCAAGGGATGTTAACGGAGCCCCTTCAAATAAAATCACCCCATCTCTATCCCCATGGGGTGAAAGAACAGTCTTAAGCTGTCTAAACAATGTGGTTTTCCCACAACCGGAGGAGCCGCAAAGAGTTACGAATTGCCCTTGTTCAATGGTTAGGGAAATATCATCAATAGCCCTTTTATCTGTTTGAGGATAGGAAAAAATTAAATTTTCGATTCTATAGCTTTCCATTTCCAATCCTCCTTTATATTAATTGCAACCGGCGCCAAACATAGAGCCAAATAAGAAATATATAAACTCATGGAATATGGTTCAAATCTAACACCTCTCATGGTGGGGAAATACTTCCAGTAAAGTCCTTTCGTTATATAGCCAATTAAAATATATCCACCGAAAAATAATAAAAAAATTAGGGCATACTTATCCCTTTTATCAAAACGATAGATGGAAAAAGCAGTACGCCCCGGCAGTCCATAGCCGCGGCTTCTCATGGAATCCGCTATTTCAATAGCATTTTCCAGTGCCCAAGTCACCATAATTGAAAGGATTCTCATACCATGTTTTGCCCTTTGAATAATACTGCCATTGGATACATCTCGCCCTATGCATTTTTGCGCATTGGATACAATTTTAAGCTGCACTTTAAATCTAGGTACAAATCTCAATGTCATAGATAAAATCAAAGATAGCCCGGGAATAATCCTTCCAAATAGATATACGAATTTATCCGAAGTCATTACGGTATTGTAACAAGAAAACCAGCTTATTATAGTTACAAACATAATAGCCGCTGCAATACCGTAGGTAATAGATTCTAATGTCAAAGGATTGCCATCTCTTAAATAGGTCAATATAGTAGCTCCTTCGTGATTAAAGGCCGGATTGATTAATGCGGTAATAATCAGCATAGGCAGCATATATTTAAAATTAAATTTCAATGCCTTTTTACCATTTAAATAAATGGAATAGGTAAAGGCGGATATCAAGGAAATACCCAGACAAACAGGATGCATAAAAAACATAGAAAAAACCAGTACCTGGGTAAAATAAACGAAATTAACAATTGGATGGTAATCAGAAAATGTATCTCTCATTATTCCCCTCCAAGGCTGCTGTGTCCGCCTACATCCCGACCAAGATCGCAGGTGTAAACAAATTCCACTACATCCCCTTCTTCCAACTTGTATCGGGAAACTCCGTAGTTTGGAAACCAGTCATTGACCTTATACATCCAGCCGGAAAGCTCTCCTACATCAAATTCATAGAGATTGTTGATACCACAGATATAGGCGCTGTTGTACATGGGAGTGTTACGAAATTCCATATGGATTTTATTTTTCTTCATCTCCCGCTGCAGAAGGTTAAATACACTTTCCCCTTCATAAAAAGTAACTTTTGTAGCGGGAAATATAACACCATCCTCCGGCACCAGTTCCCATTTTGCCTCATCAAGGTAATCCATATTATCCAAAATAGTATCACATCGAACGGATAAAGTACAGGTATATGAAGCATCCTTTACAACAGTATCTTGAGGCTCTACAGGGATGGGTTTCCCTTCCGGCACCGGGTCGGTAAGATATTTATCCTTCCCTGTTTTAGTGTCAATAATCATCCCTTTTTCTTTGGAATAAGACTCTGAACCTTCTTCAACTACTTCGGAGGATTCAGACTTTTTTGGTTTTTCACCTAATTTGTCCAAATCCGTCTGTGCGCCCGATTCCGTATTTTCCCCATCTTCATTTAAACCGTCTAAATCATCATCTGTATTTAAGCTCTCTACGTCATCTGATTGTTCTTTAGATTCATCCTTATCTATAAGGGAAGGTTCTCCGGAAATATCTGCATTAATCTGCGAATCCTTATTATGGGGTTTATCTACTTTGACATAGTTCCCTCCCCAAAAATATGTGACCGTAAGGACAAATAAGATAAGTATCCCTGCAATTATTTTCCCTTTGTGCTTCTTCATTTTATCTCATCCTCTATAAAAGATTTGCCGCTTCCAACATAGAATATAGCATCTTGGCTACTTCATACCTCTTAATAGCGTCCTTTGGTCTTATGTCAATGTCATCTTGTGAAAGTATGTTCTTTTGATAGCAAAATGCTAATGAAGGTCTTGCCCAATTAGAAGAGGTAATGTAATCTGTAAACTGAGCCAATATATCTCTTACTTCCCCATCTGTCACGGCAGTTTCCATTCCGGTAAGCTTTGCCGCTCTGGCAACCATAGCAGCTGCCTCTTCTCGGCTAATAGTCCCCAATGGATTGAAGGTTGTAGGCGTAGTACCTTTTACAATTCCGTAACTATAAGCAGTACCAACTACATCTGCATACCAACTGTTTTCTGAAACATCTGTAAAAATACTATCATTCTTTCTGGGAAGTCCCAGCCCTTTTACTATAATAGAAGCAAATTCTGCTCGGGTCATGGTAGAATCAGCATCAAAGATTTTTTCGGTTTTCCCATTGATTATACCTCTCTCTGCCAATGCTTCAATTGATGACTTAGCTATATGGTTTCCAATATCATCAAAGGTTTTGCCGGGGGTTATTATTAGCATAAGTTTCACATCTGTATGTTTACCGGGTAACCCTATTTCTGTATCTTCTGCAGGTGGATTGACAATCTGCGCGGTATCAGTATCTCCCATACGATACAGGCTGTTTTTACCTGTTTTTGATCTGTTTGCAGCAACAAGAGCATAAAACGCCTGTTCAGTAGCCATTAAATTGCTGCCGCCATCAATTGTATGACTAAAACCCTGATTTTTTATATAAAATGTCATAAGGTTATTCAATAATGTATTTCCATTCTTTACAAACCTTGGGTCATCTAATGAAATACCCAGCTCCCCTAATGCTGCAATAACCTGAGCTACACTTTCAGAATTTTCCTCATTCCAACTAGCGTACCCGCCCTTATTGTTTTGCAGCTTGGAAAGGCAATCCAATGCTTCTTCCGTAACTTTTTTTACATCTTCTCTATCTTGATATTTTGCCAATGCTTGTAATGCCATTGCAGTAATATCCGGATCGCTTTGATAATCGTCATCTGCTTCTTCTGTCCCTCCATATAGTGAAAAACCGCCATCAGGAAGCTGCCTTTTTAGAATTTCATTTATATACATATCTCTGGTGGCTTGAACCTTTGCCTTAGGATTTTCCGGCATGGAATAATTGTCGCTATCCAGCGCTATAAGCGCAAATACGGGACCATTGATACCTTGCCAGATTGTCTTTTCAAAATCTCCTAAAGCAGTGGTCAGGTCATAACCTGCTACATCAGTAGGATCATAGCCGGCTGCAGTAAGTCCTAAAATTACGCGGGAATATTCAGTATATTTCTTATCATGCAGTATCCCATCGGCTGCTTTTACATAAGCCTCCACATTCTTATAATAATTATCATAATAACTGTCCGGTATATCAAATTCTGAACGAGCAAGGCCGATAACCGCCCATTCACCGCCAACAGATCCTACCTGCGGATTTTTAACAGTTTTTTGAATATAGTTTGCTGTATCCTTTATTACGTCATTTATATTTAATGCTGCTGCATAAGCTGTCATTGGAACAGCACTAAACATCATTATCATTGCCAATAGTATTGCCAATGGCTTTTTAAATCTCTTTCTAATCATTTTTATTTTCACCTTTCTTTTTCATTTTTGAAAGTCAATTTAGGCTTTAAGTCACCTATAGCTTGGATTAATAATTTTCTCTTGCCATCGTGCAAGACTAAAACTATATAATCATTAAAAAACGACTGCAACAATCAATTTTGACTGCCACAGCCGTGTTTCTGCGATATTAATTAAACCTTATTCAAATAAGGCTATTCTTTTGTAGGTCTTCTGACTTACACCTTAGCAGATTATCATATGCCAATCAAGCTCTGCCTTCCCAGTTTCCCAGTGACTGACTTTCGTCAACGAGCATTGATTATCGGTGCTTACAGCGGCGGTACCGTTCGGGATTTTCACCCAATTCCCTTTTTCAATCCTATGCACTAATAGAATCACAAAAAATCATATTCGATTTTATTTAATATTTCTTATTTTACATTTTACATAGATTAACAGATTATGTCAATCCTAAATTCTTTCCCAAGTTTTTCACCATGTAATTAAATTTAAAACACACATAACCCATTAAATTATTAGGCTTTATCTATCCTTCAATAAGTTTATAAGTGGTACCTGGTCCATTACCCAATTTCTCAATGATATTTTTATCTATAAGTGAATTTAGAATTCTTATGGATTTTGTTTTGTTAAATTTGGTTTTCTTGTCTAGTTCCGCCCTTGAAAGTTCTATTTCCTCTTTAAATATATCTAGTACAATATTTTCACCATCTGATAAATCTAACTTTTTGATATCTATAATAGGTAATATGATCTTTATATAGTTTTCGCTGATATCATAAATTGGTTTAGCAATATTGTTGGCATACTCTTCGTTTATTCTCATTATACCAGTCCCAAATTTTTCCATAATGTCCAGTCTATAAAAAACATCTGCTATTATTGGATTCCTTAATAAAGATATATTGCTATACAAATATTCATCTTTTGACATACCTGCCGGTAAACCCCCGGGAGAATTAATTTCTAGCTTATTTTCAAACATAGATATTTGAATATATGAATTTATATCCCATATTCTATGAACAATTGCATTTGCAAGAGCTTCTCTAAATGCTTCTCTTGGAATCAGTTCTTTTTTAATCCTTTGATAGCCTATTATTTCTTCATACTGATAATATCTTCCGAAGATTTCTATGGCTTTATCATATTGAGATAATAATGAAACCTCTTTAATAGTTTCTCTATACAATATTTGGTTTATATTTGCACCAAATCGAACTATATCTATGCCTGCAAATCTTATATTATTTTTATCTGACAATAATTCCGCAGCTACATTATAATCTCCATTTTTATCCAATAAGTTCAAAGTTTTTAGGATATCAGAAGTTAACTTTTTTATGCCTAACTTTTCCTTGAATTTTAACTCTAATATATTAAATTCTAAATGTTGAGTAGAAGCTTGCATTTCTTCATAATCTATATTTACCCCTTTTAATATTAATCTTCTTAACTCAAACCTATCAACTTCTACTGTAGAAGTGTCTGATCTTCTATAAACTTTATTATTATAATAATATGGAGTGTCTTTTCCTTCTTTTCCATTATCATCACCTTCCGGAATTCATGCTTATATTGTAACATGCAAACTTATTAAATGCAACGTAACTCTTATCGTTTCATTTATCGTTTCATTTTAAAGCGATATCTTGGATATCGTTGCATATCGATTGAAACGATAAACTTAGCAAAAATAAAAGGTCTAAATATTAATATTAAGTTTTACTTAACATAATTATATATTATAATATTACTTATGCGACAATGTATGTTAAAATAAACTTAACTTCAAATGCACTAAAAGGAGGTATAATTATAATTTGAATAGATGTATAGGAGTATTAGACTCAGGAATTGGTGGACTTACCGTAGTGAAAGAGTTACAAAAACAACTCCCCGGTGAAGATATTCTTTACTTTGGTGACAATAAAAATTGTCCTTACGGAAATAGAAGCGGAGAGGACATTTTAGCATTAACCATGAATATGCTCGAATTTATGAAACAAAATAATGTTAAAGCAGTAGCTATAGCCTGTAACACGATTTCCACGCTAATTGATTATTATAAGGATAAATTTGATTTTTCCATTATTGATATAACAAAACCAACTATTGACTATATTATTAACATGAACATATATGACATAGCTATATTAGGAACCGAATTTACTATTAAGACAGGAAAATATGAGAAGCTATTGCATGAAAAAAACCCCAATATAAGAGTTATAAATGAAGGCAGTAAATTACTTGCAGGACTTATAGATTCGGGAAAATTTGATTCTCCCGAAACCAGAGAAGTAGTAAAAAGTCATATAGATAATTTAATGAAAAAAGGAAATGCTGATAATCTAGTTCTTGCCTGTACTCATTTCCCGATAATAGAAGATGTATTTCTGGATATATCACCTCAATTAAATATCATTAACCCGGCCTTCCAACAAGCTAAGGCAATAAGCGAATATCTAAGCAGCAATAATTTACTTAATGATAAAAAAGAAGGAGAATTAGATATTTATACTTCAGGTGATACAAAAATATATTCAAATGTAATTGAAAGACTTAATTTAAAGAATGTTAACAGCATAAAAAACTCCCCTTAAACAAAAGCTTAAAGGGAGTTTTTATTAATTTATAGGTTATAGAAAGATTTCTTTCCTTTATATTGTGCCAATTCTCCTAAACCGTCTTCAATTCTTAATAACTGATTGTATTTTGCAACTCTGTCAGTTCTTGAAGGCGCCCCGGTTTTGATTTGTCCTGCATTTGTAGCTACAGCCAAATCTGCAATAGTTGAGTCTTCTGTCTCACCTGATCTATGGGATATAACCGCTGTATATCCATGAGTCTTTGCCATTTCTATAGCATCTAGGGTTTCTGTTACTGTACCGATTTGATTTAGTTTTATTAGTACGGAATTTGTTACTCCTAATTCTATACCCTTAGCCAATCTTTCTGTATTTGTTACAAATAGGTCATCACCTACAAGCTGAATTCTCTTGCCTAATCTTTCAGTAAGCAATTTCCATCCGTCCCAGTCATCTTCTGCTAATCCATCTTCTATAGAGATTATTGGATATTTATTTACCATTTCTTCGTAATAATCAACCATTTCTTCTACTGTTAATTTTCTGCCTTCTCCGGCTAAATTATAAATCTTGCTTTTTTCATCATACATTCCTGATGCAGCCACGTCTACAGCTAACATTACGTCTTCTCCCGGAACATATCCTGCTTTTTTGATAGCTTCTACAATTGTAGCTAGAGCTTCTTCATTGCTTGATAAATTTGGCGCAAAACCACCTTCGTCACCAACTGCTGTGTTTAAGCCTTTGCCTTTAAGAACTGCCCTTAAATTATGGAATATCTCTGCTCCCATTCTTAAAGCTTCTCTAAAGTTCTTTGCTCCAACAGGCATTACCATGAATTCTTGAATGTCAACGTTGTTATCTGCATGCTCTCCGCCATTTAATATGTTCATCATTGGAACAGGAAGAGTTTTGGCATTGACTCCGCCTACGTATTGATATAGTGGCATTCCTAATTCTTCAGCAGCTGCTCTTGCTACTGCTACGGATACTCCCAATATAGCATTTGCTCCCAATTTCCCTTTATTGTGAGTTCCATCCAAATCTATTAAAGTTTGGTCTACACCTATTTGGTCAAAACAATCAAATCCAATTATTTCATCTGCTATAATGTCATTTACATTATCTACTGCATTTAATACGCCTTTGCCTAAAAATCTTGATTTGTCTCCATCTCTTAATTCTACAGCTTCATATGCACCGGTTGATGCTCCTGATGGAACTATGGCTCTACCAAATGCACCTGTTTCTGTAAATACTTCTACTTCTACAGTTGGATTTCCTCTTGAATCAAGTACTTCTCTTGCATAAATATCGGTTATTATACTCAAAGAAACTCACTCCTCTTATTTTAATATAGTTCACAATTACTTATTAATTATTAGGCTTTTGCCTGTCATTTCCTCCGGTTTTTCCAATCCCAATAATTCCAGCAAAGTTGGCGCCAAGTCTGCTAGGATTCCTTCCCTCAACTTGATATCTTTATCCCCTACTAGAATCAAAGGAACCTTATTGGTAGTATGAGATGTGACAGGATTACCATTTTCATCTAATTCTTCTTCTGCATTGCCATGATCAGAGGTTATTATTGCATTCCCTCCTACATCTTCAAGCAAATCTATTATTTCTCCTAAACATTTATCAACGGTTTCAACTGCTTTGACTGTTGCCGGTATAACTCCCGTATGTCCTACCATATCCGGGTTTGCGAAGTTTAAAATAATCAAATCATATTTATTCATTTTGATTCGATTTAATATTTCATCTTTAACTTCATATGCACTCATTTCCGGTTGCAAATCATAGGTCGCAACCTTTGGTGAAGGTATCAACGCTCTGTCTTCATTCTCAAAAGGCTCTTCTCTTCCTCCATTGAAGAAAAATGTTACGTGAGCATATTTTTCTGTTTCTGCTGCTCTCAATTGATATAAGCCCTTATTGCTTATATATTCCCCTAATGTATTTTTAATAGGTTCATTTTTGTATGCAACATGAACATTTGGTATGGTCTTATCATACTCCGTCATTGTAACATAATAGGTTTTTACCTCTTTTTCTCTTTTGAATCCATCAAAGTTTTCATCAACTATAGCCCTAGTTATTTCCCTTGCTCTGTCAGGTCTGAAATTGAAGAAGATAACAGAATCGCCTGAATCAATTGTAGCTACCGGAGCATTGTTTTCCTTTATGACTGTAGGAATTATAAATTCATCATTAATTCCTTCTTTGTAGGATTTCTCAACTGCTTCTACCGCATCTACATCTTCTTTTCCCTTGCCCAATGTCAAAGCATCGTATGCCAATTGTACTCTTTCCCATCTCTTGTCTCTATCCATTGTATAATATCTGCCTGAAACGGTTGCAATTTTACCCACGCCAATTTCATCCATCTTTTCTTCTAATTCCTTAATATGTTCCTTCCCGATAGTAGGAGGAACATCACGACCATCTAAAATAGCATGAACATATACATTATCCACTGAATTTCTTTTCATAAGTTCCAATAGCCCATAAAGATGGGTATTGTGGCTGTGAACACCGCCATCTGAAACTAAACCCATTAGATGCATCTTTGAATTATTCTTTTTAACATTGTCTATGGCATCTAAAAATTCTTTCTTCTGGAAAAAGTCTCCATCTTCTATTGCTTTTGTAATTTTGGTTAGTTCCTGATAAACTACTCTACCGGAACCTATATTCAAATGTCCTACTTCTGAATTTCCCATTTGCCCTTGAGGCAGTCCTACAGCAAGTCCGCTTGCTTCAAGTTTTGTTGTGGGATATTTCTTTGATAATCTGTCAAAATTAGGCTTATTAGCTAGAAGTACAGCATTTCCCGGATATTCTTTTCCTATGCCAAAACCATCTAAAATTATCAACATTACAGGTTTTTTAGCCATATTGCCCTCCAATTAAAAATTTATCAACTTAACAAAATCCGTTCCCTTTAAACTGGCTCCTCCTACCAAGGCGCCGTCTATATTGGATTTTTCCATTAACTCTTTTACATTACTTGGCTTAACACTGCCGCCATATTGTATTCTTATTATTTCTTTTTCATTTTCACTATAGATTTCACCTATAGTCTTTCTAATAAACCCGCACATATCATCTGCATCACTTGATGAGGCAGTTTTACCTGTCCCTATAGCCCAAATAGGCTCATATGCGATTACTATATCTGCAATTTTATTGCCGGGTATATCTTTGAATGCATTTATGACTTGGGCTTTTACAATTTCTTCTGCTTTTCCAGCTTCTCTTTCTTCCAAAGTTTCGCCAACGCATACTATTGGTAGAAACCCGGTTTCAAGGGCTGATTTTATCTTCTTGTTTACTGTCTCATCAGTTTCATTGAAGTATTGTCTTCTTTCAGAGTGACCGATTATGCAATAGTCTACTCCAATTTCTTTTAGCATCATCGGTGATATCTCACCTGTATAAGCGCCGCTTTCTTCCCAATGCATATTTTGCGCGCCCAATTTTATGTCCGTGCCTTTAATAGCTTCTTTTACATCTTTTAATGCAGTAAATGGAGTACACACTACTGCCTCAACATTCTCATTGAGGTTTTGAATCTTAATCTCTTCAATCAATTCCAATGCCTCTTTTATAGTATTGTTCATCTTCCAATTCCCTGCAATTATAGGAGTTCTCAAAACATTACCTCCTTATATAAATTTTTTATTGATATATTGTACTTTGATTTTGTCTATTTTTCCGATATCGCTGCGATGCCCGGCAGAACTTTTCCTTCTAATAGTTCCAAGCTTGCGCCGCCTCCTGTAGAAACATGAGTTACCTTATCGGCTACTCCGGCTTTTTCTACAGCAGATGCACTATCTCCACCGCCGATAATTGTAGTGCCGCCTGATTCTACCAATGCATTTGCAACTGCGAAGGTACCTTTGTTGAAATTATCCATTTCAAATACACCCATAGGTCCATTCCATACTATTGTCTTTGCTCTTTTTATTTCTTTGCTGAATTCAGCTATTGATTTTTCACCAATATCCAATCCCATCATATCACTGGGAATCTTATCGATACTTACAGTTTTAAATTCCGTATCATTTTTAAATTCTTTAGCTACAACTACATCTACAGGTAACATCAAATTTACATTATTTGCTTTAGCCTTTCCCAATAAGGATTTTGCCAATTCAACCTTATCTTCCTCCAAAAGTGATGTTCCAATATCGTAACCTTGTGCTTTAAGGAAAGTAAAAGCCATTCCTCCGCCAACTATTATGGAATCCACCTTACTGATTAAATTCTCAATTACTCCGATTTTGTCAGATACTTTAGCACCACCCAATATTGCTAAAAATGGTCTCTCAGGATCTTCTAAGGCTTTCCCCATAACGGATATCTCTTTCTCAACTAAAAATCCAACTGCTGAAGGAAGATAAGTTGATACTCCGACATTAGATGCATGAGCCCTATGTGATGTACCAAAAGCATCATTTACATATAATTCTCCAAGAGAAGCAAGGTCTTTGGAAAATTCTTCTCCGTTTTTCTCTTCTTCTTTTCTATATCTAGTGTTTTCCAAAAGAGCGACATCTCCATTTTTCATGTCTTTCAGCATATCTTTTACTCTTTGAGAAACAACCATATCGTCTTGTGCAAATATTACGTCTTTCCCAAGCAACTCGCTTAACCTTTTAGCTACAGGAGCCAAGCTGAACTTAGGATTTGCTTCTCCCTTTGGTCTTCCTAAGTGGGACATCAAAATTACCTTAGCACCTTTTCCCACTAAATATTTAATAGTTGGTAATGAACTGGTAATTCTAATATCATCGGTTATGTTTCTATTTTCGTCCATCGGAACGTTAAAGTCACATCTTACTAAAACTCGCTTGCCTTCATAGTTATAATCGTTTAATGTCTTTTTATTCATTTTATTCACCCCACTTAACGTTTAAGAGTCGGGCTCTTATTAAAAGAACCCGACTTATTAATTAATTTTTCGTAGCAATTAATCTAGCTAAATCTACTACTCTGTTTGAATAACCCCATTCATTGTCATACCAAGAAACTACCTTAACCATATTGTCTATTACCATTGTTGAAAGAGAATCTACTATAGAAGACCTATTGTCCTTTTGATAATCTCTTGATACCAATGGTTCTTCTGAATAGCCAAGAATCCCTTTTAATTCGCCTTCACTAGCTTCTTTTAATGCTTTATTTACTTCTTCTGCTGTAGTCGGTTCATTAACTTCAAATACTACGTCTACCATAGATACTGTAGGAACAGGTACTCTAACTGAGAATCCATTCAATTTACCTTTTAATTCAGGTAATACTAATGCAACGGCTTTAGCTGCCCCAGTCGTAGTAGGTACTATATTTTCAGCTGCTGCTCTGGCACGACGAGGATCTTTATGTCTTTTATCTAGTATTTGTTGATCATTTGTATAAGCATGTATTGTAGTCATTAAACCTTTCTTAACTCCAAATTTTTCTACAATTACCTTTGCAACCGGTGCTAAGCAGTTTGTAGTACAGGATGCATTGGAAATTACATTGTGTTTTTGTGGGTCATATAAATGATCGTTAACACCCATTACTATAGTTATATCTTCATTTTTTGCCGGAGCAGTAATCATCACCTTTTTAGCTCCTTGTTGTATATGTTTTTCTAGATCTTTTTTGTCTTTAAAAGCTCCTGTTGAATCTATTACCAATTCTACTCCTAATTCTCCCCATGGAATTTCAGCAGGATCCCTATGAGCAACAACCGGAATCTTCTTACCATTGATAATAAAGCCACCTTCATATGTTTCAATAGTACCATTAAATTTACCATACATTGAGTCGTATTTGAATAATAATGCTAAGTCTTCTAATTTACCGGAAGCGTTGATTGCTACCAAATCAAACTCCTTAACATCTTCCTCAAAATAAGCCCTAAGAACATCTCTACCTATTCTGCCAAAACCACTTAAACCAACTTTTAAAGTCATAAAAATTCCTCCTTAACTTAATTTTTAGTTAATTTATTATTAATAATCTCCAAAATCTTTTTGGCTGCACTTTCATCTGTAACCAAAGTCATTTTACTGCTGAGATGGGAGATTGCAATAATTGCCTCTGCCTTTTCTTCACCACCGGCAACCCCTATAATATGTTCCATTTCTTTATATTTATTTAGGCGTATTCCAATGGTTTTATATTCCCATATTTCATTGCCTTCAATATCAAAATAATGTCCAAATGCTTCAGCAACTGCTCCATTTTTTAGCAATCCGTCGATCTTCTCCTTGGGTAAATTTCGCCTATTTGCCATAATATCGGCGCGGCCTAAGCCAAAAAGCAAAATTGTCATGTTGTCAATAAGCTCAATTGCTTCTTTAATTTCACCATTTTTCGCAATCATCTCTAAAGCTTCCTTCTCTAGGCTGTCCGGCACATAAAGAAGTCTATAATTTCCACCAAGTTTTTGACTTATTTTGGCTGCAATTGAGTTGGATTGGGTCTCCACTTCCTTACCTAAACCTCCTCTAGCCGGAATTACAGTCACATCATAT
Organism: Paratissierella segnis; assembly: GCF_014385195.1. Classification (GTDB taxonomy): domain Bacteria; phylum Bacillota; class Clostridia; order Tissierellales; family Tissierellaceae; genus Paratissierella; species Paratissierella segnis. The sequence goes on from NZ_JACRTG010000034.1 coordinate 203,308, forward strand.
GGTTTATTGCTGGGGGTCATCTCATCAGCAACGGTAGCCATTGTACTGCCACCGGTGATTCCAATGATATCCTTTGGTTTGATGATATCCTTCAACTTCGCTGATATAATTTTACCCATTTCCCTTAAGACTAATCCATTCTTTTGAGAATTTCCGGGTACGATAATGACATCTTTTATTTTTAAAGCCTCTTCAAGTTTCTTCTCTAACTCAGGCATGCCTTTCAAGATGACATATACTTCGTTGAAGTCTTCAACTAATCTATATCCTTCTTTAGTGACGCTCATCCCCTGCGAATCTACTGTTACCAAGCTTAACTCTTTGAGAATATTAATCTCATTTCGAATATATCTTTCCGGCATTTCTAATTTCTGAGATAATGTCCTTCTACCTATAGGTTGATTATAATAAATACCCCTCAAAATTAAATATCGCCCTTCTACAATATCAGTAAATTCAGGTGAAATGCTCTTTATCAATTTTATAATATCTATAGACCCACCTCCTTGCCAAGTGGGATGTATTGTGTCCCATATGTTCATTTATCGTCCCACTTATTGCAAAAAAATAAACCATCTAGACACATTATATATTATAAATTTTGGTAATGCAAGAACTTTGAATAAAAAAATGACAATATCAATATCAATTCACAGTTCAAAGTTCAAAGTTCACAATTGTTGGGGTCTATCTCATACTGTCCTAGAAGTTCGACCCCAGCAACTCTTCACTCTTCGCTCTTAGTTCTTCACTATTCTTCCAATTGTGCATTGTGAATTGATTTAATATCTTCTTCTTAACGTAGATGAAGGTATATTTAACTCATCTCTGTATTTAGCAACGGTTCTTCTAGATATAATTGTGCCTTTATCTTTTAATAGATCGACTATTTGTTGATCGCTATAAGGCTTTTTATGATTCTCATTATCTATTATCTCTTTGATAGTTGCCTTTACACTGGTTGAAGAAATATCTCCTAATTGACTGTTTAGCCCTGCGCTAAAGAAGTATTTTAATTCAAACAGTCCTCTTGGCGTTTCCACATATTTGCCATTTGTAGCTCTGGAAATAGTTGATTCATGCATTTTAATATCTTCAGCAACATCCTTTAAAGTAAGAGGCACTAAATGTTTTTCACCCTTTTCAAAAAAGGCCATTTGATGTTTCAAAATGGATTCTACAACTTTATAAATAGTTTGTCTCCTTTGATCTATGCTTTTAATTATCCATGTTGCAGAATTAAGTTTTTCTTGTAAAAATTCTGTAGTTTCTTTATCCCCGCCATCTTTAAGTAAGTTTTTATAAAAATTATTTATATTTAGCCTCGGACCTGTATAATCGTTTACAATAATTATATATTCGCCATCTAAGTATTTTATAGTTGCATCCGGTACAATATATTTTACTTCATTTGAATTTCCACCATATGTTCTCCCCGGCTTGGGTTCTAGCTTTTTAATAAAATCACATGCTTTTTGTAAGTCCTCTAGACTCAATTCCATTTCTTTTGCTATTTTAGTCATTTTGTTGAAAGCGATATCCTTAAGATGATTTTTTATCAAATCTTCTATGATCGGATAATTATATTCCTTTACTTGAAGAAATAAGCATTCCTCAAGGTCTCTCGCTCCCACTCCAATCGGATCAAATCCTTGTATAATCTTAAGCATAGCTTCTACTTTACCTGTATCTTCGTTCAAAGTCTTTGCTATTTCAGAAATATCAGTTTCAAGATATCCGTTATCATCTATGTTTTGAATAATATATTCACATATTTTAAATTTTCTATCATCAATATCTATAAGACGCAATTGGGATATTAAATGCTCTTTTAACGTAGGCATATAGCTTACGAAGGATTCATAATTATATTCTTTAATGTTTTTATCTATTTCAGGTTTATAGCTGATATCGTCGTATTTTTCAAAGTATTCTTTCCAGTCGATATCTATTTCTTTATCCGGTTCGCTGAGTTCGACTTTTTCAGTTTCCATTATAGGTTGCTCTAATTCAAGCATTGGGTTTTCTTCTAATTCTTTCAATATATATTCATTTAATTCAAGGCTAGTATATTGAAGTAATTGTATAGCCTGTCTAAGTTCCGGTGTCATTATTAATTTTTGGGTTTGCTCTAGGTTTAAATTATAGCTAAGCCTCAATCTACTCACCTCTTCCTAATATTATTATATCAAATCAAAATACAATTGTAAAAGCAATTCACAATCTAAATCAATTCACAATGCACAATTCACAATTCACAATGCACAATTTAAAAGAGGAGTTTCTTCTATAGACAAACTAATATTCTTTAGAAAAATCTCCTCTTCTTTTATTTTGATTTATTTACTATGTTCTTTACTCACTGTTCACTATTCGTTATTCACTGTTAGTTGAATTTTTCTATCTCTGCGCCTTATCATATGGCACACCCTCTGCTTTAGGCGCCCGTGATTTCTTAGATGTAAATGCAAGAACTATCATTGTAGCTAAATAAGGCATCATCTTATAATAGTTTTGGTTGATACCCAAATTGTATAAAAATGGTATGAGGGATACCGAATAAGCTAAGGTTCTTAAAAACGCAAAGAACAAGGATGCAAAAAAAATCTTTATGGGCTTCCACTGCCCGAAAATCATAACCGCTAAAGCTAAAAACCCAAAGCCTGCTACCCCTGTATGCCCATTAACATTTCCATCCATTACACCTACACAGTAGAAAAATCCACCAATTCCTCCAAAAATACCGGACAAAGATGTCCCTAAATATCTCATCTTAGTCACATTGATTCCTACTGAATCAGCTGCCTGAGGATGTTCCCCGCAAGCACGTAGCCTAAGCCCAAATTTAGTCTTATAGAATATGATTATTGCAATTATGAGAAAAACTAAACTGATAAAAACTGTAAGATAGGTCCTTTGGAAAAACATCTTGCCTAATATCGGAATTTTTCCCAAAACCGGAAATTCCTTAATATAAAAATTCATATTTGTCGTTATCCCATCACTCATAAAAAACATCTTTGAAACCAAAAGTATTACTGCAGGAATCAGCATGTTCAATGAAGTTCCTGTAATAACTTGATCTGCTTTCATCGTGACAGCGGCAAAAGATAAGAGCAATGAATAAATCAATCCTGCAGCTGCTGCAATCAGCATCCCTAACAATAAAACAGTTTGAGGGCTTAATCCCAAATCCTGTACGAAATACACAAATAACGTAGCAAAGAATGCTCCAAACAGCATTATACCTTCAAGCGCTATATTTACTATTCCTCCGATTTCACTGAACATACCTCCTAATGCAACAAGGAGTAATGGCATTGCTACAGGAAGCATATTTTGTATTAAATAATATACAGTATCCATTATTCTGCCCCCTTTATATTATTATCGGATTTTTCAACCAAAGAATCCTCGTTTATATTATGCTTGGAATTATCATCAATTTTTTTCTTTCCAACAAATTTTTTTATAATTCCTCCAAAGGCTGTGCTCACAATCGCGGCAAATGCTGAAAAATAAATAATTACGGAAATTACCACATCAATTATCTCAGGTTTAAAGCCTACAAGGCTTGCAAGAGTTCCTCCACGCTGTATATGGGATATAAATATAGAGGAAAAAATAGTCCCTATAGGATGCGAATTTCCTAATAGCGCAACCGCAATACCGTTGAATCCGGCCGGCGCTATTATATTAATAGGCTCATATGTCATACTACTGCCTGCAATACCTGAAGGAGCAAGTATTGCAAAAGCACCGCCTAGACCCGCCAATCCTCCGGCAATTAACATTGTGATTATAGTATTTCTTTTACCTTTCATTCCTGCATATTCACTGGCAAATTTATTATAACCGGTTGCTTTTAGTTCATATCCAAAGGTGGTCTTTTCTAAAACAATGTACAAAATGATTCCAATAGCAATTGCCAAAACAATTCCATAATTGACATTTGAGCCCTTTATCCCAAGCGACGGAATCTGTACATCAGTTGGTAAATAATTTGTTCTGGTTTTTGTAGCTACATACATTACTGAGCTGCCTTGAACCCACATATCGACTAAATACATACCAATATAATTAAACATTATAGATGTAATTACTTCGTTTACATTTAAGAATGCTTTGAAAAATCCGGGGATAAATCCCCAAAGCATGCCTCCTAACATTCCTGCCAAAACAGCAACTATCCAATGACTGTTCCCCGGCAAATCAAACATAAATCCAACATAAAGAGCAAAGAACATACCCATTGTATATTGTCCGGAAGCTCCTATATTGAACAGTCCAATTTTATAAGCAAATCCAACGGAAAGACCTGTCATCAATATTGGTGTAGCAAAATAAAATACATCTCCAATACGCTTAAATCCTCCTAAGACTATGAATTTAAAGCCAGCCCAAGCGCTATCGGGTTTGGCAAAAATCATTACTATTAAACCAAATAATAATCCCAGAAGTATTGCTATTAAAGCAGACGTCAATGAAGAAAATCCCTTACTGTGTGTTATACGTTTTAAATTAAATTTATTTTTAACAACTTGATTATTTTCCCCCATCGTTAATCTCCTTTACCACATCACGTTTTGCGCCTGACATGTAAAGCCCAAGCTCTTCTACAGTAGCAATCTTAGGGTCCAGTTCTCCTACAATTTCCCCTTCATACATTACCAGTATTCTATCACTTACATCCATAACTTCGTCCAACTCCAATGATACCAAAAGTACAGCTTTTCCGGCGTCACGCCTTGCAACCAGCTGTTTGTGTACATATTCTATAGCTCCTACATCCAACCCCCTTGTAGGCTGAACTGCAACAAGAAGTTCAGGCTCCTTGTCTATTTCTCTCGCAACAATTGCTTTTTGTTGATTGCCTCCTGACATACTTCTAGCTATTGTATCCGGTCCCTGGCTGCTTCTAATATCAAATTCATCTATAAGTTTTTCAGCATATTCTCTAACTGCATCAAATTTTATAAATCCGGATTTTTGGAAATCCTTCTGCCAATATCTTTGTAAAACCAAATTTTGACCCAGTTTGTAGTCAAGCACTAGTCCATATTTGTGCCTATCTTCCGGAATATGACTCATCCCCAATATAGAACGTCTCCTTATAGATGATTTGGTAATATCTTCACCACAGAGCTTTATAGCTCCTGAGCTTACTTTATCAAGTCCTGTTAATGCATTTACAAATTCAGTTTGACCATTGCCGTCAATCCCTGCAATACAGAGGATCTCACCGCCTCTTACGTCAAAGGATACGTTCTTAACAGCATTATTTTTATGAGTTTTTGATGCTACAGTTAGGTTTTTAACAGAAAGTGTAACATCGCCTGTCTTAACCTCGTCTTTATGAACACTAAATGTAATATTTCTTCCTACCATCATTCTGGAAAGTTCTTCTTTACTTGTTTCATTAATATTTACAGTTCCCATGCATTTACCCTTACGAAGGACTGTACATCTGTCTGCTACTTCCATTATCTCATTTAGTTTATGAGTTATAAACAAAATTGATTTACCCTCTTCTGCAAAATCTCTCATAATCTGAAGAATTTCCTTTATTTCTTGAGGAGTTAAAACAGCAGTAGGCTCATCAAAAATCAATATTTCATTGTCCCTGTAGAGCATTTTAAGAATTTCCACCCTTTGTTGCATACCTACAGTTATATCTTCAATCAGCTCATCGGGATCAACCCTTAGCCCATATTTTTCGCTCAAATTAATAACCTTTTCCCGTGCTTCCTTCTTTTTCAAAAAGCCTGCGGTGTTCGGTTCAACTCCCAATATAATATTTTCAAGCACGGTAAAAATCTCTACTAGTTTAAAATGTTGATGAACCATACCTATTCCAAGCTCATTAGCATCATTGGGATTGTTTATCTTAACAACTTGTCCATTTTTACGTATTTCTCCTTCTTCAGCTTGATAGAGTCCAAAAAGTACACTCATAAGTGTTGATTTTCCAGCCCCATTTTCTCCTAGAAGAGCATGAATTTCTCCCTTTTTTAATTTTAAGGTAATATTGTCGTTAGCAATAATACCCGGGAATTTTTTTGTTATATTAAGCATTTCAATAATATAATTTTCCACGGTAACCTCTTCTCTTAATTATATTTTTATAATTCACAGTTCATAATCGGTAGAATCATTCTTTAGAATCTTAAAAGAGAAGATTCCTCTTTATTAAGGTATTAAAAAATGGGGGAATTTTGACTCCCCCATTAATAACCTACTTGCATAAGGCAAGCCTATGTCAAATAATTTTTAAACTATCTAGTAGTTACTGAAACCTTTACGAGATTTAATTGAGTTGTAAGTTCTTCAGCAGTTGCATTTCCTGATGGATCTTCAACTTCTATTTCACGAATAGGCTTTACGCTTCCATCTACTAATGTCTTGTATACTTTTTCGTAATCGTCTTTTGTGAATTTTTCAAATCTATCAAATGCATCTGTATTTGGTTCGCCTATTACAGTTGTAGGAAGACTTACACCATCGTTTTCGGCGCTAAATACTGTTGTTTTGCCAGCATATGTTGCCCAGCTATCGGTTTTGTAGATTGATTCCAATACGCTTATTACGGAAGCTGCAAGACCTTTTGTAGCTGATGTAATGACTGTTTCACTGTCATATCTTTGGTCTACGTCAACGCCTATAACCTTACCGTTAGATTCATTAGCTGCTGACATTACTGATTTACCAACTGAGCCACCGCAACCGAATACTACTTCTGCTCCTTCTTGGAACATTGTCTTAGCAGTCGCTTTGTTTGTATCATTTTCGTCAAAGTTTCCTGTATAGTGATAGATTGCCTTAATGGCTCCATCTTCAAGCCCTAGTTCTTTTGCTGCACCTTCAGCGCCTTGAAGATATCCATATCCGAAAGCTTGTACTGCCGGTACCGCCATGCCACCCATGAAACCTATTTTAGTCATCCCATCCATGACTGCTGCATAACCTGCAAGGTATCCTGATTGTTCTTCAGCATAAAGAATACTTGCAACATTTTCTTTCGTTTCTGCTTCAGAATAATCTGCTGAATGTGGAGCACCATCAAGAAGTATAAATTTTACATCAGGATATTTTGTCTGAGCTTCAAAGATTGGAACTTCAAAAAGAAATCCCGGAGTTACAACAACTTTTGCTCCACCTTGGATTGCCAAATCAATTGCTGCTAAATAGCCGGCATCAGATGCCTCTTCTGGTTTGATATAGTTATGTGTAATGTTGTTTTCTTCTGCAAATGCTACTACGCCTTCCCAAGAACCTTGGTTAAATGATTTGTCATCTATATTACCTTTGTCTGTGATTAAAGCAATTTCATAACCATCACTTGATGTACCTTGGTCATCACCATTGCCTGTTGGCTCTTGATTTCCACCATTATCTACAGGTGCTTTAGAACATCCAACCAAGCTAGTAAATACCAGCATAATGGCAATTGCAATGGATAGAGTTTTTTTCATTTTTTACCCCCCTAATTTTTATAAAAAATAAATTATTATCTGCCTATTAATTATACTATTTCCGTCAGAATAATACAACTACAAAATTGGTAAACAATGCATAATGCACAACTTAATTCAATTCACAATTCACAATTCACAATTCACAATTGAAAAGATAGTGAAGAAATAAGAACTAAGAACTAAGAGTGAAGAACTGCTAGAGGAGGTACTAGCAGTCTTCAGGTTCTCCTACATCATAGCCTGCTTTGGCTAAAAATTTTAAGGATTCATTTATCCTATTTTCGTTTACCATAACTATAGGTCCGGTACATCCCATTCCCGATTCAGCATAGATACCTTCTTTCCACAATACTTTAACCGCATCTTCCAATTCCATTATATCTATACCTTCAATAGTCCCGGTTACTGTTTCCTTTAGGGGAGCGATTATTTCTTGCCCAATTTCCTCTTTCTTAACTTCCTTGTTTGAATTTTTTAGAATTTCACTTAACCCTGCCTTATTTGCTTTTTCAAACTCTTCTTTTGCAAATTTGCCTAGGTTCCCTCGAAGAAGATCAGCCGCATAAGAAATGGCATTAGCAACTACCGGTGTACCGGATGCTCTGGACAAGATTAAAATTGTTCTATCATAATCTTCTCCAATTCCGGGACCGTATCCGTAGCCTTGAGATTCAAAACTTCCTCCTGTTGTAAATGAGGAGAAAACTTTCATCAATATATTGCCGGTTAAGGTGTCTGTAATCATCACATCGGGAGTTCCTATCAACAGATCATTCCCTCTCATTACCGCTCCGCCATCTGCTCTTTGGGACTCAGTAAAGTTTATGGAATAACCTTTTGATATTAGCTCCTTATAAATTCTTTCAACTTGTCTTGCCCCATCGACATTCAATATACCTACAGCGGGATTCTCAATACCCATAGCTTTTGCGGCTATTATTCCATGAATGCCATTCTTCACCATTGCCTCTACTCTATGAGATGAAGAGGTCCCGGTAGTTGTTGCTATAAACATCTCTCTTCCAAATCCCGGAGTTATAACTTTGCCTACTGTAGAAACCCCAATCGGAAAACTGTAGTGCTGAGTTACACACGCACCTATTTCACCTTTGTCAAGGAGTTCCTCCATCTTTTTATATCCTTCTTCATCTGTTTTTACTATCTCTTGAGTAAGCTTTGAATCCACCTTTTCTCCTATAAGCACTACTTCTAATCCATCATCTCTTTTTTGAGCTATTTCAGCGCCTTTTACTATATTCTCAATACCTAATTCACTACCAAAAGTAGTAATACCTACACGAACTCTTTCTCCAAATCTTCCTGTTTCCAAGGAATTGGCAATATCATTAAAAACCTTGCCAATCATGTCTTTAACATTGTTTTCAGACATATGATCACCTCTAATCTTTCAGTAGATGTGAAGCAAAATCCCTCATGGCTTCTGCAACTAATCTTCTAATTTCTTCCTCTGAAACGCCCTTTTCTTCTTGGATATTTCCTGGGTTCTTTTCCATTACAATAGATGCACCGTCAAATAGATTAGTCATCCTTCCCAGGAACAAACTACCCTTTCCTATAATCATTGCCTTATCTATTTTCCCCTTTAAGATATCTTCTCTTCCAAATCCTATATAAGGAACACCGGAAGGAATATGCCCCTGTGTAGGCGCCCAACCTTCCATACCATGATTTAATATAAAATCATTGATGCCACTTCTTTCCAACTCTCCTCTCTTAACACCCAGAGCAGCAATCATCTTGTAGTTGGCATTTGGTACGTCTCCTGCACCTGCAGGTTTGGTTACATCAGGATTTTGCATTTCTACAGAAAATTTGTCTATATCTGTTATTTTTAAATTCCCCCTATCTAATGGGTCCGTAACCAATGATGTGATAACAGCCTGTGGTGATGATCCCGTCCCTACATTGTGTTTACCAACCAAATCCGTCCTTAGTATAGGGTTTTCTCCATCATTTTCAGCTATTACCATTGCAAATCCGCCAATTACATCTTCTAATATAGGCAAATCCTTCTTTACGTGATCTTTGCCATTCATACCCAATTTAGCTGTTGAGCCTCCTGAGACAATCATTACTTTTTTAAAAGTACCCGCCTTTACTAAAGATGCTGCAGATATAATTGAATGAATAGGAGCAGCACAGAAGCCTCTTATATCGGAGCCTGAAGCATTAATCAAGCCTGCGACTTCTGCTATAGCTTTAGAGAAGTTGCCTCCTCCTCTTTGGTTCATATCGCCGCATGCTTCCTCAGAGCATTCAATTACATAATCTATCTCATCAGGAATTATGTCATTTTTATCTAATAAATGAAGCGCTGCTAAAACACCGCTTGCCTTTGAGACAAGATTTTCAAACAGGACATGAGCATTTAAGTTTTGATCTACATCATGGGCTCTTTTTACGCATCCCACCAATTTCCCGTTGAAAAACAATCCCTCAGCACCATGCTCTTGTATAAGCCCTTCAATATCTGACAATGTCTCGCCTTGTTTTAAATTTGCTACCATTTCGTCTGTAATTAAAGGATGCTTTATAAGCTTTGCTTTTACATCTTTTGTAAATTCAACCGATAGCTTTACCAGATCAAAAGAATCTACGATTTTCATCATTCCTATGAATTCGTCTTGAGGCATTATTTCGCCAAATCTTCCTTCTCGCGTAGCTCCTTCAATTTTTTTATCATGCCAAGGCTGCTCATATTTTCTTAATTCATCAGGATGATGATTTCCTATATACACTTGATTTGGCAGATAATTGACTGCCTCCTCATAAGTTCTTAAATGACTTGGCAGATTTTTTAAATATTCTGAATCAGGGTGCAAATATTTCTCCGTAGTTTGTGTAGTACCATTGTTTAAAACCATATCCGGAGCATGTACCAGTATATACGAAGCCCCTTTTATTGTCGGATAACTCATTTATATCCACCTCCAAATTTTGAGTTTAATAACATCTAACTTAACAAATGGGTGATTAATTTTTAAATCACCCATTTAAAGTTTTTATGAAATTACTTATCAAATACTGTTTGACCGTCAACTTCTGTACAAAGAGCTTCTAAAGCCTTTTCTACAAGTTTCCTTCTTAAAGCCTTCTCATCTTTAGGATCTAATTTTGGATCTCCTAAAGGATGAGGAATTGCAATTGCAGGAACTATTCTATTTGCTCCTACCGTAAGTGAAATTGGAACAACGGTACATATATGAACTACCGGAATACCAGCTCTTTCAACCTCTTTTACCATGGTTGCGCCGCAACGTGTACAGGTGCCTCAGGTGGAGGTCAAGATAACTGCGTCTACTCCGTCTTGTTTTAATTCTTTACTAAATTCGGCTGCATAGCTTTTCGCGTTGGCAACTGATGTACCGTTACCAACAGTAGCATAATAGTACCTATGAAGCTTACCGATTTTACCTTCTTTTTCAAGGTCTCTTAACACATCCACCGGTAAAACTCTATCCGCATCTTTATTGGCATAAACGGGATCATAACCACCGTGAGCTGTTTCAAAAGTATCTTCTGTTAAATCTTCTATTCCCTCAATATCATATTTCCCATATTTAGAAGCAGAAGACGCTTCAATATGATCAGGATTCCCTTTTGGAACGATACCACCTGATGTTACAAGCGCAATAGTTGCCTCATTCAATACTTTAATCGCAGAATTTGGCTCAACTCTATCAAAATTGGGCATTGGATATTCAGTTGTGAATTCTTCGCCTTTGAGCTTATTGATAAGCATATCAACAGCTCTTTCGGAACCCCTTTGTTCAGCGAAATAATTCTTCCTGATACCTCTTTCCAGATAACCTTCTTCCTCCGGAGATCCTATAGGTTCTTTCTTGACTAGTTTCAAGGCTAATGGTACCAATTTTGCGACTGCATCTCTCATACCTGCTGCACTATCTCTTGTGGATATTATATATGTTTTGCTTTTGAACATATCGGCGCCCGGATTTTCAATATACATACCGGATATGGAAGGTATACCTAATTCGCTTTGAACAGCATCGGCTATAGTTCCACAGGCAACACCATATCTTCCGGCATTAAATGCAGGCCCTGCTACAAATAAATCCGGGTTATATTTTTTGACCATTCCCAATATTTCTTTTTTAGCTTCTTCCAAGTTTTCATTAAAATAACTATCTCCACAGACAACAGTAGCAACTATCTCAGCTTCTCCTTTAAACCCTGCATTTAATGCAAGACCAGGTCCAACAATTTTTTCTCTAACCTCAGGCCTGTGGCCGGCTTTTTCTTCACCGCCAATACCTGCAAAAAATTGATTTATATAGTGTACTACTCTATATTTTGCCACCGATTTCCCCCCTCTCTCCTATTTAATTTGGGTTTATTAATCTTTATATTGACTGTACTCATTTCTCATAGTGCTTACTTCTTTTGAAATTTCATCTACGTCGAGTACCATTTCCATCATACCAATTTGCTCATCATAGACCTCTGGATCTACTTCATTTTTAAATTCTTCTTCTACTGCATGATATACCCTAAGTCCCAAAACCACTCCTGCTAAAGGCCCGGCATAAGTTGGATCACCAGCTGTAACTGTTTCTGCGGCAAGACCTGCTGCTTCGGCTTCAGCACCTCCGATAATTACAACCATATTTTCTGCTCCATATTTTTCGGTTAAATCTTTAACCCTTCCTTGGATTTCCAAATCCATAGCACCTGCGGCCGTTCAGACAAAGCATTCTGTGGCTGAAAATACAACTTCCGCAGATGTATTTTTGATACATTCTTCTATGGCCGGTCCCGGAATTCCATCCCTATCTCCAATGATGATAACTTTTCTATTAGCATCAAAAATTGCCATATTCACACTTCCTTTCCATAAATTTTTTGTATTTAAAATCCTGTAACTGACATCTTGTTGAATCCCATTTCATTTGTAGCGCCTGTTATAGCCTGAATTTCAACTGTAATTGTACCGTCTTTGGACAGACTTCCGTCAAATCCTCCGGCTATAATATCACTGTAATCAAGAGTTCCTATAACTTTATCCATAGGAGGAAGTACAATAACTTCATTTGCATTGCCTCCAGTAACAACCGCATCAGCAGCTTTGTCTGCATCCGCCAATGATTGACTTGCACCGTCACGGCCTGCGTATTCATCAGTAATTATTACTGTTTTGATACCCTTAGCTTCTATCTTTTTGCAATTCATAATAAGGTCGGTATCCGGGTTGCCAAAGCCTTCTTGAGAAACTATAACACCATCTAAGCCCATAAATTCTGCTATTTTAGCAGCCCAATCAGATGATCTTTCTTTATCTGCTAGGTAGACATTTTCGTTAGTTATAATAACACCGACAAAGTTTATCTCTTTCCCATGTTGTTTAAAAAGATCATGGATTACAGGATTGTTCAAATGATGATATGTTGTGTTTTTATCACATGCTGATACACAGTTTCCGCTGATTATTGCCCCATCCATCAATTCTGTAGGATAGAGGACTGTCGGTACAATCTGTTTAGCATCGACACCATATACATAAGTATCATGCATCAGACCTTGTGATTGAAGCATAAGAACATAAGCTACCTTCGGTAGATCAGGGTAAGCATTTATCCCTTGTAATAAAGGCAATGTTTCATAGACCTCAACAGTATCAGCTTCTATATCTATAGCTGCTTCAGCAAGGTATTGAGTGGCTTTTAGTCCTGCAAATCTGATTGCTCTTTCATGATCATGTTGTTTTAAACCATCTATCGGTTCACAAACTAAAACAACATTGTTCAATTTTGAAAAAGGAGTATAGTCTGCTCCAGGTCCAGTCATATCTATGATTCCTTCTTGGAATCCCACTATCTTTCCAGTGGTTACAACTGCACAGCCCTTTAGAACATTGGTCTTTCCTGAACCTACTGTTTGAACCTTGGATAATACTCCGGGAAATATTCCCCCTTCACCTTCAAGTTTAACCCTCGGCTCTATTACATCCTTTACCGGCGTAATTCTAACGCTTTCACCTGGTCTAGCGATTTCAACATCTACTGACTTAAGGTGTTCATCTTCTTTTATCAAATTGATTAATTCGGATTTATTAACAAACAAAACACCCTTTTCAATTTTGGTCACTTCACCGAATTGAACATCATTAATTAGAACATAACCTAATTCAAGACGCATATTTTCACCTCCTCTTAATTTAATAAATATATCCTAATTCTGTTACCCAGAATTAAAACCTTAATAATACTTCTTTAACATACCTTCTACTGATTTTGGATTTGCATCATCTGCGACTACAGAATCAATCTTTTCTCCATCTTTATAAATGGCTATAACAGGTAATCCTAATACCTTTTGAGATATAGCAAGTCTCCTTGCAATAGTAATATCCAAAGATGCAAATTTTATTTTGTCTCCATAGGTGTTTTCGTATTCATGAACATGAGGCATAAGCGCTTTGCATGGTTCACAAGACGGACTCCAATAATCAACCAAAACATACCCTTCTGATTTCAATACTTCTTGTTCAAAATTTTCTTTGTTTAATTCTATCATTCTAATCCCATCTCCCTAATTAAATTTTGCTTCTATATATTTTTCAGCCTGCGTTGCCGCAATAGCACCGTCAGCAGTTGCAGTTACCACTTGCCTCAAAGCCTTAACTCTGTTATCACCTGCTGCAAATACTCCATCCACATTCGTCTTCATATTTTCATCCGTGATAATATATCCACCTGTCATATTGATTAAACCATCAAATACTTTTGTAGCCGGATCATAACCAATAAATACAAAAACACCAAATGTTCCATCGTCTTCATCCGCCGCTATCTCTCTCTCTTCACTGGTTTTTACATTCTTGACGGTTATGGATTCCAATAAGCCTTCACCTTTTACTTCGGTTACTACAGTATTCCATAGAAAATCGATTTTTTCATTTTTAAATGCCTTTTCTTGGATGGATTTAGCTGCTCTTAATTCATCTCTTCTATGAACTATTGTAACCTTTCGTGCAAATTTAGTAAGGTAAATAGCTTCTTCTACCGCTGCATCACCACCACCTATTACATAAACTTCTAAATCCTCGAAAAATGGCGCATCACATGTAGCGCAATATGATATTCCTCTTCCGGTCAACTCTTTTTCCCCGGAACAACCCATAGGTCTTGGAACAGCACCGGTTGCTATAATTACCGATTTGGCTTCATATGTTTGCTTTTCACCTTTTAAAACCTTAATATCGCCGGAAAAATCTACTTCGATAATATTGTCCCCTATTTTTTCTGCACCAAATGCTTCAGCCTGTTGAACCATTCTATTAACCAACGATGGACCTGTTGCATTTTCAATTGAACCGGGGTAATTATCAACTTCAGCTGTTCCGACAATTTGTCCACCAGCATTTTCTTTTTCGATTATAAGAGTTTTAAGTCTCGCTCTTGCTGCATATAAACCTGCAGAAAGGCCTGCCGGACCTGCTCCTATAATTACAACATCATAACTCATAAACATACTCCCTCCTCTTTAATTTCCACTTTAAATCTATTAAAGTTTTTATCTCTTTTTATTTTTACCCAATTCGAAAGATAATAACAAAATCAATTCACAATTCACAATTCACAATTCACAATTCACAGTTCACAATTCACGATGAAAAGAGGAGATCCTTCATAGGTAAAGCTTATACCGATATCTCAGGATGACATAAGCAGTGATTATGCTGCCTTTAAACAATTCACAATTCTCAGTTCACAATTAAAAAGATAGTGAATAATGAAGAGCTAAAAGTGAAGAGCGAAGAGTTGTTGAGGCATAAATAAAAAAATACAGAGTAAATAGACTTAAAGCCTATTTACTCTGTATTTTTACCTGAGAGATTCTCTAAATTTTAGATTGCTCCTTCGGTGCTTTTCGCTTTCCAGAGTTCTGTCCAATTACGGTCCTTTTACCTGTGAGATTCAATATAGATTGGCAATTCTATAAATTACTCCTTCGGTGCTATATAAGTCTCTCCCGTAATCTTCCTTCAGAATATTATATTTTAAGCATCGATGAATCTGTCTTAAGTAATAGATACACTACTTATATCCTTATTTTGTTATATATTTCACGTTTCTAATAATATTATATATTAAACTTAAGATAAATACAAGCAAAAGATAGCAAACTGCTTAAATTTACCTAATACATATACATTGATATATCTAGCAATGGACTAAAACTTTTTCTTATTTTAAATTAGGAAAATCTAATTGTCTTAACCCTTCAAACAGAATAATATTTACAGAATTTGCAAGGTTTAAGGATCTTTTTAATTCCGGTATCATTGGTATTCTTATACATTTATCCATATTTTTTCCTAACAATTCCTCCGGCAATCCTTTCGTTTCCTTTCCAAATACAAAAAACGAATTATCTCTATAGCTGAAATCCGTGTAAGTATTATTAGCTTTGGTAGTAGCATAGTAAAAATTATTATTGGAGTATTTTTCCAATACCTCATCAAAACTATCATAATAATAAATATCTACCAGATGCCAGTAATCTAAACCTGCACGTTTAAGATATCTGTCATCTACCTCAAAACCAAAAGGTCTGACCAGATGCAGTGTTGATTTTGTCAGAGCGCAAGTTCTAGCTATATTACCGGTATTTTGTGGAATCTCCGGTTCAACCAATACTATGTTTAAAGCCACTTAATCGTCATCCCCTATTTTAAAACATATTGTTCAATAATCTTACTAACACCGTCATTGTCATTTGTATCCGTAATAATATCAGCATTTTTCTTGACTATATCCTCTCCATTGCCCATTGCAACACCTAATCCTGCAAATTCAATCATGGATAGGTCGTTTTCGTTATCCCCTATAGCTATAGTGTTTTCCCTATTGATATTTAACATATTGCAAAGATACTTCAAACTTAATCCCTTTGAAACTTGATCTGACATTACTTCTACATTATTAAACCATGAAGTAGATACATTGATTCCTTTGGTATTTAATAATTCTTGTTTTAGACCATTAAGTTTTTCCCTATCATCATCTAAAAACAAGAACTTGTATGCATTTATATCTTCTCTTTCAAGAATTTCTTCATCATCTTTAAAGACAATTAATCCAATTTTTTGCCCTGCTTGCTTTTGAAATCTTGGGTTATAAAATTCATATATTTCATCAATATAGTTGTTTGTATAAAACTTAGTCTCATCATAAAAATGATAATATACATTGTGTTTTCTACCTAGTCTCATAACCTCTTTTACTGAACCCTTATTGATTGGAACCCTGTAAATAATATTTTTTTCTCCGTCACTAATTACAGCTCCATTGCTTGCCAAAATATAGCTAGATAGATTCATTGAATCAGCATAAAACTCTGCAGATGATAATATTCTACCTGTTGATAATACTATATGTATTCCTTTTTCTGTTGCTTCCCTTATAGCCTTCATATTATTTTCCGAGATTTCATTTTTACTGTTGAGCAAAGTACCATCCATATCAATGGCTATCAATTTATAATCCATATTACCTCTCCTCTCATGTACTAATATAACATAGAATCGACAAAAGTAATAGAGTAGAGAAATAACTGCTATGAGTTATTCCCCTCTCGTTGAACCGTACGTACGGGTCTCGTATACGGCTCTACAATTTATATTCCAACTTTTCTTAGATAATAATTCAAAGGATTGAGCAGACCAGCTCTTTCCTTTGTTTTTGTTTCAAGTAATGTGGGATTAAGAATGTAATTTACTACATTCATGCTACATCTTTTGTACCAACCTAATCTTGCATTAGCAACTTTGAAAATACTTTCTTCATCAAATCCATTCTTGAATTTCCTGTTTAAGAAAGACAGGTTCTTGAAAATGGTCTTTGGCCTTTTCCATTGCTTTATTATAATTACTCTTATTTTATGCCTTAACCATTGACCAAATTTCCCTATAAATTCTTTCATTATACCAATATGGAAGTAATTTATCCAACCCATGACCATTTGATTTACTCTTTTAAAAGTTACTGCTAGTGGTCTTGCAATTGCTTTTCCCCTTTTGAGATACTCACGTACAGCTTGATATAGCTTCGCTTTCTTCTCATTTGTAGGTTTTACCTTCCACTGCCCACCATTCTTTAGGAATGTGAAGCCTAAATACTTACTTCTCATTGGTCTGCATACCTTGGATTTTGTTGCATTTACCTTTAGAAATAGCTTCCTTTCAATCCAGCTTGATATAGAGGTCATAACTCTATTCGCTGCCATTTCACTTTTAGTGAATATCAGCACGTCATCTGCGTATCTTACAAAACGCAAACCTCGAACTTCTAACTCTTTATCCAGCTTGTCAAGATACACATTTGAAAGTATTACTGAAATTGGTCCGCCTTGGGGTACTCCAGTCTTGGTAGCTTTGATAACTCCTTTCTCCATTACGCCTGCTCTCAAATATTTACGTATAAGGTTTAGAACGTCCTTATCATTTACTTGTTCTCTAAGAATTTGGATTAATTTATCATGATTTACTTTATCAAAGAATTGCTCAATATCTATATCTATTACCCATTCATATCCATTATTTAGATATTTAAGTGCTTGCCTTATTGCATCATGACAACTTCTATTTGGGCGGAAGCCGTAGCTGTATTCACTAAATACTTTCTCATAGATATTTGATATTGGTTGTGCTACTGCTTGCTGTATTGTTCTGTCTAACGCTGTTGGTATTCCCAAAGCTCTTTGTTTTCCGTTTGCTTTAGGTATATATACTCGTCTTACCGGTTCGGGAAAGTAAGTCTTGTTTCTAAGTGAATTTATAATTGTTTCCTTATTCTCCTTGATATATCTTCCCAATTCTTCAACAGTAACTCCATCTACCCCACTTGCTCCTTTATTGGCTACTACCTTTTTGTAAGCTTGGTTTAGATTTTCCCTTGTTAGTATCTCTTCCATTAATTCCATTTGTTGTTACTCCTCTCTCTACCATAAAATTCCTACACATCGTCCCTCTCAGTATAAATGATATTCCTCAGTTACGTTCTTACTCTTCTCATTCACTGGATTTCTGACTAATGTAGTATTTTCAAATAGCAATTCATACTATAAATCGCTTCAGTCCTTCAATTTTTACACCTGTCGGATAGGGGAGTGACTTCTCAATCCTTCCCCCTCCTAAGAACGGAACGTGCGACTTTCACCGCATTCCGCTCACGTATTTATAACGCATAATATCCGATTAGCGCAGCTTTATT